>JADGAR010000058.1 GCA_015231915.1 Magnetococcales bacterium
CAGCCGGGGTGCGCGCGAGTTCGTCCAGCAGGGTGGTGGCGTCCGCAAAGTGGCGCGTCCGTTCCGCCAGGAAGGCGCGGGGGAGGGCCTCCCGGTTTTCGTAGAGGTGGATGGCATGGCGCGGGACCTCGCCCGCCAGGGTGCGGCGGATTTGCTCCCGGATCCGCAAGGCGTCCCAGGCGCGTCCGGCGGCCAGTTCCGCGCCGGGGTCATGGCGCAGGATCAGGGCGGGGTGTTCGAGGGGCCAGTGGGAGATCAGAAAGCGGGTATTGGCCAGGGAGAGGAGATCGAGATTGTACCATTTTGCCAGTTCCAATGGTGCGCGGGGGGCGAAACGGGGTTCCGGGGCGTGGAACAGGTAGTACCACTTGATGGTTTTTTCCGCCATGGCCGGATAGGTTGCCAGCGCCTTGGCGATGACGCGCTGCCAGAACCGGTAATAGCGCACCGAATGGAGGCGGTAATAGCCGTCCGCGCTCTCCAGGCCGTAGGCGAACAGATAGGCGGGATAGAGGCGTCCGCCCGAGGCCGAGGCCACGGTGGGGGGCCAGGTGCCGGCGGTGGCGACGCGATAGGGGGCGCTGGCCACCGGATGGCGTTGCGTCAGAGCGCCCAGCACCGGATCGGTGAAGTTTATGGAAAAATTGTCCGTGGGCAGACGCATGGCCAGGAGTCGGGTGACGTGCAACCAGTCGAGCACCGGCAGGGCCAGGGCGCACAGGGTGACGATGCGGGCTGACTTGGCAAGCCGGGGTGTGGTGCTGGCCAGCAGATGCAGCCCGATGCCCCCCAGCAGGGGGCCGAGAAACAGGGTGAACTGGTTGAAGTCCCGTGAATTGCCGCTGGATGTGGAGACCATGTGCGCCAGCAGGCGCTGCAACCCGTACAGCAGTTCCGCACCCACCCCGGAAAGCAGATAGAGGCCCAGCAGACGCCAGGCCAGATTCTTGCCGGTCGGGTCGCGACCAAGCAGCAGACCTGCGCCGAGCAATCCCAGATAGAGGCCGTTCTGGGGCAGGGCGGACCAGCCGACGACCTCCCAGGCATGGGAGGCCAGCTCTCCCCAGGAGATGGCGCTTTCGACCGAAAGGCCGCGTGCGGTGACCGGGCGGTAGGCCAGCAGGGCGATCAGTTGCGGGGCCTCTGCCAGGCAGGCGCCCAGGGCGAACGCCCCCCAGCGGGGGAGCATCTCTTGCCAGGGGATGCGTCTGACGATCCACAGCCAGACAGGCAATCCCGCCACCAGAAAAAAGGTGAACAGCACCGACTGGGAGACCAGTCCCAGCAGCACGCCCAGCCCTGCGGCGCGGGCCAGGCCGGACCAGCGGTCGCCAGCGGGCAGGCGTTCGAACCACAAGAACCACAGGGCCGTGGCCGGCAGGCCGAGGGCATCCACCAGATTCATGTCGCGGACGTTCCAGAAATACAACGAGAAGGCCAGGCCGGCGAACAGGGCGCCGGCGGCATTCATGCGCAGCAGATCCCGGCAGAGGCGATAGGTGAAATAACCGGCCAGGAACCGTTGCAGCCACATGATCAGGCCGTAGGCCGCCCAACCGGGCAGCAGCAGAAACGGCAGGCCGTCCACCAGGAAGCTGTCGAACAGGGGGTGGACCATGGCGGGCATGCCGCCGGCGAATTTCGGCTGCCAGTAGGTGAGACCGTATTCCCAGAGATCGCGCGCGGCGGCGATGCGATAGGGGATGTTGAAATCGGTGTTGTCCTGGATCCGCATGTAGGAAAAAGGACCGAGCACCCAGTAGATGGCGGAGATCAGGAGGGACCAGAAGAACCAGAAGAGCGGTCGGCGCGCAAAGCCGAGGGTCAGCATGCCGCACCATGGGCGTTCAGGCACAGGGTGGGTCCGGGTCTGCCCTGGTTGGCCTGGGCGATCATGTCCGGGAGTTTTCGCATGACCTGCATTTCGGCGTCGAAGGCGTATTTGCCATGATCGGTTTGCATGACCCGTTCCGGGATGGCTGCGGCATAGGCGGGATGGAACATGATTTCCACCTGGATGTGGTCCTGGCCCTGGCGGCGCAGGCGGGTGAGCCAGTTGGCAACGATCCGTTCTTCCATGTGTCCGCTGTGGAGCAGGCCCAGGAAGCGATCCGGGGCATGGGTGGCATAGTGACGCCGGCTTAAGGTGGCGCAGGCCGAGATGGCCAGTCCGATGGGCAGGCGACCCGGGGCGAGCTGGTCGGGCCAGGAGAGGGAGAGACTCTCCACCGGCAGTCGGAAGGCATGAATGCCGAACTCGCGGCACACTTCCCGGATGACGGGGGCCAGCGACGGCCAGACATGCAGATGGGCGTGGCCGTCCACGTGTCCGATGGTCAGGCCGAGGTCCCGCAGGCGGGCCAGTTGGGCGCGCACCTCGCAGGCGACATGGGCGGGATCGATCTGGCCGAGCAGGAGTTTTTTGACCAGTTGCCAGCGGGGGAGGGGGTGTCCGGCCGGGGTGGTGAGGGGGGGGATGCTCTCCGGGGGGGAGACGGGGCGTTCCTCGATCAGGCAGAGGTGGGCGCCCAGGCGGTGGCGGTGGTGGGCGGGGATGCTCGCCAGGCCCTCTTCCAGCGCCTCGCCGGTGGCCATGGCCGAAGCCCGGCTGAGCGCCCCGTGCTGGAACAGGTCGTGGATCGCCAGGTTCATGCCGGTGGTCAGTCCGTAGTCGTCGGCGGTGGCGATGATGGTGATCATGGCCCCGGTTCGTGGCGGCGTCGATTCCTTTGCGGTTGTCCGGTATCTTCCAGCACGATGTATTCCGGACGTTTTTTGCCGCTTTCGTAGATGCGGGCGATGTATTCGCCGATGATTCCCATGACCAGCAGATTGGTCCCGCCCACGAGGAGGATCAGCAGGATGATGGTGAGCCAGCCGGAGATGACCGCGCCGTAGATCATCCATTTGACGAAGAGGAAGAGACCGTAGAGGAAGCTGCCTCCGGCCACGGCCATGCCCAGCCAGACGACGAAGCGCAAGGGCGCGGTCGAGAAGGACATGAGGCCGGAAACGACCAGATAGGTCAGTTTGCGCAGGGTGTACTGGGAGGTGCCGGCGAACCGTTCGTCGGCCTTGTAGTCGATGTTGACGATGCGAAAGCCCAGCCAGTTGACGATGCCGCGCAGCAGGAGGCGGTCTTCCGAGAGGCGTTTGATCTGTTCGACCACCTGGCGGTCCAGGAGGCGGAAGTCGGAGCCGCCGGGCTGGATGCGGATGTCGGAGAAGAGGTTGATGATCCCGTAACCCAGTCTGGTGATGTTGCGGCGAAAAAAGCCGAGTTTTTCGGTGGAGGTCTTGACCATGTTGACGGTATCGAAGCCGTCGCGCCACTTTTCGATCATGGTTTCGAGCAGGGCGGGGGGGTGCTGGAGGTCGCAGTCCATGGAGATGACCGCATCCCCACGGGAGTGGTCCAGCCCGGCCTTGAGGGCCTTCTGGTGGCCGAAATTGCGCGAGAAGCGCAATCCTTTCACGCGCGGGTCGGCCTGGTGCAGGTTGTGGATGATCTCCCAGGAGCGGTCCTTGCTGCCGTCGTCCACGAAGATGATCTCGAAGGCGGTGATGTCCATCTTTTCCTCGAGGAGGGCGCGCACCCGTTTGTAGAGTTCCGGGATGCTCCCTTCCTCGTTGAGGACCGGGACGACGATGGAGATTTCCGGGTTCATATATGGATCCAGTGCTCCTTGATGTATTCGAGGGTGTGCTTCAAGCCGACGTGCAAGGGGGTTTCGAGGGCGTAACCGGTCATGCGGGTCATCTTTTCGGAGCTGCCGCAGCGGCGTTGCACCTCGAAGTCGTAGCGTCCCGGCGGGGGTTCCAGGAAATGGACCTTGGAGGAGGAGCCGGTCACTTCGATGACGGTTTTGGCCAGTTCGGCGATGGGGATGTCCTCGCCGCGGGCGATGTTGACGATCTCACACCCCTTGCCCGCCTCGGAGATGCGGATGGAGGCCTCCACCACGTCGTCGATGTAGGTGAAGTCGCGGGTCTGCAACCCCTGGCCGAAGACGGTGAGGGGGGCGCCCTCCATGGCCTGTTTGAAGAAGCGGGGCAGGACCATGCGGGTATCCTGGCGGGGGCCGTAGACATTGAAGTAGCGCAGGGAGAAGCACTGAATCTGCTTTTCCTTGAAGAGGGACTGGAGATAGATCTCGTTGTAGCGTTTGGCAATGGCGTAGCTGGAGTTCGGGGCCACCTGGAAATCCTCGTCCACGGCCATTTCGATGGCCGCCTTGCCGTACACGCCGCTGGTGGAGGCATAGACGATCCGGTCGATGCCGTTGATCACTGCGGCATTGGCGATGTTTTTCATGCCGATGGCCTCGGTTTCCATGGTTTCGAGGGGGTGATCCGCCACGATATCCACGCCGAGGTAGGCCGCCAGATGGAAGATCAGATCGGCATCCCTGGTGATGTCGCGTACCAGTTGGCCATCCCGGACATCCCCTTCCACCAGGCGGATGTTGCGGATGGCCTCCTTGGTGAGCTTGTTGCCGCGCAGGAAACGATCGATGACGATCACCTCATGGCCGCGAGCCAGCAGTTTGTCCACCAGATGGCTGCCGATGAACCCGGCACCTCCCGTAACGACGATGCGCACCTCGACATTCTCCCGTGATGATTGGCTTTGGCAATGGAACTGCATGCAAGTAGGCCCGACAGGGAAGAAAATGCTGTCATGCGCGCAAAAAGTCAAAGGAAAAGTCGGCAGGGGGCATCTTTTCGTCCATGAACGGGTTGTCTGTCGCAAAATGCGGGAGCGGGTATGCGAGTTTTGAAATTCATCCTGGCTGCAGGATTGCTGTACTGGTTGTTCCAGGGCGATCAACTGCACCTCGAACGGTTGGGAGATCGTCTTTTCACGACCGGCCACCTCTGGGTGATGCTCTTGTGCTGCGCGAGCTATCTGGGGCAGACCTTGCGCTGGTGGAGCCTGTTGCGGGTGCAGGGGATCGAAGTGCGGTTTTTGACCTTGTTGCGGCTGTTTTTCATCGGACAGTTTTTTTTCCTGACCTCCCTTGGTTCCGTGGCGGGGGAAACAGCCAAGGGGTATTACGTGCTCGGCCATGTGGGCGAGGCTCGGGTGGCAGGCGTCTCCACCGTGCTGGTGGACCCGCTTCTGGGGCTTGGTGCCTATTTTTTGATCGGGGGGTTGGCGACGCTTTTTCGCATTGCCACCGGGGTGGCTTCCGAGGTGGAGATTTGGTTGGGATCGGTGCTGCTGCTGATCCTGGCTGCCATGGCGGGAGGCGTTCTGTTGGTGGGGTCGTCCCGGGTGCGGCGGATGGTTCTCGCGCGGCTCCCGGCAACATGGCGCGACCGCCTGTTGCCGGTGTTGGACGCCTATCATCCTTGTCGTGGTGGAATGCCTAAAGTTATTCTTATTGCGTTATTGACATCTTTTATTTATTTTTTGGCCTTCAAAATGGCCGGTCATGCGATGGATATGTCCGTGGGATGGGATTGTCTGTTCGTGGCGCTGCCACTGCTGATGATCGCCTTTGTGATCCCCATGCCCCTGGGCAGCCTGGGTGTGGGAGAGAGTGCGGCACAACTGTTGCTGCAGCAATGGGGGATTCCGAACGGGGCAATGATCATGCTGCTGCTGCGTGTCACCAAGTGGATGCTCCTGCTGCCTCCGGGCCTGTATTGCTACCTGAGCGAACGGGGCGCCCGAACCGGGTGATGGCGCTTTGGAAAATGGAGTGGCATTTTTGCGGGAATGGGATTATTTTTGATCATCGGCGCAGTGGAGCGAAGGAGCGGCAAACGGGATGGCCACAGGAAACGACAAGGCGGAGAGCAAACGTCTGAAGCGGGCGGAGAGGCTGCTCGAGGATCTCTCCATGCCGTCGCGTCCGGATGTGCTGCTGGAGGCGGTGCGGGCGCAGTCCGGATTCGCGCCGGATCCCGCAGCCATCACGGCGGTCATTCTCAAGGACATGGCACTGGCCGCCGCCGTGCTGCACGTCGCCAATACCGGGCTGACCGGGTGGAAACGCAAGGTGAGCTCCATCGAAGGGGCAGTGGCGCTGCTGGGGATGGAACGGGTGCGCGCCATCGTCTCGGAGCAGTTCCTGAGCGCCGCCCTGGTGGGGCAGGAGGGGCCTTTGCAGGCGGTGCGTCTGCGGGGGGTGGAGTCCGGACTGGCGCTGGCCCGGTTGGCCCGCGCCCTGCCGGGGGAATCCCCCAATTGCCGCAGCGGTCGCCTGCCCGTTGTCGCCCCGGACGAGGCCTACGCCATCGGTCTGCTGCACGATTGCGGCATGGTCGCCATGTTGCGCGGCTTTCCGGACTATGTGGGTTTTTGTCGCGAGATGCGCGCCGGGGGCGTTGCGGACCCGATCCGGGAGGAGAATGGCCGCTTCGGGACCAATCACTGCCTGGCCGGTTACCTGCTGGCGCGTGCCTGGCGTCTCCCCGCTGCGGTTTGCAGCGTCATCCGCAGCCATCACCGGGTGGAGGAACTCGTGCGTCCCGGCGGCGCGTTGGGGGCGCTGGAGCGGCTGGTGACCCTGGCCATGCTGCTGTTGTGCGCGCCCTCCTGCGGCGCGGCCCCGGGGGAGTGGCCCCCGGTGGATGAGCGCATCGCCGGCTTTTTGGGCATGAGCGCCGCGCGCCTCGCGGCCTTGCGCGCCGGAAACGGGCAGAGTTGACCGCCGGGGGTTGGCGTTGCACCGCAAACTGTGTTTTAATATGTCAAACTTTCGCATCAATCGTTGGAGGATGAGATGGCACAAAAGAAAAAGAAGAACCAGGGCAAGCGGACGGACGGGAGCACCGGTCGGCGTCTTTCCGACATGGAGAAACGCATTGCCGATCTGGAAAAACAGATGGACCAAAAGATGGATCAGTTGTCCGAGCGCAACGCCGCCCTGCTGCGCAAGACGACCGACCAGATGCGGCAACTCTCGGATCGTCAGGCCGCCCTGTTGCGCATGACCACGGAACGGGATGCCCAGTTGTCCGAACGCAACGCCGCCCTGTTGCGCAAAGTGACCGAGCAGATGGATCAGCTTGCCGAGCGCAACGCCGCCATCATCCGCAAATTGGCCGCCACGAATGGCAATGGCGCCGAGGAGAAGCCCGCCGCCTCCCGGACGCGCGCCACCGCCAAAAAGGAAACCACTGCCTAGCTGTGCCGACCGGGGGGATCGTTCTCGCCTGTTGGCCCGCTCCCGCGCGGCATTGTCGCGCGGGGTGCTGAGCGTTCGTTCGTCATGGGGGGGTGGGGATGCATGCCGGAAGCTGGCTTCTGATTGTGACCCTGTTCCTGATCGTGTTCGATTTCCAGTGGCAGGATGCGCACCGCCGCGTCCTGGCCATGGACAAATCAGGCATCGTCCATGCGCAATTCCCGCCGGCTCGGATTCTGGAGGGCGATCCGGAACTGGACCAATGGCTCCAGCAGCGCATGGCCTGGTTTCCGGTGCAACCCGGCATGCGGCTGGAACTGGGGGTCAGGATCCGAACCTTCGCCAATGCCACCCTCAATTTCCAGTTGGCAGACGATACCGCCTGCCGGATCCTGGAACGGTCCACCATCGCCGTGCGTCGCAACCCGGGTCACGGTGGTGGCCCGATGCCGCACATCGAGCAGGGCGCCCTGTATTGCCGCAAGCACGCCACCGGCTTGCTGAAGGAGACCACCTCCCTGTGGTTGGAGACCCCCCTGGGACGACTGAATGTGACCCAGGCCGGTTTCCTGCTCGCCCACGACCAGGCAACCGGTGATCTCCTGGAGGTGACCGGGGGGACGGTCCAGTATCAGGCGGGCAAGGATGGCGCGACCCTCTTCGTCCACGAAGGACACCGCCTGATGCCGGGGCGTACCGCTTCCGTCCCGCGCCCGGAGCCGCTTTCCCTCGAAAGGAAGCTGGCCCTGGCGGCAATGAGCGATGTGAGCCTGTTGCCCTCCTTCTGGTCGCGTTTGGTGGATGGCTGGCCTGTGACGCTCAATTTTCTGGGTCGTTATCACGATCTGTTGGCGCACAAGACCGTCGGGGAGATGCTGGATCTGCATCAGGGGATGGGCGCCGCCGCGCCGTTTCGCTGGAACAACCAGACTCCGGAGCGCCTGCGCACCGGCATGGCTGGGGAATCCGTGCCGCCGGACGGGTGGGGGAATGCATATTATTATGAAAAATTGGGGGAGAAACGGGCCGTACTGATCTCCTTTGGTCGGGACGGCCTGCTTTTCACCCAGGATGACATCGTGTTGGGTATTCAATTCTGATACGGAGTGACGCATGACGAAAGTGTACAGCGGGTCGGCTTCCGGGCAGCGGCCAACGCTATCCTTCGAGTTTTTTCCCCCCAAGAAGCCGGAAGCGGAACCGCTCTTTTGGCGGACCCTGGAACGCCTGAGCGGCTATCGGCCCGATTTCGTCTCCATCACGTGCGGGGCCGGCGGGAGCCGTCAGACCGGCAGCGGAGAACTGGTGCGCAAGGTGCATGAGCAGACCGGATTGCCTGCCGTGGCCCACATCACCTGCGTGGGCGCCAGCCGTCCCGTCCTCACCGAGATGCTGCGTTTTTATCAGGATTGCGGCATCGCCACGATCCTGGCCCTGCGCGGGGACCTCCCCAAACATGAACCCGCCGGGACCCTGGAGCAGGGGGCCTTTCGTCACGCGGAACCTTTCGTGGCCTTCATCCGGGAATATTTCCCCGCCTTCCGGATCGGGGTGGCCGCCTATCCCGAGGGCCATCCGGAGACGCCCGATCGGGAACAGGATCAGCTCCATTTCCGCCGCAAGGTGGAGGCGGGCGCCGATTTTGCCGTCACCCAGCTCTTTTTCGACAACGACGTCTACTTCCGATTCACGGACGACTGCCGCCGCAAGGGGGTCCATGTCCCGATCTACCCTGGGATCATGCCGGTGACCGATTTCAAGCAGATCGCGCGGCTCTCCGCATTGTGCGGTTCGGCGCTGCCCCAGTGGCTGACCGACCGCTTCGCTGCCACCCAGGACGACCCGGAAGCGATGCTGCGCACCGGGGTGAGCATCGCCGTGGAGCAGTGTCGCGATCTGCTGGCCAGGGGGGCGCCCGGCCTGCATTTTTTCACCTTGAATCAATCTGTTGCCGTGCCAAGCATCCTTGAGGAGTTGGCCGGGGAGTATTATTGACATCCTTTCATGCTTGTCGTTCGGCACTCCCGGGACCGGCCAGAAACCTTTCTGCGTCCATGGCGATGTCTTTGGCGATCTGTTGAATCAGAATTGGCGAGATGTCCCGACCAGGATGCACGGACAGGGTTGTTTGCCGACCATCGGCATGTCTCCACTGCTGATGGGAGCCACGTTGACGCACCATCTGCAAGCCCCAGGCACGCAGCAGAACAGCCACCTCCCTGGATGAAAGTGGAGGGATGCGTCCCATGGTCATGCCACGCGGATTTTCTGCAACCCGACGAATTCCGATTGCAACGTGGGCGTTCCATCCATCAGCAGCATGGAGATCACCTCTTCCATGTTGACACGCAGTTCATCCAGCGTTTCGCCCTGGGAATGGGCGCCAGGGAAACCGGGCACATGACCGACATACAGCCCCGTCTCCTGGCAACGTTCCACCACGACATCAAAGGCGTGCATTGTGTTGTTTTCTCCTTTGTTTTTACGGCCTGCCGAGCGATTGATCCTGCGGCTTCCCCTCCTGCTCCGGCGGGGTGGCGGCGGGGGCCTGCCGGGGCCGGAATTCGCCACGGCGGTTCTTGGCGCGGCCCTGTTCTGTTGCGTTGCTCGTGAAAGGCTTTTTGGCGCCAAAGCCGACCGTGACCAGCCGTTCCGGTGCAACGCCCCTGTCGGTCAAAAACGCCTTGATGGCCGCTGCCCGCCGCTCGGAGAGCTGCTGGTTGTACCGGGTGCCGCCGGTGGCATCGGCATGGCCGTGGACCTCCAGGCCGATGCCCGGATTGGTGAGCAGCAGGTCGGACAAGCGCTCCAGTCTTTGCAACTCCGCCGGTTGCAATTCCGCCTTGTCGTGGTCGAAGTGGAGGTTGTGGATGATCCAGCAGCCGGTGGCATTGGTCTCGGCAAAAGCGGGCGTCTTCGGGCAGCGGTCGTAGAGGTCCGGAACCCCGTCCTGATCGGCGTCGATGGGGCAGCCGTGGGCATTGACCGGCACCCTGGGGTCCGTGGGACTGTGCGGACAGAAGTCCCGGTAGTCCGGAACCCCGTCGCCATCCGTGTCCCGTGGACAGCCGGCCTCGTCCACCGCCGCAACCGGCGGGGTGGCGGGACATTGATCCCGCTCGTTGGGTACGCCGTCACCATCCATGTCCAGCGGGCAACCGTGCTGGTCCACCGCCCCATGCAGGCTGCGCGGGGATTCGGGACACCAATCCCGGCTGTCCGGGACGCCATCCCGATCCCCGTCCGGGCCTGTGTAGAGATGGGTACAGCCGCTCATGGCCTGGGCGAGCAGGAAGATCGACAGCAGGCCGCTTGTTCTGGAGAGGGATGGCATGGCAATCATGGATCTTTGATGGATGGTTAACGGTTGAGATGCTTGTTGACGCATTCGATCAGCTCCGTGGAGATCCCGGGCTGGGTCGGATCGTTTTCGAAGGCAAACCTGCCAATGTATTGAAAGACCGTGTTGGTGTGACCCGTTTTCGCCGCCAGACCGCAGGCAAGGACCAGCAGGGAATTCCCCTTGGAGAGGTGTTCGTATTTGCGCACGGCGGGGTCCCCGAAGAGAATCAGGCCAAGGGGCTTGATGATCTTTTCGAAGGCCTTGAGCGCCTCCTCCAGTTCGCCAACCCTGCCGATGTCTAGGTGGTGGAAGGCGTCGGTCAGGGTGACGATGCTCTGTTGCTTGAAAATCAGCCGGGTGTCGTACAGATCGGCGATCTTGCGGTCCTGGGCGATCACCAGCCGGTTGTCGAGGACGAGCCGTTCCATATCCTCGAAGCGGATCCGGTTGGCCCCGAGGGGTTTTTCCAGCAGGGTGGCCTGTCCCCGTGGCGCCTCCGGGGCCGCTTCCGCTTCCGGGAGCGGTTCGGGCGGCATCTCGGGCCTGCCGGGGCTGGCCGGGCGCACACCGGGCGCGGGGTGATGGGCGTGGCTGCGGATCTTGTTCAGTTCCAGATCGGCCAGTTCGAACAGGGCGGCAATGCGCCCGTATTCCCGCTGTTTCTGCGGCGGGCAGTGCTCCCTGGTCTGGAAGCCGAGACTCTTGTTGATCTCCAGCCAGGCATGCTGCAATACCGAACGCACCTGCAACTCCACCAGAAAGCCCCGAAAGCGCCGGTATTCGATCAGTTCCAGGCGGTTGTCCAGCAGGCCGAGCTGCCAATTGGCCGAGGTATAGCCGAACCGGTTGGGATCGGTCAGCAGGTATTTCGGTTGCTCGCGGGAGGGAAACACGTTGAACTCCCTGCGGATGATCTCCGTGACCACCTGCACCTCCTCCTCGAAGAAGGTGATGATGCGGATGCCCGCGATGTCCGGCACGTCGGCGAGGGTCTGATATGCCTCTGGCGGATGGTCGAGCTTTTCGGCGAGGCTCTCTTTTTCCTTGATCCGGCCCACGATCGAATGAATCTTCGGGCCGTCGGGGGCGATGAACTCCTTGATCAGGGTCAGGGTTCGCTCCAGAAAGTCCGAATAATGCTTTTTTTGCTGATCGTATTGATTGAGTATTTTTTCAATCGTGATGGAATCGATAACATGCATTGCAAATTCCTCGATCTTCGGTTTATCCGATTCCCAATGTTTTCAATTTACGATGCAACGCCGAACGCTCCATGCCGATCACCTCCGCAGTGCGTGAGATGTTGTTGTCATGGCGCGCCAACTGGGCCTTGATGAAGATCCGCTCGAACCCCAGTCTGGCGTCGCGCAGGTTCTCGTATTCCAGCAACGAATCCCACGGGGTGAAGGGGGGCGGCCCGCCGGATTTGTGGTGGATGAAATCGGGCAGATCCTCCGGCTCGATCACGACGCCTGGGGCCATGATCAGCATCCGCTCGACCAGATTTTTGAGTTCGCGGACATTGCCCGGCCAGTGATAATTCTTGAGGCAGGCCAGGGCAGCGGCGGAAAAGGTCCGCTGCTGGGGCAGGGAGGCCTGATGGAGCTTCAGGAAGTAGTCCACCAGCATGGGGATGTCGCTCAGCCGTTCCCGCAGGGGCGGGATGCCGAGGGGAATCACGTTGAGGCGATGGTAGAGGTCCATGCGGAAGCGGTTCTGGGCGATCTCTTCCTGGAGGTCCTTGTTGGTGGCGGCAATGACCCGCACATCGACCTGAATGGATTTGCGCCCGCCGACCCGCTCGAAACGGCGCTCCTGCAGGGCGCGCAGGATCTTGGCCTGGGTCTTCAGGGACATGTCGGCGATGGAGTCGAGGAACAGGGTGCCCCGGTTGCTCTGCTCGAAGCGACCGGCCTGGGTGACCCGCGTGGCGCCGTGTCCCGTGGATTCCTGGCCGAAGAGTTCGATCTCGATGGACTCCTCCGGGATGGCAGCCGAGTTGACGGGGACGAATGGCCCGGCGGCGCGGTTGGAGAGTTCGTGGAGCCTGCGGGCGGCGACCTCCTTGCCGGTGCCGTTCTCGCCGGAGATCAACACCCACCCCTCGGTGGGGGCGACGCGCAGGAGTTTTTCCTCCAGGGCCTGCATGGCGGGAGAGGAGCCGATCATCGGCGGCACGGTATCCACCTGGGCCTTGAGTTCGCGGTTTTCCCGCACCAGGGTCCATTCCCGGATGGCGCGTTCGAGCAGGATCAGGACCCGATCCAACGAGAGGGGTTTCTCCAGGAAGTCATAGGCCCCTTCCTTGGTGGCGGCGACGGCGGTTTCGATGGTGCCATGGCCGGACATCATGATGACCGGGACTTCGCCTCCGGAGGGGCGCTGTTTGTCCATGGCCTTGATGCGGCGCAAGGTTTCGATGCCGTCGATGCCGGTCATCCAGATGTCGAGCAGGATGGCGGAGACCGCCTGATGCTCCAGGATGGCGATGGCCTCTTCCCCGGATGCGGCCTCGATCACCAGATACTCCTCGTCCTCCAGGATGCCCCGGAGGCTGGTGCGGATGGGGTGTTCGTCGTCGATGATGAGTACGGTATGATTCATGGCGAGGTCGCCTCGCTGGGGGTGGATGGGGTGAGCGTCGGCACGCCCAGTGGCAGCATGATTTCGATCAGTGCGCCTTGCCAACGGGATTGGCGGATGCGGATGGTCCCGTCGTGATCCTCGATGATTTTCTTGACAATCGCCATGCCCAATCCTATCCCCGTGGCCTTGGTGGTGAAGTAGGGTTCGAAGATGCGGTCCCGGTCTCCGGGCGGGATGCCGGGTCCCGAATCCTCGATGCGGATGCGCACCCAGGGACCATTTTCGGCAACATTGGTGGAAATGGCAAGAAACGAGGCTTCGTTGCGTTCCCGAATCGCCTCCATGGCATTGGCGATGAGATTGGTGAAGACCTGTTTGATCTGGCCACGGTCATGGGGAAAGGGGGGCAGGTGCGGGTCGAACTCGGTGGTGACGGTGACCTTTTCCAGTTCGGCGTTGTGCAGGAGGAGGGTCTCCTGGATGGCGGCGTGGAGGTCGTTGCTCTGCAGCACGGGCCTGGGAAGCCGGGCGAAGGTGGAGAATTCGTTGACCAGCACGCGAAGCTCCTCCACCTGGCTGATGATGGCATTGGTCCCTTCGTCGAGGACCTGCCATTCGGTGCCGCGGGAGTCGGTGATGAATTTCAGGTATTTGCGGCGCATGCGCTGCGCCCAGAGCTGGATCGGGGTGAGGGGATTCTTGATCTCGTGGGCGATGCGCCGGGCCATTTCGCTCCAGGCATGGCTGCGTTGCGCCAGCAGGATGTCGGTGAGGTCGTCGAAGGTGGCGATGAAGCCCTGGTTGACCCCGGCGCTGCTCTCCAGGGGGGTGATGCGGCTCATCAGGGTGCGGGTGCGATCCGTCTTCTGGATCTGGATCTGGGTGGCCAACTCCGGCGCTGGCTCCTGTCGGGAGGAGCGGGATTTTTGCAAAAGGGCCATCAGCGCGGGCTGGGCTGCAGGGGGGAGGGTGTCGAAAAAGCGTCGGCCCAGGGCCTGTTGCGGATCGATGTCCAGCAGTGCCCCGGCAGCCGGATTGACGAGGGTGATTTCGTTGCCGCGATTGACGCTGATCACCCCGGCGGAGATGTAGCGGACCACGGCGGACAGGAACCGTTCCCGTTCTTCGAGCAGGGCGTTGGTGGATTGCAGTTCGTCATGGTTTTCTTGCAATTTCAGTGTCATGGCATTGAAGGCGGCCATCAGGGTGGCCAATTCGTCGTTGCCGGTGACCGACAGATGCACGGTCAGGTCGCCTACGGCCACCTTGCGGGCGCCGATGATCAATTCGGCGATGGGGTCGGTGAGGTCGTCGGCGATGCGAAAGCCCGACCAGATGGCGGCCAGAAGCAGCAGCAGGGCGATCAGGGCCAGGGTGACGGTATGATTGGCCTTGAGCAGGCCATGGGAGGCGCGCAGGTTGCGGTAGTCCACGTAGGCCGCTTCCACGGCCTCCATCTGGCCGAGGATCTGACGGTCGATCCAGTGGCCGGTGGCCAGGACGTAGTGGTCGCTCAGGGGCACGAAGGCACGCACCCGGTCGCCGGCGTCGTTGGTGATCACCAGCGCCTTGGAGGAGCCTTCCTCCGCCAAAGCGCCCAGGTCGGGCAGGGGGTCGAAGGGGAGGTCGCCGGCATGGGCGATGCGGGTGCCGTCGGTATGGAGGATGGCCACCTCGTCCAGGCCGCGCGCCTTGCGTTCCACTTCCAGGGCCGAGGTGGCGGTCTCGCTGCCCTCCAGGGCCAGGGAGGCGGTCACCGCACGGTTGCGGACGATCCCTTCGGCGTCATGGCGCACGTTGCGCTGGTTTTCCCGGTAGTAGGCGCGTGAGACCTCCAGGGCGGTATCCATGGCCCGGGCGATCCGATCCGAGAACCAGGAGTCCACGCCGCGGTTGAGGAAGTTCACCGACAGAATGGCGATGATCAGGGTGGGCAGCAAAGAGAGGGCGACGAACATCAGCGCCATGCGGGTGCGCAGCATCGAGCCGGTGCGCCGCTGGCGCCGGTCCAGCCAGAGCCGGAAGACGTGGCGCAGCACCAGAAAGCCCAAAGCCAGGGCCAGAAACAGGTTGATGTAGAGCAGGATCAGAAAGACCACGCCGTACTCCCCGCTGCCGATGGCCGCCGAACCGCGCAATCCCTGGGCGGTCAGAAAGGTGATGAAGGCCACCACCATGGGGAGGAAGATCAGTTGCCAGTGCTTGAAGGGTTTGGAGAAGGGTTGCATGGTGGTTTCCATGGCCGCTCAGCGGGGGTTCAGTTCGGAGATGTGGATGAAATCCAATTGTTGACTCAACAAAAACCACTGGTCAAGGAATTGAAACATGCGCGACATCCCCTCGTGGGTGATCGTGATGCGGGTGGTCAGTCGATAGCGGAATCCGGGCAGTGGCACGAAGCGGTCGTGCAGCGGGATGGAGCGGGGGTTGGCGAAGAATTGCATGGCCTTCTCCTCGTCGGGCACGGTTTGCACGAGTCCCCTGCCTTCGTCCATGAGTTCGTAACGTTCGGTGATCAGCCGCATGCGGACGTGCCTGTGGATCTCTTTTTGCAGCAGGCGCGGATCGGGGAGCCAGGGGTGGATCCGATGCAGCCGGAATTGATAGGTGGCCTGGAGGGGTTCGCCCTGGCGGAGCAGTTCCTTGATTTTTTTGACCAGCTCGGGATTGAGGACCACCTCTGCCCGGAGTTGGCGATCCTGCAGAAAGACCCGGGCAGAGTGAATCGCGTTGGGGAGGGATGGTGTGTGGGTCTCCCTGGTGCCACAGCCCGGCAGCAGGATCGTCACCAGGACGATGCCTGCCGCCATGGCGGGGATGCCGGGCCGTGGGCGTTGCGGGTGCTCTTCAGATCGAGAAGGCGGCAGCCGGTTGGCGCATTCTCGGGGCGGGGGCCGGCGCCGGCGCGAATTCAGCGAAAGACGCATGATTGTTTGTCTCCACCAGCTCCCAGGCATCGGTGCGGGCCAGCAGTTTGCGCATCAGGCGGTTGTTCATGGCGTGCCCGGAGCGGATCCCCTTGAAATGCCCCAGAATGGGCCGACCCAACAGATAAAGGTCGCCGATGGCATCGATGATTTTGTGGCGCACGAACTCTTTGTCGTAGCGCAGGCCCCCTTCGTTGAGGATGCGGAAGTCGCCGATGACGATGGCGTTGTCCAGGGAGCCGCCCTTGGCCAGGCCGTTCGCGCGCAGGGTTTCCAGGTCCTTGAGGAAGCCGAAGGTGCGTGCCCGGCTGATGTCCTTGATGAAGGTGGTTTCGGTCACCGCGACTTCGACCCCTTGTTCCGAGAGCAGGGGGTGGTCGAAATCGATGTGGAAGCTGATGCGGAAGTGGTCACAGGGGTGAAAGGAGGCGTGCTTGTCGTCGTCGGAGACCGAGATCGATTTTTTGATGCGCAGCCATTGTTTGGGCAGTCGCTGTTCGACGATGCCGGCGCACTGGATGAGGAAGACGAATGGTGCGGCGCTGCCGTCCATGATGGGGACTTCCGGGCTGTCCAGGTCCACGTAGGCGTTGTCGACCCCGAGGCCGGCGAAGGCGGCCAGGAGGTGCTCCACCGTGGAAACTTTGACACCGTCAGAGTTGGCGATGGTGGAGCAGAGTTGGGTATTGACGACGTTTTCCACCCTGGCCGGGATGAGTGCGCCACCGGCATCGATGCGGTGGAAGACGATTCCGGTATTTTCCGGGGCGGGTCGCAGCGACAGATAGACGTTGTTCCCCCCGTGAAGGCCGATGCCCGTGCAACGAATCGTGTTTTTGAGTGTGCGCTGAAGAAGCATGTCTTTGGTTCCGTATCTGTTCGTTTCCGTTGTTGGTGCATGGCCATGTGTGGATGGACCCCAGGACGCTTGCGTCATCTCCGTCCGACGGGACGGCAGATGTCAAAATGTCTTGGTTGTACTCCCCCTCTCGACCCACTCATGTCCGCTTTTGGTTGCTTTCAGCAATTATCGCGCCAAACAGCGGACGGGAACGCACGCTTGTGTCGTCCAAAAAGCGTGATTATACCCAATTAATAAGTGAGTGTGAAGGAAAAAATACGCGAACGGAAAAAGAATGCTCCCCCGATGTGGGGGAGCACCATGCAGGCAGGCGGGAACGGGTGGATCAATCCATCTGACGACGCAGAAAGGTGGGGATGTCGAAGGTGTCCTCGTTGTTGGATTGTTCCAGAGAGCGGTTGTATTCGTCGAGATTCTTGGGGCGGCGCTGATTGCGTTTGATGTCGATCGGTTCCGGGATGGGAGTCGCCTCCTTGGCGAGATGCAGCCCCTTTTGCCCGAAGTCGGGCCGCACGGGTTTGATGATGCCCGACTTGGAGGTGGTCAGTTTCTCCTTGGGGGGAAAGGCGATCTGTTCGGCCCCGCCGATGCCCGTGGCGACCACGGTGACCCGCACGGAGTCTTCCATGGACTCGTCGAGCACGGCGCCGAAGACGATGATGGCGTCGTCATGGGCCATGTCGCGTACCACAGTGGCCGCCTCGTCCACCTCCTGGAGGGCGAGGTTGTAGCCGCCGGTGATGTTGATCAACACCCCGCGGGCGCCATGAATGGACATGTCGTCCAGCAAAGGACTGGAAATGGCGTTGGTGGCCGCATCCAGGGCGCGGGTATCGCCGGAGGCTTCCGAGGCGCCCATCATGGCCTGACCCATTTCGTCCATCACCGTGCGCACATCGGCGAAGTCCACGTTGATCAGACCGGGAATGGTGATCAGGTCGGTGATGCCCCGCACCGCATGGAGCAGCACGTCGTCCGCCTTGCGGAAGGCATCCAGGATGGAGGTGTTCTTGCCGACCACGCTCAGGAGTTTCTGGTTGGGGATGGTGATGACGGTATCCACGTAATTGCGCAATTCCGCCAGTCCCTCCTCGGCGAAGCGCATGCGTTTTTTGCCCTCGAAGCCGAAGGGTTTGGTCACCACGGCCACGGTGAGAATGCCCATCTCCTTGGCGAGTTTGGCGATGATGGGCGCGGCCCCGGTTCCGGTTCCGCCCCCCATGCCGGCGGTGATGAAGACCATGTCCGAACCATGGAGCACCTCCTGGATGCGTTCGCGACTCTCTTCCGCCGCGCGCATGCCCACTTCCGGCTTGGCCCCGGCCCCAAGGCCGCGGGTGACGTTTTCGCCGATCTGCAGCCGGGTCGGCGCCATGTTTCTGGCCAGCGCCTGGGCATCGGTATTGGCCACGATGAACTCCACGCCCTCCAGTTGGGCCTGGATCATGTTGTTGATGGCATTGCCACCCCCGCCACCCACGCCGATGACCTTGATGCGGGCATCCTGCTGGTCCGTCGAACTGTCGAATTCAATGGCCATTCCATTCCCCTTCCATGAAAGTAGCGGGCACGGGCATTAAAAAAATTCCCCCAGCCATTCCCGCATGCGCTGAAATACGTTTTTGATCGGCATGCCTCCGGTGGGGGGGGCCATGTGGCGACTGGCATCCCTTTCGTTGCGGCTGGCGAACTGCACCAGACCGACCGCCGTGGCGAAGATCGGGCTGGCCACCACGTCCGTCAGGCCGCCCACACCCTGGGGCAGGCCACGCCGCACCGGTTTGTTGAATACTTCTTCCGCCAGTTCCACCATCCCTTCCGTGATGGCGGATCCCCCGGTGAGGACCACGCCGGCGGCGATGTGCTCCTCGAAACCGGAGCGGACGATCTCCCGGTTGACCAGCGTGAACAGTTCTTCCACCCGCGGCTCGATGATCTCGGCCAGGATGTGGCGCGTCAGGGAGCGGGACTTGCGGTCTCCGATGCTCGGGACCTCGATGGCCTCTTCCGGGCTGACCATCGACGCAAGGGCGCAACCGTACTTGCGCTTGAGTTGTTCCGCCTCCCGCGTGGGGGTGCGCAGTCCTACGGCGATGTCGTTGGTGAGATGGTCGCCGCCGATGGCCAGAACCGCCGTATGCTTGATGTGGCCGTCGGAAAAGATCGCGATGTCCGTCGTCCCGCCGCCGATGTCCAGCAGGCAGACGCCCAGCTCCTTTTCGTCCGCAGTCAGGACCGCCTCCGAGGAGGCGAGTTGTTCGAGGATGATGTCCCCCACGTCCAGTCCGCACCGGTTGACGCATTTGATGATGTTTTGCGCCGAGGCCACTGCCCCGGTCACGATGTGGACCTTGGCCTCCAGGCGCACTCCGGACATCCCCAGCGGTTCCTTGATGCCGTCCTGACCGTCCAGGATGTACTCCTGGGGGATGACGTGCAGGATCTCCCGGTCCATGGGGATGCTTTGCGCGCGGGCCGCGTCCAGTACGCGTTGGACGTCGCTGGGGGTCACCTCGCCGTCACGGGTGGCCACCACGCCATTGGAGTTGCCGCTTTTGATGTGGCCACCCGCAATGCCGGCATAGACCATGTTGATCTCCACGCCGGCCATCATCTCTGCCTCTTCCACGGCCATGCGAATGCTTTCCACCGTGGAATCGATGTCGATGACGACTCCTTTGCGCAGTCCCCTGGAAGGATGGGAACCGATCCCGATCACATCCAGACGTCCATCCGGTTGCACGTCGGCGACGATACAGCAGATCTTCGTGGTGCCGATATCCAATCCGACGATCAGGTTCTGGTCCTGTTTGGGCATAATCAACCCGATAATGACTGTTAATAAGTGCCCATAGGGCGCCTGAAGTTGCGGGTCAAACCCTCAGCTGGCTTCCATTAGTAGATACCAATAGATAGCCTACGTCAAGTGGTGGGACTACGATGGTGTTCATTTTTTTCCGGGGGCAATGCTTCCGGGCCGGATTCCGGGCGCACCGCGATGCGATTGGCGATGCGCAACTCGATCTGTCGAACCCGCAGATCCAGTATTTTGTAATGTTTCTGCATCCGATGCAAGAGTGCGAGTTCCTGATCGCCACGATTCGACAACAGCAACTTGACCCCTTTCTTGGTGTACAAATCCCATCGCCCACCGGCCTGGCCCACCGCCTCCGAGATCCGGTCCTTGATCCAGGCATGCTTGTCCAGAAGATTGACGACCCACACCACGTTGGCCGCCTGATGGGGGCCGGGCAGGGGGGTGATCACCGGCAACAGCAGCGGATCGCCGATCTCGTAGGGCTTGATGGGCTTGCCGTATTCGTCCATCACCATCAGCCGTTCCCCCATGCGGCCCAGACAGGCGGCGTTCTTTTCCGTCAGGCTGATGGTCAATGTGCCGGGGAAGACCCTTTTTACCTGAACCGAGTGGATCCAGGGAAGGGATAATAAGCGTGAACGTATTTTTTCTGGATCGATGCTCAGCAGGTTGGTCCCCTTGGGGGTCTCCATGGCCTGAAAGGCATCCTTGCGCGAGGTGTTGACCAGACCCCGGACGTGGATCTTTTGCAAGGGAAACAGGTCGGCGAGTTTCAGCATCTCCCACCCTTGCCAGGCGAGCAGGCACAGACCCGCCAGAAAGGCGGTGGTCAGGAGTTTGCGGAGCATGATTCGAGACTCGCGCTGCCCAGGATGCGTTCCGCCAGGTCGTCGAAGGAGAGGCCGGCGGCGGCGGCGGCCTTGGGCGCGAGGCTGGTGGCGGTCAGACCGGGGATGGTGTTGATCTCCAGGATCCAGGGGGTCTCCTCTGCGTCGAGCATGATGTCCACCCGGTAGAGGCCCCGGCAGCCGGCGGCCCGGCCCGCAGCGATCCCGGCCTCCACGGCGCGGGCGATGGCACGGGCCGACAGGTCGGGGGGCGGGATCAGGTATTGGGTCTTTTGTGCGGCGTATTTGGCGTGATAATCATAGAATTCCTGTTCCGGGCGAATCTCGATGAGGGGCAGGGGCTGGTCGTCCAGCACCGAAAGGGTGAGTTCCCGACCGGTGATCGCCCGTTCCACCAAAATGCGGCCCCCCCCTTCCCGCAGGGCGTTGTCCAGGCCGGCGCGCAAACCCGCCCGATCCGCAACGCGGGAGATCCCCACGCTGGAGCCGGTATTCAGGGGTTTCACGAACCAGGGGGGGTCGATGGCCAGTTCCGGGAGCGCAGCGGTGGTCTCCAGAAAAAGTTCCTCCCAGGGGGGTGTCGGGATGCCGGCGTCCCGAAACACCCGCTTGGCCAGGGTTTTGTTCATGCACAGGGCCGAGGGACCGACGAAGGAGCCGGTGTAGGGGATGCCGAGCATCTCCAGCATGCCCTGGATGATGCCGTCCTCGCCCATGGCCCCGTGCAGGGCGAGCACGGCGGTGCCGATCCGGTTGTCGATCAGCGTGGCGGCCAGGGCGCGTCCGTCGGCGGTGTCGATGGCCAGGGGATCGTGGCCGCGTCGTCGCAGCGCCTGCAGGAGCGCATCGCCGCTGCGCAGGCTCACCGCCCGCTCCGGCGAGGAGCCGCCCATCAGGACGCCCACCCGCTGCCTGTCACTTGGGGATTTCGATTCGGACATGGTGACCCTTTCTCGTTTACATCCGTTCCTGGTGGCCCGCCAGCCTGATTTCCAGATCCAGCCGGATGGCGGAATCCCGTTCCACGGCATCCCGCACCCGGCAGATCAGGGTCAACATGTCGTTCGCGGTGGCCTGGCCGCGATTGACGAAGAAATTGCCATGTTTTACCGAAACCTGGGCGTCTCCGCAAGTCGCGCCGCGCATGCCGGCGCGCGCGATGAGTTCCCAGGCCTTGTACTCGCCCGGCGGGTTCTTGAAGACGCTCCCCGCGCTGGGCAGTTCCAGGGGCTGGCTGGCGCGGCGGCGCTGGTTGAAGCCGCGCATCGTGGCGCGGATGGTCTCGGGATCCCCGCGCCGCAGCCGAAAACGGGCCGCAAGGAACAGCCACGCCTCGGGCACGCCGCAGCGACGGTAGCCCATGCCGAGCCGCTCCACCGGGAGACAATGGCGCTGCCCCGTTTCGTCCAGCAGTTCCGCCTCGCGAAGGATCCCGCGGATCTCGCCGCCATAGGCACCGGCGTTCATGCGCAAAGCACCGCCGATGCTGCCCGGAATGCCGCCCAGAAACTCCGCTCCGCTCAGGCCGCGCAGTCGGGCGAAGTGGGCCAGGGCGCTGGTGGATGCCCCGGCGTCCGCATGCACGGTGACTTCCTCCTCCCCGTCGGATGGATCGTGCAAAGTATAAATCCGCTGCATACCGTAAGTCAAATCCAGAACCGCACCCGGCCAGCCGGCGTCCGCGACCAGGAGATTGCTGCCACCGCCAAGCACCAGACGGGGAATTTCCGGGGGCCAGCGGGCGAGCAGGTCGGCCAGTTCCTCCGGAGAGGCAGGGGAGAGGAACCAGCGGGCCGCCCCGCCGATCCGCCAGGTGGTGCGGGGGGCGAGGGGGAGATCGTTGAGCATACGACCGCGCGCAACGAGGCCGGTGAAGGGGTTGGGCATGGCGGGACAAGATTCCGTGGAGGGGGACCGCCCCCCGGACTGGCGTCGGGGGGGCGGTTGGGGAAAAGGCCGGGTCAGGCGTCGGAGCGGAGGTGGTTGAGGACCTCGTCCAGCATCTTCTTGGCGTCGCCGAAGAGCATGCGATTGTTCTCCTTGTAGAAGAGCGGATTGTCCACGCCGGCGTAACCGGAGGCCATGGAGCGCTTCATCACGATGGAGGTGGTGGACTTCCAGACTTCCAGGACCGGCATGCCGGCGATGGGGCTGTTGGGGTCGTCCTCGGCAGAGGGGTTGACGATGTCGTTGGCCCCGATGACCATGGCCACGTCGGTGGAGGGGAAGTCCTCGTTGATTTCGTCCATTTCCAGGACGATGTCGTAGGGGACCTTGGCCTCGGCCAGCAGGACGTTCATGTGGCCGGGCATGCGTCCGGCCACCGGGTGGATGGCGAAGCGGACGTTGACCCCCTTGGCGCGCAGGAACTTGGTGATCTCGTAGACCGTGTGCTGGGCCTGCGCCACGGCCATGCCGTAACCGGGGATGATGATGACGTTCTTGGATTCGCGCAGCATGTCTGCGGTCTCCAGGGCAGAGACGGCGACCACCTCGCCCGCCGGTTGGGCGCCGGCAGAGGCCGCCGGGGCGCCACCGCCGGTGCCGAAGCCGCCGCCGATCACCGCCAGGAACTTGCGGTTCATGGCGCGGCACATGATGTAGCTGAGGATGGCACCGGAGGAGCCAACCAGGGCGCCGACCACGATCAGCAGGTCATTGGAGAGCATGAAGCCGGTGGCCGCAGCGGCCCATCCGGAGTAGCTGTTGAGCATGGAGACCACCACCGGCATGTCGGCCCCACCGATGGCCATCACCATGTGGACGCCGAAGACCAGGGCGATGATGGTCATGTAGATCAGGGGTTGCAGCCCTTCGCTGACGCCGTGGGCATTGAGGAACCACTTGCCCAGGAGCACCGTGACGATGAGCAGGCCGAAATTGAACTGATGGCGGCCCGGCAGGGTGAGGGGGGCGCCGCTGATCTTGCCGGCCAGCTTGCCGAAGGCGATCACCGAACCGGAGAAGGTGACGGCACCGATCAGGATGCCGATGTAGATTTCGACTTCGTGGATGGTCTTTTCCGCCCCGGTGAGGGTGGAGGAGGGATCGAAGTAATTGGCAAAGCCCACCAGCACGGCGGCCATGCCGACCAGGCTGTGCATGAGGGCGACCAGTTCCGGCATCTGGGTCATCTTGACCCGGACGGCGGCAAAGATGCCCACCGAGCCGCCGATGGCCATGCCGATGATCACCATGGCCAGGTTGCCCCCCCCGGAAAGGCGGGGACCCGCCAGGGTGACCAGCACGGCGATGGTCATGCCGATGATGCCGAAGAGGTTGCCGCGGCGGGCGGTTTCCGGATTGCTCAGGCCGCCGAGGCTGAGGATGAAGAGTATGGTGGCGCCGATATAGGCAACGGTTGTCAAGCCTGCATTCATGGGTCACTCTCCCTTAATTTTTCTGAAACATGCGCAGCATGCGTTGTGTAACCCAGAAGCCGCCCAGCATGTTGACCGCAGTCAACACGATGGCCAGCCAGGCCAGAATGGTGACCATTTTGCCCGGCGAGGCGATCTGGATCAGGGCGCCGATGACGATGATGCTGCTGATGGCGTTGGTGACGCTCATGAGCGGGGTGTGCAGGGCCGGGGTGACGTTCCAGATGACCATGTAGCCGACGAAGCAGGCGAGAATGAAGACGGTGAAGTGTCCGAGGAATGCGGGGGGCGATCCCCAGCCGATGAGGGCAAAGACGATGGCGATGCCCACACCGGTGCGGATGACGCTGGCGTTGTCCGCCGGCTCGCCGGCGCCATGGCCGCCGTGACCGCCGGATTTGGCCGCAGACGCGGCCTGTGCCGCAGGCTTGGCCGCCTGGGGGGGGGCTGCCGAGAGTTTCGGGGGCGGCGGGGGCCAGGTGACTTCGCCTTCCTTGATGACCGTGGCGCCGCGGATCACCTCGTCTTCCATGTTGACGTTGATCACGCCGTCCTTGGTGCGGCAGAGTTCCTCCATCAGGCGGACCAGGTTGGTGGCG
>JADGAR010000059.1 GCA_015231915.1 Magnetococcales bacterium
TGCCCCCGCCTTTTCTGGCCAGTTCGATCAGACGCTGGCAGGAGGCATCGAGGTTGTTCCGGTTGGTCTCGGCCAGCACTCCGGAGATCCTGTCGACCGGGACCATGCCGGTGAGGCCGTCGGTACACAACAGCACGAGGTCCCCGGCGGTCACGTCCTGGAAGGCGATATCCGGGGAGACGAAATTGGAGGGTCCCATGGCCTGGAGGAGGATGTTCTGGGCTGGCGGTTCCCCCCGTTTGCCGAAGTTGATCCACTGCTGATACATGGAGTGGTCCTGGGTGACCTGGGTGAGCCGTCCATTGGTGAAGAGGTAGAGGCGGCTGTCCCCGACATGGAAGACCACGGGTTTTTCGCTGTATTCCGGGAGCCACAAGCCCACCAGGGTGGAACCCATGCCCATCCCCTCGGGATAGCCTTTGTCCACGTTGGCATTGTTCACGGCGGCATTGGCGCGGTTGACGGCGGACTGGACCACGCTCAGGATGGGGCTTGGCGCCTCGTCCACGGTGGGTTCGTCGTTGTTGACCGGGGGTTTGGCCCCGCTGTGGAACAGGTTTTTGCCCCATTCGGCGGCGCGGGCGATCGGGGTGGCCGGGCGAGGCGGTTCGCGGACGGGGCGCATGAAGGCGCGCAGGGTCTCGCGGATCGACTCCACCACCAGTTTGCTGGCGACTTCGCCGGCGTCGTGTCCGCCCATGCCGTCGGCGACCACCAGAAGACCGATGGTATCGTCGATCAGGTAGGAGTCCTCGTTGAGGGTGCGCACACAGCCCACGTTGGTGGCGCCCGCGACGAGGAGTCGTTTTCCGATTGTGTGCATCATGGTTGCGCTGATTCCATTCTTGAAGCGGTCGAGCTTGACGTGACCGAGTTTAATTCACACCTTGCCAAGGTGCCAAGGAATATCTTAATTTTTCTTGAGGAGCACGACTCCTCCCATGACCGTCAACCCCTCCCGAGGAGGCCGCCATGACGACCGACCATCTGCTGCACCGCCCCCGGCGCCTGCGCCGCAACCCGGCAATCCGCCGAATGACGCGGGAGACCCGCCTTGACCCGGAGCATCTGATCCTGCCCCTGTTCATCGTGCCTGGCCGCGAAGTGGTCAAGCCGGTGGTTTCGATGCCTGGAGTGGCGCAGTTGTCCATCGACCAGGCGATACCGGTAGCGCGATCGGCGCATGAGTCCGGTCTTGGGGGCATTATCCTGTTCGGAATCCCGGAACGCAAGGATTCCGTGGGTTCCGACGCCTGTGACCCTGACGGGATCGTGCAGCGCGCGATTCGCGGGATCAAGGAGGCGGTGCCGGAACTGTACGTCATCGCCGACACCTGCCTGTGCGAGTACACGGATCATGCCCACTGTGGCGTCATTGACGGTGGTGAGGTGGACAACGATAAAACTTTGCAAATTTTAGGCCAAGTCGCGGTCTCCTGCGCCCGCGCCGGGGTGGACATGGTGGCCCCTTCCGGGATGATGGACGGAATGGTGGGGACGATCCGGGCGGCCCTGGACGGGGATGGCCATACGGGGATTCCCATCATGTCCTATGCGGTGAAATACGCCTCGGCCTATTACGGTCCTTTTCGGGACGCGGCGGAGAACACCCCGGCCTTCGGGGACCGGCGCGCCTATCAGATGGATCCGGCCAACCGGCGTGAGGCCTTTCGGGAGGCGGCCCTGGACGTGGAGCAGGGCGCGGACCTGCTGATGGTCAAGCCGGGGCTGGCCTACATGGACATCGTGCGGGACATGCGGGAGCGGTTCGCCCTGCCGGTGGCGGTGTACAACGTCAGCGGGGAGTACGCCATGGTCAAGGCGGCGGCGGCCAACGGCTGGATCGACGAGGAGCGGGTGGTCATGGAGACGTTGACGGGGTTTCGGCGCGCGGGGGCCGATTTGATTCTCACCTATCATGCGTTGGATGCGGCGCGCTGGATGACGGGACGATGAGCGAAGGCAGGATTCGGGCTTTGGGGCTGTTGTCCGGGGGTTTGGACAGCACTTTGGCGGTGCGGGTGTTGCAGGAGCAGGGGATCGAGGTCGCTTGCGTCAATTTTCACACCGGGTTTTGCATTCAGTCCCACACCGGGGCGATGCGCAACCCCAAGCCCGGCGCCCCCCCGCCCCGGCACGACGCCCTGCATGCCGCGGACAAACTGGGGATCCGGCTGCATCTGGTGGACATCGCCGAGGATTACGTGCGCATCGTCACCGACCCCAAGCACGGCTACGGCAAGAATTTGAACCCCTGTCTGGACTGCAAGATCTTCATGGTGCAAAAGGCCATGGAGATGAAGGAACAGATGGGATTTCACTTCATTTTCACCGGCGAGGTGCTGGGGCAGCGGCCCATGAGTCAGCGCCGGGACACCTTTCCGGTCATCGACCGTGAATCCGGGGCGTCCGGCTGGCTGTTGCGCCCCCTGACCGCCCTGCGCATGCCTGTGACCGAGCCTGAGAAACGGGGCTGGGTGGACCGGGAGCGGTTGCACGGCTTTTCCGGTCGCAACCGCAAGCCGCAGATGGCCCTGGCCGCCCAATTGGGCGTCACCGACTACCCGTCGCCCGCCGGTGGCTGTTGTTTTCTCACCGACGAGAATTACTCCCGCAAGTTGCAGGACTTATGGCAATACCGGGGCAGCCGCGAATATGCGATGGAGGATATCCTGCTGCTGAAAGCCGGTCGGCACATGCGTCCTGCGCCCGGCTTCAAGCTGATCATCGGTCGAGACGAGGCGGAGAATCATTTTTTATCAGGGTTTGCCGAGGGCCGGATCCTGATCCGCGCCAAGGAGATCCCTGGCCCGCTGACCCTGGTGGAGGGGACGCCCACCCCGGAGGAGCTGACCCTGGCCTGCCGTCTGGCGGCCCGCTTCGGCAAGGGGAAGGAGCTGCCGGAGGTGGTGATGGTCATCGAACGGGATGGCAGTCAGGAGGTGCGCACAATCGTCCCCCTGCCGGCGCATGAGATCGCCGAGGGGTGGTATGTATGATGGAGCACTGGGAGGAGATGCGCGCCCGCATCGTGGCGGAGATGGCCCCGGAGCAAAAAGGCGATGAATGGGCATGGTAGCAGTAATGACCGCTGTGGAATGTAGCGTTCCGATGGGGTGTCCAGGTAAAAACTTTTGACCTCGCAGCCCCCCAGGCCCACCGCTTCCCGCCCGTCAAGCGATATTTTTTGCCAGACCGCCAACGCCGTGTTACCATTACAAACAAAATAACCATCCCAGCGGGTGACTGCCATGACAATCGCCGACCAAGTCTACTCCGAACTCCGCTTCCTCCCCGACCACGTCGCCAACGAAGTACTGGACTTCGTCCGCCTCCTCGCCGCGCGCCAAGTCAATCATGACAACCGCAATGAACCCCCCATGCCCCCGCCCCAGGAACCCAGCCTGGAAGAACTCTTGAGGCCCTATCGACTGCCTATGGAAGGGTTCCGCTTTGACCGCGACGAGGCCAATGCCCGACAACTTCTTTCTCGATAGCAATATCGTCATCTACGCCCTGGGGGATGTCGCTACCAAACGCTCCATCGCCCTGCGCCTGCTGGAAGCCAAGCCAGCGATATCAACTCAAGTTTTAAACGAAACCGCCACAATCCCTTCGAGATCCACTCATGACCACCCAACCAAACCCCGACCTCGTGGTTGACGCCCGCAGGCTGCTCTGTCCCATGCCCATCCTGCGCGCGGAGGCGGCCATGCAGAACCTGCCAGCCGGGGGCACCCTCGCCGTGCGGGCCACCGACCCGGGCATCACCCGCGACCTGCCGGCCTGGTGCCGCGTCAACGGGCATCGCCTGCTGGAGATCCGCCAATCCGGGCGCGAATGGACCGGCTGGGTGGTCAAGGGGGGTCAGGAGGCGGCCCCGCCATCTCCCTTGGACATCTCCGGGGTATAATCGACCACACGGTTGCGACCCCCGCGTTTGGCCGCGTACAAGGCCAGGTCCGCACACTTGATCACCTCCCAGATGTCGTCCCCATGCGACGGAAAACCCGCCACCCCGATGGAGATCGTCTTGCGCATGATCCCACTGGATACCGGGATCTTCTGGGCCGCCACCGCCTGACGCAGCTTCTCGGCCATCTTCTCCCCGGAATAGTCGTCGCTCTCCTGCAAGATCACCAGAAACTCCTCGCCACCATAGCGGATCACCATGTCCGAAGTCCGCACCTGCGCCGCCAGCGCCTTGGCCACCACCCGCAACACCGTGTCCCCCACGTCATGGCCGAAAACGTCGTTGACCTCCTTGAAATGATCGATATCCATCAACAGCACGGACAGGCAGCCCTTCTTGCGCTTGGTGGTGGCTTCCAGGGTGGAGACGTACTCTTCCAGAAATCTCCGGTTGTGCAGACCGGTCAGGGCGTCCCGCAAGGCCGACTCCCGCACCGTGTCCAACAACCGCTTCGCCTCCACCGTCGGAGCCGCCTCGCGCAAATAGGCGGTGATGAACGGCAGCAGCAACTGATACAAGCGCCCGTGCGCACGCTCCATCACGATCTGCACCACATTCCCCACCGATCCGGAATGCAGGATCGGTATGCAGATGTGCGCCAGCCCGCCCTGATGGGGCGGCGGCTTGAACTGATTGCAGATGAACCGGCTCTCCACCCCGTCGATCACATGCCCGGTGCGATTGGCACGACACGAGTCGGCCTGAAACAACACCTCCGGCGAACACCACCGGCAGGTGGAATCCGGCTCTCCATCCACGATCACCGGCTTCATGTGATTCATCCCCTGACCGGAAACCTCGTAGATCGTGAAGCTGTGCATCCCGAACTGCTCCTTGAGGAGCATGCCGATGCGCATGTAAACCTCCGCACGGGTGCGGTCCTCCTCCACCGCCTGCTTGAACTGCGCAATCTCCAGCAACGTCTCCACCATCTCGGTGGTCGTGTTGATCAGGTTGGTATTCCCATCCGCCTGATAGTGCATCAATTGCGAAACATCCCGGGTGATGGCCCCGAGCGACTCATGCAAATGCTCCATCAGACGATTGAAATCCAGGGCGATGTCCCCCATCTCGTCCTGGCCCTTGTATTGGATCCGCCCATCGAAATTGCCGTCCTTGGCCTTGGCCACCACCTGCTGCACCTCCACTGCCGTGCTCACCACCGGCGAAAGCTGCCGCCGGAAGATGAAGGTCAACACCACGGCGAACGCCATGACGATGCCGGTCATGATGGCAATGGTCATCAGCGCCTTGCGCTGCAACGACTCCATGGAAACCTGAATGGTGATGGCCCCCAGCACCGCCCCGCTGGCGGCGTTGTGGCACTGCAAACAATTGGGCTGCCCCACCGACGTGGCGATGAACGGAATGGTCCCCCGAAAGATCGGCGCCAACCCCTCCTCCACGATCCCGTAAAAGGGTTGCCCGCTCTCCATCACCCGCCGTTCCACATCGTCGATGGCGTGCTCGGCGGACAACCCCTCGCCGAACTGCCGCACCACCACCTCCGAGCGCAGCACCCGCGCCACCTGCAATCCCTCCACCTCGGCCAGCCGCCTCAGGAAAGACTCACGCTGACCGATCACCCCGTTGATCATCGCCTCCGTCAGGCTGACCCGCACGATCTCCGCTGCGGTCCGCACATGATCCCGGGCCGTCGCAAGCGAAAACTGGCGAAACGAAATCAAACTGATGGCAATCAGCACACAGGCCATGGCCCCGGAGAGAAACATGGACAACATGGTCATTTTCTGTTTTAATTTCATGGGATGGACCAGATGCGCCAAGCTGGAGGATTGATGTCGGTCAATTTGAAATTAACACGGACTCAGGCAAAAAACAATTGAAGAACCGCAGCTGTTTTCACGACGCCATCCGGCCACGCAGACCTTGGCGCAGGTCACGCACTTTCCTGATGGGCCAGTTCCCACTTGGCCAGCAGGCGGGCGGCCTGGTCGGCATGCAAACGTTCCACCAGGCGGCCATCCAGCACGCAGATCTCCTCGCCCCGCTCGCGGGCGGCCCGCCAGGCGTCGAGTATGCCGCGCGCCCGCTCCACCTCCTCCAGGGCGGGGAGGAACACCCGGTTGGCCGGTTCGATCTGGGCAGGGTGAATGACGGTCTTGCCGTCGAACCCCAACCGCGCCCCATCCTGGCATTCGGCCAGAAACCCGTCGGGATCCCGGAGGTTCAAAAAGACCCCGTCCAGCACCGCGACCCCGGCAGCGCGCGCAGCCAGAATCGTCTGCCCCAGGGCGTGCCGCAGGCCGATCCTGTCCGGCTGGGGCGGCAGGTGCATGGCCCGCGCGAGATCCGAGGTCCCCATGGCCACAACCGATACCAGGGGATGCCGGGCAATCTCCAGGGCATTGAGCACCCCCATGGGGGATTCGATCATGGCCCACAAGGGGACCATGCCTCCCGCCTCCCCGGCCAACTGCTCCAGCAACCGGGCGGGACCGTCCAGATCGGCGGCGGATTCGGTCTTGGAGATGGCGATGGCGTCCGGCCTGCCGGGCAGAACCACCCGCAGATCCTCCTGCCACAGATCGCTCCCCGTGCCGTTGATGCGCACCACCCGCAAAAAAGCGTTGGAGGCGGCGGTTTTTTGCAGGGTGTCCAGGACATGGACTCGGGCGCTCTCCTTGGCCTCCGGGGCCACGGAGTCCTCCAGATCGAGGATCAGGGCGTCCGCGCCCAGGATGGGGGCCTTGGCCAGGGTCTTGGGATTGGAGCCGGGGACATAGAGCACGGAACGCAGCAGTTCGCTGCAAAAATCGGGTTTCATTTGACTGTGACCTGAAAAGTTGTCAGCCTTGTAGGGAAACGGGAAAGACCGCATGGTCTGTTTTTAACAGGAATCGTATCCGCATGCCAAGAAAAAGAGAGGGAAAAGCCCTCACCCTGCGCCAGTTGGATCGGGTGAGAACGGCCAGAACGAAGCGGGTCGCCGAACCGGGCGACCTGGGACCGGAGGCGACCGGTCGCGTGGTGGCCCATTTCGGCCTGAACGTGGAGGTGATGCCGGAAGGCGGCGAATGCATCCGCTGCGCCGTGCGGGAGACCCTGGAGCCGGAACCGGTGTGCGGGGACCGGGTGGTCTGGCGGCAAACCGGCGAACAGAGCCAGGGGGTGATCGTGGAGGTCCTGCCGCGCCGGAGTCAGTTGCAGCGGCCCGGTCCCTACCGGCGTCTGCTGACCGTGGTGGCCAACGTGGACCGCATCGTGGTGGTGGGGGCGAGCGGCACGCTCAACCCCGGTCTGCTGGACCGCTATCTGGCTGCGGCGCGCAAGGCCGGGATCGAGGCCATGCTGGTGATCAACAAGGCCGACCTGGCCATTGACCCGCACGGCGAGGCGGAGTTGCTGGCCCCTTACGAGCGCATGGGCTATCCGGTGCTGCGCACCTCGGTGGTCCGGTGCGAGGGCCTGGAAGCGCTGGAAGCCTCCCTGACGAACCTGACTTCGGTCTTCGTGGGCGAGTCCGGGGTGGGCAAATCGTCGCTGATCGGCTTGTGGATCCCGGACAGCCAGGCGAGGACCGCCGAGGTCCATCCCGGCACCGGCCAGGGGCGGCACGCCACCACCACGGCGCGCATGTATCCCCTGCCACGCGGAGGCGACATCATCGACTCGCCGGGGGTACGCGAGTTCGGGCTGCACGGGGTGGAACGCGAGTCTTTGCCCGCGCTCTTTCGCGACATGGAGCCGCTGCTGGGCAGCTGCCGCTTCTCCGACTGCCGCCACCTGCGGGAACCCGGTTGCGCCCTGCGCGCCGCCGCCGAATCCGGCGCGGTCTCCCCGATACGTCTGGCCAGCATGTTGCGCATCATGGAGTCCCTGCCCCCCCGCAATCCCTTTTTTTCACCGGATGGCCGCTCCCCCAGATGAAAGTGGGGAAAAAATGGCGCATCGCACTTTTTTGCATATTCCGCAGGGTCCGGGTCTGCTATTTTTAATTTGACGTATTGTAACCGGTCAAGGAGCGTTTCCATGCAAACAGGCTTGATCTCCGATTCGCACGACCATCTGGAAAACCTGGAACGGGCACTGGAGGTGTTCCGCAGCCGGGGGGTACGCCGCATCTGGCATGCCGGGGACATCGTCTCCCCACCCATGCTGCTGGCCATGCAGGGGTTCGAGGTGACGGCGGTCTTCGGCAACAACGACGGGGAAAAGATCGGCCTGCACAAGGCAGCCTTGAAGATCGGCGGACGCCTGGACGGGGATTTTCTCGAGTTGGAGGCGCCGTGCGGCCAGGGGTCCATTGCGCTGTATCACGGCACCTATGCCCCGTTTTTGTACTCGATGATCCACTCCGGCAAATACCGGACGGTGATCAGCGGCCACACCCACAAGCCGGTCAACCGCATGGAAGGCGAAACCCTGGTGCTGAATCCCGGCACCTCGCACGGCTTTCGACAGCGCGCCTCGGTCATGATCTACGACGACGCGACCCATACCGCCGAATTGATCGATTGGTAGCGAGGCCCCAAAACGCCATGGAATTGGCCAAAAAGCCCATCTTCTTCGTCGTCGATGATGACCCGGTCACCCGGATCATGCTGTGCCGCTTTCTGGAAAAGCTGGGTTACGTGGCCATGGGGTATGTCAACGGACAGGTGGCCATCGAGGCCCTGGAACTGGGCCTTCCGGACGTGGTCCTGATGGACGCCAAGATGCCGGTCATGGACGGATTCGAGGCCTGCCGCCGCTTGAAATCCAGACCGGACGCCAGCCACATCCCGGTGTTGATGATCACCGGCCTCAACGACGACGAATCGGTGGACCTGGCCTACGAGATCGGAGCAGCCGATTTCATCACCAAGCCGATCCACTGGGCCATTCTGCGCAACCGGGTTTTCTATCTGCTCAAGAACATCGAGGCGGAACGACGGCTCTCCCTGGCGGCGCAGGTCTTCGACAACACCAGCGAGGGGATCGCGGTGACGGACGAGCGGGCGGTGATCCAGTCGGTCAACCCGGCCTTCACCCGCATCACCGGCTATGCGCCCGACGAGGCGCTGGGCCGCAACATGAGCATCCTCAAATCCGGGCAGCACACCCCGGAGTTCTATGGCAAATTCTGGCAAACCCTGCGGGCCATGGGCCAGTGGCAGGGGGAGTTCTTCAACCGGCGCAAGGACGGGACGATCTATCCCCAGTGGGCCAACGTCTCCGCCATGGTCGGTCCGACCGGCAGGGTCGCCCATTACATCAGCGTCTTTTCCGATCTGACCGCGCTGCGTGAGTCCGAGGAGAATCTGCTCTATGTGTCGGCCCACGACAGCCTGACCGGCCTGCCCAACCGTCATGTCTTCCACGAGCGGCTCGCCTTCGCGTTGGACGAGGCCCGTGACGGGGAGAGCCAGGTATGGGTGTTGCAGTTGGATCTGGACCACTTCAAGATGATCAACGAGACCATGGGCCATGACGTGGGGGATGCGTTGATCGTGGAGGCGAGCCGCCGCATCGGGCTGGTCCTGGGCGGTCGCGGCAGCGTGAGCCGGCTGGGAGGGGACGAGTTCGGCATCATGCTGAGCGGCAAGGAAGAGGACACCCGCTCCGTGACCCAGATCTCCCAGTCCCTGCTGGAGGCCCTGCACGCGCCGCTGGTATTGTACGACGTGGAGCTGTTCGTGGGCGCCAGCATCGGCATCGGGGTCTTTCCGTTGGACGGCATGGATGTCACGACCCTGATGAAGAACGTGGACGCCGCCCTGTACCATGCCAAGGAGAAGGGACGCAACAATTTCCAGTTCTTCCGCAACGAAATGAACGCGCGGGCCATGGCGCGGGTGCTCCTGGAGACCAGCCTGCGCAATGCCCTGGAGCGGGAGGAGTTGCTGCTCTACTTCCAGCCGCAGATGCGCCTTGCCAGCGACGAACTGGCCGGGGTCGAGGTGTTGATGCGCTGGAACCGTCCCGGGGCCGGGATGGTCTCGCCGGGGGAGTTCATCCCCCTGGCCGAGGAGACCGGCCTGATCGTCCCCATGGGGTTGTGGGCCTTGCGAACCGCCTGTGAACGAGCGGTGGCATGGTTTGCCGCCGGCCATCCCCGTTTCCGGGTGGCGGTGAATCTCTCCGGGATTCAATTCGGACAGCCCGATTTCATCGAGCAGGTCACCGGGACGTTGCGCAGCACCGGGATGGACCCGGCGCTGCTGGAACTGGAACTCACCGAGAGCATCGCCATGGGGGATGCGGAAGAGACCCTGGCCAAGCTGCGGGAGCTGTCCGACGTCGGGGTGGAACTGGCCATCGACGATTTCGGCACCGGGTTTTCCTCTCTGAAGTACCTGAAGCGTTTTCCCATCGACACGTTGAAGATCGATCAATCGTTCGTGCGCAATTGCGCCTCCGACACCGAGGACGCGGCCATCATTCGCGCGGTGATCGGCCTGGCCCACAGTCTGGGTTTGTCCGTGATCGCGGAGGGGGTGGAGACCGGCGAACAACTGGAAGTCCTGCGGAAACACGGCTGCGACCAGATTCAGGGCTATTTTTATGCGCGCCCCATGCCGGAGGAGGCGTTCCTGTCGTTTCTGAGCCGTCTGAGAATCTGAACGCAGGCACGGCGGCTCAGTAGTCCTTCTTCCACTGCACGCCCACATCGGCGTTGGATTTGGCGTCCACCCCGGTCTTGAGGAAGAGGCTGGGGGTCATCTCCACCTCGACGTTGATGCGACCGGAATCGGCCTTCAGCCCCTTTTCCACTTCCAGATAGATCTCGTCGGTGAGGTATTTGCCGGCGCTCACGGTGCCGGTCTCCACGGAGGTGCCGCCCACCTCCAGGCGGTCGATGCCCAGTTCCCGTTTCACGCTGCCGATGATCCCCGATCCGCCGCCCTGGAGATTCTTCAAGGTCATGGCCAACTTGAGGGCCTGGCCGGGGGTGATGCTGTCGGTGGCCCGGTCGAACAGCAACTGGGAGAGAATCTCCTCTTCCGAAAGCACCGGCTCGCTGCTCAGGGTGACCCTGGGATGGGTCGCCACCCCCTGCAACCCGATGCGGGTCAGGAGTGCGGCCCGCTGCACCGATGCCTCCAGCTCGACGACAGGAAGCGGCGGCCAATCGCCAGCGAAACTCACCACCCCGGTATTCAACACGAAACGCCGGTCCAACAGGTCCAACTGGCCCCGCTTGACCTGCAAGCGGCCCGCCACCAGAGGTTCGCTCAGCGTGCCGGTGACGCGCAGATCCCCCTGCCACTCCGACTCCAGGCCGCGTCCCCGGATGAAGACACGGGCCGGCATGTGCAGGGTCAGATCCAGGGCGCTCCCGGGCAGGGAGGACGGCGCGCTGGCCGGGGCGGTTGACGGCGACGCGGGATCGTCCGTCTCCACCAAAGTGATGTCGCCGCGTCCGGCGGCAGGGATGTTGAACTCCGCCCGATCGACCAGCAGGTCGCCGCTCACCCGGACATGCTCCAACGTCCCTGCGGCGCGCGCATCGCCGGTCACCACTGCCAGGGCGTCGTCCCGCCGCACCAGGACCGCCCGATTCATCTCCAGATCCAGCACGAAGGGCAAGCGGCGCTCCCAATCGAGGGTCAAACGACCCGTGGCCCCCAGGTGCCCCTTCTCCCCGTCGGTGGCGGTCAGCGACTCCAGCACCAGGGTCTCCCCCTCCCCCTTGATCCGCATGCGGATGTCGTGCAGCATGGTCCCGGCGTCGGCCTGCTCGAACAACCCTTTTTCCAGAGTCATCCCGCCTTCGATGAGTGGCCGGTCAACTGTCCCGCCGGCCCGCCACTCCATGGCCACCACCCCTTCCAGGCGCTGATTCTCTTCCCAATGCAGCCATTTGCCCACGTCCGACAGACGGGCCTGCCCCTGCAGGGTGGCCTGGATCGGTTCGCCCTGGGCCTGCTCCAACACCCAGGGGCGCACGGCGAAACGCAGCGGCCATTCGGCATGGCCGATCAACCTGCCCTGGGTAAGCCCTTGCGAGACCAGATCGACACGCAGGCCGCGCCCTTCGCGCACGGTCCCGGTCAGGGTGAGGTCCACCGGCGGCAGATGCTTGAGGGTCGGCGCCAGGGGCTGCCCCTTCTTGAGCGCAAGTGAAAACGTGACATCCGGTTGAGAAACCAGGCCCCGCACCGTGGCGTCCAGCCGGGTGGCCCCACGCATGGGAGGCAATCCCAGCCGTTGCAGGATCGCCAGGTCGCCTTGACCGCTCAGTTGACCCTCCACCTGCCGTCCCCGGCTGGTCAGACTGGCCTGGAGCGCCACATCCCCCAGGCGCCACTCCATGGGGTCCACCTGCACCTGGTTGTCGGCGAGGAGAATGGCGAACGGTTTTTGCAAACGCAGCTTCTCTTTGGCGAGGGTGCCGGTCAGGGAGGCCAAATTCAGGCGCACCTGCCGCGCCTGGGAGGCAAGCTGGCCGGATGCGCTTGCGGTGATGGGCCAGCCGGCCTCGCCTTTGCCGTCCAACGTCCACTCCAGACGGGTGAGAGGCCCGTTGACCACGGCCTCCAGGGTGTGCAGGCGGGCTTGCGGGTGGTGCCACTGATCGAGGGTCAGCCGCGCCTCCAGACGGGAGCGCTCCAGGGGCAGGCCGGCGCGCGCGTCGAGGCGCGCCTTCCCGATGCGACCGAACGCCCCGGCCAGATCATTGGCCTTGACGATCAACCGTCCCTGCGGCTTGCCGCCCTGTGGGGTCTCCACGGTCAACTCCCCATCCGCCCGGCCCCGCAGATCCAGGCCATGCCAGGGCTTCAAGGCCGCCAAATCCTCGCTCCCGCCGGTCAGAACGCCCTGAATCCGCCCCTGGCGCCAGTCGGCCATCAGGTTGCCGGCCAGTCGGGTGCGTGGTCCTTGCAGTTGCAGATCATCCAGAAACGCCTGATGAAAATCCAGAATCCGGTAGCGGCTGCTTGCGGTCAACTGTCCGGCGGGCAGAAACGCCTCCAGCGCCAGGGTTCCCGCCGGCGTGGTGGCCAGGGCGCTGCCGGTGGCTTCCAGCCTGACCTCGATCGCAGGCGCCGGCAATTGCAAAGTGGCGCGGGTCCGCAAGGTCTCCTTGACCCAATCCAGATCCAGATCCCCAAGCAGGGTCACATCCTTGCCGGTCACCTCCAGCATGGAAGCAGCCAACCTGTCGGGATGCAGGACGCCCCGCATCTGGACCACCGGTTCCCGGCCCAGAGGCGCTGCCTCCGGGGGAAGGCCCTCGATGCCATGGCCCCGCAGCACGGCGGTGAAGGTCAACGCAGAGGGGGCCGCCACCTCCCCTTCCATACGCCACTCGGCCTTACCCTGCAGCGGCCAGGGCAGCCCCCGGGCCAGGGCCGCCAGTCGGGGAATTTCTCCCGTTGCCTGGAAGCGTCCGGTCAGGGTGGCGGGATGCAGCTCCCCCTTGGCGGCGAGGATGGCTTCCCGGTCGTTCTCCAGGGTCAGCGACTCCACCAGCCAATGGCCCGCATCCCCGTGACGGGCGACGAAGGCCACCCTGGGCTGCCAGGCGGACCAGCCTGCAGGCGCCGGGTCGAGGGTCAACGATTCGGCTTGCAGATCGCCCCGCACGGTGACCCCGGCGGGCCAGGGGGTCTTGCCATCCGGCGCTGGGAGCAACTCGACTCCAAGCCGGACTCCGGCGAGGCGGTGGCGCTCCATGGCCAACTCCCGGCCTTCCAGGGTGATGCGGGCGGCAGGGGTGGCCAGGGAACCGGTCAGCCCTGCCGTCACATGCGCCTCGCCGGCGAACGGTGGCGGCAGATGCAGATCCCCGGCAAGGGTGGCCTGCAGCTCCCCTTGCCGGAGTCGCGGCCAATTCACGCTCAAGTCGATGCGGGCGGCGGGGATCTCCGGCCCCTGGAGCGTGGCCTGACCGGTCCATTCCGACAGAGGTCCATCCCCGAGCAGGGTGCCCCCGATCCCCGCCAGACGGGGATTTTCCAGCAGGTCGGCCAGCAGACCGGTGCCGTCGTGCAGGTCGGCCTCCAGGCGCAGCCGTTCGCCTGCCGGAGTCAGGGTGGCGGCCACCTTGGCTGTGGTTCCCTCCTGGTCCAGACGGGTCAAGCCGGCCTGGGCGACCAGCACCCCGTCCGCCTCCCGGGTCAGATCACCGCTGATATGCCATGCGCCATGCCTGCCCAGATCCAGACGCTCCACCAGCGCGCGCTCCAGCACGAACGGGGGGATGGCGACCGGTTGCGGGGAAGAGGGGGATTCCGGCAGGCGCGCCACAGCGATCCGGCGCACACTCAGGGAGGGGATGACGATCCGGCCCTGCAGCAACTCCCGCCAGGAGAGGGTCAAGGCCCCCTGCCCGATCGCAAGCCAGATGCCCTGTTCGTCGCGCAGCGACAGTTCGGCGACCCGCACCACGAGGGGCCACTCCCATTCCAGGCCGCGCACCCGCAGGGGACTCTCCATGCGGACCAGCGCATTTTCCAGTTGTGCGAATGCCAGTCGGCGCACACCGTCCAGGGAGATGGCAAGCGCCAGCAGCAGGGGCACAACCAATCCTGCCGTCAGCCAGACCAGACCGCGACCCCGGCGCGGTTTGCAAGGCGGCGCGGGGCTGGGGGTATCCGGTGGAGGAGGGTTGTCCATGGGGTCAAAAGGCCTGGCCGATGCTCATGTAGAGCTGATACGCGGCATCGATCCCCTCACGCCGGCTCAGGGGCGCCGCCACGTCCAGACGCAGGGGACCGATGGCCGTCATGTAGCGGACGCCAAGCCCTGCGCCGTACAGCAGATGCAACCCCTGCCAGGGCCACTCGGCCAGCAGGGCGCTGCCCGCGTCGAGAAAACCCACCACGCCGAAGGAGTCGTTCATCCGGTAGCGCGCCTCCCCGCCGAAGGCCACCAGGGAACGGCCCCCCAGGGGCTTGCCGGTGGGATCCAACGGGCTTGCCAACTGCTGCCCGTAACCGCGCAGGGAACTCCCTCCCCCGGCGTAGAGGCGGTTGTCCGCCGGGATGGCGTCCCGCTCGGCGCCGTGAATGGAATCCAGTTCCGCCCGTCCCGCCAGCACCAGCCGGGGCAGGCCCTCCGGCGTGTGATAGAGGCTCCCCCGGTTGTTCCAGCGCACATGGGTGACGCCCTGGCCGGTCATGGTCAGCATCGGCGCGAGTTCCGAGGAGAAGCGCCACCCTTGTGTTGCATCCAGGGGGTCGTTGCCCCGATCCAGGGTCAGCCCCAGGGGCAGGGAGGCGTAACTGTACGACTTGCGGATGTCGGTGCTCAGTTCCACAACATTGGACAGCCGGTAATTGAGGGTGAGGGAGACCTCCCCGCCCGGCTCGAACACCGGTCGGCTCACCCCGGCGCCCAGTTCCATGGAGACGTTCTCGTAGGCCTGTTCCTTGGCCTGGTCGAGTTTGCCGGAAAAACGCAGCCGCTGGCCGCGCCGGGCAAAGTCCGGAATGTCGTAGCTGCCGAGCAGGCTCAGGTTGGCCATGCCCACGGTGGCTTCGGCGCGCAGCCGTTCCCCGGCGTTGCCCAGGTTGCGGTGTTCCCAGCCGCCGTTCATCACCATGCCGCGATCCGTGCTGAACGCCGCGCCTGCCCGCCAGGTGCGGTGCTTGCGTTCGGTCACCTCCAGTTCCACGGGCCAGTGTCCCGACCCATCGGCCTGATCGGCCAGTTTGACCCGCGCCACGCTGAACAGGCCGGTGGTGGTCATGGCCTTCCGCAGCTCCTCCAGCCGTTTCGGGTGATAGGGCGTCCCGGCGGACCAGGGGATGCGGCGTTGCAAGAACGCCTCCTCCACCTTCTCGTTGCCCTTGATCCGCACTTCGCCCAGCTCCACCCAGGGACCGGGTTCCAGCCGCAACTCCACCTTGGCCAGATGGCGCTCCCGGTCCAGGCGCACCCGGCGTTTGCCGGTTTTGGCAAAGGGGTGTCCCTGCTCCAGGGCGGACTGACGCAGGATCTCTTCCGCCTTGAGGATCCGTTCGCTTTCGGCGGGTTCGCCTTCTGCCAGTTTCAGTTTTTCCCAGGCAGGCGGGGTGAAGCGCTCTGCAGCCGGCTCGATGATCAGGGCGGGGGGGGCCAGCAGGTAACGGGTATGCGGCGCGATGTGAAACACGAGTTCATGGACCTCCCCCTCCTCGCCGGTGATCTCCACGTTCACGGTGGCGTCGAAATGGCCCTTGGCCTTCAGGGCATCCAGGAAGGCCTTCTGGTCGGTTCCGCCACGGCGCGCCAGCAGGAAGCGGCTGCCGATCGGGTCGCCCTGACGCCTGGCCCCCACGGAGATTTCCTTGACCAGTTCGGCCAGTTCCGCATGCTCCTCCAGTCCGACGAACCGCACGGTATATTTTAATAATTTATCCATTTCTGCTGCCGCTGCGTAAACATTATTTATATTCACCCAGCAAATCAAAGTTATCAGCAGAATAATACATCTAATAAAATAAAAACCAATCAAGAGGTGCCCCGGGCGTTTTCCAGCCCCCGTTGCAGGGCCTCCCGATCGATCCACCACTCATCGCCGACCATGATTTCCAGGCCCTTGAGGACCTTGGCGGTATAGAAGTCGGGCTGGTCGAGGCGGTTGGCGGTCACCCAGATGCGGAAGGCCTCGTCACCGATGACCTTGAGGGTGTCGCAGACCACGGAGAACATCTGCTGAGCTTGTCCGATGGCCAGGTCGCGGTCGGGGTGGTCGGGGGTGCGGTGTTTGGCGATGAGGTGGGCCAGGGCGCAGATGTCCGGGGCCAGTTCGTGGCGGGGACCCAGGGTGTTGAGCAGGTGAAACAGTCCCTGCACCACCTCGATGGCCGGGGCATCGGTTTTCAGGGCGACCCAGATGCGCTGGGCGAGGGCGGAGTAGATCTGATGATTTTTATGCTTGGTGGAGAGCCGTTTCAAGATTTTCAGGGCTTCGCTCCACTCTCCGGCGCGGCTGAGCTGGTCGAGACTCTTGCGGTCTTCGTTCCACTCCTCGACCGGGGAGAGGGTCGGGGCTTCCCCGGTCTCCTGCTGGATGGGGATGATGCGGGTGGGGGATTGGCTCATGTGGGCCTCCTGGATGGCTGCAGTTAAAAAAAATCAGGATACATAGAGAGCGGGAGGCTGGCAAGAGCCACCGCGTGCCTCCTGTCCGGAGCCGGGCGAATCCATCGGTCGCAAATAGGGCTTTACATGGCACGAAAAATCATTTAATTTTTTTTTGCCCGCCTTGGAATGCCGAATCAACCACAGAGACGACTACAGATGAAATCATCCTTCAACTGGCAGGAACCGGGGGCAAGCGGAATCGCCCGCAGCGCCATTCTGAATGCCTTTGACGACCCGGCCATGCTGGTGCGCCAGGATCGGATGGTTCTGGATGTCAACACGGCTGCCCGGAATCTCGGGGTTCATCCGCCCTGCTACTGCTGGTTCGCCCTGGCCAAAGGGACAAACATTTCCGCAGACGAGATGAGCCATTTCGAGCAGCATGGCGCCCCCAGAGCGGGAACCCGTTGCGCCCACTGCAAGGCGGATGACGCCCTGACGCGGGGAGAGCCTGCCCGGTGCCGGCGCGTTCGCGGGGGGGATCTCTGGGAGTCCCATTACATTCCATTAAGCGCCAATCTTTTTCTGTATATCGCCCGCAATCTGGGACGACCCGGACAAGAGCGAACCGATGCGCGACACATTCCGGAATTGGCACCCCTCCTGGACCGGGTCCAACGGCTGGAGCGGGAAAACCGCAGGCTGAAGGAGGAGAATTTCCGCCTGAAACAGACACAGGCCGTGCCGATCAAGTGGCAATTCCCGCCGCTGCCGACCACCTGGGATCCGACCGACACCACCGCCAACACCCAGGCGCTCCTTTCCTTGACGGAGGTCCATTTCCGCAACGCCTTCGAGACCGCTGCCCACGGCATGGCCCTGGTGGCCATCGACGGGTACTGGCTCAAGGTCAACCAGACGTTGTGCGCATTGACCGGCTACGCCGACTGGGAACTGCTCGGGCGCACCTGCCAGGAGATCACCCATCCGGACGACCTGGAGCAGGTCGAGGTTGCCGTGCGGTCCCTGCTGGCCGGCGAGGCGGTAAGCCGCCAACTGGAAAAACGTTTCATCCACAAGGATGGACGGGACAAATGGATTCTGCTCAGCCTCTCCGTGATCCGGAACCCCAAGGGCACGCCGCGCTATTTCATCTTCCAGATCATCGACATCGACGCCCGCAAGCAATACGAGACGCAACTGGCACGGGAACATGCCATGATGCGCTCTTTGATCGATACGATCCCGGATCTGATCTTCATCAAGGACAACAACCTGCGGTTCATCGGTTGCAACAGGGCCTTCGAAAAACGCTCCGGCATGTCCGAACAGGAGATGCTGGGCAAGAACTGCCATGATCTCTTCCCGCCCGAGGAGGCGGCAACCTATTTCGCATCGGACATGCAGATGCTCGAAGAAGGCGGCAACGTTTCCCTCGAGGAGATGGTGATGTCCGACAGCGGGGAAGCGATCTATTACGACACCATCAAAACGCCGTTTTACGACGCCCAGAACAGACCACTGGGATTGATCGGCGTCTGCCGCGACATCACGGAGCGCAAGCGTCACGAACTGGAGATCAATCGGGCGCGTCACGCAGCCGAGATGGCCAGTCGCGCCAAGAGCGAATTCCTGGCCAACATGAGCCACGAGATCCGCACCCCGATGAGCACCATCCTGGGCATGTGCGATCTGCTGCAAGAAACCCGCATGACGAAAGCCCAGGGCCGTTACGTCCACACCATGGCACGGTCGGGCCACATGCTGCTGACGCTGATCAACGAAATTCTCGATCTCTCCAAGATCGAGGCCAACCAGCTCACCCTGGAGCGGATTCCGTTTTCCCTCGACCGGTTGATGGACGAGGTGCTGGAATTGTTCGGTTTCATGGCCGGCAACAAGGGGATCGCCCTGAAGAGGGAGCGGGTGGGCGCCGCCCTTGCCCCGCAGGTGCTCGGGGATCCCAACCGGTTGCGTCAGGTGCTGGTGAATCTGACCGGCAATGCCATCAAGTTCACGCACCAGGGGAGTGTGACCTTGGGGGTGGAACAGCAGGCGGCAAGCGGTCGAACGACGCTGTGGATCGCCGACACCGGACCCGGCATCCCCGAGGATCGGCACCGGGAGATCTTTCAGCCGTTTCAGCAGGGGGATGCCTCCATTACCCGCAGGCACGGCGGCACGGGGTTGGGTTTGACCATCTGCCGGAGGCTGGTGGATCTGATGGCAGGGGAAATCTCTCTCACCAGCACACCGGGCCAGGGCAGCGTGTTTACCATTGTCGTTCCGCTGCCGCCCTGCGACCCGCCCGAGGAGAAACCGGCCACAGAGGGAGCGATCGTCCCGTTGCGCACGGTTGCTCCCCTGTGTCGGGAGGGAATGGAGATTCTGCTGGCCGAGGACACCGAGGAGCTTCGCCTCATGATCCAGGCGTATTTCCTGCACTCCGCCCACCGTCTGACGATCGTGTGCAACGGGGCCGAAGCGGTGACAGCGGTCCTTCAGCGCCGGTTCGATCTGGTGTTGATGGATCTGCAAATGCCGGTGATGGATGGTTACGCGGCGGTGAGGGCGATTCGGGAAATGGAGTCGGCGGACGGACGACCGGCGCTGCCCATTCTGGCCTTGACGGCCCATGCCCTGTCGGAGGAGAGCGACCGGATCCGCAACGCCGGGTTCGACCTGCATCTGACCAAGCCCATCGGCAAGCAACGCCTGATGGCGGTATTGGATGGATTCCGGCAGGGATGCATCCCTGCCGACCTGCTCAGGTGAAGCCGCTTCCTGCGCCTTGCAAAAAATCCCGCAACAGCGGTTCCAGGCGGCCATGGGCGATGGGGGTGAGGGAGACGGTCAGCAGGATGGCCTCCTCCTCGTCGCGGCGCTCCAGCACCTGACCCTCCTGGGACAAACGGGCGAGCAGGGCGCCGTCCGAGACCGGCAGACGCAGATGGACCACGCGGGCGGATTTGCGGGCCGCCCGGCTCAAGGCGTCGCGCAGATTTTCGAGGCCGTTCCCGGAAACCGCCGAAAGGATCAAGGCATCCTCGCGGCCTTGCACCCGTTCGAGGCGTCCGGCGTCGGGGGGGAGGAGATCGGCCTTGTTGTACACGGTCAGCATGGGCTTGTCGTCGGCGGCAAGGTCCCGCAGGGTCTCCATGACCGCCCCCTCCTGATCCTCCCACTCCGGATCCGCAATGTCCACCACATGCACCAGCAGGTCGGCCTCCAGGGTCTCTTCCAGGGTGGCGCGAAAGGCGGCCACCAGTTGATGCGGCAGATCCCGGATAAACCCCACGGTGTCGCTCAGAATGATGCGGTCCCCGCTGGGCAGTTCGATGCGGCGCAAGGTGGGGTCCAGGGTGGCGAACAACTGATCCTCGGCCAGCACGCTCGCCCCGGTCAGCCGGTTGAAGAGGGTGGATTTGCCGGCATTGGTGTAACCCACCAGGGCCGCGCTGAAGAACGGCACCTCCTGACGCGCCCGGCGCTGGAGCGTCCGGGTCCGCTTGACGGTCTCCAGGGATTTTTCCAGTTTGCGGATCCGCTCGCGAATCAGGCGGCGGTCGATCTCGATCTGGGTCTCGCCTGGTCCGCCCCGCAGCCCGACTCCCCCCTTTTGGCGTTCCAGATGGCTCCAGGTACGGACCAGACGGGTCTGCTGATACAGCAAGGCCGCCAGTTCCACCTGCAGACGCCCTTCGCGGGTCTGGGCGCGCGCCGAGAAAATTTCCAGAATCACCCCGGTCCGATCCGAGACCTTGGCCGCCAGCGCCTTTTCCAGATTGCGCTGCTGAACCGGGGAGAGAATGTGGTTGAAGACCACCAGATTGCACCCCTCCTCCTTCACCGCCTCAGCCAAAGCTTCCAGGTTGCCCTTGCCCAGAAAGGTGCCGGGATGGGGGCGCGGCAGGGAGTAGAAACGGGTGGCGACCGGTTGCGGGCCGGCGCTGGTCACCAGCCGTTCCAGTTCCACCACCAGGCGTTCCCCGCGCTCCCGGTGTTCCTGGCGGGGAATGGTCTGCACCAGCAGCGCGCGAAACGCCTCTTCCATCGGCATGGGAGACTCCGAAAAAAAACGACCTGATGGTTAATCTTGCTGCACAGTATAGCCCCTTCCCGGCAAACGGCAAGCCAAGAACGGGCCGACATGGGCGATGGCCTCCGGCAACGGGTCCTCGCCTGTCAGCCGCAGGAGGTTGTGTTCCTGTTTCAGCCAGGTCTCCTGGCGTTTGGCGTAGTGGCGGCTGGCGAGGCGACCGTCCGCTGTGGCCTCCTGCAAGGTACGCTTTCCCTCCAGGCAGGGAAAAATCTGGCGATAGCCCACGGCCTTCATGGCCGGCAGCTCCCGGTCATAATTTTTTTCCAACAACCCTTGCGCCTCTTGCGGCAGACCATCCCGCACCATGCGGTCGAAGCGGGCGTCGATGCGCGGGTAGAGGATGGCGCGGGGCGTGTCGATGGCCAGTTTCAGCACCTCGAAGGGTGGTGGCGGCGGCTGATGGCGGCGCCATTGGCTCAACGGGATGCCGGTGGCCGCATGCACCCCCAGGGCGCGCAAAATGCGCTGGCCGTCCCCTGGCGTGATGCGGGCCGCACTTTCCGGGTCAACGCGGAGCAATTCCTGGTGCACATGCGGCCAGCCGTGACGCCCTGCCCGTTCCCGGATCGCCGCAAGCACCTCCCCGGCCACGGGAGGCGTGACGACCAGACCCTGTTCCACGGCACGCAGGTACAATCCGCTCCCTCCCACGAACAGCGGCACGATGCCGCGTGCGTGGCAGGCGTGGATGGTCTCCCAGGCCGCCTCCCGGTAGCGATCCGCAGACCAGGGCTGGTCCGGCTCGGTGACATCCAGCAGGTGATGGGGCACCATCCTGCGCTCTGTGGCCGTGGGTTTGGCCGTGCCGATCTCCATGCCCCGATAGATCTGCACCGAGTCCGCGTTGACGATCTCCACCGGAAAGGTCGCGGCCAGGCGCAGGGCCAGGGCGCTCTTGCCGCTCGCGGTGGGACCCATGAGAAACAGCACGGGGATTTTTGCCGGGGTTTCGTGATATCTTGTCACCGTTACCTCTCATCCACCAAGCAGGAGTTGCCATGTCACTGGAAAATCGCGTCATACTGATCACCGGGGCCGGATCCGGATTGGGCCGCGCCCTGGCCGTCGCCTTTGCCCGGCAAGGGGCGCATCTTTTTCTGCTGGGCCGTGACCAAAAAAAGCTGGAGGCCACCGACGACCTCATCCGTCAGGCCGGCGGCAAGGCGGGTCTGATCCCGCTCGATCTGGAAACCGGCCTGCAGCGGGTCCCGGAAGTGGCGAAAGCGCTCTTCGAGCGGTTCGGGCGGCTGGATCTTCTGGTCAACAATGCGGCCCTCACCGGCCCCCGCACCCCCATGGACGCCCACTGTCCCGCAGAGTGGCAGGCGGTTTTCCGGGTGAATCTCGATGCCCCGTTTTTTCTCACCCGAGAGTTGTTGCCGCTCTTGCGTCTCAGCTCTGCCGGGGTGGTGATCCAGGTGGTATGCGGGGAGGGGGTGGCGGCGGCCCCGTTTCGCGGCGCCTATGGGGCCTCCAAGGCGGCCTTGTTGCACATGACCCGCACCTGGGCTGCCGAGATCGTCTCCGGTTCGGTGCGCATGCATGCCGTGGATCCCGGTCCCATGGCCACTCCTTTGCGTGCCCGGGTCTTCCCCGGCGAGGATGCTTCGCTGCTCCCCCGGCCCGAAAGCGTGGTTTCCCTGTTTCTGCGGCTGGCCGATCCGGAGTTTCCTGGGGAGCATGGCCAACTCCTCACCCCGGAGAGTTTTGCCAGAAAATATAATACAGATGGTAGCTGACGGTGAATCCTTCCTGATGGCGGCGCAGGAGGCGGCGCAGGGTTCCTCCCGGCAGGGGACGATAGCCTGGCGCCGGCAGATCGGCGCCCAGAGCGCGCAATTCCTGCAAAAAGGTCAGCGCCGAGGGGTGGGTGACGGGCAGGAGTTCCTCTGTCACCCGCACCGGCAGGGATTCCCATTCCTGGCGGGTCGGACAGGTGAGGATGCCGCTGGGAATGTGTTCCCTGTGGCAGGCTGCGGTCCACTCCGCAAAGGTTTTTTCACCCAGAGTGGTCATCGCCAGCCATCCACCGGGTTTTAACCATTTCATCCAGCGGGAGAAGCTGTGCAGGGGGGCGTCGAGCCACTGCCAGGTCAGGTTGGAGGCGATCAGGTCATAGGTGTCGTTGACAGCCGGGGCTTGTGCGTCCATGACCGCGCAGCGGATCGGCCCCGGCAGGCGGCGTGCCGTCAAAAGCATCGGGAGGGAGGCATCGGTCAGCAGGAAGTGGCCTTCCGGGCGGTGGCGGAGCAGCAGGTTGCTCAGCAGGCCGGTTCCGCAGCCGAGTTCCAGCACGTTGGGTTGTCGGGGCAGGTCGAGTTGGTTCAGGGCGTCGGCCAATCGGAGTGCCGCATGGCGTTGCACTGCGGCGTACTGTTCGTAGCGTTCCGCCACGGCGTCGAAGGAGGCGGTCACCTGACGGCGGCGGTTCATGGCAGCAGGGTTCTCACCAGGCTGGCCACGGTTGCCGGTTGGGTGAGCGGCAGGAGGTGGCCACCTTCCGGGAGCCAATGGATCGTCTCTTGGGAAAAGGTCGCTTCGGTCATGGCCGGGGTGACGATCCGGTCATCCCGGCTGGCGATGGCCATCATGGGGAGTGGCCAGTGGTTCAAGGTGTTGTGTTCGTCCCATTCGCAAAGCCAGGTCAATCCTTCCGTCAGGGTGGTGATGTCGGGTTTGGCGGGCAGTGGCAGGGGGGTGGGGAGGCCGGCCTGTTGTTGGAAAGCGTGCAGGACCGCATGCGGATCGGTTTGCAGTTGATTGCGCATGCGGTCGAGGATGCGTCGTCCCACTCCTGTCGGAAAGTCGGCAGTGTTGGCGAACCGGCTGAATCCGTTGATGCTGATCAGTCCCCGGCATTGGTTCCGATGGCTGGTCAGGTGGCGCAGCAGCCAGGGGACGCCCAGGGAGTGGCCGATGGCCACGAAGGGTTGTTGTTGGGTCGGCAGGGAGGTATCGCCGGGTCCGAAATAACCAAGGTTGACGGCATGGAAGGTGACTTCCGGCAGGTGGCGCAGCATGGGGCGCCATACGCCCGGCCCGAAGCCCCAGCCGTGGGCCAGCACCAGGTGATCGGACACGCCCGGCTCCCTCTTGAAAATTTAAACCATTAGGGGTCCAGGGGGATTATCCCCCTGGTGGGATCCAAGGGCGAAGCCCTTGG
>JADGAR010000005.1 GCA_015231915.1 Magnetococcales bacterium
TTGATCCTGTTCCGCGCTGAACTCCGGCGTGGCGACCTGAAAGCGCAGATGGTAGTCATCCGACGGATCGGAACCCGGCTCGTTGCTCATATTCTCATCCTTGTTCCGATGCCCGTGTCGGGCTCAACTCCCGGCCTTGGCCTTGGCCTGCCGGGCCAGTTTCCAATGTTCGAAGACCAGCACCGTCGGGCTGGCCACATAGATCGACGACCAGGTACCCACCACGACCCCCAGCAGCAGGGCAAGGGCGAAATCGTGGATCACCTCGCCGCCGTAGAAAAGCAATGCCACCAGCACCAGCACCACGGTCAGGGAGGTGATGATGGTGCGCGACAGGGTGCGGTTGACCGCCTCGTTGATGACCGCCTCCAGGGGGTAATTGCGCATGCGTTTGATCTCGTCCCGGATGCGGTCGAAGACCACGATGGTATCGTTGATCGAGTAGCCGATGATGGTCAGGAGCGCCGCCACCACCACCAGACTGAACTCCTTTTGGGTGAACGAAAAAAAGCCGAGAATGATGAAAACGTCGTGAATCAGCGACAGCACCGCCCCCAGGGCAAAACGGAATTCGAAGCGGATCCCCACGTAGACCAGAATGGCCAGCCAGGAATAGACGACCGCCCAGATGCCGTTGACGGTCAATTCACGCCCCACCTGGGGTCCGACGTACTCCACCCGGCGCAGTTCCACCTTCTGGTCCTTGCCGGCCAGGGGGGTGATGGCATCCATGATCTTTTGGGACATTTTGGCGGACTCGCCATCCTTGCCCCCCGGCTGTTGCTCCTGGTGGATGCGGATGAGGATCTCCTGTGGCGAGCCGAACTCCTGGATCACGGCCCCGGCCAGGCCGATCTCGCCAAGGGCGGTGCGGACGGAGGCGATGGGGGCTGGACCCGGAAAGCGGACCTGCAACACCGCCCCACCCGCGAAATCCAGGCCGAAGTTCAGTCCGTGGGTGGACAGGGAGACGATGCTCAAAAAGAAGGTCACCCCGGAGATGAGAAAGGCCCACTTCTTGAGGCCGACAAAATCGATGTTGAGGTTCGAGCGGATCAGTTCCATACCATTCATCCGAAGGTGGTAGCCAATGAGAGCGATCAGATACTCAATTTCTGCAACCGCCGGTTGCGCAGGAGGTAGTAGAGCATCAGGCGGGTCAGGGTGATCGAGGTGAACAGGGAGGCCACCAGGCCGATGGCCAAGGTGACGGCGAAGCCGCGCACCGGTCCGGTGCCGAACTGGAACAAAATGAGCGAGGTGGCCAGGGCGGTGACGTGGGAGTCCAGGATGGTGAGAAACGCCTTGTCATACCCCTGATCGATGGCGGCGAAGGGGGATTTGCCCAGCCGGAGTTCTTCGCGGATGCGTTCGATGATCAGGACGTTGGCATCCACCGCGATGCCGATGAGCAGCACCACGCCGGCGATGCCCGGCACGGTGAGGGCGGCCTGGAGTCCGGCCAGCACGGCCATGAGCACGAAAATGTTGAAGACCACCGCGATGTTGGCCAGCCAACCCATGCCTTTGTAGTAGAGGCCCATGAACAGGATGACCAACAGACCGCCCACCACCGAGGAGAGGATCCCTTCCTGGATGGCGTCGCTGCCGAGGGTAGGCCCGACGGTGCGTTCCTCGAGGATGGTGACCGGCGCGGGCAGGGCGCCGGCGCGCAGGACGATGGCCAGGTCATGGGCCTCCTCCATGGAGAAGTTGCCGGTGATCTGGGCGCGTCCCCCCTCGATTTTTTCCCTGAGGACCGGTGCCGAATAGACCTTGTCGTCCAGGACGATGGCCAGGCGTTCGCCGACGTGTTCGCCGGTGACCTGGGCGAACTTGCGGGCGCCCTGGTGGTTGAAGACGATGGAGACGAGGGGTTCGCCGTTCTGGTCGAAATTGACCCGCGCGTCGGTGAGCAGTTCGCCGGTGAGGGAGGCCCGTTTCTTGACGAGCAGGGGGGTGCGGACGACCTTCTGCCCGGCCTCCTCGGCAACGGCGGCGGCCTTTTTGCCCCGTTTGCCCGGCTGACGACCGCGTCCCGGCGCCCGTTCCTCGTAGAGGATCTGGTCATCCGCCGGGAGGTTGCCTGCCAGGGCGGCGGGGAGATCGCCCTTTTCGTCCACCATTTTGAACTCCAGGCGGGCGGTGCGACCGATGAGGTTCTTGGCCCGTGACGGGTCGTCCAGGCCGGGGAGTTGCAGCAGGATGCGCTCTTCGCCCTGTTTTTGCAGCGAGGGTTCCGAGACGCCGAACTGATCGATGCGGGAGCGGATGGTCTGGATGGACTGATCCACCGCGAAGCGACGCAGGTCGGCCACTTCCTTGCTCTCGAAACGGACGCGGATGGCGTTGTCCGGGGTCTCTTCGACCTTGGCATTGCGGAAATCGCCCTTGAGCAGGGAGAGCACATCGGCCCTGGCGGCATCTGCGGGGAGTTTCAGTTCCACGGCATCCATGCCCTGACGCTTGATCGACTGGTAGCGGACCTTTCCCTTGCGCAAGGAGAGACGGATTTCGTCCACGAGGTTTTCCGCAGCCTGTTCCACGGCCTTGTCGGTCTCCACGTGCAACAGCAGGTAGAGGCCGCCCTGGAGGTCGAGGCCGCGATAGACAGTCTTGGCGGGCAGCCAGGAGGGCCACCAGGAGGGTGCGCCGCCCATCAGGGTGGGCAGACAGTAGAGCACGGAAAAGAATACGATCACCCCTGAAACGATGGTCTTCCAGAGAGGAAAATGTCGCACGCTTGGGTTACTCCTTCTTCTCGGCGGTATCGTCCGGGGTTCCCACGCCGGCCTTGGCGACCATGGTGGCCACCGCCTGGCGGCGCAGTTTGACCCGCAGTGGTTTGAACTGGCGAGGCGCGGTTTCCACCTCGCCGATTTCCAGCATGATGTGGTCCTCCTCGACCCGGTGGATGCGACCCAGCAGGCCGCCGCGGGTTTCGATCGAGTCGCCGCGCTGGAGGTTATCCACCATTTCCTTGTGCTGTTTGACCTGTTTTTGCTGGGGACGGATCAACAAGAAATAAAAAATGCCGAACAGCAGGATCATGAACAGGATATTGCCCACGACCGCTTCCGGTCCGGGAGCGGCGGCTTGCGCGTAGGCAGGTGAGATCAAATCGAACATCGGTGCATTCTCCGTGACAAAGGGATGAAGCGGCCCGCTCAGATGGCCGCGATGAAGGAGTAGTTCTCGGACGACATGACGGAGGCGCGGAACAGGGCATGGGAGCAGGTCTTGATCTTGCTGAAATAGCGCTGAAACGCCCTGGGGTCGTCGATCCCGGTGATTTGCACGCTGTAGCGGCGGCGTGTGGAGAAGCCGCCCTTCTGACGATCCAGGCCGGAAAAGCGCAGGATGCCGGTCACGGTCATGACGGGGTCCTCGCCGGTGGCAGGAATCAGGCGCAGTTGGACCTCGTCGTTGATTTCCGGGGCGTTTGCTCCGGTTTCGTCGCCCAGGAAGGAGAGGCCTTCCTGATTGATGTCCTGCAATTCGCCATGCACCTGGCCATTTTTGCCGATCATTTCCACCTGGCAGGTCATGTCCAGGGGGGTGGAGAAGCGGCTCGCCTGACGTTTGGAGTGGACCCGGAACATGCCGGGGTAGTTGAGCATCAGTTCCTCGCCGGTGGGGGGGGCCAGGCAGGCAACGGCGGTCTCCAGGCCATAGCCGCCCATCAGGCAGAAGAGGTTGACCCGGGTTCCGGTTGTCAGTTGCCGGAAGTGGGACTCCGGTTCCCAGCGGGCCAGGGCGAGGGATTGGCCCTGTTGGAAGGCGGTGACATGGGAGTGGAAGGTGGTTTTGTCGCGTCCGGCCCGCAGTTCGATGACGCGTTTTTCCGCACGCATGGTCTCCAGGAGCGAGCGGATTTCCGTGACATCCAGCAGGAGATCGGTATTTTTCAGGATACCTTGCACATTGGATTGCGACATGGGATGTTACCATTTCCGAAGACAGCGTGACGTGGTGATTCCTTCAATGATACGAAAATTGCCCGTGCTTGGCAAGGAGACAATTACCCTGGAGTGGTTTCATTCTTGCAAGCGGGACGGGAAACGGACACGAGGCAAGGCTGACAACCCGTTTGGCAACAAGACCGGATGCGGTGAGGCATGGGGTATTCCGCGAAAAAACTGATCAGGCTGGTCGATGGCATGCCGGCGTTTCCGCCCAGCGTCTACCGGATCCTGCAACTCACCTCGGACATCAATTGCGAGCCGAAGGATCTGGTACGGGTCATCGACCACGATCCGGTGCTTACCCTGAAGCTGTTGCAACTGGTCAATTCGCCCTATTTCGGGCTGTCGCGGCAGATCGGTTCGATCCGGCAGGCGGTGGTCTTCGTTGGGATCAACACCATCAAAAATCTGGTCCTGACCATCGCCCCGATGGAGATGCTGTCGCGGCAGGGCACGGACAACCGGTGGATGGAGAATCTGCTCGCGCATGCCATCGGGGTGGGGGTGATCGCCAAACATCTGGCGCGGCGCTGCGGGATTTCCGAAGTGGAGGCGACCGATTATTTCGTGGCTGGCCTGTTGCACGATATCGGCAAGATGGCGCTGCATCGATTCAAGCCCGAGGACTACAAGGACGCGCTGCGTCTGGCCAAAAAAAAGGGGCTGCCTTTGCTGGAGGCAGAGCGGGAGATCTTCGGCGTGGACCATGCCCAGGTGGGCGCCATGCTGGGGGACAAGTGGTGTCTGCCCGTGGAGTTGGTGGTCAGCATGGAGAAACATCACGACTGGAACCCGAATCTTTCCCTGTTGCAGGATTGCGTGTACGCCGCCAACCTGATGGCCAAGCGGCTCCGGGTGGGAAATTCCGGCAACGACACGCCGGAGCACCTGCCCAGGGAGTTGGAACAACGTTTCGGCGCCAAGATCGAGGAACTGGTCGGCACCCTGGGGGATCTCTCCGGCGAGATGAATTTCACCCAGATTCTCATTCACCCGTGAGGCATGGGGCGGACGGATGAAAGTCAAATTCTGGGGCGTGCGCGGCTCGATACCGACACCGGGGCCATCGACGGTCAAGTATGGGGGCAACACCACCTGCATCGAGGTGCGCACCGACGACAACGATCTGATCATCCTGGATGCCGGGACCGGGATCTTTCCCATGGCGATGACGTTGTTTCCGGAACTGCCCATCACCTGTCATCTGTTCATTTCGCACACCCACTGGGATCACATTCAGGGATTGCCGTTTTTCATTCCGTCCTTCATTCCCGGCAACACGTTGCGGATTCACGGGGCCTATGACCCCATTGACCGGCGGGACATCCGGGAGATTCTCTCCGGGCAGTTGCAGTACTGTTATTTTCCGGTACGGGAAGCGGAGTTGAAGGCCAGGCTGGAATACGTCACCCTCAAGGAGCGGCAGGTCGCCCAGGCCGGTTCCGCCACGGTGACCAACATTCTGATGAACCATCCGGTGCTTTGTTTCGGCTATCGGATCGAATGCAACGGCAAATCGGTGTTTTTCACCGGGGATCACGAGCAGTTGTACAACATCTACGGCCCGGACGATCCGGAATACCACGAGTACGAGCAGTACATGACCCAGAAGAACCAGGCCATCGTGGAGTTCATACGGGGGGTGGATGTGCTGATCGCGGACACCTCGTACACGGTGGAGGATTATCCCGCCAAAAAGGGATGGGGACACAGCACCTACGACGCCAACATCGCCATGGCGCGGGCTGCCGGGGTCAGGCAGGTCTTTTTCACCCATCACGAACCGACGCGCGGCGATGCGGCCCTGGAAAAGGTGTTTCAGGACGCCATGGATCGCCATCCCCGTCAACCGGGGGATCCGGAATTCGCCCTGGCCAGGGAGGGGCTGGTGTTCGAGTTGTAGATTGCCGGTTGCTGTGACCGTGTGCCCAGGGCATCAACGCGGTTCGAACCTAACGGTTCTCCCCTGACGCTGGCTGGTCATGGGTCCTCAAGAGTTGGTGGCCGGTCCCAATTTCTGCAAGACCTGCCTGGCCTTTTTCTCCCAGAGCTTCATGCCCGACCACTCGCAGATCTCCAGGGCCTCGTCCAGATCGGCGCGGGCCTCCTCCTCCCGGCCTTGCGCGCACAGGAACTCGGCGCGGTGGATGAGGATTTCTGGAGTGTATTTAATATTATTCGCATCACGGATGCCGATCACCGCCGCATCGAAGTGGCTTTTGGCCTCGTCCATGCGTCTCAACCCGGCCAGGGCGCGGGCCTGGGTCAGGTGGTCCATGGCGATGTCCAGAAGCCATTGATTGCGAATGGCGATTTTTTGCGCCTGCTCCCCCCGCTTGCGCACTTCCTCGAATGCCTTATCCTCCCTGGCCAGATCGAGCAGCAGGGCGCAATAGTAGTAGCCTGCCAGGCTGTAGAGATCATCGGAATCATGCTCCTTATGGATCCTCTCTGCCTCCTGGAACGCATTTTTGCTCTGTGCCAATTCACCCAGATGATGCCAGACCTGGGCCATACGGACATGCCCATTGCTTTGCTGCACCCAATCCCCCGACTTTTCGGCCCAGGCCAGCCCTTTTTCCGCCACGCGCTTTGCCTCCGGCAAGTCCCCGGTGGCAATCAACAGCTCAACAAGATTTTGGGCGGCAATGGAGGCATCCTTCCAATATTGCAGCTTTTCAAACATCTCCATGGATGCCCGGCGTGGCGTTACCGCTTCTGCCATGCGGCCCAGGGACATGAGAAGAAAGGATGCATTTGCCAACAACAAGGCCCGATCCGACTCCGAAATCTGGTCGCTTGCCACCACCCGTTCCCAGGGAGGGTCGAAAAAACCCGCCAGGGCGGCCAGGGTTTCACTGAAGAGGCCCAGGTTGTTGACGCTGAAAAATTCCTGCCCCCGAAAAATCCGCTCCCATAGCACATCGTTCATTGCCTTCTTGTACTCCCCTGCCTGGCAGCCGTGATGCACGGCGCGGAAGAGGGGTTCGAGGCCCGCCTTGGTGGCGGGTTGATGGTCTACGCTGGCGGAAAAAAAATCGAAGAGCACGCGGTGGGCCTGCCGGAAGATCTCCGGGTGTCTTTGCTTGAGGGCATTGCCAAAATATTCCCGCACCAGGGGGTGGGTGTCCCAGGGGGCTTGTTCCGATTGCAGCAGACCGGCGGCTTGCAGGCCACTCCACAAACCATTGAGATCACGTTGCAGCAACCCCCGCAACGGTTTTGCCAGATCGGCTTTGCGGACCAGTTCCGCAAAGAGTTCCTGTGTCATGGGCCGGTCGAACAGTCCCAGGAGTTGCAGGAAGAGACGCTCCGGGGCGTTTTCCAGCCAGATTTCCGTGTCGTAGTGCCTCAATACCCGTTGGGCGTGCTTATCGACCAACTCCCCCTGGATGCAATCCCGCCGGGTAATGTCTCCCTGATGCCACCTGGCCAGCAGTTTTCCCAGCAGCACCAGGGCGAAGGCGTGGCCTTGCATCCCGGTTACCGCTGCCTCGAATTCTTTTTTTAATCCTTTGGTGACCCCAAGGGATTTTAGCAGTTCCACCCCATCCGGCACCGTGAGCGGCTCCAGTTGGGTGGTTTGGTGGTTGGCGGCGACCAACCCCGGCCAGGTCTGCCGCGAGGAGATCAGCACCAGACGGTTGTGCTCTGCTCCCCCCAACCGGTTTTTTTGCAGATGAAGCATCAAGCGGGCCAGGCCGACATCCCGAAACTGCCCGTGTTGCACCGTGGGCGGATGCTGCAACGGCTCCACCCCGTCCAGGACCAACAGGCAGGGTTCCCGGTCGAGCAACACAACCAAACGCTGCGCCTTCTTTTCCTCCGTGTCGGGCAGATCACCCGTGTGCCCGAAAAAGGGCAACGCCGCCTCGAAAAAGGCGCTGGAGTTGGTCTGGGTGTCATGCTGCCCCTGGCTGTAGAACGACCAGCCAAACACCCGCCTGACCCCGCCGAACTGTTTTTTCCCCAGTGCCTCCAGCCAGGCCACGCTCAGGGCCGATTTTCCCACCCCGCCCTGCGCGATGATCCCCACCACGGCCACATTGGGGTCGGCAAACCATCTGTCCAATTGCTTCAGTTCCTTCTTGCGTCCCACCAGCTTGGCTGCGGGGGTGGGCAGATGCGCAAGATCGGGGACAACTGGTGTGGACTGCGAGATGGAAGCGGTCCAGCCATACAGTTTATCGACAACCGTCTTCCAGGCCACATTCACCTTGTCACCCCGCAGCGCGCCAATCGGCTTGCCTTCATGCAGCAAAGCCTGAATCGGCTGCAATGGGTGCGTTTCCCATGAGCAGGTATACACCATGACCGGCAAAATCAGAATCTCCCGGTTGTGGCAACGCTTCAGCAGGCGGGGAACCTCCTCCTCGTTGATGAACCTGGAGGCAAGAAAGGCAGGGCTGAGCAAAAAAATCGCGACATGACATTTTTCCAGTGCATCCAGGATGGCCGGGTTCCACGCCATGCCCACCTCGATCACGCCATCATGCCAGGCCTGGACCACCCCCGCCCGCTCCAACTGGGCAAGATGGGTCAAAAGCCGTTTCTTGTGCTCCATGTCCTCGTGGGCATAACAGATAAAGACTTTCAATGCCATTTTTCCACCCCCTGCAGCATGCAACCGGTTCTGCGCACTCTACAAGCAAAGTGGATGCGTTGGCAACGCAAAAACGCATCGGGATGGAGGCATCCAGCCCCCATCCCGCACTGGTGAGAAAAATCAAAACGTCTTGACCAGGGAAAAGACCACGTTGCCGCCACCGAGGTCGCGGGTGTCGGAAGGATCCTTGGCCGAGGCGACCCGGTTGTAGACCGCGCGATTGTCGGCATAGGTCCAGGCCGCGCCCAGGGTCCAGCCACCGTCGAAGGTCTTGGTCAGGCCGACCTTGTAGTCGGTGTAGTCCGGATTGGTGCCTCCGCCGACGGTGGCTGCTGCCAGCTTGTTGGTGTAATTCGTCCGGCCCACGTGCAGGGGCAGGGTCACGTCCTTGGTGAAAATGGCTGCGGGCAGCGGGACGTTGGCGGTCAGATCCAGATAGGTGCTCCCCGACGAGCCTTTGGTGTAGCCGGTCTTGGCGTTGGCCCCGAAGTAGTCGGTCAAGGCGACGGCAGCCTTGAAACTGATCCATTTATAACCAAAACCGGCGTTCAACTCGACATTTTCATAGCCCTGGGAGCGGTTGGTGCCCGCCGGCTTGACCTGGTCGTAATCGGCCCCGGGATAGAGATAACCGATCGCCCCCAGGGTCCAGCTCCAGTCGTCGTTGAACTTGCCATTGTAGCCGCCATACAGATCCAACTCCATGACCCCGTCGGCGAATTGCTTGCCGCTGATGCCGGAACCCCACACGCCGAGATACCAGCCGGCGGCATGGGCATAATCGGCGCCCGCCTGCACGGTGGGGCGATCCCAGGTCTGGGTCAAGCCGCGAAACACATAGTTGCTGACCACGCCCACATTGGCGGTGAAGGTGTGGGGGGAGGCGTCGGCGGCCAACGCCTCGCCGCCGACCGCCCAGGCCAGAACTCCCCATAGTGCCTTGCACGAAACTTTCATTTTCTTTCCTTTTCTTTTTTCAGTAGTTGTAACCACGTTCGCCGTGAAGGGCGATATCCAGGCCGGTGCTCTCCGACTCCTCGTCCACCCGCAATCCCACCATGGCATCGATGATCTTGAGGAGGATGAAGGAGACCACGGCGCAGTAGACCCCGGTGCCAAGGATGCTCTCGGCTTGCACCATCAATTGCCCGGCCATGTCCAGACCCTTGGAGAAACCGACGCCACCCAGGTCGGGAGAGGCGAACACCCCGGTGAGCAGCGCCCCGACGATCCCCCCCACCCCATGCACGCCGAAGGCGTCCAGGGAGTCGTCATACCCCATCTTGCGCTTCAGGGTGGTGGCGCCCAGGAAGCAGACCACCCCCGCGATGCCGCCCAGGGCCAGGGCGCCCATGGGTCCCACGAAGCCGGAGGCCGGGGTGATGGCCACCAATCCCGCCACTGCGCCGGTGGTCAGACCCAGGGCGCTGGGCTTGCCGTGCTCGCGCCACTCCATGAACATCCAGCCCAGCGCGGCCATGGCCGTGGCCAGTTGCGTCACCACCATGGCCATGCCGGCGGCGCCATTGGCGGCAGAGGCGCTGCCCGCGTTGAACCCGAACCACCCTACCCACAACATCCCGGCGCCCGTCACGGTGAGAGGCAGACTGTGGGGCGGCATGGCGGTATGGGGAAAGCCCTTGCGCTTGCCGATCACCAAAGCGGTCACCAGACCCGCGATCCCGGCGTTGACATGCACCACCGTGCCGCCGGCATAATCCAGCACCCCCATGCTCATCATCCAACCGCCTCCCCACACCCAATGGCAAATGGGAAAGTAAACCAGAGTCACCCAGGCGCCCATGAAGAGCAGCAGGGCGGAAAATTTCATCCGCTCGGCGAACGCCCCCACGATCAACGCCGGGGTGATCACCGCAAAGGTCAACTGAAAGGTGAGATAGACCGTCTCCGGAATGGTGCCGTTCAGGGAATCCACCTTGATCCCGGCCAGAAACGCCTTGCCCAGACCGCCGATCAGGGCATTGGCCCCGCCGCCGTCGGTAAAGGCCAGAGAATAACCGTACAGGCTCCACAGCACCGTCACCACGGCGGTGATGGCAAAACACTGCATAAATACCGATAAAGTGTTCTTGGCCCGCACCATGCCGCCATAAAACAACGCCAGCCCAGGCAGGGTCATGAACAGGACCAGAACCGCCGAAGTGAGCATCCAGGCCGTGTCGCCGCTGTTCAACACCGGCGGCGGGGCGACCTCCTCGGCCAGAACCGTCACGGGCGCCAGGAGCAAACCGAGCATGGCAACGCGCCCCGTCATTGTCGAAATTTTTTTCATTCGTTTTCTCCCATTCATAACACGTTGGGTCCGGTTTCTCCGGTACGGATGCGCACGGCATGATCGATCGGCATGACGAAAATTTTGCCATCGCCGATCTTGCCGGTCCTGGCCGCCTCGCGGATCGCCTCCACCACCTGTTCCACCTGACTCTCCTGCACCGCGAGTTCCACCTTGATCTTGGGCAGGAAATCCACCTGGTATTCCGCCCCGCGATAGAGTTCGGTATGCCCTTTCTGACGACCGAACCCCCGCACCTCCGTCAGGGTCATTCCGGTGACCCCGATGGCGCTCAGCGCCTCCCGCACCTCCTCCTGCTTGAATGGTTTGATGATCGCGGTGACCCACTTCATGGCAATTCTCCTGATAAAGTTTGTTGGACTCCCTTGTGATGCAAAAACAGGCACTCCTTACCCATCATCTATGGCAATCCCTGGGCCATATGCTTCTATTGCTTGAAATGTCATCATTAAGGCTCGCCTGGCGGCACAAAAGTCGGACGAATGCCTATCTTTTGTGCAGAAAAATGCCCCATTCCTGGTCTCGGCTGATTAAAAAATAAACACACCCCCCGCCAACAAGAAAATCACACCACCCCCCCTTGCGCCCAGCCCCAAGCACTCCCATATATGCCACAATCCATAACCTATGCCCCATGCGTACCGCATTCATAAAGTAATCTGGAGGACCATGACATCATGAGCACGTCGGAAGGAAAACAAACTCGCGCCTTTCAAACCGAAGTTCGACAATTGCTGGATCTGATGATCCACTCCCTGTACAGCAACAAGGAGATCTTTCTGCGGGAACTCATCTCCAACGCCTCGGACGCGGCAGACAAACTCCGCTTCCAGGCCATCGCCAACGACAGCCTCTACGAAGGCCAGTCCGATCTGGCCATCCGCATCACCTTCGACAAGGATGCCGGAACCCTCACCATCTCCGACAACGGCATCGGCATGACCCTCGACGAGGTGGCCACCAATATCGGCACCATCGCCAAATCCGGCACCCGCGAATTCCTCCAGGCACTCCAGGCCGATCAGGCCAAGGACGCCAACCTCATCGGCCAGTTCGGGGTGGGGTTCTACTCCTCCTTCATCGTCGCCGACAAGGTCACCCTCACCACCCGCAAAGCCGGCACCCCAGCCAACGAAGCCGTGCAATGGGAGTCCGCAGGCGACGGCGAATACACCCTGGAAACCATCACCAAGGAAACACGCGGCACGGATGTCACCCTCCATCTGCGCACGGACGAAAAGGATTTTCTCGATGGCTGGCGCCTCCGTTCCGTGATCCGCAAATTCTCCGATCACGTCCCCTGGCCCATCCTGATGATCAAGTCCCCAGGATACACCCCGGACGATGACGAGGAGGAGATCGACAAGGACGAAGAACAAAAGACAGAAAAAGAACCACAGGAAGAAAAGAAACCGGAGTGGGAGACGGTCAACAAAGCCTCCGCCCTCTGGACCCGCTCCAAGAACGACATCAAGGAAGAAGAGTACCAGGAATTCTACAAACACGTCAGCCACGACTTCGAGGAGTCCCTGGCCCACATCCATGCCCGCCTGGAAGGAAAATACGAGTACACCGTCCTGCTCTACCTGCCCAAGCGCGCCCCCTTCGACCTGTGGGACCGGGAACGCAAGCACGGGGTCAAGCTCTATGTGCGGCGGGTCTTCATCATGGAAGGGGCCGAGGACATCCTCCCCCGCTACTTGCGCTTCGTGCGCGGCGTGGTGGATTCGTCCGACCTGCCCCTCAACGTCTCACGCGAAATCCTGCAAAAAAACCCGGCGGTGGATGCCATCAAAAAAGGGGTGTCCAACAAGATCTTTTCCCTGCTGGAAGAACTCGCCAAAAACGATGCCGAAAAATATCAAGGCTTCTGGGACACCTTCGGCATCGTGCTCAAGGAGGGGGTGATCGAAGATTACGCCAACCGGGAACGGATCGCCAAACTGTTGCGCTTTTCCACCACCCATGGCAACTCCAAGACCCAGGATGTCCCCCTGGAGGCCTACGTCTCCCGCATGAAGGAAAAGCAAAAAGCCATCTACTACGTCAACGGCGAATCCTTCGACGCGGCCCGCCATCACCCCCATCTGGAGGTGTTCCGCAAAAAGGGTATCGAGGTGCTGCTCCTCTCCGACCGGGTGGACGAATGGCTGGTGACCCATCTCCACGAGTTCGACGGCAAGCCGTTGCAATCCGTGGCCAAGGGCGGCCTGGATCTGGGGGAACTGGAGGACGAAGAGGACAAGAAAGAACTGGAAAAACAACAGGATGAGTACAAGGATCTCCTGGAGCGGGTGCAAAAGGGCCTCGGCGAACTGGTCAAGGAGGTGCGCATCACCAACCGGCTCACCGACTCCCCCTCCTGCCTGGTGGGGGGCGAACACGACCTGAGCGCCTCCATGGAGCGCATCCTGCGCGAGGCCGGACAGCAAACCCCGTCCACCAAGCGAAGCCTGGAACTCAATCCCACCCATCCCCTGGTGACGCGCCTCAAGAACGAGTCCGACGACGACCGCTTCGGCGACCTGAGCCGCATCCTCCACGATCAGGCCCTGCTGGCGGAAGGAGGCCAACTGGAAGATCCCGCCGATTTCGTGCGGCGTCTCAACAATCTCCTGCTGGCGGCCCGTTGACCCAACCGGCGCGAGGGGAAGCGCTCGTCCGCTCCCCCTCGCGCCGACAATCACCGCCAATCATCACTGAAAAACGGTCTGTAACGAGTCGGCCTGAAAAATCTTGACCGCCCAGGCGTCAAGCTCCTCGATCTCCGCACTGCTCACCCTCTCCCGCACCGGATCGGGAACCGAACCGAAGCGAACCTGAAGCTGTTTGAGCAGCATCTCGGCCTTGCCTTCCAGACGGCCTTCCACGCGGCCTTCCACGCGGCCTTCCAGACGCCCGATCCGCTCTCCCTTGCGCATACCGATCCGTTCCACACTCGTGACATATTGCATCTGCTGCGGACCATCACTGAAAAACGGTCTGTAACGAGTCGGCCTGAAAAATCTTGACCGCCCAGGCGTCAAGCTCCTCGATCTCCGCACTGCTCACCCTCTCCCGCACCGGATCGGGAACCGAACCGAAGCGAACCTGAAGCTGTTTGAGCAGCATCTCGGCCTTGCCTTCCAGACGGCCTTCCACGCGGCCTTCCACGCGGCCTTCCAGACGCCCGATCCGCTCTCCCTTGCGCATACCGATCCGTTCCACACTCGTGACATATTGCATCTTCCGCCTCTCCTCGTAATGGCACAAAGTTTCCCAGAACCGATCCTCCAACACGGCTGGCAAATGCAGCACCCAGTCGATGAAGCGAAACAGGTTCAAGACCCGCTGGCGATCGAAGCCGCGTTCGTACAACATGCATGCGATGCGCTTTTTTTGTTGCAGGCGTTCTTCAGGGTGATTTCTGGTCTCCTTGCCGGTCAGGTGCGCCAGGGTGACGATGGCGAACGGGTTGTCGGACCTCTCCAATTCGTCCACCGGATAATCCAGCAACTTGACCGTGTTGAACCGATAATGGACCTCGGTCCCCCACATCCGGTACCCGAAGGCGTCGGGCCGCCATCCGCCCTCCTCGTCCGCCAGGATGGCCAGGCTGACCACCGGCTTTTCGTGCAGATCGAACGCCCGATACTGACAGGCGTACATCCGCTGCGGAAAATCCGGATCGCGGTTGCCCTGCACCTCCACATGAATCAGGACCCAGAGTTCCGCGCCATCCAGCAACCACACCTTGACCAGCAGATCCACGCGGCGATTGCCGGCTTTGGCCTGCCGCGTGATCCGGTTCAACTCCTTGTCGAGGAATTCTGGCGCGCGCCGCCAATCGATGCCCGCGTGCGCCTCCGGCAAAAAAAACGCCAGAAATGCCCTGAAATCGTTGCGCAGGATCTCCTTCCAGGGGGAGTCGTATTCGGTCGTCCGGTTCTCCACCGCCATCAGAACAACTCGAACCCGTCGTCCTCGACCTCGGCCTGGGCGGCCTCCTCATCCTCTCCTGCCACGGTGCCCAGCAGGGCCGAATGAATCCGGCGTTCGCTTTCCATGGTGTAGATCGCCCGCAACTCCCGGAACTCGCCGGCCATGTCGCCGCACTCCATGTCCAGGGCGTCGGTCGGTTTCCCGGTCAACTCGCCAACGATCCCGTGCAAATCCCGCACAATATGGGCGGTCGTCCCCTTCAGGGTGTTGTGAAAGCGAATATCTGCGGTCAGCAGCATGATCTGATTGAAGGTTGCCTGGGTATCCGCCAACGACTCGGAGAAGACATTGCCGAGATCGGCATTGCTCATCTCCAGGCGCCGGATGGTCAAGGGAATCCGCCGCAACATCACCCCGGAGTTCATGATGCGCGGGGCGCCCAACTCGGAAAACTCGCTGTTGATGACCTGAATCGACTCGGCGGCGCGCAGCAACTCCTCCCCGCGCATGGCCCCTTCCTCCCGCACGCGCCGCGCCAGCTCCCGGATCGACTCGGCCAGGGTCTCCAGACGGCCCGGCCCCCTGGTGTTCAGATCGTTGGTCAACTGCCCCAGGCGCTGGGTGGTTTTGGAGAGGGTCTCCATGGACTTGTGTGCCATGAAGAGCGTGTTCTCGGTCTGGGAGAGGGTCTTGAGGATCTCGCCCAACAGCCCGTCATCCAGGATCGGCAGCTTCAGCATGGCATTGAGTTGATACGCCGCGTCGGCCATCTCCTGCTGGAACGCCGTGCCCACGTTGCGGGCGGAAAAGATGGTCTTGCGCTGGGACTCGGCCAGGTCGGAAATCGCCGTCAGATGACCATGCATGCCCATCACCGCCGCCACCAGATCGGCAATGGTCTCCTCGAGCTGGTCGATGGTGATGCGTGTGGCCATGGCGAACCAGCACTTCCCCTTGGGATCGTCCGGGGCCGCCTGCAGCTTCTCCTTGGCCAACCGCATGGCTTGTGCCATATGGGTCAGACGCTGGGAACTGATGTCGTCGTACTGCATGGTTTGCATCATTTGGAACAACACGACATTATTGCTTTCTGCGTGGCCCTCGATCTTCTTGCAGGCGTGATCGATCTCCTGAATCAGCTCGGTCATGCGCCCCATGGCGGTGCGAATGCTGCTTTTGAGCACCTTCAGGCGATGACGGGAAATGTCCAGGTCCGCCAGGATCTTGCGGACCAGTTGCTGCATCAGGGTCGATGCCTCCCGCAGGGAAGAGATCAGATCCTGCAACAAAGGACGCACCTGGCGCATCAGGCTGTCGATGATGGCGCACTGGGTCTGGCGTTCCAGCGCGTCGCCGCCCTGGCCGTGCAACTGATCCGCCATGAGGGGCAGAAAGGCGTCCTGCTCCAGGGTGAGCGACCAGAGGATGAGATCTTCTGCGGTCTTGACGAAGGTCTGGGCCTTCTCCACCAGATCCGTCAACTGGGATATGGCGGACTCCACCTCGCGATTGACGCGGGTCAGTTCCTGTTGCAGCGGCGTCAGGCCCATGGACTTGCCCTTGACCTTGTGGCGCTCCTGAATGGTGGCGGCCCGGCTGGCGCTGGCGGCAAAACTGGCGGAAAAGCCGCCCATGTGATCCACGATGTCGTGAAAACCGTTCGTGCAGATCGTGGGCATCTTTTCCAGGGCGGCGATGATCTTGTCCAGACGTTGCAGCGGAATGAGTTCGGCGGGATTGGACATCGGAAGGACTCCCATGCAGACATTCATTGATTTTGTGCCAAGGCTAGCATACCCCTGTTCGCGTCCGTTGTAAAAGGCTGGCAAACCGGATGGCATCGGGGTATCTTTTGTTGGATGCGACCGGTCGCATCGAGATCAACGCAAGGAGAAACCCATGAATCTGAAAGTGGTGGAAAGCGGCGACAACGCCGCAACGCACACCGACGTGAACGTAGACGACATCTCCGGCGAGGACCTGCGCCGCATCGTGGAACGGATCGAACGCCTGGAGGAGGAGAAGCAGGGGATTGCCGCCGACATCCGCGCCATCTACGCCGAGGCCAAAGCCGGAGGATTCGATCCGAAGATCATCCGCAAGGTGATCCGACTGCGCGCCATGGAACCCCACGTGGTGGAAGAGGAAGAGGCCCTCGTCGAGGTCTACAAGCACGCCCTGGGGATGCGCTGATACCATGTCCCAGCCACCCCTGGCCCTGTTTGCGGCCTCGCCGCGCGGCATGGAACCCCTGCTGGCCGGCGAACTGCGCGCCCTGGGAGGGGAACGCATCCGGCCACTCACCGCCGGGGTCTCCCTGGCCGGCGACTTCGCCACGGTCTGCCGGATCTGCCTCCACTCCCGCGTCGCCAGCCGCCTGCAACTGCCGCTGACCCGTTGCGAGGCGACCAGCGCCGAGGCCCTCTATCAGGGCGTCCGGGAGATCCCCTGGGAGGATCACCTGCGCCCGGACGGCAGCCTGGCGGTGGATTTCTCCGGGACCAACCCGGCGGTGCGCCATACCCGCTTCGGGGCCATGAAGGTCAAGGACGCGGTGGTGGACCGGCTGCGCGATCTTTACGGCGTGCGACCGGAAGTCCGCTTCGAGGAGCCGGACCTGCTCATTTACGCCCGACTGCTGGACAACCGCCTGGAGATCGGCATCGACCTTTCCGGCGGGGCTTTGCACCGGCGGGGTTACCGGGTGAACAGCGGCAGCGCTCCTCTCAAGGAGAACCTGGCCGCCGCCATTCTGCTCCTGGCCGGCTGGCCGGAGATGGCGGGCAAGGGGGGCAGGCTCATCGACCCGATGTGCGGCTCCGGCACCCTCCTGATCGAGGCGGCCCTGATGGCCGGAGGGATCGCGCCGGGCCTGACCCGCCGCCATTTCGGTTTCACCCGCTGGCTGGGGGCGGATCCCGCAGTCTGGGAAGCGGTGCGTGCCGAGGCCGAGGAACAGGCCAGGGCCGGTCGGGAGCGCATTCCGGCCATCCTGGGCTTCGACGAGGATCCCGCCGCCCTGCGGGCCGCCCAGGAAAACGTGGCACGCGCGGGCCTTGCCGACCGCATCCTCCTGACACAGCGTGACCTGGCGCATCTGGCGCGCCCGCCCGGTCCCCCCGGCCTGCTGGTGGTCAATCCCCCCTACGGGGAACGCCAGGGGGAGATGGCAACGCTGACGCCGCTTTATGCCGCGCTCGGGGAGCGCCTGCGCACCCGCATGACCGGCTGGCGTGCTGCGGTGTTCACCGCCCACCCGGAACTGGCCGAGGCCATCGGCATTCGACCCGCAGAGACGAAATCCCTCTTCAACGGCGCCCTGCCCTGCCGCCTGTTGCTGCTCGACCCCCCTCCGGCGGAGCCGGACCCTCTGGATGCCGAACTGCCCCCTCCTGCGCCCGGCGACCCTGCCGCGCCCGGCGCGGTGATGTTCGCCAACCGGCTGCGCAAGAATCAAAAACACCTGAGCCGCTGGCTGCGCCGCGAAGGGGTGAGCTGTTACCGCCTGTACGATGCCGACATGCCCGAATATGCCGTCGCGGTGGATCTCTACGGCCCCTGGGTCCATCTGCAGGAGTATCAGCCCCCTGCCGCAATCGACCCTGCCAGGGCCAGGGAGCGACTCGGCGAGGTGCTGGCGGCCATACCGGCGGCCCTGGGCACGGACCCGGAACGGATCCACCTCAAGACCCGGCGCCGTCAGGGCGCTGGCCGCCAATACACCAAACTGGCCAATGAGGCACAGTGGCACGAGGTGGACGAAGGGGGATTGCGTTTTCTGGTCAATTTCACCGACACCCTGGATGTGGGGCTGTTCCTGGATCTGGCCCCGCTGCGGCGCATCCTGCGCCAGGAGGCGCGGGGACGCAGGTTCCTGAACCTGTTCGGCTACACCGGGGCCGCCACGGTCCATGCCGCCGCCGGCGGGGCAATCGCCACCCTCACCGTGGACATGTCGCGCACCTATCTGGACTGGGCAGGCCGCAATCTCGCTCTCAACGGTTTTGCCACGCCCGAGCACCGCCTGGTGCGCGCCGACTGTCTGCAATGGCTCTCCGAGGCCGAGCGGCAAACCGAGCGGTTCGATCTCATCCTGCTCGATCCACCCACCTTTTCCAATTCGGCGCGCATGACGCGGCCCTTCGACCTGCAACGGGATCATGCCGCCCTGATCAGCCGGACCGCGCGTCTGCTCGACCCGGGCGGAACGCTCTATTTTTCCAATCATCTGACGCGCTTCCGCATGGATCTCGATGCCCTGCCGGCAGACCTGACGGTGCAAGAAATCACCCGCACCACCATCGGTCCCGATTTCGCCCGCCATGCGCCGATTCACAACTCCTGGCGCATCACCCGGCGGGAGGGACCATGTTGATATTTTCCTGGATCCCCGAAGCGATTGATGTTATGTTGAACCGGTTCCATTTGCGATGGTTTGGCTCGGGAGGAGGCTTGTCATGACGGAAAAAAAACGGTTTCGACTGGTGACGCGGAGCGATTTCGACGGCCTGGTGTGCGCGGTCCTGTTGAAGGAGCTGGACATGATCGACGAGATCAAGTTCGTGCATCCAAAAGACATGCAGGACGGCAAGATCGTGATCACCGATCGTGACATCACCACCAACCTCCCCTATGTGGAAGGGGTGCATCTGGCCTTCGACCACCACCTGAGCGAGACGATCCGGCGCGGCTCGGCCATGCCGGACAACCACATCATCGACCCCAAGGTCCCCTCGGCGGCACGGGTGGTGTACGACTACTACGGCGGGCACAGGACCTTCACCCGCGTCTCCGACGAAATCATGGAGGCGGTGGACAAGGGGGATGCGGCCCGTTTTTCCCGCGAGGAGATCCTCAACCCCACGGGATGGGTGCTGATGAACTACCTGATGGACGCCCGCACCGGTCTGGGGCGCTTCCGGGAGTTCCGGGTCTCCAACTATCAACTCATGATGCAACTGATCGACCTGTGCCGCGAGATGCCCATCGACCAGATTCTGGCGCTGCCGGATGTCAAGGAACGGGTGGATCTCTACTTCGAGCACGAGGTCAAGTTCAAGGAGCAACTGCATCGCTGCACCACGGTTCACGGCAACCTGGTGGTGCTGGATCTGCGCAACGAGGAGACCATCTGGGCGGGCAATCGTTTCATGATCTACGCCATGTTCCCCCAATGCAACATCTCCATTCATGTCTTGTGGGGCTTTCAAAAGCAGAACACGGTCTTTGCCATCGGCAAGTCGATCCTGGACCGGAGTTCCAAAACCAACGTCGGCGAACTGTGCCTCAAATACGCTGGCGGCGGTCACATGAACGCCGGCACCTGCCAGGTCCCCATCGACCAGGCGGAAAAGGTCCTGGGAGAACTGGTGGCCAAAATCACGGCAGACGGCTGACCGGCATGCGTCCGGCTGCCGGGCCGTTTTCCCGATGGTTGCTCCACCTGGCCGGAGGCAAGACGCCGGACGTTCACGCATGCAATTACCTCATCGAGGAGCGTGTCCAGCCTGCGCGCCAAAGCCGATACGAAACCGACTATGCCGGTTCCGTCACGGGCATGGATGCGTGGCTGGAGGCGCACAGCGATTATCTGACGGATCGTATTTACCAACCCTGCCCGGAGACGTTCACCGCAATCAACGGGGACGCGGTCCATTCCCCGCAGCTTGACACGTCGCTGCATCTGCTGCGCATCGAGCGTCTGGATCCTGCCCTGGCGGAATTGGGCCTCCCCCTGGATCACATTGCACATGCCGTTGAGGTTTTTCATAATCGTGCGCAACCCCGCGATCCTCATGTCACGCGTGATGACATTCAGGCGACTTTAAAAAAATTGGCGCAAATATTGAATAAAAATCCTTTTTCTCAAAGGCCACGTTTTGCCGCCCTGGAGAGCGGACTGGCGGACGAGATGGAGGCCAATGATTGGGCCAACCGTCTGCGCAACCGACTGGGCTTGGCCCATCATGACCCCGGCGTCGCGGGTCCTCCCATTCCGGTGGCGCTGATGCGTTATCCGGTCCAGTCCGTCATCGGGTATGCCAAGACGGTTCCGGAAGTCAAACATCCGCTTACCGTTCCGACGGTGTTGGACCATGCCTTCTGTGAAGTTTTCTGTCCGGCGCCCAAGGAGGCGCTGTATGGCCGGACCATGGACCTGGAGGGGATCGCCACGGGGCGCGGATTCATCGGCGAACTCCTCCATCCGCGCATCGAATACGCACCTGGGCACATCTACAAGGTGGGCGCCATCACGGACGCCCGACCAAGGTACGATTCAAAAGAATTACGTGAATTACATATCTTGTTGTTACGGGAAGAGACCGAACGCCATGACTTTGGCCACTGCGATCAGGCGGCCTGAGCGGAGAACACCATGACCCTTGCCTGGCTGGACAGATTTCACCAGTCGCCCGACGAGGCCCTGAACCGGCTGATGCGCGGCACGGCCCTGCTGCCTGGTCTGGAACGCGCAACCCCCAGCAATGCCTTGTGCAACCTGTTCGGGCAGGCGGATGCGGAGGATCGTTTTCGTCTGGATGAAGCATTGCAAAAATGGCTGCAACAACGGCGGGAGATGACCCTGGAACAGCGACGCGCCTATGGGTTGCCCCGCTTCATCACCGAATATGGCGAAGGACTGACCGCCATCTGGCGCATGAGTCTGCCGAATGCGGGCCGTTGGCTGGAAGACAATCTGTTGGACCTGATGGAATGGGCCTGGCCTATGCGGCTCCCTCCGGTCTGGGACCTGCCCCGTCAGGTGGCGCTGGCGGGTGCACAACTGGTCACGAATGGCAACGCATTCCGCTTTTTTTGGATCCGGCTTTGCCGCGAGGCCGCCGACCCGCAACACGAGGATTTGCTGGACAGCGCCATGAACGGTCTGGCCAGTCCCGCCAGCAATGACAAGCAAAAGGTGCAGGGCATTCTCAAGGGCTTGACGCTCTGGGCCGAAGGGCTGTCCGGCGATGAGGACCGGGAGCGTTTTCTGCTGCAATGGCGCCATATCAAGGCCCGCTTCCCCAATCCTCCCCCTTTCTGGCGTGACCGCTGGCATGAACTGCTGACCCAACGGCAGAACCAGGAAGCGCCTTTTCGCCATTGGCTCATCGAAACCGAGCGAGGCCTGGACAACCGACTGCGCGACGGAAACGTCACGGGAGCCGCCATCAGGCTGCCCTACGTAAAACCCGCGATTGAAAAATTGCTGCAGCGCGCCGGTGAGGAGGGCATCACCCGGCCCCTGGTAAACGAAATGCTGCAACTGCTGCGCACCCTGGAAGCCTACGCCGACCAGACGGGTGATTGCGACTTTCTGGTCCGCTCGGCCTGCAACCTTGGCGCGGTCGTCGTCCGGGAGATCCCTGGTCAAGCCCTGGAATGGGCCGGCAAGGCCCTCTCCTGGCGTCCAGCGAATCCCTATGCCTGGGACCTGCGCGGGCGCGCGCTTTATCAACTCGACAGGGCAGATCTGGCAGAGTGGGTCTACTGGGAGGCGATGCGGCGCATTCCGGAATCAGCAATCCTGCGACTGCAGTTGTCCCGGCTCTTGCGGGAACGGGGCGCCCTGGAGGAGGCCAAACGCCTGTTGGAGGTGGGATTGAAGCTGCATCCGAATCATCACCCCCACAGGAATGAACTGGGACGCCTGCTGGCCCATCTTGGTCATTTCTCCAACGCCATTGATCTGCTGAGCGGACAAACGGATGAAATTTCCCTCTACTTACTCTGTCACATACTGATCGCCGAGGGACGTTTCCCGGAGGCAAGGGGGGTGCTCGTGGACTACCGGGCACAACATGATAATGCTGACAATATCGCCCTGCTGACCCGTCTGCTGGATGCCGGTGCAGCAGGGCAAAGAGAAGCCATCCGCCACTTTACCAGCGACGATCAACAAAATTTCCGCTTCGAGCCGCGCGGCAGACCCGATGCGACGCTGCAAGAGAGCGAAATCGCCTTGCGCACCACAGGCCATGACAGGGAAAACCGGGTGCTCGCCGCCATGCGGGAGATTGGAGAAGTGGCTTACGCGGACCTGCTCTTCCAACTGGGCCGCTGGCCGGAGGCGGAAGAAAAGATCGCGCAACGGCTGCAACAACACGATGACGACGAGTTCGCCCTGGTGGTGGGCGCCCTGCACCGGGACTCCTTCCGGGACCGCCTGCGCCGCAACGCCGACGCCCTCCCGGACTCGCTGGCAGTCAAACTGGCCCTGACGGGAGAAACGACATCGCCGGAAGAGTGGGAGGCACTGGAAAAACCATTTGCCAGGCAACGCCATCTCATTGATTTCGCCCGCGTCGTCTACCTGCCGACCGGTGACGCGGCGGCCCGCAAGCGCCTCCTGCACTGGACCGAAACCCGTCCGGTGGCGGAGGCACCATATCCGACCTTCCTCAAACAACGAATCCGTGATATATTGAAATGTAGCGATTTGCGAGATGACCAAGCGCTCATCCTGCTGCATGACATCATCAAGCAAAGCGTGGAGATCAACGACACGATCCCGATGGTGGCTTGACGGGATTATGGTTGCAAGCGAAGGAGGTGCCACGATGATCGTCAATGCCAATTCCGGTGGTGGACGCATACAGGTCAGACGCACCAACCAGGAGGTGCGGATCTGCGTCAAAGGGGCGTTCACCCACAGTCTGCGTCAGGAGTTCCGGGAGGCCTATTACACCTATCCCGCCAACGCCCACTACGTCCTGGACCTCTCCGAGGTGAGCATGATGGACAGCTCGGCCATGGGCATGCTGCTCATCCTGCGCAAGCACGCCGGCGACGACAAGGCCGACATCACCTTGACCAATCTGCCCCCCCGACTGCTCAACCTCATCAAAATGTCCGGCATGCAGAAAATCTTCGAGGTCGCGTAGGCCTCACCCCGGAAAGATTCTTCCTTCATTAATGCAACCAATGGTGCTATCCTCCCCGCGACTTTGTCACACCATTGCAACGGGGAGGATCGGGGATGCTCCATTTGTCTTTCGAAGAGATGCATGTGCCATTGGCAGACACGGAACCATGGCAATGGGGGCTGCTGGCCCTGGTGGCACTCCTGCCGACAGCGCGGCGGATGTGGCCGCGCAAACGGCCCGGCGTCACGCAGACCCAAGGCCAGCAATGGCGCGGCACCCAATATCTCGAACGGATCTTCACCCTCTCCGATCCCATCGTCAACGGCTCCGGGCGACTCCGGGTGGACGACGACGACTCCATCTGGCAGGTGCTGGGACCCGACACCCCCTCCGGTGCCCAGGTGATGGTGATCGGCGTGGACGGCACCCTGCTCCTGGTGGAGCCGTTCCCGCAACCGGAATGACACGCCCTCACCCCAAAAGAAAATCGACGAAGGCGGGCAGGTGATCGAAGGCCGGGATCTCCGGAAACCGGGCCACCGCATCCATGCCATGACCGGTACGCACCAGTGCCGGACGACACCCCGCCGCGCGGGCCGCCTGGGCATCCCGCGCCGAATCCCCCACCATCCAGGTGATCTCCGGCACAAACCCCCAGACCCGCCGCGCCTCCAGGATCAGACCCGGGGCCGGCTTGCGACAGCCGCAACGATCCTCGTTGACGTGGGGACAATGAAAAATCCCGTCGATCCGCCCTCCCCCTGCGGCCACCGCAGCAACCAGCTTGCCATGGATCGCCTCCAGGGTGGCGGCGGCGACCAGCCCCTTGCCCACGCACGCCTGATTGGTGATGATCAGCACCCGGTAACCCGCCCGCCGCACCCGGCCCAGCGCCTCCGGCACCCCGGACAGGATCTCCAACTCCTCCGGCGCGCGCACGTAATCGGTGCGATCCCGATTGCACACCCCATCCCGATCCAACAGCAAAAATTTTTCCTCGTTTTTCATCTGTGCAACATTCCCTGGTAATGATAGGATGGGGAGTGACCGCATAGATCAATTCATACCCTGTCGCACCACGCGACACAATGGCACGACATGCAGATATTACGCTTCATTCTCTGGTTGATGATCGCAACCGCCGCGACCGGCTCGCTTCGCGTCGCCTCCGCTGCGGAACCGATCCCCTTTCCCGCCCTGGGGGCCTCCCCCGGCGAGCATCTCAAGTTCAACATCCACTGGATGGGGGTCCCCGCCGGCTCGGCCTTCATGACGGTACGCCCCTCGCCACCGGGTGAGTATCTCCTGGTCGCGGGGGTGGAGTCCATAGGCGTCGTCAAGATGCTGCACTTCATCAAGGACGAGTTGCAGGCCGGGGGACTCCTCACCCCGCAGGGACTCTCCACGCGCTATTTCATCAAACAACAACAGCGCCGCGACGTGGCAAAGGTGATCAGCTACCGGTTCGACCGGGAGTGGGGCGAGGCGGTACGCACCCAACCCGACGAGGAGACCGGCTACATCACCGGCATCACCCCGCAGGTCAACGACCTGGTGACCGGCTTCTACGCCCTGCGCACCTGCCCGAAACTGAAACCGGACTCCGCCATCTACCTCCCCATGGTGGACGGCAGAAAGATCTACGAGGTTTCGGTGAAGGTCGGCGCCCGGGAGCGGCTGCATACCCCGGTGGGATGGTTCGACACCATCCCCCTGACCATCGTGGTGGGCAATTCGGATCTCTTTCGCCTGCAAGGCTCGGTGGTGGTCTGGCTGACCGACGACGCCAGGCGCATCCCGGTGCGGGTGGAAAGCCGCATCGACTTCAAAAGCGTGGCCGCCGATCTGGTCTTCATGAACGATGGCCGCGGCGAACGACGGGAAATGAAGGGGAACGATTAGGAGAACCCCATGGCAAGACGATTCGCGGTGGTCATTCCGGCCCGTTACGGCGCCTCCCGCCTGCCTGGCAAGCCCCTGCTGGAATTGCTGGGCAGGCCGATGATCGCCTGGGTGCACGACGCGGCGATCCGTTCCGGGGCGACCACCGTGGTGGTGGCCACCGACGATGCCCGCATCCGGGACGCGGTGCATGGCTTCGGCGGGCGGGTGATCATGACCTCCCCGGACCACGCCTCCGGGACCGACCGGGTGGCAGAGGCGGCCCGCACCCTCGACGAGGAGGTGATCGTCAACGTCCAGGGGGACGAACCCCTCCTCGACCCTGCCCTGATCGATCAACTGGCCGCGCCCCTGCTGGACGACCCGGCGTTGACCATGGCCACTGTGGCCCAACCCCTGGGCGACATGACGGAGCAGGTCAATCCCAACATCGTCAAACTGGTCGTCGGCGTGACCGGAAACGCGCTCTATTTCTCCCGCGCCCCGATTCCCTGGGACCGGGACCGGGTGATCCCGCCCGGAACAAGCCATCCATGCGTGCTCCACCATGTGGGGATGTACGGTTTTCGGGCCGATTTTCTGCAAACCTTCGCTGCCCTGCCCGCCACCCCCCTGGAACGACTGGAACGGTTGGAACAGTTGCGCGTCCTGGAACACGGCCACCCCATCCGGGTGGTGGTGACCGGCCTGACGGTCACCCGGGGCGTGGACACGCCGGAGGATGTGCAGCGGGTTTGCGCCCATCTTGCGGCACGCCAACGGGAGTGAAACGCCATGTCGAAAGCGAATGTCATCGCGAAACAGGGCCGGGTGCGCGTCTCCCGGCGCATTCACGCGGAGGGTTACGGGGTGCTGGTGACAGGGGAGGAGCGCCATCCGGTGAGCATGATCGACGTGGGGTTGCGCGGCATGTGCATCCTCGCCCCCACCCCCTTGATCCATGGCACGCAGGTGGTGCTGGAGGTCTCCGAGCCATTCGGGGTGGATGCCTATCGGTGTCGGGTGGCCTTTTGTCAAGAAGAGGAAAAAGGATGGCAGATCGGACTGGAAATCGAGGAACAGGATGCCCGGCTGCTGGTGATATCGATTCCTGGCGACTGAGCGATTTCGACTACCCCCTCCCCCCGGAGCGGATCGCCCAGCGACCGGTCTGCCCCCGGGACGCGGCCCGCCTGCTGGTGAGCCGGACGGACGGAATCACGGACGGTTGTTTCACCGATCTGCCTGCCTGGCTGCGATCCGGGGATCTGCTGGTGGTCAACGACACACGGGTGATCAAGGCGCGACTGATGGGCCGCAAGGAGACCGGCGGCAGGGTGGAACTGTTTCTGCTGCGCCCCCTGGAGGAAGCGGGTGTCTGGGAGGCGCTCACCGGCAGCAACCGTCCGGTGCGGGTCGGGGGGCAGGTGGTGCTGGGGGAGGATTTCCGCGCCGAAATCCTGGCCAGGGACGGGGAGCGCTGCCGTGTCAGGCTCCACACCCCCGATGGCGACGTGGCCGCCGCCCTGGAACGGTTCGGTCGCACGCCTTTGCCCCCGTACATCGTGGCCTCGGACCCCGACGAGGACCGGGAAAGATATCAGACGGTCTACGCCAGCCAGCCCGGCGCCGTGGCGGCACCCACTGCGGGACTGCACTTCACCGAGGCGTTGCTGGCGGCCCTCGCGGCCAAGGGCGTGGAGACGACCAGAATCACCCTGCACGTGGGTCCGGGGACCTTTCAGCCGGTACGGGAGGAGAATCCGGCCCGCCACGTCATGCACCGGGAGTGGTTTTCCCTCTCCGGGGCTGCGGCGGAACGGATCAATGCCACGCGACGCCAGGGAGGACGGGTGGTGGCCGTCGGGACCACCGTGGTGCGAACGCTGGAGTCGGTCGCCGACGAGCAGGGGATGGTGCGCCCCGCCGAGGGGGAGACCGCTCTTTTCATCCTGCCGGGGTTTCGTTTCCGCGTGGTGGACCTGATGATCACGAACTTTCATCTCCCCAAATCCTCCCTCCTGATGCTGGTGGCCGCTTTCGTGGGGATGGACCGACAAAAAAGGGATTACGCCCACGCCGTGACCGACGGATATCGTTTTTACTCTTATGGGGACGCCACCCTGCTCTTCCCGGACCACGGAGAGCGGCCATGAGTGCACCTTTCCGCTTCGAACTGCTCCACACCGACCCGTCCGGCGCCCGGCGTGGACGGTTCCACACCCCGCACGGCAGCGTCGAGACCCCGGTCTTCATGCCGGTGGGGACTTTAGCCACGGTCAAGGCCATGACCCCTGAGGATGTGGCGTCCACCGGCAGCCGGATTCTGTTGTCCAACACCTATCACCTGTTCCTGCGCCCCGGCCACGAGACCGTGGCCCGCCTGGGAGGCTTGCACGCCTTCATGGGCTGGCCCCACGCCATCCTGACCGACTCCGGCGGCTATCAGGTCTTCAGCCTGTCCGGGCTGCGCAAGATCAGCGAGGAAGGGGTGGCCTTCCGCTCCCACATCGACGGTTCGGCCCGTTTCCTGAGTCCGGAGATCGCGGTGCAGGTCCAGGAGACCCTGGGAACGGACATCATCATGCAACTGGACGAATGCCCCCCCTACCCCGCGCAACGGGATTATCTGGCCCGTTCCATGGAGCTTTCCCTGCGCTGGGCGGCGCGCTGCAAGGCGGCCCGCACCCGGGAGGAGGATGGCCGCGCCCTGTTCGGCATCATGCAGGGGGGCATGGATGCCCAACTGCGCGCCATCTCTGCCGCCGGCCTGATCGATATCGGCTGCGACGGCTATGCCCTGGGCGGGTTGTCGGTGGGCGAACCCAAGGAGTTGATGGCCGAGGTGCTCTCCTACGCCCCTGCCCTGCTGCCGCAGGAGCGGCCCCGTTATCTCATGGGGGTGGGCAAGCCGGAGGATCTGGTCATGGCGGTGGCGCGGGGCGTGGACATGTTCGATTGCGTGCTGCCCACCCGCAACGCCCGCAACGGCCAGTTGTTCACCCGGCGCGGCGCGTGCAACGTCAAGAGCGCCCGCTTCCGCGAGGACCCCGCACCCCCGGACCCGGAATGCGGCTGCATGACCTGCCGCAAATTCAGCCTGGCCTATCTGCACCACCTGTACCGCAATCGGGAAATCCTGGGTCACCGCTTGATGACCTTACACAATCTTCATTATTATCAAGACCTCATGAGCGAAATGCGTGCGGCGATCCAGGCAGACCGGTTCGACGCCTTCCAGGCCGGATTTCATGCCGGACGCGCGGAGGCAGCAGCGTGTCCGTAAACGCCAAACTGCTGTGGATCGCCTTGCTGGTGACCGGGCTGTTTCTGCTCCTGTCCGGAGCGGCGCAAGTATACGTGATCTATCCCAGTTTCGAGCAACTGGACCTGGCGGAGGCCAAGACCAACGGCGAGCGTTCCGTGCAGGCCCTGCGACGGGAGATTCACCACCTGAGCGTTCTGGCCCAGGACTGGAGCAACTGGGACGACACCTACCGGTTCATCGAGGATCGCAATCCGGAATTTCTGGCCAGCAATCTCCTCCCCGGTTTCTCCGACCCGCTGCACATCGACATGCTTTTCCTGTACGACCAGCGCGGCACACTGGTCTGGGGCCATCGCTTCGAGGACGGCAAGAAGGAACTCTTCCCCTGGCCGACCTTTCCCACGCAACGCCGTGATCATCCGCTGCTCCAGGGCATGCGCCCGGACCCTCCCGGCGTGACAGGCATCCTGCTGACCGACCGAGGCCCCATGCTGATGGCCGCCCATCCCATCCTGACCAGTGAACGCCAGGGACCCGCGCGCGGCATGCTGATCATGGGCCGCATGCTGGATGCCAAAATGCTGAAAACCCTGGAAGAACAAGTCGGGGTGGCCTTCCGGATCTGGGAACCGGGCTGGGAGCCGACCCCGGCGGAACGGGACATCAAGGCGGAACTGATGCAAACAGGCAACCGGGAGCCGAGGATCGTCGTCGAGGAGCACTGGATCCGTTATTACACGCTGCTCCAGGATGTCGAAAAGCACTGGGAACTGCTGCTGCGCGCCGACACCCCCCGGGATATCGCGGTGCAAGGCAGGAAGGCCATTCTGGCCGGCTTGCTCTTTCAGGGTCTGGCGGCCCTGTTTGTCATGCTGGTCATGCTGCTTTTGTTGCGAGCCAAGGTATTGAAACCCCTGGCCTCCCTGACGAACGCCATCGCCGGAGACGGGCGGAGGGACGAGTTCGACATCCTGGGCAACTACAAGCTGACCCTGGAAAACGCCATCGCCGAGCGGACCCGGGAACTGCGGGAGGCCAGGGACCTGGCCCTGGAGGCCTCGCGGGCCAAGGGAGAATTCCTGGCCACCATGAGCCATGAGATCCGGACCCCCATGAATGTCATTCTCGGCTATGGCGAGATCCTGGAAGGGACCTCCCTGGACGAAGAACAGCGCCGCCATCTGACCACCATCCGTACCGCCGGGGATACCCTGCTCGGGCTGATCAACGACATCCTGGACCTGGCCAAGGTGGAGTCCGGGCGCCTGACCCTGGAACGGATCCCGTTTGGTTTGCGGGAACTGGTGGAAGAGTGTCTGACGATGTTCCGCGAGAAGGCGCACGGCAAGGGTCTGTCGCTGTGCGGAGAGGTGAACGACGGGATCCCGGATCGCCTGCTGGGAGATCGGGTACGGATCAAGCAGATTCTGGTGAATCTGCTGGGCAATGCCGTCAAATTCACCGAGCGGGGGGGCGTGAGCGTCAGCGTGCGCGAAGAGGTGCATTCGGAGCGGGTGACGGTACTGACCCTGATCGTGGCCGACAGCGGCATCGGCCTGCCGGAGGAGAAGCTGCACACCCTGTTCGACAGCTTCACGCAGGCCGACGCTTCCCACACCCGCAAGTACGGAGGAAGCGGCCTGGGACTGGCAATCTGCGTGCGCATGGCCGAGGCGATGGGCGGGGTGGTATGGGCCGAAAACATCCCCGAGGGCGGCAGCCGTTTTTATGTGACGCTCCCCTTCCTGCTGGATGCCGGCCTTGCGCAAATGCCTGCGAAAAAACGCGCCGAGGCGTTGCAAGCGCCGGTTGCATCGGCTAAATTCTCGGTATTGGTGGTGGATGACGTACCGGGCAACCGGCAGGTGCTGCAGGCGCACTGGGAACAGGCGGGACATCGGGTCACCCTGGCCGCCAGCGGACGGGAGGCGGTGGATCTCTACTTCAAGGGACACCACTTCGACCTGATCCTCATGGACATCCAGATGCCGGAAATGGACGGCCTGGAGGCGACCCGGACGATCCGCGGCCTGGAACGGACCCGGGGCCAACAGCGTATCCCCATCGTCGCCGTGACCGCCCACGCCCTGGTGGAGGAGCGGGCACGCTGTCTGGAGGCGGGGTGCGATCACTGCCTGATCAAGCCGGTTCGCAAAGACCAATTGTTAAGCGAGTGCTACCATTTATTGCAGAAACAGGCGCCAGGATGACTCGGAATTTTTTCATTATCGATCCCGCGCCTGACCAACCGGAGCGCCAGACATGAAGGAGATCGTCCTGCATCGGCGTTACTGGGCCATTCCCTTTCTGTTGTGGACCCTCCTGCTGACCGGATCCTATCTTTGGAACGAGCGCAATCTGGAACAGCACGGCCTGGACCTGGCCCTGAACCGGGGACGGTTCGTGTTCCAGTTCGTCGAGACCATGCGGCACTGGAACGCGCTGCATGGCGGCGTGTTCGTGCCGATGACGCCGGATAGCCCGCCCAACCCCTACCTGGATGCCAACATTCGGGAATTGACCTGCCGGGACGGCGTGGTGCTCACCCGTGTCAATCCGGCCTACATGACCAGGCAGGTGGCCGAATTGGCGCTGCGCACCGGGGCACTGATGATGCATCTGACCAGCCTCAAGCCCCTGCGTCCGGAAAACCGGGCCGACCCGTGGGAAGAAACGGCGTTGCGGAGCTTCGAGGCAGGGGCGCGGGAACGGATCGAATTTCTTCAGGATGAGGGCAATCCGCGTTATCGCTACATGGCGCCTTTGCCAACCCGCAAGGCCTGCCTGCAGTGTCACGCCAAACAGGGATACCATGAAGGAGACGTGCGCGGCGGATTGAGCCTCACCTTTCCTGCTGACGAGATCCGCAAGGCGGTGGTCAATCAACAAAAAATCGTACTGTATTATCATGTTGCGGCCTGGGTGGCGCTGTCGGTTTTGTTTCTGATGCTGCTCAAACAGATGCGCCTGACCCTTTTGCACCTGCAAACGGAAAACGTGCGTCAGGAACAACTGGTGGCGGAACGGACCTCCGAGTTGCAGCGCGCCAAGGAGCATGCGGAGGTTGGCAACCGGGCCAAGAGCGAATTTTTGTCGGTGATGAGCCATGAAATCCGCACGCCGATGAACGCCATACTCGGTTTTTCCGACCTGCTGGCCGACAGCGACCTGACCGTCCAGCAGCAGGAATGGGTACAAGGGGTGATGACCGCCAGCGCGGGACTGGTGGAACTGATCAACGACATGCTGGGCTGGTCGTGGTCCAGTTCCGCTGTGGAGGGGCTGGAAGGCACGGTGTTCCAACTGGCGCAACTCCTGGAAGAGTCCACGGCCAATGCCCGGACGCGGGCCGACGCCAAGGGGCTGCGTCTGGAACTGGAGATCGCGGCGACGGTCCCGGAATACCTGCATGGCGCGGAGAAGGGTTTGCGCCTGGTGCTGCGGAATCTGCTGGGCAATGCGGTCAAATTCACCGAGCGGGGCACGGTGCGGCTGCGGGTCTCTGTCAACCCAGAACAGGAGGGCCTGTTCCGGTTCGAGGTGGAGGATACGGGTATCGGCATCCCCAGGGATCGGTTGACGGAGATCTTCGATCCCTTCGTGCAGTTGGATTCGTCCCACTCCCGGCGTTTCGGAGGGACGGGTCTGGGTCTGGCATTGTGTCGGCGCCTGGTGGAACGAATGGGGGGAGAGATCGGCGTGGAGAGCCAGGCAGGGGTCGGCAGCCGGTTTTTCTTCACCGTGCCCATGCGTGCAGCCGAGGGCGACGCCGAGCTTGAGCGACCTCAGACGGTCATGCCGGAGACCGGAGACCTGCCCGCCGACGCACGCATTCTGCTGGTGGAGGACGATCCGGTCAACCGGAAGGTGGTCAGCGGCATGCTCAAACGGCTGGGCCTGGATTGCGAGATTGCGGAAAACGGGGCGCTGGCCCTGGAAAAACTGCGCTCTGCCTCCTTCGATCTGGTGCTGATGGATTGCCAGATGCCGGTCATGGACGGTTTCACCGCCTGCCGCCATCTGCGGGAGCGGGAACGGGAACAGGGCCTGAAACGGCTTCCGGTGGTGGCGGTGACGGCCTATGCCATGCAAGGGGACAAGGAACGATGCCTGTCCGCCGGCATGGACGACTACATGGCCAAGCCCTTGAGCCTGGCCGGCCTGGAAGCGACCCTGGCACGCTGGCTCCTGGGACGCCCTGTTCCCGAGACGACCCTGGTGCCGGAACCGGTCGTGGAGGAGGAATTTCCCAGCATGGACATGCGCCTTTTCGGCCAGTTGCGGGATGCGCTGGGGGTGGAGGGGGTGCGCGAGGTCATTCTGGTCTTTCTCCAGATTCTGCCGGAGCGGCTGCAGGCCATCCGGGAGGGGGTGGCCGCCCGGGATCCGGGACGGGTCCATCGGGAGACCCATCCCTTGAAAAGTCCCTCGCGTCAATTGGGGGCCACCCGTTTCAGCGAGTTGGCCACGGAACTGGATACCCTGACACGCAACGGCTCTCTGGAGGGCACCACGGAACTGGTCGGGCGTCTCGATGAGGAGGCGGGACGGATCGGGTCGATCCTGCGCTCCCTGGCTGGCGAGGAGCAGAGCACGCCATGAACGAATTCCGGAAATTCCCCTTTGCGGAAGCGCGCGACGTGCTCTATCAACTGGATCTGATGCTCTTCTACCACGAGGAGTGGTTCGGCAATTTCACCCGGGGGATCATTTGCGGCCTGCCACTGGATGATGCGTTCGCCGGGGAGGAGGCCTACCGGCACTGCCGGTTCGGGCAGTGGATCTACACCGGGATGGACAGCACGATCAAACAGACCACGATCATGCAGGACATCGAGTTGATCCACCGCAACATGCACCTGGCCTTCCGGCAATTCTACCTGCAATGGCTGGCGGACCCCCGCCAGACAAGGGCGTTGTACGACGAGGCGCTGGTCAAAAGAACGGCCTTCAAGCTGAGCGTGAACACCCTGCAGTTCATGATCTACGACCATCTGCTGCAAACCGATCCCCTGACCAAGACCTTCAACCGGACCAAGCTCCTTTCCACCCTGGAGCGGGAACGGAAACGGATCGAGGAGACCAGGGAGAGTTGCGCCGTGGTGATGGCGGACATCGATCATTTCAAGCAGGTGAACGACCGTCATGGCCATGGTGTGGGGGACATGGTGCTGGTGCAGACCGCCGCCCTGATCCGCAACATGCTGCGGCCCATGGATCTGGTTTTCCGCTATGGGGGCGAGGAGTTTCTGCTCTATCTGCCCGGCGTGGACCAGAAAAGCGCGCTGACCGCCCTGAACCGGATCCGGGAGAAGGTGGCGGGCAACGCCATCCTGATCGGGGAAGACCGGACCATACGCATCACCATTTCGTTCGGGGCCGCACGGCTGGACACCTCAAGGGAGATCGCCGCCTCGGTGGCCCTGGCGGACGAGGCCCTCTACCAGGCCAAGCACAACGGTCGCAACCGGGTGGAGTGGCGGGAAGAACGATGGGAGTCTGACGGGTGATGCGAGAAATACGCTGGAAACAGCGCTTCGACAATTACCTCAAGGCCTTGCAAACCCTTGATGCGGCCATGGCGTTGGCGCGGGAACGGGGATTGTCCACCCTGGAACAGCAGGGGTTGATCCAAGGGTTCGAGTATACCCATGAACTCGCCTGGAACGTCTTCAAGGATTATCTGGAGCACCAGGGGATTTTCGGACTGGTGGGATCGCGGGACGCCACTCGCAGCGCCTTCAAGAACGGGCTGATCACGCAAGGCGATATCTGGATGCAAATGATTTCTGATCGCAGCATGACCTCCCACACCTACAACCAGATCCGGGCGCAGACCATCGCCGCAGCCATTGCCGAGTGGTATTACCCTGCGTTCAAGGAGATGGCCGAGCGGTTCACCCGGCTTTACCAGCAACCGGTGGACGACCCGTGAACCACGGACTGCCATCCGACGCCGTGGCGCGCCTTCATGGCGTTCTGGCGCGTTTTCCCGCCAACATGAAGATGACCTGCGAGCGCTGGATCGGCTTGGGGAGCACACAGAGATCCGGGATGTCTGCGGTCTTGACGCGCAGGTCGTCAGGAGGTTGATCACCGGGCCGGAGCCCGGGTCAACCGATCCTGCTGGTGGCGTACTCCCCGTGCGTCAGAAGTCGATTCTGTAATTGGCCATAACACCAGTAATTTTCGTATTTTCCCGTCCGAAACTGTTGTTCAGATCCAGGGTCAGGGTGTGGTTGTCCTTGACCGCGTAGTCGAAGCCGATTTTTGCGGAAATCTCGTCACGATCTTCCTTGTTGTTGCTGATGATATCTTGATCCATAAAGAAATCATACAGATAACTTGCGCCAACAAACCCGGAAAACGACTTGTAGGTATGGTGAAGGGTCGCGGACACCTTCGCCTCCCCCAAGCCGGTATCGTTTTTCAACGGGGTGGTATTGTCCGATTCCGTGTATTTCCCCCGATGATCCCATGAGCCGAGAACGCCGACCCCCAGGTTCAAGGTTGTGGCACTGCTCAATGGAAGATAGCCGTCGAGATTGGTGTCCAACATCACTCTGCGCGCGTGATAACTCCCTGTGACGCGGGTCATGGTGCCGGGCGTGAGTCTGTCGGTATTGCTTTTTGAGGCACCATAGCTGGCGCTGACATTCCAGACGAGGCCACCATCCAGAAAGCTCGTCCCGAAATAGGGGGTGATGGAAACACCGGTCGTGTCAATACCGCCGTTATTATAGTTCGTATTAAGGATATTGTCTTCAATCCCAACCGTGACCCCAACCAGACTGCTTTTGAGAACTTTCATATCACCACCCAACAGCATCAATTTGAGTTGACCTGTATAGGGCAGAAACGCAGAGGTGCCACGGATCCAGGTGTTGCCGACGGTTCCCCAGAGACCCTTGGAGTTGCTTTTCAACTCTCCCGATGACAACCCCGTGATGGGCATGGTGAGGCCAGAGGAGTCCTGGCGACCTTCGCCACCGGGCAACGGCGTGCCCGGCACACTGCCCGGACCTTTTGGGCGCATGCCTTTGCCTGCGGAGGATGCCTGGGAGAGCGCTGCGGAAATGCGCGAAGAAACCACGGTGGCAACGACTTGTGATGTGGTGCGATTGACCTGTTGCTGCGTGGCGGAACCGGAATCCAGTGTGCCGATGGCGCCAAGGAAATTCAATACGTCCTGCACGCCGATTTGACGTTCCGTACCGCTGAACAGCGTGGCGCCATTATAGGTCAAGGTGGTGATGTTGGTGCGTGTTGACTGCATCCAACTGGCAGCGTTGGTCGTAAACGTCATGGGCTTGCCTCCCACCATGAAGGTCATGGTCTGGGAATTGCGCATCGCACTCAAATTTTTGTAGCTGCCGCTGTAGATCTCCACGCCAGACACGGTCAACGTGAAGGTGTGATTGGTCTGATCCGGATGAGCGCCAATCTGGTTGATCGGTACACTGCTGGTGAAGGTGAACGGAAACCCAGCAATCGTTCCACTGATGGTCGAACCGCTTTCCAGGGTGGAAGGGAGACTCGGATTGATGCTGTAGGATTGACCGCAAAAGGAGCCGCTCAGGACGGTTGCTGAATTCGCCAAATACTGTTTTTCAAGAACATTCCAAGTACTGCCAATTTCACAGCCGGCTTGGGCATCGACCAGAGGCAAGAGCAAAGTGGATGCGAAGACAGGAAACAATACATAAGTTTTATTCACAGAATTTCCTTTTTTGGTTGGCTCACATTATTCACGAACCTTCCGCCCCGCAAAGCACGGTTGCCCGCTTTGGCGATTGCGTCTCAGAATTATGCACACTCTATCGCAAACAGACGAGCGGGTCAACGGCACGCTGTGTCAACTACAAGAATTATTCCTGGCCAGCTACATCACCCGAGACATCCTCCGGCATCCCGAGCGCCCGATTGATCGCGGCATACACCTGGGAGCGCTGAATCGGCTTGGGTAACACATAAAGATCCGGGATGTCGGCAGTCTTGGCGCGCAGGTCGTCGTTGCCGAACAACAGGATCGGCGGGGTCTCCAGGCCGGGGAAGGTGCGCAGACGACGGGTCTCCTCCTCCCCGCCCGACGGGGAGAGGGAGCAGTCCAGACAGATGATATCGAAATGGAGCGGCGCGCCATCAGCGCCATTCATGGCATCCGTGGCATGGCACTCCCCAAGCTCGGTGACCTCCAACTCCCTGGCGAGGAGCAGTTTTTTCAGGATCAAACGGTTGACCGGATGGCGGCCCGCCACCAGCGCCCGGCGGCCCGGCAGGGGGGCGGCATTCGCGGAGATGCTGCCGTTCTCCTCCTGGGGCATTTCCATGGGAAGGGTAAGCACGAAGATGCTCCCCTCGTTCACCCGGCTGGTCACCCGGATGGTCCCCCCCATCAGTTCGATGATCCGCTTGGTGATGGCCAACCCCAGCCCGGAACCGCCATAGGCCCGGGACAGCGAGGTGTCGGCCTGGGTGAAAGGATCGAAAATGGCATGCTGCATCTCTTCCGGGATGCCGATGCCGGTGTCGGCGATGGTGATGAGCAGGGTGCCGGGCGCGGCAGGACGCGGGGCCAGTTCCACGCGCAGGGAAATGCTCCCCTTGTGGGTGAACTTGATGGCATTGCCCAACAGATGCATCAGGACATGCCGCAGCCGGACCGGATCCCCGACGAGACGCAGGGGCGCGGAGGGGGTCACCTCGCAGAGGAACTCCAGGGACTTCTCCCTGGCCCGGGCCGCGATGCGCTCCTCGGTCCCCGCCACCAGGGCATGCAGATCGAAGAGCTGCTTGTCCAGGATGAACTGCTCCGAGTCCAGCCTGGAGATGTCCAGCAGGTCGTCGATCATGGCCGACAGCCGATCCGCACCGCCCAGCAACTCCCTGAGATAGCGCCGCTGGGTCTTGTTGAGTTCGCCACTGCTCTTTTCCAGCACCAGATTGGCGCAGCCGATGACGGTGTTCAAAGGGGTGCGCAACTCGTGGCTGATGTTGGCCATGAAATCGTTCTTGACGCGGATGGCGGCCTCGGCGGCCTCCCGCGCCTGCTGCAGGGCCGCTTCCAGCTCGATCCGCAGGGAAACGTCCTCCTTGATCGCCACATAGTGGGTGGTCCCCTGCTCCGGGTCGTGGATCGGGGAGATGGCATTGAGTTCCCAATAGCCGGTGCCGTCCTTGCGCCGGTTGTGCAACTGCCCCCGCCACACCTGGCCTGCGGAGATGGTCTCCCACAGGTTCTTGTAGGTGAGCGCAGGGGTGGTGCCCGATTTCAGGAACCCGGAATCACGCCCGATGCTCTCGTCAGGGGAGTAGCCGGTCAGAATGGTGAATTGCGGATTGACGTACTCGATGCGGCCCTGCTGGTCGGTGATCATGACCGCCGCCGGACTCTGCTCCACAGCCCGCGACAGCTTGCGGATGGCGATCTCGGCCCGTTTGCGCTCCTCCAGTTCGGTTCTGAGGGAGTCGCGGGTGGAGACGATCTCCCCGGTCAGACGGATGAAACGGTTGCGCAGCGTCAGGAGTTCGTCCATGCGCGGCTGGCTCTCCTCGCTCCTGGCATCCAGGACGTTTTTGGAAAAATCCATGATGTCGCGCGTGATCTGCCCGATGTTGCGGGTGATCCAGTACATGATGATCAGACAGGCGAGAATCAAAACAGCGGCGGTGATGAAGCGTTGCCCCCGCTCGGCGGCCAGGATGGATTGCACCAGGGATTCCATGGCGCCGATGGGTTCCAGGGTGACCAGTTGCAACAGCAGGTCCGAGGAACCGTAGTCGAAATAGGATTGTCCGGCGACCAGATGGCGCCCCATGGTCTCGGCGAGGGGCCGCCCGGAGGTGAGGGTGGCAGGCTGATTGTTGGCGATAATTTTCAAATTTTCGCCTTCGAGCAGTGCGACCAGACCGGTATAACGACCGACCGGCCCCTGGATCCGGGAGAGGAAATCGTCGTTCAGGGGCGCGGCCAGCATCAGGGTGGCGCGCGGTTCGCCCTGCTTGTCCGGGATCACCTCCGAGGTGATCAGGTAGGGGGCGCCGGCGATGGCGGTCAGGAAGGTCTGATTGTGGCTGAGTTCCATGAGGAGCGGCGAGGGATCCAGCAACTCCCTGGGGGGCGGCTCCGCCTGCCCCTGGTAGATCTCGCGCACCGTGCCCTCGGCGTCGAGCAGCAGCAGCAGCGGCAGGGGCGTGAAACCGCGCAGCACCGAGGAGCGGGGCAGCCAGGCGGGGGGACGGTCATGGCGCGCCACCTTGCCGCTGACATCCACCGGCTCCCAGTGATCGAGATAATCGAGGAAATTCTTCTGCGAGGCCAGCAACCGGACGGATTGGTGATAGGCGCGGATGTGGTTGTCGAAGAGGATCCGATTGGCGGCGGCCTTTTCGCCCAGCATGACGGTGAATCGTTCCTGGAAAATGGCACGCAGGTGACTGGTCTGGATGGTGTCCAGCAGACTCCAGGTGGCGGAGGCGACCAGCACGGTGGCCAGCAGCGCCTTGAGGGTCAGGGGGATTCGAGCGAGCATCCGGGGGCCTGTTCAAAAGGCCGCCGGGAGCGACTCCCGGCGGCCAGGGGCGGTCAATCCACTTCCAGCTGGATCTTGGGGTTGGGGGCATCCTCGCGGCCCGACGGATTGGTGAACTGGTCGTTGAGATTCTGGACATACTGATCGGTCATCTTGAGGACCCGCTCCACCCGCATTTTGGCCAGGTTGCCCCATCCCGCCGGATGGGTGTTGAGCAGGAGACGCAAGGGATGGGTGTTCTTCCGGAAGGCGTTCCTGACGTATTCGAGCAGATCCGGCTCCGTGATCTCCTTGTGCAGCCGCTTGAGAATCAGCCCGGCGGTGAGCTTGCGCAGCATGAAATGGACGAATCCGACGCCGGAGACCACCACCACCGCCGCAATGGCGGCAAGGATCTGCACCCATTGCTCCTTGGCCAGCCAGGTGTCGAGCGAGAACCAGGAGGCCACCGGATAACCGGCCATCATCAGCCCTCCCACCCCGGCGGCAAGCACCAGCAACAGGATGCCGTCCAGAATGAGGGTATGCTTGCGCCAGCGCTTGAGCAGCCCGGTGAGAATGGGAGGGGTCTGGGTGCCGATGAGCTTGGCGGTATGCTCCAGGACGCCGATGATCCGGTAGGCCCGCTCCACTTCGACCCGGCGGATCCGCTCGTCGATGTCGTGCATGTCCTCGGCGCGCTTGTTGTGATAGCGGATACGCAGGGTCTCGTCCTCGATGGGATGGGCAGCGTCGAGGTTGAAAATCTGGTAAAAACGGCCTGCGGTCAGACCGCACTGGGCCAGGGCACGCTGCCAGGCGGCGGTAACGTCCTCCAGATTGTCCTCCCGCACGGTGCAGTCCACCTGGTTGAGGATGAAGAGGAATTTATTGGAGTCGGAGCGATTGATGGTATTCTTCACCAGGTGATCCAGGGTATCCTTCATGGCGCCGGGTTCCGGGTGGCGGGCATCGAAGAAAACCAGCACCAGATCCGCGAGGGTCATGATATGGTCCGTGATCCGCAGGGTGGAGGTGCGCTGGGCGTCGGCATCGAAACCGGGAGAGTCGATGAGGATCTTGCCCAGGAGCTTGTCGGTGGGGCAGGTCTTGAGTTGAAGATAGGCGTCGATCCGCTTCCCCTCGCCCTGGACCACGTGTTCGATCTGGCGGCTGATCTGGTAGAAGGGAAAACGGGGATCCGCGTCCAGGGCCAGACCCGGCAGGGTACGGACCTTGTCCTCCTTGCTGAAACAGATGACCGTGAACTTGTCGTCCACCGCCTGATTGCCGGTGCGTTGCAGCTTTTGACCGAGAAAACTGTTGATGAAGGTCGATTTGCCGGAGGAAAAGGTGCCCAATACCGCAATCAGCGGCCACCAGGGTACCCGGGTGGCGAAGGAGTCGTCCCGACTGAGCACCCCCATGCGGTAAGCGACCCGATCCAGTTCCCGGAAACTCTGCACGACCTGCAACAGGACGGGATTTTCCTGTTTGAGGTGCTTTTCAAGGCTGTTGAGGCGTCTGTCGATCTGGCTGCTGGCACTGTTGAACATGCGATCACTCCGGGCTTTTCAATAAAAGTTACACCAAAGGGTCCGATCTCTGGTAAGATGATGCGGGACCCAGCAATCCAAGGCATACGAATGACTGGTTCGGTCTCATCCCCTGCAACCGTTTTAGACCAAAACAAGGAGAGATGCTATGGCTGAAAATACGTTAACGATCCGTGACAATCGTACAGGCAAGGAAGTCAATTTTCCCATCGAGTCGGGCACGGAAGGGCCTCCTGTGGTCGATATTGAAAAATTTTATAAAGAATTCGGGCTGTTCACTCTGGATCCGGGTTTCCGTTCCACGGCCTCGTGCAAGAGCAAAATCACCTTTATCGACGGCGAAGCCGGGGTCCTGCTCTACCGGGGCTATCCCATCGAGCAATTGGCGGAATTCAGCCACTTTCCGGAGGTGTGCTACCTGCTGCTCAACGGCGAACTGCCCAACGAGGAGGAGTATACCAGATTCGTTAATACTGTCACGAATCATACCATGCTGCATGAACAGATTTTGAATTTTTATAAAGGCTATCGCCGGGACGCCCATCCGATGGCGATCATGGTGGGGGTGGTGGGGGCGCTGTCGGCCTTCTATCACGACTCCCTGGATGTCCACGACCTGCGCCACCGCGAGGTTTCGGCGTTCCGGCTGATCTCCAAGATCCCTACCATCGCCGCCGCGTCCTACAAGTATTCCATCGGCCAACCATTCGTCTATCCGGACAACGAGCGCAGCTACGTGGAGAATTTTCTCTATATGCTTTTTTCGGTGCCCAGCGCGAAATTCAAGATGTCGCCGGTGCTGGTGCGCGCCCTGGAACAGATCCTGATCCTGCACGCCGACCACGAGCAGAACGCCTCCACCTCCACGGTGCGACTGGCCGGCTCCTCCCAGGCCAATCCCTTCGCTGCGGCCTCCGCCGGCATCGGGGCGCTGTGGGGTCCGGCCCATGGCGGGGCCAACGAGGCAGTCCTCGACATGCTCGCCGAGATCCGCTCGGTGGACCGCGTGCCGGAATACATCATGCGGGCCAAGAATCCCCAGGATCCGTTCCGTCTGATGGGCTTCGGCCACCGGGTCTACAAAAACTACGACCCGCGCGCCCGCATCCTGAAAAAAGCGGCCCACGAGGTGCTCGCGGAACTGGGACGCGGCAACGATCCCCTCTTCAAGCTGGCCCTGGAGTTGGAAAAAATCGCCCAGGAAGACGATTACTTCGTGAAACGGAAGCTCTATCCCAACGTGGACTTCTACTCCGGGATCATCCAGTCGGCCATCGGCATCCCCAACAACATGTTCACGGTGATCTTCGCCGTGGCCCGCATGGTGGGATGGGTGAGCCAATGGAAGGAGATGATCGAGGCCGGTGAAGGGATCGGTCGGCCCCGCCAGCTTTACGTCGGCGCGCCGAAACGGGATTACCTCTTCATGAACGAAAGGAAATAGCCCCCATTCCATTCCTCCCCGGTTGACAGGATCCGGAGGGAACTTCATAGTTCCCTCCGGGGTCGTATTCGGCAATGCCAATGGGAAAGATGGTCTCATCAATGCTTCGGGAGTGAACCACACGTGAAACTGACTGGCGCGCAAATCGTCATTCAAACCCTGCTGGATCTGGGGGTCGATACCCTGTTCGGCTACCCTGGCGGGACTGTTCTGTACATTTATGACGAAATCTACAAGGCCAAAGGCCGACTCAACCATATCCTCACCCGGCACGAACAGGGCGCGGTACATGCTGCCGACGGTTACGCACGGGCCACCGGACGGGTGGGGGTGGCCATCGTCACCTCCGGACCGGGGGCCACCAACGCCGTGACCGGATTGGCCACGGCCCACATGGACTCCATTCCGCTGCTGTGCATCTCCGGTCAGGTGCCGGTGCCCCTGATCGGCAACGACGCCTTCCAGGAGGCGGATACCGTGGGGATCACCCGCTCCTGCACCAAACACAACTTCCTGGTGCGGGACGTGGCGGACCTGGCCCGGGTGCTGCGGGAGGCCCATTACATCGCACGCACCGGACGCCCGGGACCGGTGCTGGTGGACATCCCCAAAGACGTGACCGCAGCCACGACCGAATACGTCCATACCACCGCCGAACCGAAGATCCGCTCCTACAAGCCGACCCTGATCGGCCACGCCGGGCAGATCCGCAAGGCGGCCAGGCTGATCCAGCAGGCCAAAAAGCCGGTGCTGTACGTGGGGGGGGGCGCGGTCTCGGCGAATGCGTCCGAGGAACTTTGGCAACTGGTGCAGGCGCTCCATTTCCCGGTGACCAACACCCTGATGGGACTCGGCTCCTTTCCGGCGGCGGACGGACGCTTCATCGGCATGCTGGGGATGCACGGGACCTTCGAGGCCAACATGGCGGTCTCCCACTGCGACCTGCTGGTGGCCATCGGCGCCCGCTTCGACGACCGGGTGACCGGCAAGATCTCTGCCTTCGCCCCGCACGCCACCATCATCCACATCGACGTGGACCCCACCTCCATCTCCAAGAACGTCAAGGTGGACCTGCCCATCGTGGGGGATGTCAGGCATGTGCTGCGGCAACTCAACGAGTTGATCCTGAACCGGGAGTATCTCGCCGAAACCCCTGACCTGATCCCCTGGTGGGACGAGATCGAAACCTGGCGCAAAAAGAACAGCCTGCGCTATACCCAGGGTTCGGAGATCATCGAGCCGCAGTACGTCCTGGAGTGCCTGTGCACCCTGACCAAAGGCGAGTCGATCGTGGCCACGGACGTGGGGCAACACCAGATGTGGACCGCGCAGTTCTACGGCTTCCAAAAGCCCCGCCGCTGGCTCACCTCCGGCGGACTGGGGACCATGGGTTACGGCCTGCCTGCGGCCATGGGGGCACAGGTGGCCCATCCGCAAGCGCAAGTGGTGTTGATCACCGGAGAAGGCTCCATCCAGATGAACATTCAGGAGTTCGCCACCTGCCGGCAGTACGGACTGCCGGTCAAGGTGGTGATCCTCAACAACGGCTATCTGGGCATGGTGCGGCAGTGGCAGCAGTTCTTCTACGAGGGGCGCTACGCCGAATCGAACATGTCGGTCACCCCGGACTTCATCAAGCTGGCGGAGGCGTATGGCGCCCTGGGGCTGCGCGCCGACCGGGCCGCCGACGTGATGAAGACCCTGGAACAGGGACTGGCGCATCCGGGGACCGTGATCATGGATTTCCATGTCAACCGGGAGGCCAATGTCTATCCCATGGTCCCGGCGGGCGCGGGACTGAGCGAGATGATTCTGATTTAGGAGGACGGTATGCGCCACGTCATTTCAACACTGGTGGAAAACGAAGCGGGGGTGTTGTCCCGGGTGGTGGGACTTTTCTCCGCGCGTGGCTTCAACATCGAAAGCCTGACCGTGGCCCCGGTGGGCAACCTGGAAACCTCCCGCATCACCCTGGTGACCCACGGAGAAGAGTCGATCATCGAGCAGATTCTCAAGCAGCTCAACAAGCTGGTGCCGGTGATCCAGGTGGCGGACATCACCGAGGGACCGCACGTGGAGCGGGAGTTGATGCTGGTGAAGGTGACGGCGGAGGGAGAGAAACGGGCCGAGGTGTTGCGCATCGCCGACATCTTCCGCTGCCGGGTGGTGGACACCACGCCGGTCTCCTTCATGATCGAGGTGACGGGGGAGAGCGGCAAGCTGGATGCCTTTCTGAACCTGTTGCATCCCCTTGGCGTGACCGAAATGGTGCGCACCGGCGTGGTGGCCCTGCCGCGCGGGGAAAAGGGCATGACGGGATCCAAGGGGTCTCATTCTTGAGTTTTTTTCAATGCAGGACACAAAGCCAAGGAGGAAAACAATGAAGGTGTATTATGACAGTGACGCCGATCTGGCGGAGATCCGCTCCCGCCGGGTGGCGATCATCGGTTACGGCTCCCAGGGGCATGCCCATGCCCAGAATCTCAAGGATTCCGGGGTGAACGTGACGGTGGGGTTGCGCAAAGGCTCGACTTCGTGGGCCAAGGCCGAAGCGGCTGGGCTGCAGGTGGCCGAGGTGGCCGGGGCGGTTCGGGGGGCGGATGTGGTGATGATCCTGGTGCCGGACGAGCATCAGGCACGGGTCTACCGCGAGGAGGTCGCCCCCAACCTGAAATCCGGGGCGGCGCTGGTCTTCGCCCATGGTTTCAATATTCACTTCGGGCAGATCGATCCGCCGGCGGGTATGGATGTGTTTCTGGTGGCGCCCAAGGGACCGGGCCATCTGGTGCGCTCCGAATACCTGAAGGGCGGCGGGGTGCCGAGTCTGATCGCCATTCATCAGGATGCGACCGGGAACGCGAAAAAAATCGCGCTGGCGTATGCATCGGCAAACGGCGGTGGCCGCGCCGGGGTGATCGAGACCAGCTTCCGGGAAGAGACCGAGACCGACCTGTTCGGCGAGCAGGCGGTGTTGTGCGGCGGGATCACGGCGTTGATCCAGGCGGGCTTCGAGACGCTGGTGGAAGCGGGTTACGCCCCGGAGATGGCCTATTTCGAGTGTCTGCACGAGACCAAACTGATCGTGGACCTGATCTACGAAGGCGGCATCGCCAACATGCGCTACTCCATCTCCAACACCGCCGAGTATGGCGATCTGACGCGCGGTCCCCGGATCATCACGGACGAGACCCGCAAGGAGATGAAAAAAATCCTCGACGAGATCCAGACCGGCGAGTTCGCCCGCGAGTGGATCCTGGAGAACATGGCGGGCCGTGCCCGGTTTCAGGCGCTGCGTCGCCGTGGCCAGGAGCACCCCATCGAAAAACTGGGCGAGGGGTTGCGCGCCATGATGCCATGGATCGGCAAGGGCAAACTGGTGGACAAGAGCCGGAACTGACATGGGAGCGTAACGCCATGACGGATACCACTCGCACGCTGCCTCGACCCGTGGGTGAGGCAGTCCCCCCACTGACGGACGAGCAGATGTGCGCGGCCTTGCAGGAAGGGCAGGCATTGAGCAAAAGGATGGCGGATTGTTTCCGGAAAACGGTCACCATTACCGACAAGGAGCTTTCTTTCCGTTTTGTCAATCATCCTGTTCCCGGCGCTTGATGGCTGCCCATGACGAGTCGGCTACAGAGGGGTATCAACAACCAAATCCAGGTTTATCGATTCCAGGACTGGGATCAATTCTGGGGAACTGTCGCCACATGTAGTGCCGATCATCAATGTACGCAGGTGCAATACCTCGGTCGTTATCTGCGGATGATGAAGGCAGAGACGCTGGTCGTCGAGTCTCACTATATTGATCGGCACTACATGGATGAATTCGCCTCGTATTATGCCCGCAAGCGGGGAGCACCCCCCAATTATTGCCAGCGCGTCCATCTTTTTTCCGAAACCATGGAGGGAGAGAGATCATTCGACGATCGGTTACGAGAGGCTGCAAGTGATGAAAAAGGGCTGGAGCGTGTTCAGCAGGAACTGAACGATTGCTATCTTGGATATATCGTCATTCGCCCCGTGGACAATGCGCCCATCGGTCGGACAGTACTTCGTCCGTGGCATGACAAACCGGAGCGTCATTTTCCCACCAGTGTGGAATATGTCGTCCATTTGGCTGGATTACGACTGAAGATCAACGGGCTGGCCTTTCAGCAGCAAGACCAGGCGGTTGCCGCGTGCGCCACGACGGCAGTTTGGTCGGCATTGCAATGTATTTGCCGACGGGATGGAGGGCATGCCCCCACCCCCTCTGCCATTACCGAGGCAGCAGTACGGCATTTGCTGGTTGGAGGACGACCCTACCCTTCTGAAGGGTTGACCGTGGAGCAGATATCCGAATCCTTGCGGCAATACGGCTATGCACCGGTCTTGTTTCGTGTGGCCGATCCTCCGCAAGAATTTCAATTTTTACTGAATATTTATCTGCGTTCCGGTATCCCAGTCATTTTGGGGCTGCACAAAACCGGCGACAACCATATTGGACATGCCGTCACTGTGGTCGGATACGAAGCAAAGGGAGAATTCCTGGGTTTGGGACAGATCAATGCCGATTTCATGAACGTCGTGAGCGCCAATTTGGCCTCCGACAAGATCTACATTCATGATGACCGCTTGGGTCCTTACGCCAGAGCCAGATTACAGGTGACTGACAAAGACTTGGCACTGACCATGGAATTGCCCAATGGTGCAGATGAAAGCTGGAAGATTGGTATTGGTATCGTGCCGTTGTATGAAAAAATGCGCGCAACTGGCGAAGAATTATTCAAGGAAGCGGCAGGCAGGGGTTTGCCATTCATCAAACTCATTACCGTTCCCAAAAGTACACCAATTGGTCTAACGCTATTTTTCCAACGAGCCGGGGAATATCAGCAATCTCTTTTCCGCTCCGCGCTCGATGCGGAACGTCTGACCCGCTTTCAAAAAAATGCCGCCTTGAGTCGGTATGTAGGGATTGCGAGATGGAGCGTGAATGGCAGGACAATCATGGATACGGCATGGGACACGACGGACAGAATCAAAATATCCGGGGGTTCGTTCATCGGTGCAGTGTGTTATGATGCTGTCCATTACAAACATGCAGACTGGTTGGCGGATCACTGGAACGGCATTGCCGGATAACGACAGGAGAACAAAATCAATGATCAAACACGGCCCGGTGGCCAGGGAAGGGTGGCCCTTCATCGCGATTTTCGTATTGGTGGCACTGGCGGGGACGTGGTCTTCCCTGGCGCGACCGGTAGTGGGGATCCTGTGGTTGTTGGCCATCTGGTGCGTGTGGTTCTTCCGCGACCCGGATCGCCAGACGCCCCAGGGAGAGGGGATGGTGATCGCCCCGGCGGACGGACGGGTGGTGGCGGTGGAGGTGGTGCCGGAAGCGCCCCTGTCGGGACTGCCGGCGCGCAAGTTCTCGATTTTCATGAACGTGTTCAGCGTGCATGTGAACCGTTTTCCCGTTCCGGGCCGGGTGGAGAAGGTGAGCTACCATGCGGGCCGTTTCCTGAACGCCGCGTTGGACAAGGCGTCATCCGAAAACGAACGGATGGAGGTCCTGGCCAGGACGGCGTCGGGGGTGCCGATCACCTTCGTGCAGGTGGCGGGTCTGGTGGCGCGGCGCATCGTCTGTTACCTGCAACCCGGCCAGAGTCTGGCGGCAGGGGAGCGGTTCGGGCTGATCCGTTTCGGCTCGCGGGTGGATGTCTACCTGCCGCTGACCGCGCACATCGAGTTGGCCATCGGCGATGCGACCGTTGCCGGCGAGACGGTGATCGCCCGTTTGTGATCGAGCGCCATTCCTTGTCCATCAGCCATCATTAAGGGGAGCAGCCGCCGTGTCCACCGTGTCCGAGATCACGAGCAAGCGAGGGGCATACATCTTTCCGTGCCTGTTGACCACAGGAGGGATGTTTTTTGGGTTTTACGCCATCATGGCGGCGTTGACCGGGAAGTACGAACAGGGAGCGCTGGCCATTGTGGTTGCCGGGGTGTTCGACGGGCTGGACGGTCGGGTGGCGCGGGCAATGAACGCCACGTCGGCCTTCGGCAAGGAACTGGACAGCCTGGCGGATTTTCTCTCTTTCGGGATCGCGCCGGCGGTGCTGATCCACCAGTGGGCCTTGACGCCGTTCGCCAGGGTGGGCTGGGCCGGGGCGTTTCTGTTCGCCGTGTGCGGGGCCTTGCGGCTGGCGCGGTTCAACGTGCAGAAGTCGGCGGCGGACGAGGAGGTGGCGAAACGCTATTTTCAGGGGTTGCCGATTCCGGCTGCCGCCGGGGTGTTGTCCTCGACGGTCCTGTTCTATGTGACGCTGGGGATCGCCCCCTCCGCACCCGGCAACGAAGCGGCAGGGATTGCCGATTTCTGGCGCTGGCTGCCGTTGTTTCTGGTCTATGCCCTGGGCATATTGATGGTGAGCGGGATTCGTTTTCGCAGCTTCAAGGAGTTCTCCTGGCACCGGAAGCGCCCGTTTCTGGCCATGGTGAGCGTGGTGGTGTTCATCACGGTGCTGACGATTCACATGGCGACCACCCTTTTCGTGGTGGGCTGGGCCTATCTGTTGTCCGCGCTGCACAGCCACCGGGAATACCGCGCACTGCTCGCCCAGGGCCAGGAGGAGGAAGAGGACGAGGAGAAGGATTTCAACGCCACTTGAGGGAAACCAAGAATCGGGAGCCGCCATGCCACAAACAAATGTGGAGTCTCAGCCAGAGAGTCTTGCCAAGTTGGTTGACATCTCCCAACCCCATGACCGCCTGATCAAGGCATTGCTATCACAACCAGAAACGACGGATCAATTTTTCCGTGAACACCTGCCTGCGGAGATCGTAGAGCAATTGACAGCGGACTTGCCCGAATTGGTAGAAGGTTCGTTTGTGCCAGATGCCCTAAGCCTGTTCATCTCCGACAAACTGTTTCGCGTAAAAACGGCCCAGGGTGCCCCAGCGTTCATCCATGTATTGACCGAACACAAAAGCTATCCAGATCGCAAAGTATCTTGGCAGATTGCACGCGGCATCATGGCCTGCACAGAACAGTTTATCCGAGAAATGGGCAAAAACTGGGAATCGCTGCCAGCCGTTATCCCGGTGTTGATCTACCACGGCAACTCCCCATGGAACCATCCCAATAATCTGATTTCCCTGGTCGATGCCAACAGTGCCATACACCCATGGCTGCTGAATGTCCAATATATTCTTGTCGATTTGAGTGCCACGGCGGATCCACTCTTGTCTCGACACGCCCGCTTGCGGGCAGGGTTTCTGGCATTGAAATACGGAACTCGCAGTCCGGCAGAACAGACAGAAGCCCTTGGACAGATTGCCGATGCACTGCGGGATGCACCAGAACTTTTGGTGCCAGTGATGATTTATTTAATGGCTACATTCACATTACTAAAGAAGAAAACCGTGCATGAGATCGTCATGCATGTCAAACCAGGGGAGGAACCGGAAATGATGTCCATCTTTGCACAAGAGATCTTGAACAACGGCAAACCAGAGTGGGCCGCCATGGTGCGGAATGAAGGCCGCCAGGAAGAAGCCGCTTACATGCTGCTCAAACAGATGCGGCGCAAGTTTGGCCAGACTCCGGACTGGGTGACCGAGAAAGTCAGGTCGGCAAACCTGGAATTGATCGAGACCTGGAGCGACAACTTCGTCTTCGCCAACTCCGTGGACGAGGTCTTCGCGCAGTGAGCGGATTGCCCGGATCGGACGACACCTTGCCATTTTCCGGTCCGGATTCTCCATTTCTCCGTTTACGTTCGAAAGGTTTGATGAAAAGCCCATTGCCATCCAAGCGGGAGGCGAAAAAGGCGGATCCACAGGTGCCTCGTTTCACGCCAGAGAAAGTTTGACTGGCGGCAAAAAAGCATTGCATATCAACACTTTTAGTTGCACCCTGTATCAACTGATCGCCAAGAGCAACATCAAACAGATTCTCCAACCCGTCATTTTCCTGTTACATTCCGTTACGGATAATGAGTTCGCAACCGTATCACTTGCTCCACCATTTTTATTTTACATGGTTTTATCGTTGTCTGGAGTGGATTTTGGGGTGGCTTGAGTAAAGACGAAAAAGTCAAATATTTCCAATGGTTGCGAGGGGCGATTGAAAAACGCACTTGGTCAAAACTTGAGATTGCAGGCTTTGGAAAAAGCGGCCACTATTCTGCCCACGGCCCCATTCTCCAAAACCTGTAGCCCCGCTATGGGTGGGTCCGGGAATTACGGACTCATTTAATGGTATGATATTGTGAGAATATGTCACCGGATTTCATGGGATTTTCGGGGATTTCGGCGGAACAAGGGAAATAGGTATAGTGTCCCCGGATTTTGTCCCCGGATTTCGGTATAGTGTCCCCGGATTTTAGTGTCCCCGGATTTTAGTGTCCCCGGATTTCGATTATGCCCCAGGATTTCGGATTAAATAGGTATAGTGTAACCGGATTTAGCGATCTACCGGATTTATGGGATTTATGGGATTTATGGGATTTATGGGATTTATGGGATTTATGGGATTTATGCGTCCCCGGATTTAAAGGTATCCTAATATTTCTCCTGATTTCCTTGAATTAAGGGAAACAGGACCGTTCGTGCTAGACATTGAAACAAGATCTTTGTCGACGAGCAGACGAAGCGAAGAATCAAAGCTCATAACAGATTTGCAATAATGATTCTTGAGTGTTTGAATACTGCACGCTCTACCGTAAAACTTTCTATTATGCAAAGCCAATAAAATCTGTCTCGCGTCGCTATCTATATCAATGCGTCGGCTAAAACCGACAACTGATTGATCGAGACGTTCCAATACAGAATCATAGCTGCCAATACCAAAATAATGACTATGTGTTTGCCGGATAGTGGCGACATCTGATGATCCGATCATCACAACTTCAAAACCATCGCTAGCTGGGTACTGATATTCATATTCAACATACTTCTGGCTTGCCTTATCTGAATCTCTGCTAACAATATCCCATGTTACGAATGAACCTGTATTCCAATCAAACACAATGATCCAGTTATTGAATCCAGCACGTTTTTCCTCTTTAGCGATCAGCGTTTTAATAATATCCTCGTTCACATAGCTGTCAAATACACGGTTAGAATCCGAATTTCTTATGGTATTTTCAGCTTTTTCTCGGAGAAGGTCAATATCGATTTTTTGTTGAGGCGAGGGTTTTCTTCCAGATTCAATTTCGTGGAAAACTGCCGACAATCTCTTAAAGTAATTAATTACTTGATCATCGCCCTCTTTCTCCTTTAGCCGGTATCCGTAAATAACGGACGTCCGCTCTATGCTTTCTGCCCAATAATGTTGGACTTGGCTACGAATTTGCAATTCAAGAGCGCATCCAGAATGATCCAATATGATATGGAGCGCTCGATAGCCAGTATCATCCCTCCCATTTTCTCGGTAGTCTGTGATTCGTTTAATGGAGAATCCAACTGCTCCTAATATCTCTTTATTAATAAATTTCACCACATTGTCAATATCTTTGTTTTCATTTACAACTATTCTGCATCCACCAATATCTTGTAGTTGAGTTAATCGAACGCTAAATCTGTTGAGTTTGCGAATAATTTGGGGCTTTCGTTTTAATCTCTGAGCTACATAATATTTGATACCAAGAGAAGAAAGCCAATTTTGAAGTTTTACAGTACAATCTGTGAGAGGTTGAAGATGTGACTTTCTGTATTCATCAAAAATGTCATGGAATTTACGCGTATCTTCCACAGAAAGATCATCTTGCATTGCAAGAGCTTTTCCTGCACGGTCAATCTTGGACCTTGATAAGGACATGTGATACCTCTACGACTAATGATGTTGACAACATAGGAGATAAAATATTATCCACCTGCTCGACGCTGCATATCCTCATTCCTTTGAGGTAAGGACGTTAGTACAGTCTCGCCACTATGCAAGCGTTACACGCAAAGCCGACAGCCCAGCATTGCAGGGTCAGAATTGAGTGTGCGAAATCCGGTGACAAAATCCGATGACATGACAAAATCCGGTGACACCATACCTCTGGAAATCCGCTACCAAATCCGGTAGGGTCGAGAACTGGCGCGCCGATTGAGGAAAGGAACTCAATCCCACTCACTTCACGTTTCCAGTTCCCGCCACATCGAACCGGACGTGCGGTTTTCCCGCATCCGGCTCTCGGACAAGGTATCACACTTTCGCACGCAGGAAGTTGAGCCGCAATTGTTGCATAGAGATCAGACCCAGCTTTTGATGCAGGTATCTGTCTGGGTATCGTGCTTCCCCATTGCCTCTTTGCTTATGCTTTCTGCACAACCACTGACGGAGCCGATGTTTGGTATGAGCATCAACAGAAGCATATGAGCGACGAACTGCGCCTACAGAAAAATAGTTGGCCCAGCCTGTCAACTTACGGTTGATATCTTTCACCAATTCTTCGGCATCTTCCCATAACCATCTTTGATCTGTGCGGTCGCTGATTGTAGCGCAAAATTTCTCCACGCTCTTCTTTGACGGCCACGTCCCTAAAATGGCTCGGCCTCCCTTCATGGTCGGATAATATCGACCAATGGTATAGCCCAGAAAATTGAACGTCTCTTCAGGAATACAGCAAATTCGGGTCTTTTCTTCGTTTACCGTCAGTTTCAGCTTTGCCATCATCTCCCGCATGATTCGCATCGCCGCTTCCGCCGAACCTTGACAACATATGACGAAATCATCGGCATAGTTGACAATGTGACCGTCCAATACATTTTCATGACCCAGGGCTTTCCACCCCAGTATGAAACGGCGCATGTAAAGGTTTGACAGCAAGGGCGAAATTGGTGCCCCTTGCGGTGTACCCCGCTTGGTGTCTTTGGCTACGGTCGTTTGACTTTTGTTTCCTTTGTCGTCTTTCTCTTCAACCGGCATTGTCAACCACATCTTAATCAGATGCAGCATCTGGCCGTCGCTAATCCGACGACTAATCAGAAAATCCAATCAGAAAATCCGAAATCCGGGGACACCATACCTATTTCCCTTAATTCAAATCCGAGGACACCATACCTATTTCCCTTGTTCCGCCGAAATCCCCGAAAATCCCATGAAATCCGGTGACATATTTTCACGATATCATGCCATTAAGTGGGTCTGTAATTCCAAAACCTACCTATGGCTTGTTCACAGATTTTGGAGAATGCGTCCGCGGGCAGAATAGTAGCCGCTTTTTTCGAATTCTGCAAGCCCAAGTTTTTACCAAGTGCATTTTTTAACTGCTCTTCGTAACTATCGGAAATATTGAATTTTCTTGTCTCTGCTCAGGCCACCCCAAAACCCACGCCAGACAACAATAAAACAATGTAAAATAAAAAATTGTGGAGCAAGTGATGCAGTTTTGAACTCATAATACGTAATAAAGTATAACATGAAAATGACGGGTTGGAGAATCTGTTTGATGTTGCTCTTGGTTGCCAGTTGATACAGGGTGAAACCAAAATGATTGATATGAAATATTTTTTTTCGCAAGTCAAACCTTCTCTGGCGTGAAAATAGCATGATATCGTGAAAATATGTCACCGGATTTCATGGGATTTTCGGGGATTTCGGCAAAACAAGGGAAACAGGTATGGTGTCCACGGATTTCTTTTGATGTCCCACGATTTCTTTGGCGTGTCCCCGGATTTCTTTGGCGCGGGATGTACAAGAACCCAGGCGCTTGATCGAAGTGTCCGCTTTATCTGGGAGACAATTTCAGTTCCAGTTTGCACCCAATGGCATCGGCATAACGACGCAGGGTAGCCAGGGAGGGCGAAGTGCGCCCATTGCCCAGCGAAGACTCCAGCCGGGAAATGGCACTTGCAGTAGTCCCCATGCGTTGAGCGATCTGCTGCTGGGTTAGCCCAGCCGCTTTACGTGCCATCAAGAACACGGAAAGAGCAGAATATTCGTCCTCTAGGGCATCGTAGGCAAGTTTGAAACCTGGACGTTTGAAGGCCTCCTGCAATTCCACATTTAGGTCCATCGGTACGGGATTATAGCAGTCATCTTCCATGTTGCACCTCCTTCAACCGCTTGCGGGCAAGGCGAAGTTCATCGTGGGGAGTCTCGTTGCTCTTCTTGATAAAGCCATGCAGGATCACAATGGTTCGTCCGGTCTGCATACAATAAAAGGCACGTCCGGCTCCTTCTTGTCCACGGCAACGTAACTCGAACAAACCACCACCCATGGCACGTGAATGCGGCATCCGCAAATCAATGCCATGCTCATACAGCAAATCAGCAAGGCGCAAAAAATCAGCATACACGTCGTCTGGCCAAGATTTGATCCCTTGGTGAACACGCTCGCTATAGAAAGAAATCGTCCAGTTCATATGGCGATATTAGCATTCCTGCTAATAAGTGGCAAGCACTGTTTCAACCAACCCAACAAAGGAGCAAACAACCATAAAAAATTGGATCCAACCGGGCGATACCGTCACGGTATCCGCCCCTGTTACCCGTTTCTTGAGCACCACTTTGCCAGTGGCGTCTACCCCATGAAGTTGAAAGATATTCTTTGCCGAATCCAACCCGATTGTTGTAACGTTCATTTTGGATCCCTCAAGGATTTATGAATGATTGCATACACCTCCATTCTGGCACATTCGATGCCTTTTCAGAAAGGATGGGTCCATCCCATCACCATAGCCATTTCACCGCGACGTGATCGCTGCCAGTTCCCGTACCACCCGATGGATCACCTCCGACCACTCCCCCGGCACCTCCTGACGAAACAGCCGCACCACGCCGGGATACCAGGGGGAGTCGGAACGATCCTCCAGCCAACGCCAGTCGGTGCCGATCCAGGGCACCAGCACCCAGCACGGTTTTGCCAAGGCCCCGCACAGATGCACCAGGGCGGTGTCCACGCTGATCACCAGGTCCAGTTGCGCCACCACGACCGCCGTGTCGGCAAAATCGTTCAGGTGACTGCCCATCTCCAATAGCGGCTGATCCGACGGCGGCAAGGCGGTCTCCCCCTTCTGCAAACCGACGAACCGTACCCCAGACACCGCCCACAACGGCCTCAAGGCCGCCAGACCACTCAAGGAACGATTGCCGTCATTGCCGTGGGTGGCCGAACCCCGCCAGACCAGACCCACCCGCAACCCCCTCCCTTGCGGCAACGCCAGACCGTCCCGCAAGGGCGGTGGCCGCAAATAGGGCAGTACCGCAGGCAAGGTCGCCAACGTCACCCCTAGATGCAAAGGGATGCTCAGCAGGAATGTCCAATAATCATGCAGATGCACCGTCTCCGTCGCGACGGTCACCCGCATTCGCCCGTCCTCTTCCAAAACGCGCAGCAAGGAGAGCAACGGCGGACGACACACCAGCGTCACCCGCACCGCGCCCCGCTCCAAAAGCGTCCGACAGAACCGGCAAAACTGGATCATGTCGCCGAATCCCTGCTCGCCGATCACCAGAAACGAACGGCCCGCCACCTCCTCCCCGCGCCACATGGGAAAAGGCAATACGGGCGGGATCACCTTGCGCCCAGGCATGCGCTCGTGATGGCGCGCCTCGTACCAGGGCCACCCCTCGGCAAACCGACCCCCACGCAACAGCACAAGACTCAGATTCCAGGCCGCCTCGGCATAAAAATCCGGCTCCAGGCGCAACGCCTCCCGCAATACCGACTCGGCCTCGGCGTCACGATGCCAATCATGCAACAGACTCCCGAGATTATTGCAAGCCAAGGCCCAGCCGGGACGCACACGGAGCGCCTCCCGATAGGCGGCGAGCGCCTCATCGAAATACCGTGCCTCGCGATAGAGATTGGCGAGATTATAATGGGCATCCGCCATGCCCGGCTGCAAGCGGAGCGCCTGCAGATGGGCCGCCTCCGCCGCGCCGACACCTCCGCGCGCAGCCAACACCAGTCCCAGATTGGTCCAAGCCGCAGCAAAACCGGGCTGGACGCGCACCGCCTCCCGCAGGGCCGCCTCGGCCTCCTCGAGCCGCTGCAATCCCAAAAACAAGGTGCCCAAATGGTTATGCCCCTGCGCGCCATCCGGCCACAGGGCCACCAGCCGCCGATACCAGACCTCGGCCTCATCCGGCCTGCCCAGTCCCTCGCACACCACGCCCAGGGCGCGCAACACCTCCCGATCCCCCGGCAGTTTCTCCAGGGCGATCCGCAACGGCTCCCGCGCCTCGGCCAGGCGCCCCATGACCTGCAAGACCACCCCCAGCGCCTTCCAGCCGAAAGCGTGCCCCGGCTGCCACGCCACCAGCCGCCGCGCCAGGGACTCCACCTCCCCGAGCGCCCCCTGGCCGAAGCGGATGGCCAACAGAAAATCAAACAACGCGCGGGCCGCTTCCTCCACCACGCCCGGCCAATCGCCCGGCACAGGCTGATGAAACAGCCGCAACACCCCCGGATACCAGGGGGAATCCTCCCGACCCTCCAGCCAGCGCCAGTCCGAAACCCGCGGCAGCAACACCCAGCACGGTCTGCCCAGCGCCCCGCACAGGTGGGCCAAGGCGGTATCCACCGTGATCACCAGATCGAGCCGCGCCACGATGGAGGCCGAATCGGCAAAATCCCCGATCCCGCCCCCCAACGCCACCAACGGCTGTCCAGGGGGCGATGCCAGGGATTCTGCCTCCCCCTCCCCCTTCTGCAGAGCGAAAAAGGCGATGCCCGGCACCTGCCACAAAGGGGCCAACGCCTCCAATCCCGGCAGGGATCGATTGCGGTCATCGCCGTGCAAGGCCGATCCCCGCCACGCCACGCCCACCCGCACCCTGCCGTCGTCAGGCAACACGGCACTCCAGCGTCGGTCCCGTTCGGGCAACGTCGCAAGATAAGGAATCCGCGCCGGAATGGTCTCCAGGGTGGTGCCGAAACGGCCCGGCAGATCCAGAATGAAGGTCCAGTAATCATGAGGTGGCACCTCCAGCAGATCGGTCGCCACCATGACCTGCTCCCTGGCCAACGCCGGCTCCAGCAAAGGCACCAGCGCCGGAAAGGTCACCAGGGTGAGCCGCACCGCGCCGGCCTCCCTGAGCAGGGCGGCATAACGGCAGAACTGGATGGTATCCCCATACCCCTGTTCGCTGACCATCAGCACCGCCTTGCCGCGCACCTCCTCCCCCGCCCAGCGGGGAAAGGGCAGCGCCACCGGCAGCACAGGCCGATCCGGTCGCGACGGATGGCAACGCAGCTCGTACAACGGCCACGCTTCGGCATAGCGCCCGGTCTTCAACAAGCGCCAACCCAGTTGCCAGGCCGCATCCACCGACCCTGGCGCACGACGCAGCACCTCCCGGAGCAACCCCTCGGCCTGAGCGCCCCGGCCCTGCCCGTACAGGACGACCGACAGCTCATGCCAGGCGGCGGTCAACTCCGGATCCAGACGCACGGCCTCCCGCAAGGCGGCCTCGGCCTGCGGCAAGGCATCCCGCAGCCGCAACACCAAACCAAGGTTGTGATATGCCACCGCAAAACCCGGATGACAACGGATCGCCTCGCGCAACAGGGCTTCGGCCTCGTCCAAACGCCCCCGGCCCTGGGCCAGCGCCCCCAGATTGATCAAGGCCCCGGCATGACCCGGACTCAGACGCAACACCGCCCGCCAGATCGCCTCGCTCTCCTCCCCCAGCGTCCGCCGCACCGCCCCCAGGGCGAAGAGGGTCTCCACGTCCCCAGGCAACCGCTCCGCCGCCCGCGCCAACGGCTCCAGCGCCTCTTCGTCGCGTCCCTGCCGCTGCAGGGCCATGCCCAGCGCCTTCCAGCCGAACCCCTCGTCCGGGGCGAGTTCCGTCCACGCGCGGGCAGCCGCCTCCACCTCCGCGTAACGGCCCTCTCCGAACCAGACGATCAAACGTCGTACCGCCTCCTCGCCGTCGCTCACGGAGCAATCTCCTTCAGGGCGTGCCACGGTTTTCGATGATCCATTCCGGCTGGACCACCCCCTCCTCCCCTCCGGCAGGGGGAGCAACGGTCTCGATGGTCCATTCGGGCTGGAACACCTCGGACCAGTAACTGGCGGGAACGGTCTCGATCCGCCACTCCGGGGCCACGACCTCCGCTGCGGTATCGCCGCCCTCCTCCAAAGCGGCCAGATCCAGGATCGCGCCACGCTCCCAGGCGCGCAGACGCGCCTTGATCACCTGCTCCAGGTCTGCCGGATCGGTCTCTTTTTCCGGCAGCACGTCCGAACCCAGCGTGACGAAAAAGGCCCCCATGGCATTGTGCAACTCGGCATACGCCACATCCCGGCGGGTCCGGGAGGTGATCCGCTCCACCTCGCGTTGAATCAGATCCAGTTCGTTCATGGAGGCAGCCTGACGACCGGCCTGGGCGTGCCGGTCCAACCGCTCGTTGATGTCGCTCAACGCCTGGGCCGTGACATACTCCTCCAGCGCCTGCACCAGACGCCGATACCCCACGTGGACCTGGGCCAGCACGCTCATGCTCACGGCCTGGCGCATCAGCAACTGATACTCCTCCCGCGTTTGCGCCAAAGCCAGCCGCGACGGCGCGGAAAAGAGATTCAGCAGATTCCAGACCAGCTTCATCCCGGACTCCGCCCAGACGTGGTTGATGTAGGCATCGGCGCTATTGTAATTCTTCCCGGTGTGAAACTCCAAGCCGGGCAGCAACCGCAACAACTCCATGCGGGTCTCCCGGGTTTGAATGCGCACCTGATAATCCCGCTCCCGCAACTCCGGGCGCTGCCGCAAGGCGATCCGCTCCAGCCGCGTCAACGGCGGAAACCGCCCCAGATCCGGCAACGTCACCTCCTCCTCCTGGGGACCCGCCAGGACGAACGGCTCCCCGGGATTGACGTTCATCAGTTCGGCCAGCGCCACCTTGGCCCCGGACAACCCTTTCCACAACTCCTGAATCTGCTGCCAGTTCTTCAACAGCCCCTTCTGATAATCCAGCAGCTGCATGGGGGGCTGCAATCGCTGTTGCTCCGCCTCCCTGGCATTGTCCAATGCCTTTTGCACGCGCGACATCAGCGGGGTCATGGCCGCCTCCATCCGCTGGGCGGCCCAGGCCCGCCAGTAGATCCCGCGCACATCCTGGAGCAGGTTGTGCGCCGCCTTGCGCCGCAACTCCCTGGCGATCAACACCCGGTCGGATTGTTGCCGGGTGTGCAGATAACTCACGCCGAAATCCAGGACATTCCACGCCATCGACAATGCGCGGGTGGTGTCGTACAGATCCAGGGAATCCGAGGGCCGACGGCTGCGCTCGTCATAGCCGGCCATCGCCGTCAGCGCGGGGAGGTTGCGATACGACTCCACGTCCGTCACCCTTTGCGCCAACGCCACGTCCATCACCTTGACCCGCGTGGCCAGATGATGCCGTATCGCCCGCGCCATGGCCCCCTCCAGGGTCACCCGGCCCGGCGACTCGCTGGCGAACAGCGTCAGGAAATCCTCCCGGATGCGCGCCTCACGCTCGCCCGGCGTCAAGGGCACGGGGGTACGCGCGCAACCAGACATCAGCAGCGCGATCACCAGCCCCATCGCCAAGCGCCATCCGTTGTTCCCCATACCTGCCTCGTGCAAATCCATCGTTCCCCGACAAAGCTGTTTGCACCTGGAATGCCATGATTCTTTACAGGTCGACATTTCTTTTTACATGATATTTTTCCAATTTTTTCAATTAATTAATCAACAACCACACGACAACGCCGTCCAAAAGGAGGACACGCGCCTTGACACCTGACATTAAATATCGTTGCTTTTCAAAAAGTTGACAATTCATTGGGATATCGCTTCCCAATGGTCCCGACTTTGCTGTATCATTCTCTTGGAACCAAAGAGAACATCCACCAACGCAAATTTTCGGGACAGGGGGTTGTCATGCATCGCATCCCTTCCACATTGCTGGCCATTGGTCTTCTGCTGATCGCCTCCCCGGTCCAGGCCGAAAAGCTGATCGTCTTCAAGGCGGCAGGCGTTGCATTGACCCCCGGTCAGGCCATTGACGGGGATCAACCCCTGCAATTGACCAACGGCCAAAGCGTGGAACTGATCGCCGAGAATGGCCGGGTGGTCAAACTGGCCGGCCCCTACCAGCAGCCCCCTGCCCCCGGCAAACCCGCACGGGAAGAGACGGTCACCGCATCGCTGAAGGCCATGGTGACCTCCGGTGGGGTGAACACCTCCCACATGGGGGTGACCCGGGGCGTCAGTCAGGCGGTCTCCAGCGGCAAGGAGTGGCTGCCCGACCCCTGGCTGATCGATGTCACCAAACCCGGCACCCACTGCCAGCGGGCCGGCCAGCCGATGATCCTCTGGCGCCCTGCGGTGGACCAGGAGACGAACGTCCGTCTGGCCACCTCCGGCAACACCTGGAAGGCCAGCGCCCGCTGGCCAGCCGGGGCGGAAAAACTGGCTCCCCCACCCACCATGCCCATCAAGGACGGTTCGCTCCTGCAGGTCAGCCTGGACAAAAGTCAAGCCGACCTGACCGTCAGGATGATCCCGGAACAGGTGACCGCACCGCCGGTACTGGCCGCATGGCTGAACGAAAGCGGCTGCCGCGCCCAATCCCTGGCTCTGCTGCGCACGCTCAATTGAACACCCCGGTGACGCGGCGCCGATGGTTGGAGCGGAGGGGATGAGACGCCCGCGAGATTGGCGCGGCTTCGTCATACTGGCCGTGATCGCCCTCCTGTCTGCCTGGCTGAGCCGGGAACTGGTACAACGCATCACGGTCCTGAACATGCTCGAGCAATGGACCGGGGACATGCGCATCGGTGCCCGCCCCGCAGAGCCGCAACACCCGGAGATCATCATCGTCTCCATCACCGAGGAGACCCTGGAAACATTCCCCTACCGCGCCCCCATCGACCGGAAGTTTTTGAGCGACCTCCTGCAAACCCTGGAAAAACGTGGCGCCAGGGCCATTCTGCTGGACATCCTGCTCGATCAGCCCACGGAACCGGACAAGGATGCCGCCATGAAGGCCACGCTGGCGGGGATGCGCATCCCCACCGTGGTGAGTTATGTGCATGGCAACCACCAACTGACCCCCCGGCAATCCCGCTTTCTGGACGATTTCGTCCCTGCCCGGCAGCGTGGCCTGGCCAATGTGGTCCGGGACCAGTTCGACAACACCGTGCGTTGGATCTTTCCCGGGGCCACCGTACCGGACCAGGGATACATCCGGGGGGTTGCTGGCGTGATGGCCTCCCTGCTGGGCATTGCGCCGCCCGACGACCTGATCACCCTGGCGTGGCATGGCCGGCCCGACAGCGAGACCGAGCCGTTCCGCACCTATCCGGCCCACACGGTCACGCTCCTTCCTGAGGCGTGGTTTGCGCAAAAGATCATCCTGATCGGCGCGGACCTCTCCTTGACCGACCGGCATCGCACCCCCCTCTCCTCCTCGCCCGTGCTGGCCAAGGGGCTGAACCAGTACGGCACCCCCGGTGTGATGATCCATGCCCACGCTTTGGCCCACATCCTGGACCGCCGCCCCACCCCCGACCTGGGCAAGGCCGGCAGAGGCGCCATGCAGTTGCTCTCCACCCTGCCCGGTCTGCTGCTGGCTGCCGTTGAACTGGGTTTTCAGGCCCGCCTGATCCTGGCCATGGTCTTGACCGTCTGCTACTGGATCGGGGCCATTCATCTGTTCGCCATGGGCGGCCCTCTGCTGCCGCTGCTCGCCCCCACGCTGGCCTTCATTCTGGCGCTGGGATCCGGTGATCTTTACCTGGGACGCGACGAACGGGAACAACGAAAATTCATTAAAAATGCCTTTCGTCGTTACCTGGCCCCAGCGGTGGTGGAACAACTCCTCAACGACCGCGCCTCGTTGCGTCTGGGCGGGGAGCGTCGCGAAATGACGTTCATTTTTACGGATGTCGCTGACTTCACCCCGTTTTCCGAGACCATGGAGGCGACCGAACTGACCAACCTGCTGAACCGGTATTTCAACGGCATGTGCCAGATCATACTGCGCCACGAGGGGACGGTGATCAATTTCGTTGGGGATGCGCTTTTCGCGCTGTTCGGCGCGCCTGCCCGCCAGGACGATCACCCCCGCCGCGCCCTGGCCTGCGCCATGGAACTGGACGCCTTTGCCCAGGGGTTTCGCCAGAGGATCCATCGGGAGGGCATCCCCTTCGGCGAGACCCGGATCGGCGTTCACACCGGCCATGCCGCCATTGGCAACATGGGGTCCGAGGAACGGTTCCAGTACACCTCTCTGGGAGACGCGGTCAACACCGCCGCCCGACTGGAGGGATTCAACAAATTTGTTGGTACGCGTATTTGCGTATCTGAAAAAACCATCGGTCGTTGTCCCGGCTTCCACGCCCGCCCGATCGCGGAAGTCGTCTTGAAGGGCAAATCCCATCCCATCGCCACCTTCGAACCGCTGACCGCCGAGCAGGCGGACACCCCCGACATGCGGACCTACCGGGAGGCTTACGCCCTGCTAACGTCCGGACAGGTCGCTCAGGCGCAACGTCTGTTGGCGCCTCTGGCCAGCCGGAACGCCCCCGATCCCTGCGCCTTGTTTCACCTGCGCCGGCTTGAGGCAGGGGCGCAAGACACCCTGGTGCAGATGGACAGCAAATAGCATCGACAATTTGACATCCCCCGCATAACGCATTGAAATTCAATTGACAATGCCGTGGCATGCTTATTGCAACTTTCCATAAAGGCATTAACAATGGCCAGGATGGCTCTTGGCCAAGGCGATTCTTTTCCAAAATTTGCAACCCGCATAGGCAAGGACAAACATCATGAGCAAAATCATCGGTATTGACCTGGGCACCACCAATTCGTGCGTCGCCATACTGGAAAACGGCACGCCAAGAGTCCTTGAAAACGCGGAAGGAGGCCACACCACCCCGTCGATGGTGGCCTATTCCGCAGACGGGGAACGCCGGGTGGGAGTGACCGCGAAGCGGCAGATGGTCGTCAACCCGGAAAATACCCTGTACGGGATCAAGCGGCTCATGGGCCGGCGGTTCGACGACCCGGTGATCCGGCGGGAGCGGGAGACGGCTGCCTATCGGATGGTGGAACTGGCCAGCGGCGATGTCGGGGTGTCGGTGTGGGGCAAGGAGCTGGCCCCGGCAGAGGTGGCGGCGATGGTGCTGCAACGGATGAAGCGGATCGCGGAGGAGGCGTTGGGCGAGTCGGTGCGGGAGGCGGTGGTGACGGTGCCGGCCTACTTCACGGAGGCGCAGCGCCAGGCCACGCGGGACGCCGGACGGATTGCGGGATTGAATGTCCTGCGCATCATCAACGAACCGACGGCGGCAGCGCTGGCCTACGGACTGGACAAGACAGAAGGGCGGATCATCGCCGTGTACGATTTGGGCGGCGGGACCTTCGACATTTCCATCCTGGAGATCGACGACGGGGTGTTTCAGGTTCTGGCGACCAACGGCGACACCTTTCTGGGTGGCGAGGATTTCGATCAGTGCATCGTGGACTACCTGGCCGAGGAGTTCCGGGATCAGCATGGCATGGATCCGCGCCAGGACAAGGAGGCGCTGCAACGGATGCGGGAGGCGGCGGAAACCGCGCGCATCGAACTGTCCAGCGGCTTTCGCGCGGAGATCAATCTGCCGTATCTCTGTTTCGACGCCAACGGCCCCAAGAATCTGCGTCATGTCCTGACGCGCGCCAAGCTGGAGGATCTGGTGGAGCCTTTGGTGCGTCGCACCATGGAGCCGTGCGCCCAGGCGTTGGCGGATGCCGGGATCGACGCGGAACAGATCGACGAGGTGATTCTGGCGGGAGGCATGACCCGCATGCCGCGCATCCGGCAGACGGTGGCCAATTTCTTCGGTCGCGAACCGCGAGCCGGGGTGAACCCGGATGAGATCGTGGCGCTGGGGGCGGCGATTCAGGGCGGGGTGCTGGCCGGGGAGATGAGGGATCTGCTGTTGCTGGACGTCACCCCTCTGTCGCTGGGCATCGAGACCAAGGGCGGGATTTTCAATGTGCTGATCCCCAAGAACGAGACCATCCCCTGCCTTTTTACGAAAGCCTTCACCACGGTGATGGACAATCAGAAATTCGCCACGGTACGGGTGGCGCAAGGGGAGCGCGGGGTATTTGCCGCCAATCATTTTCTCGGGGAGTTCATTCTGGACGGGATTCCGCCCGCCGAACGGGGCACGCCCCGCATCGAGGTATCGTTCGTGGTGGACGCGGATGGCATGGTGAAGGCATCGGCGATCGACAAGGCGAGCGGTCGTGAGCAATCGATCCACGTGCAGGTGTCCGGTGGACTGGAAGAGCACGAGATCCAGCGGATGATCCGGGAGGCGGAACAGTACGCCGAGGCGGATGCGCGTCAGCAGCGGTTGGCGCGATTGCTCAATCAGGCGGACAACGTGTTGCAGCGTGTCAAACAGTTCCTGTCGGCCAAGGAGCACACCCTGGACGGCAGCTGTCAGGAGCAGTTGGTCAATGGGGGGTTGCGACTGCAGCGCGCGGTGGATGACGGGAGCAATTTGAACGACATCGCCGAGCTGACCACGGCCTTGAGCGGGGTGCTGGCCCAGGCCACCGGCGCGACGACCGCCCCGGCGGCAGGGGTCGCGGAGGATGCGGAGTTGTCGGAACTGGAAAAAGAATTTGCCGCGCTGGAGGAGGGAGACAGCGACGATCTTTTCGACCTGGAGCCGCGCGAGAAACTGTTCGAAGAGGGTCCGGACGCCGAGGAGCTGCGCCAAATCGCCGCCGCCGTCCGCCCCTTGGATCCCGTGCCGCAGGCCGAGGTGATCCGGATGCAGGAGCTGCTGGAGGCTGCGGCCCTGCGCCAGATGCCCATCTCCCTGTCCGCGCCCAAGGATGCCGAGGAGGAAGACGAGGAGTGGATGGCCATGGCCAGTTGAGCTTGCGCCAGACAAATCCGGCATCAACCGCACGGGCCTTGGGAATGTGTGCCCGAGGCCCGTGCCATTTGCGGCACACGGCTCACAGCCGTATTCAAATGGAAGATGAGTGGCAACATGAAGATTGCGATCAAGAATCTGGGCGCCATCAAACAGGCGGAATTCACGCTGGGAGATCTGACGATCATCTGCGGTGAAAACAATACCGGGAAGACATATGCCACCTATGCATTATATGGATTTCTGACCTTCTGGCACGAGGCCTTTGCCATCCCGGTTCCGGAGGAAGATGTGCAACGCCTTTTAAATGAAGGCAGTATCGAACTGGATATTCAAAGCTACACAAGCAACGCACCTGCATTCCTTCAAAAGGGATGCAGGGCCTTTACCGAGAAGCTGTCCCGTGTTTTCGCATCACCAGAGCGGAATTTTTCGGACAGCGACTTCTCTGTGGATCTGGATGCAACCGATATTCAACCGAAAGCGACCTTTGAACTCAGAATGGGGACAGCGTCAACAAATATACTGTCAATCTCCAAAAAAGGCGCTTCTCCATTTGTCACTATTGCCCTGTTGTTCGATAAGGATAAGGTAAAAATCCCGAACGAAATGATCAAAGAAATCATTGGCGTCACTCTAAAAAATATTATTTTCGGAAATCTGTTCCCAGAGCCATTTATTGCGAGTGCGGAACGAACCGGGTCTGCAATCTTCAGGAAAGAGCTTGATCTCCAACGCAATCGACTTCTTGAAGAAATAGGATCAACGAAAAACGAAATAAACAAAACAAACCTTATTGCAAAGATCCATACCGACTATGCCTTACCTGTAAAAGAAAATCTTGAATTCATACGTCAACTTGAAAAATATGCAAAAATAGATAGCGTTGTTACAAAAGAACATGTCGAGATACTTGATGATTTTACAGATATCATCGGAGGCTGTTATTATATCGCAAAAAATGATGAATTACATTACATCCCAAAAGGCAAACCCATCAAACTGACCATGAATGCCAGTTCGAGCGCAGTACGCTCTTTATTGGATATTGGCTTTTACCTGCGACATGTCGCCGCGCCAGGCCATTTACTGATGATCGATGAACCGGAATTGAATCTCCATCCAGAGAATCAAAGACGGGTTGCCCGCCTGATTGCCCGCCTGGTCAATATCGGGGTCAAAGTGTTTATCACAACACACAGCGATTATATTGTTAAAGAACTAAATACATTGATAATGTTAAATCAAAACAATGAGCGGATAAAAAAGATCGCCGAACGTGAGCAATATCGAGATTCAGAAATCCTCAACCCAGACAAGGTCCGGGTCTATATTGCGGAAAAAGCTCTTATTAAATTGGAGGGCGCACAACGAAAAACACGATGCCAAACGCTTGTCCCAGCCAAAATTGACAATAAGCTTGGCATTGAAGCACGCAGCTTCGACAAGACCATAGATGAGATGAACCGAATTCAGGATGAGATTGTTTGGGGGGAAACCGATTCATGACCGATAGCGACATTTTGCTCGACATGCTTCATAAAGAAATCACCACATCAACAAATGATAGTAAAATAAAACTCAAAGAAGAAAACAGCTATGCAGTTACCATTGCCGATCTGCCATCAGATGCTATTATTATCAAAACAGATTCCTTTCCTGCACCTCTTGGGTGCTTTCAAAATACCAGAGGAGAATGTAAACGTGCTGACTACATTTTGATCAGTGAGACAAAAAAAGTTATTTTATTTATAGAACTCAAAGGAAACAAAGAAGATGGCAGTACGATAATAAAACAACTAAAGGGTGCGCTATGTGTTGCAGCGTATTTCAGAGAGATTGGAAAACAATTTTGGGATAAAAAAGATTTTCTAGACGGATATAAAAATCGCTTTATCGGTATCACCGAAATAAGCATAAGCAAAAGAACATCAATAGTAAAACAAGAAAAACTGCACGATTCACCTCAAAAATTTTTAAAAATCTCCTCTCCTCGTTACCTGATATTTGGACAGCTGGCAGCATTGTTATCCACAACACCAACCCTCCCCCGTAAGGTGCGAAAAAGATTGACAAGCCGACAGGCGCTCAGACATAATTTGACATAAATCAAATTTCAAGAATGGAGAACAACACAATGTCCAAGGCACTCACCTATCTGGCCAAGACACGCCCCGAAGCAGCAGCCAATCTGATGGGATTTTACAAAAACAGCGTCCAGGCGTTGGATGAGAAGACCCGCCATCTGATTCAGATTGTCACCAAGGTGACGGTGGGGACAGAGCGTGGTTTGCGGCAGTATGCCCCGAAGGCGCTCAAGGCGGGGGCGAGCCGGGAGGAGATCCTGGACGCGGTCTTGATGGCGTTTCCGGCAGCCGGGTTGAACAAGGTGCTGGATGCCATCGACGTGATGCGGGAGATGGATCTGTTGCCGGAAGTGGCGGATGCATCTCCGGCAATGGAGACCTCGCGGGTACTGGGCGAACTGGCCGACTTTCCCGTGGGGCGGATGCGATGCGTGGAGCATGCCGGAGCATCCTTGTTGGTGTATCGCACGGAGGCCGGTTCGGCGCGGGTGTACAGCGCCCGCTGTCCCCACTCCAAGGCCAATTTGTGCAAGGGGACGGATCATGGCACGCGGGTGGAGTGCCGGGTACACAACTGGACCTTCGATCTGGCCAGCGGCGCCTGTCTGGAACCGGCGGGGGGCAGCGGACTGACGGTGATTCCCAGCGAGGTTCTGGAGGGCCGGATCGTGCTGTCCGGCAGCGGGTCATGACCCCTGCCGCCGGGACCGATGATCCCGTCACGCCGGAGGGGATCTATCTCAATCGCCGTGTTTTCATGCAGGCGACCCTGGCGGCGTTGTTGCCGGTGGATTTGCAGGAGCGCCAGACACCCTTCGAAGAGATCACCGGGTACACCAATTTCTACGAGTTGGGCAGCGGCAAACAGGAACCCAAGGTCAATGCCGGACGACTGCGCATTGCCCCCTGGCACATCACCATCGATGGCGAGGTGGCCAAGCCCGCCACCGTGACCCTGGAGGAGCTTGTGCGGCCCCACGCAGTGGAGGAACGGGTCTACCGCATGCGTTGCGTGGAGGGGTGGTCCATGGTGATCCCCTGGCAGGGGATTGCCCTGGGCGAGGTCTTGAGGCGTTGCGAGCCGACCGATGCCGCGCGTTATGTGGCCTTCACCTCGGTGCTGGATCCGGAGCATCTGCCTGGCCAGCAGAGGCCGATCCTCGATTGGCCCTATCGGGAGGGGCTGCGTCTGGACGAGGCCCTGCATCCTCTGACCCTGCTGGCCACCGGCCTGTACGGCAAGCCGCTTCCTCCCCAGAACGGCGCGCCGATCCGTCTGGTGGTGCCGTGGAAATACGGCTTCAAGAGCATCAAATCCGTCGTGCGCATCACCCTGACGCGGGAGCGTCCGGCGACCTCGTGGAACCTGCATGCCCCGGAAGAGTACGGCTTTTATGCCAATGTCAATCCTGCGGTGGACCATCCCCGCTGGAGCCAGGCCAAGGAGCGGCGCATCGGCGAGTTTCTGAAACGAGAGACGTTGCCGTTCAACGGTTACGCCGATCAGGTAGCCGCCTTGTACGCGGGGATGGATCTGCGCCGGGAATTCTAGTCATGGCAGCCTTTACTCTCCGTGGCTGGCGGGGCCTGCTGATCTTTTTGCCCTTTGCCGCCGCGCCGCTGCTGTGGTTGACATTCGGCGCGGATCCGGGGGCCAATCCCATCGATCGGGTGATCCGTTTTCTGGGGGACTGGGCGCTGCGCTGGTTGCTGATCACCCTGCTGGTCTCCCTGCTGACACGGTTGCCGGGATGCGCCTGGCTGCACCCTTTGCGGCGCATGGCGGGTCTGTGCGCCTTTTTCTACGCCCTGCTGCACGTGTCGGGCTATGTGGTGCTGGATCAGTTCTTCGACTGGTCGGCCATCATGCTGGACCTGCGCAAGCGCCCCTACATCACTGTCGGCATGTTTGCCTTTTGCGCATTGATCCCCCTGGCCGTGACATCGACGAACGGCTGGATACGCCGCTTGCGCACCCACTGGCGCACCCTGCACCGCCTGGTTTTTCCGGCGACGTTGTTGGCCCTGGCCCATTATTACCTGATGATCAAGGCCGATTATGCCCTGTTCTGGTGGCACGCCGGGCTGGGCGGGGTGCTGCTGGGGTGGAGGGTGGTCAGTCCGGTGCTGGCCGTAAAAGAAAGATACGGATGAAGAGGCACTGTCATCAGAAGGAAAGAAAAGCAGGGCAGATCAGGAGGGGCAATTCCATGAGCGCTCAGAATTCCCGTAAGCGTCGGCATGTGTGGGAGGGGGAAGCCCAACAGGCCCCCCAATCCCGACAGAAAAAGGGGCATCGTGAATTGAAAGCGCCTGCAACCGATCCCCTCGGATCCATGGCCCCGGACTTGAAAAGGCCACAATCCAGGCGGCAGCCCTCTTTCACGAACCATGCGCTGGGCACGGACTTGCAGACGAATACCCGTCTACACCCCACCTTCGATCTGTCTGCGGAGTTCAACCCACTCAGGCACCCAGGTTGAGATATCCTCGGTGGAGCGATGAAGAGCGGATAGAACCTTTTCCCGGAATGCCCATGCACCCTTGAAGCCATTTTCCTTCAACCAGTCATCCATGGCCCAAAACAGATCCTTGCCCGCGAACGCATACAGAAAATTTTGATATCTTACTCCCTGTGGACGACATTCGGGGAGATAGCGCTGGAAGTCGTTCAACACATCTGCCTCGTGAACCAGTTGTTCCTCCTGGTGGTTGGCGACAACAGTCTTAAGCCCTTCCTGGCAATGCTGCTCATCCAAAACATCTGGGTATGAGTGTTGCTCTTTTCCCCGTTTAGGACCGAAACAGGAAGGAAGATCCTTGAATCGCTTTCGATTGGCGCTCAACGCTGTTCTTGCAGCCTGATAATCAGTAATCCGATCCCTGGCTAATTCAAGAGCCTGACGATATCGATTCCGATCCGGGGCCTGATCTCCCAGCGCCTTGGTGACGATGGCTGGATCAATCAGATAGTTTTCGATCTCCTTGCGCTCCCAGCGCCAGCCGAAGACGCACTGCTCATTGTCAGATTGCCAAACGCGGGGCTGCCCCACCGGGTGCTTCCAGTCATCGAGAAAATCTCCATCCAATATCCCCGACACCGACACTACGTCCCCAATGGCGTACCGTTTGGCAATGATTTTCTGGCCCATACCATACTTGCCACCCTCGGGTCTGATGTCGCACGCTCCCCTCAGGAGCTTCCCGAGAACCCTCACATCTGGACTACCCGTGCCACCTTCGCACAAAAGCACATTTACAGGCATAACCGCCCTCCCGGCAGGCGATAGATCTCCTCAGGGCTGACAAGAGAAGAAATGGCTTCGGAATGGGTGGTCAACAAAAACTGGCAATGCGGACCGATAGTTGGCAGCGCCGCCAAAAGCGCTTGGGCCAAAGGTGGGTGCAGATTGAGATCAATTTCATCAATCAACACGATGGAGTTGCGGATTTGCATCCTAACGAATTCATAGAGCATCGGAAAGATGGACTGCTCGCCTGCTGACATCTCTTCGATATCATAAGTTCTGCTTCCATCAGAAAGACAAAAATAATAATCTTCAGGTGTCGGCGTGCCCCCCCTAAACATCGGCTCCGGCCTGGAAAATGATCGACCAGGAAACACTTTTTTGTAGCTGTTTTCAAGCTCCATCAACCAGTCGCTATCGCCACCGGCCAACTGATTCATCCACCACCCATTGAGGTGTTTTCTCAGTCGGGAAACGCCAATTGAATATTGGTAGTTGCGACGTTGTGTTTGTGCGTCATCGTCATCGCCGTGATGACCTCGACCCTTCTCCAGCGAATCCGGCTGGGGCGATGTCAGATTCCTATACTGGTCAAACCAAAAAATGCCAGGAAGACGCGCAAACAAATCTCTGGCGTCAGCAACGCCACTCTTCACCAGTTGAGACGCATAAGACCGTCCACGGAACTGAAAAATATTCTCCTGCTGTTTCCCATTGACGATAAAGTAGTAACCTCCTTCCAGCCTGACAGTCACCTGCTTCGCATTTCCGGGCTTGATAAACTCTCTACCTTCAGCATGATGACTCCTGTTTCTGTACCACAGATCAGCTGCTTCCTGAGTCGCACTGACTTCGTCATCACTGAAATGGACATCCAGCTCAATGATTGGCGTCCCCCACTTCTCATAGCGTCCAAACACCCACCCTTGCCAATCAAAGTCGCTTGCGTCATGGGCTTTCTCGGTGATTCTGGACAGGCATAAGGCGATCGCTTGAAGCACGGTCGTCTTGCCAGTTCCATTGTCCCCAAGGATCAAGAACTGGTCCGCGACATCATCTGTGAGCTTGTTCTTGATCTGGATCTCAAGATTTTTGAATCGTTTGAAATTTTCCAGCCTGACTCTTGAAATCTTCATGGTTCAACCTCCCAAACTGGCACGCAACGCAGGCTCCACTCTCGGTAGAAGCGATCTCGAGAATGAGGAAAGCTTCTTGATCATGAGGGGGAACCGGTGAGGCAAAGCAGTCCAATTCTTCCGAGGTGGCATTTACGAAATCGTCAAAGCCCAGTGCCTCCCCCCTCAAAAATGACGCCATCCCCCCCGATCCAACGCCAACGGCTGGCCACCTTGCATGACCTGGATTGTCTCGCCAGTGGTGATTTCACCAATATCCGTCAAGGGCACCCCCACCTCCCTTGCCAGGGCGGCAACCAGATCCACGGCCCCCGGCGAGACGGTAAAAAGCAATTCGTAATCCTCGCCGCCGGTAAGCAATAATGGCAATAACGCACCATCCTTTTCCAGCAGGTCACGAGCAACTGGCGAAAAAGGGATCCTGCCGGTTTCAATCACCGCGCCCACCCCGGATGCGGCGCACAAATGACCGAGATCCGCCACCAGACCATCCGAAAGATCGATCACCCCATGGGCCACGGCAGAATCGGCCAAAGCCAGACCCAACGCCACCCGCGGCTCCGGCAGATCCAGACGCTCCTCCAGGAATTGCCGATCCGCCGCCACCGCCAAACGTCCCTGCCGCACCGCCAGACCCAGGGCGGCATCCCCGATGGTCCCGGAGACCACGATCCGATCCCCCGCTTGCGCCCCGGAACGCAACATGGCGCGATCCTGACTCACCAGGCCCATCAATGTCACATTAACAAAAATCCCCCCAAGGCTGCCCGTGGTATTCCCTCCCACCACCGTCACCCCGAACCGCTCCCCCTCCTCCCGCAATCCCGCCGCAAACCGCTCCACCCAGGTGAGCGGCGTCTCGGGGGGCAGACTGAGAGAAAGAAGATACCAGCAAGGCCTGGCGCCCATGGCCGCCAGATCCGACAGATTGACCCGCAACGCCTTGCGCGCCAGACGATCCGGATCCGCCCCCGCCGCGAAATGAATCCCCTCCACCAAACCATCCACCGTGGCCACCAGCTGCTGGGTGCGCGGTACCGTCAGGACCGCTCCGTCATCGCCGATCCCCACCGCCACCCCGGCTGCCGCCGGCAACTGCACGGGCTGCAAGAGATCCCGAATCAATGCGAACTCACCCAACCCCGCCACGGTCTCCGCCATCACTCGGTGCCTCCCCCGCGAATCCGGCTGGCCAGGTTGTCCATCACCCCGTTCACGAACGAACCGGAACCGTCCCCGCCATAACGCTTGGACAGCTCGATCGCCTCGTCGATCACCACCTGAATCGGCAACTCCGGCTCGGCCAGCAACTCGTATACCCCCTGCCGCAAGATGTTGCGATCGATGGTCGAGATGCGCGACAACGACCAGTTCCTGGCCCCCAGCGTGATCCAACGATCCAACTCCTCCAACCGGCTCCAGGTCCCGGCTGCCACCTTCTGGAAATAGTCCAGATCGGCACGCCCCCCGGCGTTGTCCTCGCACAACTGGCCAACCGCCCGGTGGATGCCGTCTCCGGAAATGTCGGATTGATACAAGGCCAGCAGGGTCAACTCCCGCGCCTTGTGACGACTGGTGCCCGTGTCCTGGCTCTCCGGACGGGCGGTGCGGGGTTCCCCCCGCCGCAGGGTAGCATTCATGTCGGTTCCGCTCTCCACCCTCGTGTCAGCCATCGAAGCGCTTGAAAAGATCCACCATCTCGATCACGGAGAGGGCGGTCTCCCAACCTTTGTTGCCGCCCTTGGTCCCGGCCCGCTCGATGGCCTGCTCCACCGTATCGGTGGTCAACACCCCAAAGCCCACCGGCACGCCGCTCTCCATGGCCACGGCTGCCACCCCCTTGCTCACCTCGGCGGCCACATAATCGAAATGGGGCGTCGCACCCCGAATCACCGCGCCCAGGCACAATACCCCATCGAACCGGCCACTGCGGGCCGCCCGCTGCGCCGCCATCGGAATCTCGAACGCCCCGGGCACGCGCATCAGGGTCATATCCTGCTGCCGCGCCCCATGACGCACCAGACAATCCACCGCCCCCTCCAACAACCGCTCGGTGATGAAACTGTTGAAGCGCGAGACGATGATGGCAAACCGCCTCCCTCCGGCATCCAGATGTCCTTCCACCACGTTCCATTCGCTCATGACGCGCGTGACTCCTTTTTCGGCTTGCAGGCCTTGTCGGCAAACTGTTGCATGAGATGTCCCATTTTATGATGCTTCACCTCCAGATAGGAGGCATTGTTCGCCCGCGCCGGGATCTCGATGGGCACCCGCTCCACCACTTCCATGCCGTACCCCTCCAGACCGATGATCTTTTTGGGATTGTTGGTCATGATCCGCAGACGCTGCACCCCAAGATCCTTCAAAATCTGGGCGCCGATCCCGTAATTGCGCAGGTCCGGCGGAAAGCCCAACTCCTTGTTGGCCTCCACCGTGTCCAAACCCTGATCCTGCAGGTTGTAGGCGAGCATCTTGTTGACCAGCCCGATCCCCCGCCCCTCCTGACGCAAATACAACACAATCCCCCGCCCCTCCTGAACGATACGCCGCATGGCCGCGTGCAACTGACTCCCGCAGTCGCAGCGCAGACTGCCGAACAGATCCCCGGTCAGGCACTCCGAATGGACCCGCACCAGCACCGGCTCCCCGGCAACCACCTCCCCCAACACCATGGCCACATGCTGAAACTCGTCAACATCATTCGTGAAGACAATCAGCCGCCAATCCCCGCCCACCTCCACGGGAATGCGCGCCTCCACCACCCGATGGACCAGGTGCTCGTGACCGGTGCGAAACGCGATCAGATCGGCGATGGTGGCGATCTTGAGGCCCATCTTGCGGGCCATGACCATCAGATCCGGCACCCGTGCCATGGCGCCATCCTCCTTGAGGATTTCGCAGATCACCGCCGCCGGCTTCAACCCCGCCATGCGCGCCAGATCCACCGAGGCCTCGGTGTGACCGGCCCGCACCAATACCCCGCCATCCCGCGCCACCAGAGGAAAGACATGCCCGGGCCGCACCAGATCGCACGGCGAGGCGTCATCGGCGATGGCCACCGCCACGGTGCGCGCCCGGTCCTGGGCCGAAATCCCGGTGGTCACCCCGCTGGCCGCCTCCACCGACACCGTGAACGCGGTCTTGAACTGGGCATTATTGTCCGCCACCATCAACGGCAATTGCAACCGTTCGACCCGCTCCCGGGTCAACGTGAGACAAATCAAACCCCGGCCATGCATGGCCATGAAATTGATCGCCTCCGCGCTGGCATGCTCGGCGGGAATGACGAAATCCCCCTCGTTCTCGCGGTCCTCGTCATCCACCAGGATCACCATGCGACCCTGACGAAACTCTTCCAGCACTTCCTCGATGGGATCAAAACGAAAAGACATGAGAATTCAAAATCCCTGTTCCCGCAAAAAGGCCTCGTCCATACAACGCCGCGTCGGGACCCCACCCCGACCCAGCAACCGTTCCACATACCGACCCAACAGATCGGTCTCCACGTTCACCTCCCGGCCTGCCGTCAGGCCTGCCAGGGTGGTCTTTTTCCGGGTGTGGGGAATCAGGTTGACGGAAAACCGGGTCCCCTCTGCCACATCCGCCACCTGATTGACCGTCAGACTCACCCCGTCCACCGCCACCGACCCCTTGGGGACAATATACCTCCCCGTCTCCCCTGGCACACGGAACCATGTTTCCAACGAACGCCCCCGGGGGGTGATCCGCTCCACCCGGCCCACCGCGTCCACATGCCCTTGCACCAGATGGCCATCCAGGCGATCCCCCAGGCGCAGGGCGCGCTCCAGGTTCACCTCCTGGCCCGGCAACAGCGCCCCCAGGGTGGTCACTTGCAGCGTGGCGGAGGAAACCTGAACCGCGAACTCCCCGCGTCGCCACTCCACCACGGTCAGGCAGGCCCCGGAGACCGCGATGGAGTCCCCCAACCGTACCGGCTCGGCAGCGAATCCGCAGCGGACCCACAGCACCCAATCGGCTGCGGATTTTTCCACGGCCCGCACGCTCCCCAGTTCCTCGATCAGGCCAGTAAACATCGCGTCCCCTCGAAATCCCCTTCGATCAGGATGTCCTCTCCCACATGGGAGATGCGTGTGGCCACCAGCCGCTGGGCATCGGCCAGGGAGCCGATCCCGGCCATTTCCAACAGGCCGCGCGCCTCCCGGCCTCCGATCAGCTTGGGCGCCAGAAACAGCGCCAGCCGATCCGCCAGTCCCGCCTCCAGGAGAGCGCCGGTCAGCATCCCGCCCGCCTCGCACAACACGCTTGTCACATCCATGTCCGCCAACTTGTGCATCAGATCGGCCAGATCCACCCGGCCATCGTGATTTTCCCGGCAGGGGATCACCCGCACGTTCTCCCGCGCCCCCAGGGCCTCGGCGCGGGCGAAACTCGCGCCATGACCGGCAGCGATCCACAGCGGGGCCGTTGCGGACGACTTGAAGACCCTGGCGTCATCCGGGATGCGCAAGCGCGAGTCCACCACCAGCCGGATCGGGTCCCGTCCCCCCTTCATGCGGCAGGTGAGGGCCGGATCGTCTGCCAGCACCGTGCCGATTCCCACCATCACCACGTCGTGGGTATCCCGCATCCGTTGCACCCTCTGTCTGGCGATGGGACCGGTGATCCATTTGCTCTCCCCGGTGCGGGTGGCGGTCTTGCCGTCCAGGGAGGCGGCTGCCTTGAGGGTGATCATGGGCCGCTCCTGCTCGATCCAGGTGACGAACGGTCGGTTCAGCTCCTGTGCCTCGGCCTGGCGCACTCCCATGATAACCTCGATGCCCGCTGCCCGCAATCGCTCCACCCCACGTCCGGAGACTTGCAGATTGGGATCGGACATCCCCACCACCACCCGCGCCACTCCGGCCCGGATCAGGGCATCGGCGCACGGCGGGGTCCGGCCATAATGGCTGCACGGTTCCAGGTTCACGTAGGCCGTCGCCCCCCGCGCCCCCTCCCCGGCCTCCCGCAGGGCGAACACCTCGGCATGGGGCGCCCCGGCATACGGGTGGTGCCCCTCGCCGAGGATCACCCCATCCTTGACGATCACGCACCCCACCATGGGGTTGGGCCGCGTCCGCCCCGCTGCCCGCGCCGCCAGACGCAGGGCCAGGGCCATGTAGCGACGGTGGGAGTTCACGCGATTTCCCGGACTTCCGCTTCGACGTGCGACAGCAGGGTGATTAGAATGTTTTTGGTTTTGTCACTACTTAAAATGTCTTTTATGCACATGATGTATTTTATTTGATCATAACATGACCACTGATTATCATCTGTTGTAATTTTGATTGGAAAAATATATAATTCATACATAATCGTAAACAGTCTGTAGCGATATTTCAGGACAGGCACGTGCAGATCAAACCCATAAACGAAATCATCACTGGAGCGGATTCTCCTGACCTCAGCGACAATGGCATGATTGGTCTTCTCTGCAAGGTAACCCGCTTGCTCCCGCAGTACGCCAACCGGAGAAAACAAGGTTTCCTTGGACACTTCCGGCCAGAAATTTTCCATCGCATCCTCCTCGGCTACTCAACAGAGGCGAAAAAAGAGCGGCAAATGATCCGAATACTTGCTGGCGTTGGGAGTCCCGTGCCGACCGAGCAGCGACGTTGCACGGTACTCGGTCAAGACACGGATGTCCCGATGATCGAACCGATCCAACAAATCCGGACGCACCAGAACCTGATCGAACTGATACCAGTACATGGTATGCCTGGAGCTGGCATAATAACAAGTTCCAGGCGGCCCGGGGGAGCCATCGCCCAGCAGACCCCACATGGGATTATAGAAAAAATCGTACTGCCGGCCATCGACCGTCCGGCTTTTGCGCTCGGCAATGGCGCGGCTCATCACGGCGTTCATCCCGTTGCTCCGGGTCATGCCGTCCTCGAAGGGACCGAGATTGAAATCCCCCGCAACCAGCGTCCTGGCATGGCCCAACTCCTGCTCCACGCCACGAATCGCCTGCATGAGGCTCTCGCACTCCTTCAACTGATCGTAAGCGTCCGCATGGCGTTTGCTGTACAAATGGGCAACCACCAGCAGAATCTCTTCTCCGCCGTACAAGCGCAACCGTCGGATCGTCCATCTGTCGGATTCGAACAAGACCGCATGCGACAGATCGCCAAATTTCGAAAAAATCAGGATCCTTTCGCACAACTGGCTCTTCAGGAAAAAAAAATCCTCATCCACATGGTCATTGAGATCGGCAACCAACTCCAATGGATCAATGCCGCATTCCGCCAACATCAACACATCCACGTCATGTTCGGCAACCAATTGGGCGATCACCTCGCCCAACGGTTGCCGATGGATGTTCCAAAAGAGAAAATTGACCATGCCCCGGCCAACGACTGGATCACAGGCCCGGATAGACAGGAAAACGGCGGCACAGTTCGGCGGCCTGGCCACGCACCTCGGCCTCCACTGCCGCGTCCCCACCCGGATGGGCGGAAAGGGCGTCCACCACCTTGACGATCATCTCCCCCACCTGCTGAAACTCCGCCTCGCCAAACCCCCGCGTGGTGGAGGCGGGGGTGCCCAGGCGAATCCCGGAGGTGATGAAGGGCGAACGCGGGTCGTTGGGAATGGCGTTCTTGTTGCAGGTCAGTCCGGCGCGCTCCAGGGCCTGCTCGGTGTCCTTGCCGGTGATGTCCCGCGAGGTGAGATCCACCAGCATCAGGTGATTGTCCGTCCCCCCCGAAACGATCCGCAACCCGCCGGCCACCAGCGTCTCGGCCAGGCGCCGGGCATTGGCCCGCACCTGCCGGCCATACTGCGCGAACTCCGGGGACAAGGCCTCCCTGAAGGCCACCGCCTTGGCCGCGATCACATGCATCAGCGGACCACCCTGGATCCCCGGAAAGATCTTCGAGTTGATCTTTTTGGCCAGATCCTCCCGGTTGGTCAGGATCATCCCGCCGCGCGGACCCCGCAAGGTCTTGTGGGTGGTGGTGGTGACAATGTCGGCATGGGGAAACGGGCTGGGATGCTCCCCCACCGCCACCAGACCGGCGAAATGGGCCATGTCCACGATCAGGGCCGCCCCCACCCCGTCGCAAATCTCCCGGAAACGGGCGAAATCGATCACCCGGCTGTAGGCCGAGGCCCCGGCCATGATCACCTTGGGACGATGCTCGCGGGCCAACGCCTCCACCTGATCATAATCGATGCGCTCGCTCACCGGATCCAGGCCGTACTGCACGGCCCGGAACATCTGCCCGGAAAAATTGGGCTTGGCCCCATGGGTCAAATGGCCGCCATGGGCCAGGGACATCCCCAGCAGAAGATCGCCCGGCTCGATCAGCGCCAGGAGTGCCGCCATGTTGGCCTGGGAACCGGAATGGGGCTGCACGTTGGCATACTCGCAGCCGAACAGCTCCCTGGCCCGGGCGATGGCCAGGTCTTCGGCCTTGTCCACGAACTCGCAACCGCCGTAATACCGCTTGTGGGGATACCCTTCGGCATACTTGTTGGTCAGCACGCTCCCCTGGGCCTCCAGGACCGCGCGGCTGACGATGTTTTCCGAGGCGATCAGTTCGATCTGATCCCGCTGCCGGCCCAACTCTTCGCCGAGCGCGGCATACAGCTCCGGATCGGCGTCACGCAAGGATTCCATGTTCATGATTCGCTTTCTTTCCCAAGTTGATCCATTTTCTCCAGACGCCGCCGATGTCGATCCCCCTCGAACCGCTCGTTCAGCCACACCTCCACGATCCCCCTGGCCACGGCCTCGCCCGTGGTCCGGCCCCCCAGCACCAGCACATTGGCGTCGTTGTGCCGCCGGGACATGCGCGCGCCATGCTCGTCATGACACAACGCCGCCCGCACCCCGGCGAAACGGTTCGCCGCCATCGACATCCCCAGCCCGGTCCCGCACAACAAGATCCCCCGCTGCCCCTCCCCGGCCAGCAACGCGCGGCACAACCGCCCCGCCTGATCAGGATAGTCCACGGAATCCGCGGCATCCACCCCGAAATCCCTCACCTCCAGATGATGTTCGGCGCGCAGCCAGTCGCGCAAGGCATTCTTCAATGCCACGGCGCCATGATCACAGGCCATCAGGATATGCATCGTCCTCTCCCTTCCCAGGCGTCAAAGCGGTTCCATGCTGTCCCACTGCAAGCACTGGGGACACTTCCAGTAGATGTCCTGCGACTTGAACCCGCAGCGGGCGCACTGGAACGCGTGCTGCACCGCCAGCATCCGATCCAGCTGGCGCTGCGCGGTCAACACCGCCTCCTGCCAATGATTCTGTCTGGCCAGCAGCAGAATCAACGGACAGATGATCCCCAGGGAGCCGGGATGCTTGGCCATGCCGGCCCGCAACAGTTCGGTGGCCTCGACCAGGCGCCCCTGCTCTTCCAGCATCCGGGAGCGGTAGACCACCAGCCGCGCGGAACTCGAAAAGGCATGCACCGCCTCGTTCATGCACTTCTCGAACCCTTCCGGATCCCCGTCCCGCTCGTAGGCCCGGCGCAAGGCATCGGCCAGCATGAAAAAATGGCTGGGCCGGCTGGTCTTGAGCGCCTCGAAACTCTTGATCGCGCCCCGCGTCCTCCCCTGGGTGAGCTGGGCCTCCCCCAGCAACCGATGGGCCTCCACGCAACCGGGAAAGACCTTGATCGCCGCCTGGTAGTGATCCATGGCCTCGTCGCCCGCCACCCCGGAACCCTGCCGGCTCTGGATCTCCATCCCCATCCGTACCCGGATGTGGGCCTCCCGCCGGGGATCCGGGGTGCGGGTCACCTTTTCCAACCGCTTCAGAACCTCCAGGGCCATGTCCCAGCGCCCCTCGTTCTCGTGCATCCCCTGCAACCCGGCCAGGGCCGCACGATGCTCCGGGTCCACGGTCAACACCTGACGATAGGCGTCCACCGCCCGATCCACGAATCCCCCCTGCCGATAGTCCTCGGCCAGGGCATACAAGGCCGCAGTCCGGTGCTCCACCGAAAGACTGGGCCGCGCGATGAGATTCTGGTGAATCCGGATCGCCCGCCCCACCTCCCCGCGCGCCCGGTAGAGCTTGCCCAGCGACAGATGGATCTCCACCGTCTCCGAGTTGATCCGCACGAACTTGATGAACTCCTCGATGGCCTTGTCCGGCTCATCCGCGAGCAGAAAATTCAACCCGCGAAAATAGAACGCCGCCTCCTGGCCTTCGTTGCGCTGCCGGATCCTCCGGGCCTCCTCCTCCCGTCCAAGACGCCGACCGGCGCCAAAAACGATCGCCCCCAAGGTGACAGAGAGCGCTGCCCAACCAATGAGGTGTGGAAAATCCATTAAATAATTCCGGATTCTTCGCTAAAGTTATAAATCATTTACCAACGGCAGATTGCGCAGATTGGCCAACTCCTTTTCCAGGGCTTGTTTCTGCGCGCGCAGACGGTCCACCCGGTGGCGGTATTTCAATCCCCCGGCCCACCCGGAAAAGGCACCGAAAAAAAAGCCGAGGAACAGGGGCACGAACACCACGACGAACAAGGGCACATGGTTGATCGTCCAGCCTCCCGGAAGATTCACCATCACCTCGATCTGGTTGATGATGGCAAACAGCACGGCCAGGCACCCAAAGACCGTCACCACGATCAGATGGATCCAACCAAACATGGACCAACCATTCCGATGAGAGAAGACCAACAAAGAGCGCCGGTCGGCGCCCCGTCACCGGGGGCCGACCGACATGGCAATCACGTTTCAGGCATCCACCCGCCTGCGCAGTTCCTTCCCTGCCTTGAAAAACAGCACCCGCTTGGCATCCACCTGCACGGGATCTCCGGTCTTGGGGTTGCGTCCGTCGCGGGAACGACGGTATTTGAGGCCGAAGCTGCCGAAACCGCGCAGTTCCACCCGATCACCCCGATCCAGGGATGCGCTGATGGTATCGAACACGGTATTCACCGCCACTTCGGCATCCTTGCGCGACAGCTCCAACTGGGTGGCGATCGCGCTGATCATCGAGGACTTGGTCATGAGCACAGACCTCCTTCGTCATTTCCGACCGGAGTCACCGGCCTGTTTCTCCAGGGCTTGGCTCAGGACCTCGCCCAGGCTGCTGGTGGCGCTGCCGGGGTCTGCGGCATATTCCTTGATGCTTTGCCGCTCCTGAGTCAACTCCATGGAACGAATGGAGAGCATCACCTTGCGCTTCTGGCGATCCACCTGGAGCACCTGGGCCGTCACTTCGCCGCCCAGTTTGAAATCCGCGCCTTCCCGGTCATCACGGGAGTATTCGGTTTTGCGCAGGAATCCTTCCATGTCGTCGCTCAGTTGGACCACCACGCCGGCCTGGCTCACCTCCTTGACCGTGCCGGTCACCATATCTCCCTTGCCATGGGCGTCGGCCCACTGGCTCCAGGCATCCGGGGTGGCCTGCTTGAGTCCCAGGGAGATGCGCTCCTTTTCGGGATCCAGGGACAAGACCACGGCATCGACCTCCTGGCCGCGCTGATAGGTCTTGAGCAGGTCCTCGGGGGGATTGGGCTCCCAGGTGACATCGGAGAGATGCACCAGTCCGTCGATGTCGCCGTCCAGGCCGACGAACAGGCCGAACTCGGTGATGTTTTTGATCTCGCCCCGCACGGTGGTCCCCACCGGATACTTTTCGGCAAAGGTCTGCCAGGGATTTTCCATGCACTGCTTGACGCCCAGGGAGATGCGGCGCCGTTCGGCATCCACGTCCAGGACCATCACTTCCACTTCCTGGCCGACGTTGAGCACCTTGGAGGGGTGGAGATTCTTTTTGGTCCAGGCCAGTTCCGAGACGTGGGCGAGGCCTTCCACGCCCGCTTCCAGTTCCACGAAAGCGCCGTAGTCGGTGATGTTGGTCACCACACCCCGGAAACGGGCGCCGGCGGGATATTTGGCGCCGATTCCTTCCCAGGGGTCGGTCTGGAGCTGCTTGATGCCCAGGGAGATGCGCTGGGTCTCGGAGTTGAACTTGATCACCTGCACCCCGACGGTATCGCCCACGGTCACCACGCTGGAGGGGTGCTTGACCCGCTTCCAGGACATGTCGGTGATGTGCAGCAGGCCGTCCAGGCCACCCAGGTCCACGAAGGCGCCGTAGTCGGTGATGTTCTTGACCACGCCGTCCAGGATCATCCCCTCGTGGAGGGTTTCCAGCAGGGCGGTACGGGCGCTTTCGCGCTGCTTTTCGATGACGGAGCGGCGCGACACCACGATATTGCCGCGGCGGCGGTCCATCTTGAGGATTTCGAACGGTTGTTCCTCGTCTTGCAGACGGGCGATGTCGTGGACCGGGCGCACATCCACCTGCGAGCCGGGCAGGAAGGCTGCCAGGGTCTGGATATCCACCGTGTAGCCGCCCTTGACCTTGCCCATGATGCGGCCTCGCACCACGGCGTGATCGTTGAAGGCCTTCTCCAGGGCGAGCCACGCCTCTTCGCGCTTGGCCTTCTCGCGGGAGAGCACGGCCTGGCCGTTCTGGTCCTCGCACCGTTCCACGAAGACATCGACCTTGTCACCCACTGCCAGGGTGAGGGTCCCGTCGGCATTGAAGAATTCGCGGACATTCAGGCGGCCTTCGGACTTCAGGCCCACATCGATGACGAACTCTTCCCCCTCGCGCTGGATGATGGTCCCGGTGATGACCTGACCCTCCTTGCCAACGCCTTTATTAAACGACTCTTCCAACAATGCGCCAAAATCTTCATCTTCAAATTCAAAGTCACGATTCAAGGATTGAGAAGCCACGGAACAGCACCTTCGGTTTATAGGTTGAATGAGGACGATTCCTCGAAACGCCCCTCCGGACCACCCGGCGGGACATCACGCGAACAAGGTCGCGATCAAATTATTCACTCTTTCCCGGCTTTGCGCCAGTGTCAATGAGGAGGTATCGACGAGAATTGCGCCCGGGGCGGCGCACATGGGGGCGTGGTCCCGTTCGGCATCCCGCTGATCGCGTTCCTGCATGCGGGCGATCAAGTCGTGCAGTATAACGGTTTCTCCCCTGGCTTGCAACTCCAGAGCACGACGTTTGGCCCTCGCCTCGAGGGAAGCGGTCAAAAAAATTTTCAGGTCCGCGTCGGGCCACACCACGCTGCCCACGTCGCGACCGTCCAGGATTGCGTCGCGACCCGCGCCGTAGCGGCGCTGGAACCCCAACAACGCCCGCCGCACCCCCGGCAGGGCCGCCACCCGCGAGGCGGCCTGACCGACCTCCTCGGCACGCAGGGCCAGGGTGACCTCCTCGTCGCCGAGAAAGGCGGCGTACTCCCCGTCCTGTACCGGACGAAAGGCGAAGGGCATCTCGCCGGCGGCGGCGGCCAAGGCATCCGGATCCCCGATCCCGGCGCGCAGCGACAGCAGCCCCACGGCGCGGTAGAGCGCCCCCGTCTCCAGATAGGCGAGTCCGAAACGGGCCGCAGCCGCCCGGCAGACCGCACCCTTGCCCGCGCCGGCGGGTCCGTCCACCGCCACCACCCGGCGGTTGCCCTTGGCGGTCATCGGCTCATCCATGGCTTTCGATCCTGGCACCAAGATCGGCCATGCGGGCGGCGAAACCCGGAAAGGAGGTCTCCACGTTGGCGCGACCGATCACCGTGACCGGGGCGCGCGCCGCCAGGCCCGCCACCATCAGGGTCATGGCCACCCGATGATCCTGGAAGGCGTCCGCCACCCCGCCGCCATCCAGGCCGCCAGGACGACCACGGATGCGCATCCCGTCGGGCAGTTCCTCGATATCGGCCCCCTGGGCGGCCAACCCCTTGACGATGGCCGCGATGCGGTCGCTCTCCTTGACCCGCAACTCCTCTGCCCCGGTGACCAGGGTCTCGCCGTCGGCGCAGGCGGCGGCCAGGGCGAAAACGGGAAACTCGTCGATGGCGCGCGGGACCACCTCGGGTGGCACCCGGATCCCCTTGAGCGGAGAGTGGAACACCGTCAGATCGGCCACCGGTTCCCCCCCCTCCAGGCGCTCGTTGCCGATCTCGATCCGTCCCCCCATCTCCCGCAGCAGATCCAGCAAACCGGTGCGGGTGGGATTGATCCCCACCCCGGTCAGAGTCACCTCGGAGCCGGGGATCAACAGGGCGGCCACCATGGGAAAGGCAGCCGAGGAGATGTCGCCGGGCACCCGCATCGTCACCCCGTGCAGCGCGATGCCGCCGCGCACCGACACGGTCAACCCGTCGCGGCCCACCTCGGCCCCGAAGGCGGTCAGCATGCGCTCGGTGTGATCGCGGGAGAGGGCCGGTTCGGTGATGGCGGTCTCGCCGGCGGCGTAAAGACCGGCCAGCAGCAGCGCGGTCTTGACCTGGGCAGAGGCCACCGGACTGAGATAAGGGATGCCGATCAACTCCGTGCCATGCACCGCCAGGGGGGCGCACCGTCCGCCATCCCGGCCCAGGATGCGCGCCCCCATGCGGGTGAGCGGGGCAACCACCCGTCCCATGGGTCGCCGCCGCAGGCTGTCGTCTCCGGTCAAAACGGAAAAAAAAGGCTGTCCGGCCAACAGACCGGTCAACAGCCGGATCCCGGTCCCGGAGTTGCCCATGTCGAGCACGTCGCGGGGTTCGTTCAGGCCATCCCGACCCACCCCCGCGATCCGCCAGACCCCGGCATCGTCGCGCCGGGCATCCACCCCCATGGCACGAAACGCCGCCACGGTGCGCAGCACGTCCTCCCCTTCCAGGAGGTGATGGATCTCGCTCACCCCCTCGGCCAGGGCGCCGAAAATCACCGCCCGGTGGGAAATGGACTTGTCCCCCGGAGGCTGCAACTCCCCGCGCAGGGGGGCATCGACCGGGTGGGAAACGAGCATGGGTGCGGAATTCATCGAAAACCTCTTCGAGCGACCGGTGGAAAAAATGTAAAAGGTGACGCAGAAATCCGACGCAGTCAAGCACAGCCATCTTAAGCCCCACCCATTTCCTCGTCGAGCCGCAACGCATCGATCAGGGTCGGAGGAGCATCCCCCTTTCAAACAGATCCCATCATGTTCCGGGTTTACCGTCCAGATTCCGCCAATGCGGGGGCTTGGGGAAGGGCATGGCGATCAGGGGTCACGGTCAACCGCAAGCCAACCGCTTTCAAGACCGCCGTCAGGGTGCGCAAGGTGGGATTGCCTTTCGGAGACAACGCCCGATAGAGGCTTTCCCTTTGGATTCCCGCCAATTCAGCCACCCTGGGCATGCCGTAGGCTTCGACTACATGACGCAAGGCCAACAACAACACCGCCGGCTCCTCCTCGTCTTCCATGGCAGCCTGGAGATATTCCTTCGCCAGTTCCGGGTCATCGCGCAGTTCTCGCACCAGGGACTCGTCGTGTGATACGCTCGCCTTGTCCAGGTTTTTCATGTCAGACTCCGTGCCTGATCCAAGCCATGCATTGGTGGGCAAGCAGATGGGTTTGCAGACGATTGCAAAAAGTCCGATCCGCTTCGCAACCCGGCAATCCCAATTCCATGCCGGTGGCATTGGTAAAGAAAAAATCGTCCGTGGAAATTCGATCAAATGAGTCGGAGCACCGTGCCACGCTGGCTCAGCTGGCAAAAAAATCATCATCGAGCACCTGCTCCCAGGTGAACGGGCACCTCTCCCGAAAGGTCTCTTCGGGCAGACCGGTCTCGACGGCGGCGTAGATTCTCGCCTCCTGATAGGCCTCGCCGAGAGTTGCCCGACACTGCTCCTCGAGGGAAGGACTCTCCTGAAAATCGGCGCGCAACTGATGACGGTGTTCCAGCAGAATCAACCGCAAACGGTTGGAACACGGTTCCGGCAAGAATTGATGTTTCAATAATTGCCAACAGACCACGACCAGGGCACACCTGGCCCTGAGGCGTACCTCTCCGGCCAGACGCTCGATCTCGGCGGCCAGATTGTCCGCATCCAGGGACTCCGGCTGACCGGCGCGCAGCAACTCCACCTGTCGCACGATCCAGGTGTAACGGTCCGCGTTGAAATCAATCCCCTGCAAGCCTGCCATCCGCAACCTCGTCCACCGTTGGCAAGTACCGGATATCCACCACCTGATGCCATGAAAACGGCGCCTGCTCCGGAAAAACGGCCAGCGCCAACCCGGTCTCAATGGAGGCACGTTGACGCGCCTCCTCGTAAGCATCCATGAACATCCCTTCCACATGGGGACGCAGTCCGGGATTGTCCGCCAACGTCTCCCGCAACCGCTGCCGCTGTTCGCGCAAGGTCAGCCGCCAACTGTTGCAACGCCGCTCCGGCTGATGACGCCATTTCAGGAGATGCCACAAAATCAGGATCAAATGGCTCATGGCCGCCCGTCTGGCGCTTCTGCCCATCTCCTCCATCTCCTCGGCCAGATTGGCCAGATCCAACTCGCCCGGATTTCCCGAACGCAGCAGCACGGCCTGGTGGTGCAGCCAGGAAACAAAATCGCCATCATAATCCGCGACCGCCTCCATGGAACCTCCCATCACTCCGCTTTTCCCGAAGTGGACACACCGGCCACGATCCGGTCCCGGGTCCGCTTCGAGCGGGCGAAGACCCCGTAGAGACCGTCCCGGTCGGCGTCGCGCACCCGTTTGGTCAGCATGTCCAGTGAGGCGCGGAAACGGGCCAGGGTGTCCAGGATCGCCTCCTGGTTGGCGATGCAGATGTCCCGCCACATGGCCGGGTCCGAGGAGGCGATGCGGGTGAAATCCCGAAACCCCCCGGCAGCGTAACGAAACACCTCGGCAAGCAACTCCTCCTCCAGGTCGGAAAGGGTGTTGACCACATTGTAGGCGATCAAATGGGGCAGATGACTGGTGGCGGCCAACACCTGGTCATGATGATGGGCATCCATGGTCTCCACCCGCGACCCCACCGCCTCCCACACCTGACGCACCAGATCCAGGGCCTCCGGGGAGGTCCGCTCCGTGGGGGTGAGGATGGTCCGGCTCCCGTGGTACAGGGTGGCAAACGACGCCTCCACCCCGGAGTGCTCGGTCCCGGCGATGGGATGGCCCCCGACGAAGTGACACCCTTCCGGCATCAGACTCTCGCACGCCAGCACCATGCCCCCCTTGACGCTCCCGGCGTCCGTCACCACGGCCCCAGGCTGGAGCGCCGGGGCGATGTCCCCCACGATGCGCGGGATCGTCAACACCGGGGTGGCCACCAGCACGAAATCCGCGTCCCGCACCCCCTGGGCGGGAGAGGTGGTCCAGTGGTCGATCACGCCCAGTTCCAGCGCCCTGGTCAGGGAGTCCCGCGAGCGGTTGACCCCCACCACCTCGCCCACCAGATTCTTCTCCTTGAGGGCGCGCGCCAGGGAGCCTCCGATCAGACCCACCCCGATAATCGTCATCCGTCGAATGAAAAAAGCCATGTTTGTCCAATCTTGCGCGACCGTTGGAGGATTACAATGCACACACCGGATAGGAACCCAGCACCTTCACGGTCACGCCGGCCATGGCGGCCAGTTCCTCCAGCGCCCCGGCCACGGGCGGGTCGTCCCGGTGCCCGGCCAGATCCAGAAAAAAGAGGTACTCCCACGCCTGCTTGCGCGAGGGCCGGGATTCGATGCGGGTCAGATTGATCCCGCGCCTGGCGAAGATCCCCAGCACCTGATAGAGAAATCCGGGCTGATCCCGAAAAAAGAAGAGCAGACTGGTCTTGTCCCGCCCGGAACGGCCCGGCCCCTGCCGACCGATCACCAGAAAGCGGTTCTCGTCGGCCTGGTCCTCGATGTGCTTCGCCAGCACGACCAGTCCCCGGGCATCGGGGAGTTCGGGGCTGGCGATGGCCGCGCTGCCCGCTTCCCGGCAGACGATCTCGACAGCGGCGGCAGCGCTCTCCACCCCCCGCAACCGGATCGAGGGCATGCGCCGTTCCAGCCACGCCCCACACTGGCTGGCGGCCAACGAGGTGGCATACACCGTGTGAATCCGCTCCATGGCGCTCTCCATGGAGAGCAGCGCATGGGTAGTGGAGAGATAAACCTCCCCGCAGATGGCCAGGGGGGAATCGACGAAGCGGTCCAGGGTATGGCTCACCATCCCCTCGCTGGAGTTTTCCACCGGGGCCACCCCGTAATCGGCCCGTTTCGCCTCCACCTCGCGGAACAGCTCGTCGATGGTCGATGCGGGCACCAGGGCGAAGGAAGAACCGAACTGCTTGAGGGCCGCACGATGGGTGAAGGCCGCCTCCGGTCCGAGATAGACCACGGAGAGCTTTTTCTCCAGACTCAGAGAGGCGGAGATGATCTCGCGCCAGATGCGGTGCAGGGCCACCTTGGGCAGCGGCCCGCGATGACGGGCCTCCAGCCGCCGATGGATGTCGGCCTCCCGTTCCGGGCGGTAGAACGGCGTCTCCCCGTCCGGATCGCGCCCCTTGAGCCGGCCCACCTCCATGACCTTTTCGATCCGTTCCATGAGCAGATCATGGATCCGATCATCGATCGCGTCAATGGCCTGCCGCAAGGACAGCAGGTCGGTTTCGTCGTGGCGTGCGCTCATTTGAAGGACTGCACCAGCGAGCCGACCACCAGTGACCAGCCGTCCACCAGCACGAACAGGATCAGCTTGACCGGCATCGAAATCACCAGGGGCGGCAGCATCATCATGCCCATGGACATGACCACGCTGGCCACCACCATGTCGATGATCAGGAAGGGAAGATAGATCATGAAACCGATCTGGAAGGCGGTTTTGAGTTCCGAGATCATGAAGGCCGGCACCACCAGCCGCAAGGGGGTATCCGCAGGGCTGGGGGCCTGTTTGATGCCGGCCAGACGCATGAAAAGCTCCAGGTCCTTGGCGCGGGTCTGACGCAGCATGAAGGCGCGCACCGGGACCACGGCCCGTTCCAGGGCGGTCCCCTCGTCGATGGTCTTGGCCAGATACGGCTGGATGGCGTCCTGGTTGACCCGGTCGAAGACCGGCCCCATGACGAAAAAGGTGATGAAAAGCGCCAGGGAGATCAACACCTGGTTGGGAGGCTGCCCCTGCAGCCCGATGGCCTGACGGACGAAGGACATCACCACGATCACCCGGGTAAAGGAGGTGACCATGATCAAAAGGGCCGGCGCCAGGGAAAAGAGGGTCATGAACGCCAGAATCTGGAGTCCGACCCCCACCTGTTCCGGATCGGCCTTGCCAGCGGCGTCGCCGGTGGAGAGTTTCACCCCCGGCAGGGCAATGGAAGCGGCCTCGGCCAGCGGCGACCAAAGCCAAAAAGCGGTGACCCCGAAGAGGATCACCGCCAAAAGGACCAGCGCACTCCTTGACTTATGAAACCTCACCGCGATGCGTCCTCCTCCTTGGGGGGTGGCAGGTCTTCCGGGGCCATTTCGGCCAGCAACGTGACCCGGTCGCGAGAGACCCCGAGCAGCCAGGCCCTGGAACCCACCCGGACCAGGCGCACGCCCACGCCTGGCGAGAAGTTGCGGCCATCCTCGATGCGGATCGGGCCGCCGCCGCCCATGCGCGGGGCGTATTTGCGCCCCAGTCGCGTGGCCAGGGTGGCCAGGACGATCAACAGCAGGAGATAACCGACGATGCGTGTCACCTCCCCCGCGAGATCGATGGGGGGAGAGTTCATCGACGCAGGCTCTCCAGCCGTTCCGACAGGGAGACGATATCGGTGATGCGCACGCCCAGCTTGTCCTTGATCATCACCACCTCGCCATAGGCGAGCAGGCGGTTGTTGACGTGGATCTCCAGGGGTTCGTCGGCCTCTCTTTCCAGTTCGATCAACGACCCTTTGTTGAGTTTCAGGAGATCGCGGATCTGCATGCGCACCTGGCCCAGGCGCACCGAGATCTCCAGGGGGACATCCATGAGGAGTTCCATGTTCTTGGGCATCCCATCGGCACCCGTGGCGCCGGAACCCGCATGCCTGGGCGCCCCTCCTCCGCCCATCTCCAACTCACGGAGGACATCGGGATCCAGCAAGGCATCCGGTCCGCCACCCATCATGTCATCTGCGCTCATCAATCCGCTCCCGAATCACCTGTCGATGGGCAATGCCCGCGTGATGCGTATCGCCCGTTTGCCATCCACGACTCCCGCCATCCCCATGAATTTGGGCTTGCCCTCCACCTCCACCTCCATCTCCTCGGAGAGGTCATGGCTCAGGGTCAAAACGTCACCGACGTGCAGGTCGAGCATTTCCTTGACGGACATGTGCTCCTTGGAGACCACCGGCGACACCGCCAGGGTGACCTGGCCCAATTGATGGTACAGGGAGTCGATCCAGGCCGAAGAGCCTTCCACGAGGTCCTTCTGCTGGAATCCCACTTTCAATTGCTGCTTGAACAACTCCAGGATGACCGAGGGGTAACAGATGGTCAACGTCCCCTCGGAGTCGCCCACCTCGATGGCGAACGAGATGAGAAACACCGTTTCATCCAGAGGCATCACGGCAGCGAACTGGGGCTGATTCTCCCAGCGGGTCTGGACCAGTTTAAACGAGTTGTCCAGTTTTTTCCAGGAGAGTTCGATCTGTTCCCTGGTCACGTCCATGATACGGTCGATGACCTTCATCTCGAAGGGGGAGAAGTTGCGGAACGGTCGCTCGGAATCCCCGGAACCGCCGAAAAACCCCTCCAGGATGTGGTACATCACCTCGCCATCGATGGCCAGCAGGCTCATGGACTGGGATGGCTCCACTCTAAGAATATTGATGAAGATCGGCGGATCCAGGCCATGCAGGAAACGCCCGAAGATCTGGTTGGTGGTGGTCTTGGGTTGGACATGCACCTCGCGTCCCACCTTCTGGGTCAGCTTGAAGGAGAGTTGCGATGCCAGATGTTCGTTGATCAGGTCCAGGCCGGGCAGAGCGCCGACCCGGATGGCGGTCTTCTGGCCGAAGAAGAAGGAGGTGACCTTCTTCTCTTCCTTGGCAGAGGATTCCTCGTCGCCGCCACCGCCAACGTCGAGGGTGCCCTCGTCCAACCCCGCCATCAAGGCGTCAATTTCGTCTGCGGAAAGAATCTGGGTCATCTTGCGTTTCCCGTCAGGCCGACCGCCCGGTTATTGAATCACGAACTCGGTAAAATAGACCCGGGTGATGGAGCCGTTCACCAGCAGCGCATTGATCCTGGCCAGCAGTTCTTCCCGGAGGCGGAATTTCCCTTCCAGGGCCTGCAACTCCTTGGAGGTCTTGGAAGTCAGCAGGGCCAGGATGATATCCTGCAACTGGGCCTTGCGCCGTTCCAGTTCCTGTTCCAGGGGGGATTTTTCCGGGGCTGCGGGTGCGCCGCCGCCATGGCCGCCACTCTCGGCCTTCTTTTCCTCCTTGCCATCCTTCTTGGCACTGCTGTCATCCATCTCCAACTGGATGGTGGTTTTGAGGTAACGGTTGCCCTTCGGCTCGTTCAGGTTGACCACGAACGGGTCGAGCTTGAACATGCCGCCCACCATCTCCTCGGGTTTTTTGGACTTCTGTTCTGGAGTGGGTTCCAGTTTCTCGGCCTCGGCGCCCTGTTTGGCGCTCATGGAGGAGCCGACGAAATACCCCCCGCCACCGCCCAGCAACAAGGCGATCACCGGGAGGATGATCTTCATCATGCCTCCACCACCGCCGCCCCCACCTTCTTCCGCATCTTCAGCCATGGCGCCCTTCCTCTTTGCTCTTGTCTCGAGATCCCAAACCGGTTCAAGTTAACCAGATTTACCGCCATTGCACAACACCCAATGGCTTTTTTTTTAACGTTTCAGAGAGATCAGCTCCTCGAGCATGCCGTCGGAGACGGAGACGATGCGCGAGTTGGCCTGAAAGCCGCGCTGGGTGGTGATCATGCGGACGAATTCCGCCGACATGTCCACGTTGGACTGCTCCAGAGAGTTGGAGACGATGCCCCCCAGACGACCGCTCTGGGGCACGCCCACCCGGGGCAGGCCGGAGGCGACGGTTTCCTTGTAGAGATTGGAGCCGACCTGCTCGAGAGCGCCCTCGTCGTTGAAGTCCACCAGCGCGATCTGGAAGAGCTTCTTGACCTGGCCATTGGTGTAGCTGCCGGCGATCTCGCCGTCCGCGTTCACGGAGAGCTTGTCCAGAAATCCGGAGGCGTACCCGTTCTGGGAGAGTTGCAGGGTGGCGAAACCGCTGGCCATCTGGATGGACCCGGCGGCGCCGGTGTTGTTGGCGCTCTCGGCGGTCGCGGTCCCGGTGCCATAGGTCAGTTCCAGGGTCTTTTTGGAAAAGTCGTTGGTGGAGTCGGCCAGGGTGTTGATGGCATCGCCGAAGTCGAAGAGGATCTCCTGGGGTTCGGCCCCCGCGAAACTGAATTTCAGCGGCGTCGAGCCTTCGCTGTACAGCTTGCCCATGGTGTTGAATTTCAGGATGCCGGCGGTGTAACCGGCGCCTGTGGGGGCTGCCTTGACGTTGGCCGCAGTCTGGTCGATGGCCTTCAACGTGCCGTCGCCCGCCTCGTCGGTCACCGCGTGCCACGCCCAGGTATTGTCGTCCCCGGCCACGGCGGTGGTCAGCTTGCGGAACTGGATTTCCACGTTGTGACCCTTGCCCTTGGAGTCGATGACCCTTAGCGAGGTGGAAAAGTCGTAGGTGGACGGGTCCGTGGGGCTGTAGGTGACGGTCGCCGCCTTGGCCACGGTATTGGAGTCCAGGTTGACCCCCACCACGGCCTTGCTGGTGGGCATGGGATCGGTATTGGTGAATTTGGACATATTGATCGCCTTGGTCCCACCGGAAACCTGCAGGCCGTCGATGTCCAGCTCCCACCCTTGCAGCACCTGACCGCTCGGATTGATCAGATCCCCCTTGAGGTCCCGCTTGAACGACCCGGCGCGGGTATAAAAGGTATCCATGGGACGCCCGGAGACATCCAGCTTGGAGGTGAGGGCCGGATCCTTCACCATGAAAAACCCCTTGCCGTCGATGGAGACATCGGTGACGTTGGACGTGGAGATGAAACCTCCCTGGGCCATGTTCTGCTGGACCGCCGCCAGCCCGACGCCGGTACCGACCTGATTCTCCTTCCCGGATCGACTCGAACCCACGCTCTGAATCAGGACATCCTCGAACGAGGAGGTGCTCCCCTTGAACGCCGTGGTATTGGCGTTGGCCAGGTTGTTACCGATCACGGTCATGGCCTCGCCAAAATTGATCAAGGCGCTGGAACCCGCAAACATCGCTTGCATAATGGACATAATGCTCTCCGTCGGCAAAAAACTGCAACAAAACTTAAGTTAATTCACCGTTGCCTGTTCCACCTGGCGCACATCCGCCAGATTGACACGCCGGCCATTCACATCGATGGTCACCCCGTCGGTGCCATTGATCACCGCCCTCACCACCCCGGCCTCCAGGGTGGGTACTGCGACCTGATTGCCCTCCGCATCCGTCGTGGTGACGGAAAAGGTGTAATTGCCATTCGCAAGATCGGAGGCGTTGATGTTCAGGGTCTGTTCCCCCTTGGCGAACAACTGGCCGGTGAGCGAGTGGACCTGTCGTCCGCTCTCGTCGAAGATATTGATCGTCGCCCCGCCCGCCGCCGGCATATCGAAGCGGACGCTCCCCTTGCCATTCTCCATGACCATGTTGTTGCCCGCCACCACCGCCACCTTGCCAATATAGGAGACGGCATTGTTCATCTGGCCGACGTTCTGGGTGGACAGCAGTTTCTGCAACAGTTCATTGCTCTTCTGCTGCTCGCCGAGGCTGCTGAACTGGGCCATCTGGGCCGTGAAGTCGCTGTTCTTTTCCGGCTCCAATGGGTCCTGATACTGCAACTGCGCGGTCAACAGCTTCAGGAAATCCATGCGCAACTTTTCCGCATCCTGAGTCGTATTGACGAATTTTCCCGCATTGGCATCCGCCTGAGGGATCGCGCCAAAAATTCCAGATGTAGTCCCCATCCCAGTCACTCCCTTGCTAGTCGTAAATCCTGCCGCAACCACCCAGCCGGCCATCAAAGGCTATCAAGTTTCGCGCCAACCGCGCACAGGATTTACAACCTACTGATAAATCTATTTTTTCTCAAACAAACATCCCGCAATCCCTGCCCATGGCGCCAAAGCCCGACACCCCGTGCCGCCACCAGGGCAACAATTGCCGCCCGGATCAAACGATGAGGCTCAAACCGCCACCCTCCACGTTTCTGGTGCGGGGCACGGGCTGCCCGGCGGGAGTCGGCTCCACCTCCGTCAGAGGCGTCCAGGCCGACTCCCCGCCGCCGCGCCAGGGGGAGAACTCCCGGCGGTCGCCGGCATGACCGCCCTGAAAGCCCCACTCCGGCGCGGTCTGCCCACCGCGTCCATCCTCCACATGCACCGTCACCTCGCCCAGGCCCAGCGCCTGGCGAGCCAGGGACTCGCGCAGTTGGGGCAACTGACCGCGCAACAGATCGCGGGCCGCCTCCGAATCGGTGGTGATCATCAGGTGAACCTGATTCCGATCATCGACCACCAGCCGCATGTCCAGGCTGCCCAACTCCCTGGGGTTGAGGGTGATGCGCACCTGCTCCGAGGCGCCGGGACGGGAGATGACCCGCAACCGACCGGTCTCGTCGGCGAGGTCCTCGGCGAACCGGGGCGCGTTGGCCTGCAAGGAGGCGCGCGGGGCCACTTCCGGCTTCTCCTCTGCAGCGCGGGAGACCGGATTGCCGGCCAGACGCAGCAGCGCAGCGAAATCGTTCTTCTCCTCGCCACCCTGCGCCTGGAGTGAATGCATGGCATCGCCCCCGGCCAGTGCGGCCATCACCCGGATCCCCGACATCTCGAAGGTCGCCATGGCCGACTGGGGGGACGGGATCCCGTTCTGTCCCACCGGCATGCCGGGGAGAACCGGGCGGTTTTCTCCTCCCGGTCCGGTCGCCCCGTTCAGCGGGGGAGGCGGGAGTTGCCCGCCGACCGGACTCGTCGCCAGCCCCGGGGCAGGCTGGGGCATGCCGGCGACCTGGGGGAGCGGATGGGCGACCACGGGGAGCGCCAGGATCTCCCGGCCATCCTGCCCTTTCCGACGATCCCTGCCCTTGTCGGCCTTGGCCGCCTCTTTTTGGATCCGTGCGTCGGCAGAGTCGTCGCCGGCCTCTTGCAACTCCTGCGCCTGTTCGGATTGCTCTTGACGATCCTCACGGTCGGTGCGCAACTCGCGGAGTTCCCGTTGCTGCCGCTGATGGACCTCCAGCGACTCCTGATTGCGATCCACGCGCGCCGGCGGCTCCTGGTCCGTTTCCGGCCTGGCATCGGGCTTGCGGGCCTCGGCCTTGCGCAGGGCCTCCTGGAAACGGTCGGCCTCCTCCCGGACGGCCTGAGCAGAGGTCGGTTTTTCCATGGCGGGGGCGGAGCGAGGTTCCAACTGGAACAGGGACATTTTGGCTGGTGTCATTGCATACTCCCGTAGAGGCTCGGCAAGGATACGGTCGGAACGCCTTCAAGAGCACTCCATTATCAACCGGCGTGCCATAATATCAACATGATGAAATAAAAGGATTTTACTGCGACAAAGCCTGCGACCTGCCCGGCAACTTCCTCCCATCGACAGGCAGTTTCTGCCCGCCCGCCGGGCGGCGATTTTGCCGGTGCTTGCCCACACGGCAAAAATGGGGATAAGCTGTCACGCAATTCACCACGCCAACCGGGACGGAACCGCCATGATGCAAATCGATACCGCCGAATTTCAGGCCCACCTGCCCGACTATTTAAGGCGCGTGGAAGAGGGAGAGGTGATCCGACTCACGTCGCGTGGCCAGGTTTTCGCGCGCCTGGCCCCGGAACCGAATGAAACGGACGCGGCCCGCAAACGCTTGGCCATGCTGCGTGGTTCCGTCATCGTCGGCGATATCCTGGCCCCACTGGACGAAGAGCATGAATGGACCGGGGATGAGGATCATCTGTGATACGCATGCCATGCTGTTCTGGGCTGACGCGCCGCACAGACTCGGCGCCTCCGCCAGCTTGGCCATTGAACAGGGATTACAGACAAACTGCCTGTCCTGTTCGGACATCAGCCTATGGGAAATCGCCATGTTGTTCTCCAAAGGACGATTACGGCAAGATATTGATGCCCGCATCTTCCTGGCCGATCTCATTGCAGCCATGAATCTGGAGATTCTCCCGATCACACCAGCCATTGCCGTTTTGGCGCAATCCGCGATTTTCGTCCACAAGGATCCTGCGGATCGCCTGATCGCCGCGACAGCGATCCATTACAGGGCACCATTGATCACCAAGGATGATCATTTACACCATATTCAGGCATTACAAACCATTTGGTAACCCGAACCCACCCCGGCCACCAATTCCGCAATGATCTCGGCGGCGGGTTGAATGGAACGCACCAGCCCCACGCTCTGACCGGCCATCACCGAACCGTGCTCCACGTCGCCGTCGATGGCGGCGCGGCGCAACGCGCCGGCCCAGAACCGTTCCAGATCCAGTTGGGCATCCGCGCGGGCCTTGCGACCCTCCCGCACTTCCTGGAGCAACGCCATCTGCAACTGGTTGAACCGCTCGGTCCCCTTGTTGACCAGGGCGCGCACCGGGATCACCGGCAGGGCCGGATCGAACTGCACCGTCACCTGGGCATCCCTGGATTGTGCCCTGATGAAACACTGCTTGAAATTGTCGTGGGCGATGCACTCCGCAGCGCAGACGAAGCGGGTCCCCACCTGCACCCCAGCCGCCCCCAGCCCCGCCATGGCGGCGGTCATCTCCGCGTTGGCGATCCCCCCGGCCACGAAGACCGGCACCTCCCCCCGGACATGGGGCAGGATCTCCTGGGCCAGCACCGTGGTCGAAACCGGTCCCACGTGCCCTCCCGCCTCGTGCCCCTCGATGATCAGGGCCTCCGCCCCGCGCTGGATCAGACGGCGCGCCAGGGCGAGGGAGGGCGCGAACAGGATCACCCGGATCCCGGCGCTCCTCAGGGCATCGATGGTATCGTTGCGGGGAATGCCGCCCGCCAGGACGCAATGGGTCATCCTTTCCGCGATGACCATCTCCACATAGGCGGGCAGGTCCGGATTCATGGTGATCAGGTTGATGCCGAAGGGCTGACTGGTCAAAGCGCGGGTGGCGCGGACCTCCTCCCGCGCCAATTCCACCGGCATGCTCCCGGTGGCCAGGACGCCAAACCCCCCGGCATTGGAAATGGCGGCCACCAGATGCCGCTCGGACAGCCACGACATGGCCCCCCCGAGCACGGGATGCCGGGTCCCCAGAAAGGCTGCGCCCCGCGCCCAGGAGTCCGGTGGTACGGTGTGCGATGTCATGCGACTTTCTCCATTGCTGCTTCATTGAAAAAAAAACCGGGCAACACGCCCGGTTTTCCCTCTGCACGAAAATGCCGCTGATCAAGCCGCCTCAGCGATATCTCCGCCAAGTTCCTCGTCCTCGTCCTCATCCACCGGCAGGATCGGCTGGGCTTTGTTCTGGCCCGCGTTGCGCCGCGAGGAGGGACCGATACAGACTTTCAGCCGATCTTCCAGCCGGTTCAACGCCCACTTGGGATCGATGTTCACCAGGGAACAGATCCAGTTGAAGGAACCCGGCTCCATGGAGGAGGAGTGAAACCATTTCCGCAACGTGCGGTAATCGTAACGAAAGACCGGATCCTCCATCACTGCGGGATCCTGCCGGTACCGCTCCAAGGCCACCAGATCCCGTACCGCCCGGTCCATGACCGCCATCCAGAGATGGGTGTCGTTGTTGTCCACCGCCGGCTCGTGCAGGATCTCCGAAACGACTGATTTGTTCATATCGCAACTCTCCCTGTTAGACCTGAAAAGCAAGTGTTCTGTAGAATGGATTGCGCATGGGAGCGACCCACGCAACGCGCCACGGTCGGTGTGCGTCACAATATGTAACAGGCCCGCCGGACAGAATGGCACTTCCAAAACGGATTCAGTCTAGCCGAACCATTCCGAAAATGATATAAAAATTTTCAGGCCGCTTCATTTTTATTGCTCCCTGACGGAAAATTGCATTTCCGGCTAAGGAATTGACTGCGGCGCGCCTTGATTTTCGTGCACACTGTGAAGTAGAATGAATTGCAAAAGAAAGATAGTCACAAACCGTAACAACCGTAACAGAAACGCCGCGCGGCACTAGGGGAAATTTCCATATGTCCGAGGAAGATGATGAACTGTTGGGCATGTTCGTGCAGGAAGCCACGGAACACCTGGAGACCATCGAACCCGACCTCCTGACCCTGGAGGAACAAGGGGACAACACCGACCCGGAAATCATCAACCGGCTTTTCCGTGGGGTCCACTCGATCAAAGGCTCTGCGGGCTTTTTCGGCCTCTCCAGCATCACCAAGCTGAGCCACACCATGGAAAACCTCCTGGGCAAGGTCCGGGACAAGTCCATGTCGGTGACGCCCGCCGTCACCGACAGTCTGCTGTCGGGTCTGGACAAGCTGCAAACCATGATCCATGACGTGACGGGCAGCGACTCCGTGGACGCCAGCGAGCAGATCGCCACCATCCAGGCCATTCTGGAAGGGGCCGGCATGGCCTTGCCCCCGCCCAAGGAGCTCCCGAAACCCGCCGCGCCCGAAGAAAAACCTGTCGAAAAACCGGCGGAGGATACCGGGCCGAAAGGTGTCGTGCTGACCGCCGCCGCCCTGCCGCCGACCCCCAAGAGCGCCGCGCCGGCTGGCGGCCACACCTTCGACCTCGCCAATCATCCCGCAGCCGTGACCGACGCCATCACCCACGGTCGCCGCTTCTATGTGGTCACGAACACCCTGCCGGCAGGCAAGGAAGACAAGGTCACCCAATACAACACCGTCAAGGCGCTGATGGAATCGGTGGGCGCCATCGTCGCCACCCAGCCCTCCTTCGACTCCAACAAGGATCTGGAAGCGCTGAGCGACACCACCGTGTACACGCTCATCTCCACGGTCCTGGAGGAAGATCTGCTGTTGTCTTTGCTGCAGCTCGACGCCGCGTCGCTGGAGAAGCTGCCGACCCCCGCCATGCCCGCGCAACAGGCAGCGCTGCCCGCCGCAGCACCGGCTGCCAAAAGACCGCCTCCCCGCGCCGCCACGCCCGCGAGCGACGACGACGACGATGCCCAACCCCCGGAGGAGGCGGCGTATGTCCCGCGCCTGCGGAAACCCAAACAGGCCCCGCTGCCCAAAAAGAGCTCCTCCACCC
>JADGAR010000060.1 GCA_015231915.1 Magnetococcales bacterium
CCCCGGAAGAGCGGTTCCCGCTCTCCGTCCACATCTGTCCCTCCTGCGGGCTGGTGCAGAATCTCCAGCCCATCGATCCGGCCATTCTCTATCGGCAGTACAACTACTGCTTCAGTTCCTGGAAGCCCCAGCCCCACGCTGCGGAGGAGGTGGTCCTGCTCAAGGAACATCTCGGCGGCGGGGCGATCTTCGAGGTGGGGTGCAACGACGGCATGTTTCTGGAAAAGCTGCGTCAGGCCGGCTTTGGTCCTGTGGTTGGCGTGGAGCCGAACCCGGTGGCCGGGGAGTCGGCCCGTGCCAAGGGATTCACGGTCTATTCCAGCATCCTGACCGAAGCGGTATGCCGGGATGCGGTGCATCGCCATGGCCGCTTCAAGGCGGTGGTGATCCGCGAGGTTCTGGAACACATCGAGGATCTGCATCATGCCTTCCAGCTCATGGAGTCGATGCTCACCGAGGATGGGGTGCTGCTGGTCGAGGTGCCCGACATCGGCATGGCCATGCCGCACGGGGATTGTTCCGTCCTGTGGGAGGAGCACGTCAATTTCTTCACGCGTCCGGTGTTGCGGCGTCTGCTCGGCATGCGGGGATTCGCGCCGCTGATCTGGAGGCATTACGACCTCTTTTCCGGCGGGGTGATGATGGTGCTGGCCAATCGCGGTGTGCCAACCGCAGACGAAAGCAGCGCCGGCCCCACCCTGGAACAAGGCATGGCCTATGCCAGCCAGGTCCATCAATACGCCGAGCGGCTCTCATGGACGCTGCGGCGCTGGCGCGATGCGGGGGGGGCGGTGGCCCTGTACGGGGTGGGAGCGCGTGCCTGCACCGTGGTCAACGCCCTGGAACTGGGCCGCTACATCGACCTGAGCGTGGACGATCAGCGGGAAAGGCAGGGCAAATTCATGCCCGGCAGCCGGCTGCCCATTCACGACCCGCACGCATTGACGGTCCTGACCGCTCCCCTGCTGGTCCTGCTGGCGGTCAACAGCGAGAACGAATTCCGCGTCAAGGAACGCATCGCCACCCTGCGCACGGATGCACAGACCCTCTCCTTGTGCTCGCCGACCGACATCCGCGCCGAACTGGACTCACTGACCGCCCGTCTGGAGAGTGCGCTCCAGGAAGCGGACGCGGCGCGCAACGAGTTGAGCGCACTGGTCTCGCGGGCAGCACGGCATCCGCTGTCCAGGCTGCGTTTTCCGAATCTCCTGGGGGATTCCCCACGCGAGCGCAAGCGAAGCGCCTGACGGGTCATGCGGTTTTGGGCGCGGGCAGGTTCTCCCCCAGCCAGGCGAGCAGGGTTTTCTTGTTGCGCGAGGAGAGGAGGATCCGCCCCTGTCCGGAGAAGCGCAGCACCAGCATCTCCCCGCTGGTGGCTGCGCTCAGGAGTCCGCCGAGCATGCCCCGACCGCTGTTCGGGGTGGTGATTTCGTACTCCAGTTGCTGCTCCCAGGCAACGATATGTTCGTTGTCGATGGTCAGGGGCTGTCCGGGTTTGACATCCAGCAAAAAGACCGAGCCGAAGGAGGCGACGGCCAGTTTGCCGCGCCCCTCGGTACGCTGGATGAAAAACCCGCCGGTGCCGCCGAAGATGGCGTGCCCCAGGTTCTGCATGACCGTTTTGACCGTCACCCCGTCCGTGGAGGCCAGAAAGGCCCCATCCGCCAGACAGTATTGCTGCTCCCCCACATCGAACAGATGCATCCCCCCGGGAAAGGGCGCCGCCAGCAGCACATCCCCCGCACCGTGTTTGGCGGTGATTTTTTGTTGAAAGATGGTCTCCTCGTTGGCCAGACGGCGCATGATGGAGCCGAAGATCCCCTGGTTGCCCAGGCTGCCGTCGAGGACCAGGGTCTCTTCCATCATCACCATGGCATTGGATTCCGCCAGAATCGACTCCCCCTGAGCCAACGAGACGTGCAAGAACGGATCGATCTCTCCGGTAATGGTGAATTCGGCCATGGAGGTCTCCTTGTTCCGTAAGAGTTGGGCCACCCGAACGCGCCGGTCGCGAATCCTGATGTGGATCAGTTTAACGCATCCCACACACGAAATCCAGCAGGCATGGCAAGGGATGGCGTCGGCAAGCAGGACAACCGCATCAGATGGAACCGGGCTGGGTGATGATGTTCATGGCGTATGCCTTGTTGATCGGGGATTCCGGCTTATGGGTTGGTCCGTCGGACAGGATAGTCCGGAAAGGTCTGATTCCAGGTTTCCAGATTCATGACCAGACAGCCGGCGAAGGAGATCGCGTTTCGTGAGCGTGCAGGCTCCGATCAAAACGTAGAAATGGATGGGCTTGTCGGTTCTTCCGCAGGCCCATTCATACAGCCAGGAGTCCCGAAGTTTCGTTTTCAGTGTGTGATCAAGGGTCCCGCTGAGAAATTGTTCGATGTGTTGCTGGTTGGGTTCGGTTCCAGCTTCAGGATCTTTGAATTCCACGAACCAGATCTGATTCGGCAACTCGATGATGAAATCGACTGCCTGCATGCAATGGCTCAGGCCATGGGAAGCGTCGTCGAATTTTCGTCCGACCACACCGGGAGGCAATGTGAGCTGCAGGTGCCCTTCGGTCAGCACGGTCATGGTCGCACGCCCCCCAGACTGCGGCGGATCTCGCGGTCGTAAAGTGCGTCGAACGTGTCGGCAATGGCATTCGGATTGAGATCCAGACAGCTCTCCCCACCGCTCACCGACACGGTACCGGAATCATCGCGGAACAATGACATGTAGTGAATTTGATCCCCAGGCTGCAAACGCAGATCAAATTCTTTCAGCAAGACATAATTGTGGGTGGTCAGAAAAACCTGAACACCCTGTCGCTGCAATTCCAGAATGACATCGACCACTTTTCCAATCAGTGCCGGGTTCAGGTTGGCCTCGGGTTCGTCCCAGAAGAGCACCGATCCGGATTGCAACGTCCCGTTCTGGATCAACAGCCAGATCAGTGCCAGTTTGCGCATCCCCTCGGCGAGCAGGGTGAATTCCAGGTTTCCTTGCCGATTCTTGAGAAAGAAATATTCGCCCTTTGTGATTACTTTGCCCTCGATACTCTCTTGCAGAGCGGTCAACAGTCTCTGGCGGCTTTGACCTGGGGGTCCCATCAGTTTGGGCAGATAGGCCCGCTTGAGAATGTCCGGATAGATTTCTTCGAAGGCGATTTCCCGATTGGCGGTCGTGGCGAGGAAACCGGGTGCGTGGGCCAGCATCTCCTTGACCGGAATGTAGGCGCTGGTGAGCGTGTGTTTTTTCCAGGCCGATTCACCGGTGACAGTCACACGATCCGGTAAAACCGTGTGATTAGAAAATTCAAAAGAAAGTTTTGTTGCAGGACCAGTCAGCGTGACGACCCCCCTGGTCGTAACGCTGGTGGCGATACGGCGCGCCAAGCGCCCCATGCGTCCTTCGAAGGGATTGAATACATTGCGCAGTTTGAGTGCGAAGCCCTTGTCCCGATCTTCTCCCACGGTCACCGCGCAGGCCGCGTACAGCACCTTGAGCAGATGGGTCTTTCCGGTGCCATTGGCCCCAATGACGACATTCACGCCCGGAGAAAGCGCCTGGTCCAGAGCGGCGAACGCGGTGAAGTGCTCCAGGGTAATATGGGCAAGCGTGCTCATGGTGCGCTCTTTCAGTTCCGGGTGGCCTCTTGACGGATTGAATCTAAATGCGATTGCCCTGCGGCGGCAAGGGATTTCATGGCAGGATCAGCCATCCTGATCAGCGCCACCACTGAAGAAAAGACATGTCCATGACCTTGACATTGATGACCACGCTACACCCTGACCAGAATGGCGTCCAGCCAGACGGCAGGAAGGATGCGTTTCAGAATGGCAAAAATCCGGGTGGGTGCGGTCACCCGATAGCGCAGACGGGGGCGCGGGCTTTCCAGGGCATGGATCAACCGGTGCACCACCGCTTCCGGGGGGAGGGTGAACGGCGTGTCCGCCGTTTCGTTTCCGAGCCGGGCCACCTCCTTGCGATAGGCCTCCCGATGAATGCTGCCTTGCGCGTCGATGTGCCGTTGGAACGCGGCCAGACCGTTGGCGCGAAAGCGCGTGGCAATGGGGCCTGGCTCGATCAGGATCACCCGGATGCCGCTGCCGGCCAGTTCCAGACGCAAGGTGTCGGTCAACCCCTCCAGGGCGAACTTGGAGGCGATGTAGGCCCCGCGATACCTGAGGGCCACAAACCCCAGCACCGAACTGTTCTGCACGATCCGCCCACTGCCCGCCGCCCGCATCACCGGGATGATCCGGCGGGTCAATTCGTGTGTCCCGAAAAGATTGACCTCGAACTGCTCCCGCAACGCCTCCCGCGACAGATCCTCCAAGGCACCGGGCTGGCCAAAGGCCCCGTTGTTGAACAAGGCGTCCAACCGCCCGCCGCTTTGCTCGAGCACCCAATCCATCGCCTCCCGGATCGAGGCGGAGTCCGCCAGATCCAATCGACACGCCTCCAGGCCGGTCTCCCGCAAGGCGATCAGGTCCCGCTCCCGACGTACCGTGGCAAAGACCCGCCAGCCCCGCTCCCGGAGGGTCAGGGCCGCCAGGCGGCCTATGCCGGAGGAACACCCGGTCACCAGGATGCTTTTTTCATTTCTTGACGATGGCATCATGTTGCCTCATTGGCTGGCCAGACCTCTCCCCCTCCTTTCCCCTGCCCTCCAGACGGGATAAAATGACCGCCGGGGGATCGTAAAGACGGGTCGAACCTAGCAGAAATCTCTGCCGGAGAGAAGAGATGCCAAACAAAACGTGGTATTGGCCGCTGGTCATCCTTCTGCTGTCCGGCCTGAACGCCCTGGCAGAAGAACAACCGGGGGCTTTCCTGCCCTACACCAATATCCGCTTCGGGTTCGCCATCACCCGCCCGGCCTTTCTGACCATGGCCCGCGAATCCGAAAACGGCGACGGGGCGACTTTCGTCTCGGCGGACGGGCAGACCAGAATGATCGCCTATGCCGCGCACAACATCTTCAACCAGACCCTCCACGATCACTTTGCAAAAACCATCCAGCGGTTGCGCGAGGATGGGATCCAGGTGACCTACCAGACCGTAATAAAAGATGGGCATATCGCATCGGGCACCAAGGGCAATCGCATCGTCTACACCAAATCCATCGGCAACCCCGCCGCGACAATCTTCGCCACCTACTCCCTGGAATACCCGGCGGCGCGGAAGGGGCAATTCGATGCGATCCTGCCCGCCATCAATCGCTCTTTTCGCTTCGTTGCCGTCGAGTACCGCTGAGGCCGCCGCGCTCATTCCAAGGAAATTCCATGTCATTTCGCCTCGTATTCGGCCACACCGCCTTCGCCACCTTCTGGACCGGACGGGTCGCCGGCACCACCGCCACCCTGATGCAAAGCGTGGCATTGGGCTGGCTGGTTTATGCCAGCGCCCGCCTGGAGTTGGGAGTCAAGGAGAGCATGTTCCTGGTGGGCATTTTGGGACTGGCGCAGTTTCTGCCCATGTTCCTGCTGGCGCTGGTGGCCGGGGCCGTGGCGGACCACCACGACCGGCGTCGCATCCTCCTGGTTTGCAGCCTGGTGCAGTTGTCCTGCGCGCTTGGTTTCTCCATCCTGTCGCTGGCAGAAAAACCCTCCCTGACGGCCATATTCGGCATCGCGGCCATTTTCGGGGCGGCGCGCGCCTTCGAGATGCCGGCCAGAATGGCACTGGCCCCGGCCCTGGTCCCCCGCGCGGTGCTGCCCATGGCCATCGCCTGGAGCACCCTCGGCATGCAGATCGGCATGATCGCCGGGCCGTGGCTGGGGGGGATGCTGAGCGCCATCTCCCCGACGCTCGCCATCGGCGTCGCCGGCGCGATCTATCTCCTTGCCACCCTGGCCGTCGGGCGTCTTCTCTTTCTGCCCATCGATGCCCGGCCACAACAGGTCGCCGGCACGTCACGCCTGGTCATGATCCGCGAGGGATTGACCCATCTGCGCAACAGCAGGATCGTGCTGGGCGCCATCTCCCTCGACCTGTTCGCGGTGCTGCTGGGCGGGGTCACGGCGCTCCTGCCGGCCTACGCCAAGGAGATCCTGGCAACCGGGCCGGAAGGGCTGGGGTGGCTGCGCACCCTGTTTGCCCTGGGCGCGGGCGGCATGACCCTGACCTTGGCCTTTCTGCCGATCCGGCGTCACGCGGGGCCTTGGATGCTCGGCGGGGTGTCGGTCTTTGGCGCCGCCACCTTGATCTTCGCCCTTTCGACGCAACTGCCGCTCTCCATGCTCGCCCTGATGATCGCCGGGGCGGCGGATTCCGTGTCGGTGTTCGTGCGCCAAAACCTGGTACAGATCGTCACCCCCGACGCGATGCGCGGACGGGTCGCAGCCGTTTCCGGTCTGTTCATCAGCGCCTCCAACGAACTGGGCGAATTCGAAAGCGGCGTGGTGGCGCGCTTTCTGGGCCTGGTCGGCTCCGCCATGTTCGGCGGAATCGGCGCCCTGGTCGTCACCGGCTTGTGGGCCGGAATCTTCCCGGAACTGCGCCGCGCGGATCGTCTGGAACCGCCGGCATGATCAGTGAGGAGCGGAAACCCCCTGCAGACGTTCCAACTCCCGCCAGATCTCCGCCATGTCAACGGGTTTGGTCAGATAACCATCCGCCCCGGCATCAAGACAGGCGGCCCGTTCCTCGGGCAGGGAGATGGCCGTCAGGATCACAACGGGAACAGCACACCACCGTTCGCTGGCACGAATGGCCTGCAAGGTTTGCAAGCCATCCATTTCGGGCATGCGCAGATCCAACAGGATGACATCCACCTGCAAAGAGGCCTCCAACAATTGGAGCGCCCGCACGCCATTGGCGGCGATCCGGACTTGCGCGACCCTTTTTTGCAGTTCATTGGCCAATGAAAACGCAAAGCGCATGTCGTCATCCACCACCAGGAGATTCACAGGATGACCATCGATACACAATGGGTCCATGGCGCTCTCCTGCCCATGGACAGTCAGTGGACAGGCCATGGGGGAGCGCTGCGTGCTGCGCACGGTCGGTCGATCCCTGCCGACGGAGTCCAGGTCCAGGGTCAGGTATTCCATCGGTTCGGGTATGGGCTGGCTCTCGCTGACGAGTTCCGGCAATACCAGGGTAAAGCGGCTCCCCTGCCCCTCACGGCTCTCCAGATGAATCTCCCCCCCCAGCAGACGCGCCAGCTTGCGGGCAATGGCAAGCCCCAGACCACTGCCGCCGTATTTGCGGCTGGTGGAACCATCCCCCTGCCGAAAGGTCTCGAAAATCACCTCCCATTGACCGGCGGGGATGCCGATGCCCGTATCGGCAATGCAAAAGGCCAACTGGCTGGCGCGCGGCGCTGACCCGGCGAGTGTTGCGTCCGGACGACCGATACGCAGCGTCACCCCGCCCTGCTCCGTGAATTTCAAGGCATTGGCCAGCAGGTTCTGCAGAATGTGCTTCAGCTTGGCACCATCCGTATGAAAAACGCGCGGGATGCCGGTGTCGGCCAAAAATTCCAGCATGACCCACTTTTCCGAAGCGACCGGCAGAAATCTGGCGTGCAACGTCTCCAGCAGACGGTCCAGCCAGACCTCCTCGGGCGTCACTTCGACATATCCGGCCTCGACCTTGGAAAGATCCAGCAGGTCCTGGATCAGATCGAGCAACTCGGTGCCGCTGGCATGGATGATCCGCGCCGATTCGCTCTGCTCGGGGGAGAGATTCGCGGCCCTGGCCAATTGCCCGGCCAGGATCAACATGCTGTTGAGCGGCGTGCGCAACTCGTGGGAGATGTTGGCCAGGAATTCGGATTTGGCCCGATTGGCCGTTTCCGCCGCATGCCGCGCCTCCACCATCACCGTCTCGAACTCCTTGCGCAGGGTGATATCCCGCAAGGTGCCCGCAACGCCTTGGGGAACGCCGTCTTCTCCGCTCAAAGGAATCGCATAGACCTCGATCCACAAAGGGCGCCCGGTGGCATGCAGCCCCTTGAAGGTGTCCCGCACCGCATCCACGCTGCCATGCATGAGATGGTGAAACCCATCCCGCGCCCGTGCATGCTCATCGGGATGCAACCCGTGAATGAACGGCCTGCCCAGCGACTCCTGTACGGAATGACCGGTGATCTCCGCCCAGGCCGGATTGAGAAAACGCCAGCGGCCTTCGATGTCGGTTCGGAAGATGACATCCTTTACATTATCCACCATAATTCTGTAATTTTCATCCCGCTCATGCAGTTCCTTGGCGATCCGCCGCGCCTGCGCCTGGATGCGCTCCTTCTGGCCGGACAGGGAGAGAACAATAATGAACAAAAACACATCCACCAGCCCCCCCAATACCGCGACCACCAGGGGCTGATGGCTTTCCATCGCCTGTTCGAACGAGGGCTTGCTGAAAAAACGGACCAGCCACGTGCGTCCGGGCAGATCCAGGTGGATCTCCTGGGTAAAGAGTGCCCTGGCCGGCCTGGTCGATGCTTCCGCCCCGATATGCCAGGTGGCGTACAAGAGATGCTCCGGTTGCGGCTCCGAACCGTCATAGATGATGAAATCCAGGGCCGGAACGCCGTAACCCAGAATGCCCTGCAGCAGATCCCCCATGCGAAACGGACTGTAGACGAAGCCGAGCAACGCCTTCCGGCGCTCCTCGAGGGTCGATACGGGCTGATTGGCGCGGTAGACCGGCAGGTACATCAGGACACCGGTCTGGATATCCTTGTCGGTCTCCTGCACCAGGGTCACCCGACCGGAAAGCGCGGGCAAACCGCTGTCCCTGGCTTGCGCCATGGCGCTGCGACGCACCTTCTCGGACCACATGTCGTACCCGAAGGCGCGCAGATTGCGCCCGGAAAAGGGTTCCAGGAAGACGATGGCGCTGTACTGGTCACGCTCGCCGGGTGGCTTGATGGCGAAATCCGCGAACCCTTCCTGGCGCATGCGTTCCACCAGGGCCTCCTGTTCTTTGGGTGGCACCATCAGGGAGAAGCCGACGCCTTGAATGCCCGGCCAATAGGTATCGATCTGCAAGGTCTTGACGTAGTGATGCCAGCCGGAGCGGGTCACCTCACTGGAGGCGTTGAACAATCCCACCCCGCCCCGCAGCACCTGCTCGTATTCCCGCATGCGTTTATGGATGGCCAGGCGGGCCTCTTCCACCTCGAAGGCGAAATTGTCCCGTTTGCGTTCTTCCATGGTCAGGTTGGAAAAATACCAGGCGAGAAAGGTCAGGAGCATCGAGGTCATCAGGATCAACCAGCCGATCACCTGATTGTGCAGCCCATCCAGGGACCAGCCAGGGACGCGCCTGCGCCAGGCCATCAGCCAATTCCCGACGACAACCAACGCCAGAAACAAAAAAAACCGCGTCGCGTTCCCCCCCTCCCGGACCAACCGATCCCCCTCGCCATGCCATTGGTGCCGGAGTTCCCGATAGCGCAGCGATTGCGTGACGGAGCGCACCCCGGCATCGATGGCGGGGAGCAGACCGGCCAGCTCCTTGCGCAGCATCATGGCCCGTTCCAGCTCCAGAAAGGGTTCGCCCACCGGCGTGATCTTCCCGGCCAGATGGATGGTCCTCGCCTTGCTCAACACCACCTCGTGGGGCGCGATCAGGATGTCCACCATCCGGTTGACGAGCTGAAACAAGGCGGTTTCCACCGTCATGGTGGGGACCAGATCGATCCCGGTCATCCGTTCCAACTTCTGAAAAGCCGCACCCTGCCGGATGGCCGCCACCCTCTCCCCCGCCAACCGGGCGCAATCCCGCGGCCTTGGGTCGTCCCGACGCACGAAACAGGACACCCGTATCGTTTCCACCCGTTCCGAAACCAGGAACTCCTCCCGCCATTTGTCCGTGACGCCCATGGAAGGCATGAGGTCGGCATGGTTGTCCCGCAACGCACGCGCCGCCTCCTCCCAGTTTTCCACGGTCAGATATCGCAGTTCCAACCTGGCCGCTGCCGCAACCTCTTGCAAAACATCCACGGCAAACCCTGCGGGATTGCCATCGGCATCGGTCTGGTACAAGGGGGGAAAGTCACGCAGGACCACCGCCGTAATGCGACGCGGCGCCTGACTGTCGGCCAGCAGAGGAGAGAGGGGGAAGAACGCCAGACAAAAAAAGAAAAAAAAGCGCCAATGCCGGATGGTTGCGGGTGTGATCCGGACGGAACCGACAAGCCTGATGAATCGTGATAATTTATTCCACGATAGTGACCATTCGGCCATTGACATTCCCCATCCGGAGTTGTTATCATTTTTTCAGAAATTGCTTGAATTGCAAAATATCTCCATTCCACCCCTACTGTCAAGAGCGATGAACGAACCCATGCGCCCCCTGATCCTGATCGTGGATGACATTCAGGCCAATCTGAAGGCCCTGCGCGCCCTCTTGCACGCCGTGGATGCCGACATCGTGGAAGCACACACCGGCAACGAAGCCCTGGGACTGATGCTGGCACACGATTTCGCCCTGGTCTTGCTGGACGTGAACATGCCGGACATGAACGGCTTCGAAGTGGTGCAAATGGCGGCCCAATTGGAGACGACACGCAATTTGCCGATTCTGTTCCTGACCGCAGCCTACAAGGACGACTTGCATCGCCTGCAGGGGTATCGTTCCGGAGCGGTGGATTATATCGAAAAGCCCATAAATGAAGTCATTCTCCTCTCCAAGGTCTCCATTTTCCTTAAATTATACAATGCGCGCATCGAATCCGAGCGACTGCGTCAGGAATTGCAGATCAACGAGGAACGGTGCAAGTATGCCTTGGAAGGGAGCAACGACGGCCTGTGGGATTGGTCCATTGCTTCCGGCAGGGTCTTTTTCAGCAACCGCTGGTACGAGATGCTCGGCTACCATCCGGACGAACTGGAACCGCACATCCAGACATGGGAACGGCTGATTCATCCGGAGGATCGCGACCTGGTACGGACCTCCATGGACGAGTTGCTGGCCGGCAACGCCTCCCACCATCATACCGAGCACCGGTTGCGCACGCGTGCCGGGACCTGGCTGTGGATCCTCGATCGTGGCAAGGTGGTTGCCCGCAATCGCGACGGCAGACCTTTGCGCGCGGTCGGCACGCACCAGGACATCTCGAGCCGCAAACAGATGGAAGAAGAGATCCTCGCGAGCCATGCACGCTATGAACAACTGGCCACGCGCATCCCGGTCGGGGTATACACCCTCCGACTGGATGTCGCGGGGGCATGCGCCTTTGATTACGTCAGCGATCCTTTCTGTTTATTGATAGGCATGGATCGTGCGGTAATCATGCAAGATTTTAAGAATATTTTTACCACAACCCACCCTGAGGAACACCAACAATTCATCGACTATAACCAACAATGCACCAACGCCAAGGAGCCGCTCTTCTGGATCGGACGCTTTCAGGTGAATGGCAAAACACGCTGGCTGCAAATCCAGTCGAAACCCCATGCGGAAACAAACGGGGATACGCTCTGGGATGGGGTGGTGATCGACATCACGGAAAGAAAACTCCTGGAAAATGCCCTGCGCGCCGCCAGACAGGAAGCGGAACAGGCCAATCAGGCCAAAAGCCGTTTTCTGGCCACCATGAGTCACGACATCCGCACCCCCATGAATACCATTCTCGGCGTGGGCCAGGTCCTCACCCGCTCCTGCGGACTGACCGCCAAGGAACAGCATCTCCTGCGGGTCGCCAATCGCGCCGGAGACGCCCTCATGGCGCTGATCGACGACATTCTGGATCTCTCCAAGATCGAGGCGGGTCAATTGAGTACGGAGCAGATCTCCTTTCCCTTGCGCAACGAAATCAACACCGCCCTGGAGATCATCCACGCCAACGCCCAGGCCAAGGGGATCCGCATGGCGGCGGAACTGGATCCCGGACTGCCGGAGCATGTGATCGGCGATCCGCGCAGGCTGCGGCAGATCTTGCTGAACCTGTTGGGCAACGCCATCAAATTCACCCACCATGGGGAGGTCGTCCTCGGCGCCACGAGGGAGACGGACGAAACCCTCCTTTTTTCCGTGCGGGATACGGGGATCGGCATCCCGGACAACCGTCTCGAGGCGATCTTCGAACCTTTCAAGCAGGCCGAGGATTCGACCACGCGACGCTTTGGGGGGAGCGGCCTGGGCCTGAACATCTGCAAACAACTGGTATCGCACATGGGGGGAGAGATCCGGGTGGAAAGTCGGGAGGGGGTTGGCAGCACCTTTCGTTTCACCCTGCGGCTTCCCAAGGCCGACCCGCCGCTGCGGGAACACGCGGACAGCGCAGCGCCGCAAGACGCCATCCCTCCCCTGGCGGCGCCGATCCCCAATCCGCGGATCCTGCTGGTGGACGACACCGAGGACAACCGACTGGTGGTTCAGGCATTCCTGGAAGGCGCTCCTTGCCGGTTGCAGGAGGCATCCAGCGGCAGCGAAGCCCTGCAATTGTTCGCATTGTCCGAGTTCGATCTGGTGCTGATGGATGTCATGATGCCCGACATGGATGGTCTGGAAACCACGCGTCAGTTGCGGGTCAAGGAAGCGTCACTCGGGCGGCGTCGCATCCCGGTGATCGCCCTGACCGGCAATGCCATGCAATCGGATCGGGAGCAAACCAAGGCCGCCGGATGCGATTTCCACCTCGCCAAGCCGTTGCGGCGCGACGAACTGCTCGATGTGTTGGACCGTTATCTCGGCATGGGCGGATCCGTCCCTGCCCAGGGAGCCACGTCGAACCCGCCGGAGGAGGTGATGATCGATTTGGAGAGACTCACGCAACTGCGCAAGGATACCGGCGCCAATTTTCCACGGCTGCTGGAGATGTTTCTCGCCAATCTCCCCGGACGCCTCCAGGGCATGCAAACCGCGTTGGCGCAACGGGAACTGGATGCTTTGCAACAACTCTCCCACCGGCTCAAGGGGATGGCGGCAACCATGGGGCTGATGCGGCTGACAAATGCCTGCATCCGGCTGGAAAAAGAGAGCGCGCAGGGGGCGGACCTGGGCAGTTTAGAGACCAGCGTGCGCCAGTTGGTGGAAGTGGCGCAGCAAATGCCGGACCTGCTGACCCCCTGGTTGGATCCGGCCAGCGAACCTTGAAGCGCCAGGGGGTTACCCGACCGTGCCGGCGGCGGTCTGCCGACGCAGCAGGAATCTGCCGCGCCGATCATCGCGCAAACGCTCGCGGATGATGACCTGCAATTCATCGAACGGCACCGGCTTGTACAAAACCCGCACATCCTCCGGCACCCCCCCCAGCGCGGCCACCCTGTCCGGCTCCAGGGCCGTCATGACCACGATGCGGGAGGCATTCAGATCCGATGCGTTGCGGAGCGCCTTGATCATCTGAAAACCATCCATGGTAGGCATCATCAGGTCGGTGAGGATGATGTCGGGCTTGTGCTGGCCGGCCAGGATCAGGCCCTCGTAACCGTTTTCCGCCAGCACCAGCCGGATCGGCAACTGCCAGTTCTGGATCACGGCGCTGGTCACCTCGCGCAACTCCGGCTCATCCTCGACCAGAAGCAGGGTCAGCACTGGCCCATCGATGGCCATCAACTCCTCCTGGCGCTTGTTCAGCACCTGCTCGATGGTGCTCAAGGGGATCCGGCAATGGCCGCCGGCGGTTTTCCAGGCATTGATGACGCCGCTCTCCAGCCAGTAATGAATGGTCCTCTGAGAGACCCCCAACAGCTTGGCGGCCTTGGATGTGGTGACGAAATCGTTCGAATCCTCTGACATGGCGCGTCTCCGGCATATAATCGATAACTTGCAAAACAGGCAAATCAAGTAACAATACCACGAATCTCACCCCATGCCAAGCCATTTTTTTCAGAACTGTAACGGATTCGCAATGACCCGATCCATGATTTTCGAAAAATGCAAAAATTGCAAAAAAAATCTTGCAATTTTTGCAACAACAGCTAATACTGACCAGCAAGAGGCACGATTTCGCACGACCCTGAGGGAGCTGTGCAAAATGCAGACATTCGCCGAATACCTTATTCTCGTTGGTTTTCTGTTGATCGTGGCCGCCTTGGTGCATGCCATGGCGCTGCTGATCTGGCCCGGATTCCTGTTGCTGCTGTGTGGGGTCATCCTGTCGCTGCTGCTGCGCAGCGATCTCTTCCGTGGCCAGACGGCGCACAGGCCGTGGCAATGAAAGGGAGAGAGACCGTGCATCAGGAAGCATTCCGAGAGATGGGCAAGCACTATCCGGCAGGCAGCGTGATCTACCGGCAGGGCGACAGCGCGCAACACTTTTTCGTGGTGCAGGAAGGTCAGGTGGCCATCACGCGGGAGACTTCCGGCGGGCAATGTCTGCTGGTGGAGCCTGGCGCCGGGGAGGTGTTCGGGATCGTCTCCCTGTTCACCCCCAGTCAAAAACGGTTCACCACCGCGACCGCCAGGACGGATGCGCGCGTGCTGACGGTCGATGCACGCGTCTTCATTTCGCGTCTGCATCAGGATCCTTCGTTGGCGTTTCGGATCATCCGCCATCTTTCCCAGAGGATTTGCGATCTGGACCACTGCGTGGCGGGCATGGAAAGCCGCAAGCCCGACCCTGCGCTCCATCAGGAAAGAAAACTATTGAACGTGCATGATTTCAGTGTCGAGCACCATTTCCTGGTCGTCGAGGATGAGATCGAATTCTTCATGCTGATGAGCGCCTGGTTGCAAGAGGACGAGGATACCGGCATGGAAGGGGGGCTGCCGACGTGCAAACTGACCCTGGCCACCACGTTCCAGGAGGCGGAGCAACTGCTGGGACAGGATAAATACGACTTGATTTTGCTTGATTTGCACCTTTCAGACAGCAAAGGCTACGAAGAGACCTTTGTACGCATCAACGAAAAGGCATTCGATACTCCCGTGATCGTCTTTACCGCGCTCGACGATGACAAAAAAGCGCTCCAGGCGGTACAGGAAGGCGCCCAGGATTATCTGATCAAGGGGCAGGTCACTGGCAGGACCTTCAAGCATGCCGTCTATCATGCCCTTTCACGCCATCATTTCATGCGGCAGGCATCCCCGACCGAAACCATCGACACCAGCCAACCCCCTCCGTCGCAGCATCTGCTCGGCTGGCCGATCGGCATATGGCATCGACACATGCGCCGGCTGTTGAACCCCGGCGCTTCCCCAACTCCCTTGAACAGACAGGAGAATTCGTAATGGAAAACAATATCGGTATCGGCGGCCTGGTCCGCTCGGGTCTCTTCAGCGCCACACATGCCGAGCCGCCCGCGATCAGGCAAGCCCCGGTGGTCACCGTCTCCAGAAATTTCGGTTCCAATGGCGGCAAGATCGCCGAACTGCTGGCCGCGCGACTGCAGGTTCCCTGCTATGGCCATTCGATGATCGACGAACTGGCCAACAAGACCCACTCGACCAAAATGATGATATCGCTCATGGACGAAAAATTGCCACGTGCCATTGACAATTTTTTCTATTCCATCTTCGTCAAGCCAGAACAAACAACTTCAGGATATTATAAAAATATCATAAAGACCGTTCTGGAAATCTCGAAGCGGGGTGGGGTCATCATCGGGCGTGGGGCGCGCCTGATCCTGGCGGAATATCCCAATGTCTTCCGGGTGCATATCGAGGGCACGCGCGCGGTCTGCATCAAACGGGTGGCGCAAAGAGAGGGCATCACCCCGGAAGAGGCCAAGGCCAAGATCATTGCGGTGGAGCAGGAGCGGTCGCGGTTTCTCAAGGAGCTTTTCAAGCGCTACAAAAACAACCGTACCTATTATGATCTGGTCGTCAACTCCGACCGGTTGGAGCCGGAAGCCGCAGTGGATCTCATCATCGACGCCATGACGAAAATGGGCTATCCCCACGCTGCGGCAGGGGAGGCCACCGCTCTGGCGCAACCCACGGTCGCCCCTCCCGCGCCGGTGGTCGAACTGCGGACAGGCATGCACTTTTTGATCGTCGAAGACGAAGAAGAGTTTTCCGCCCTGATCGATGGCTGGCTGGGCCAGTTCGCCAACGCCGCAGAGACGGCCAACATGACGCCGACGGTGCATCTTGCCCATGCCACCTCCTTCAAGGAGGCGGAGGCGTTGCTCAACGCGCAACACTTCGATCTGATCCTGCTGGATTTGAATCTTTCCGACAGTCACGGTTACGAGGAGACCTTCGGTCGTCTCAAGCGCAAGAACCTGGACACGCCCATCATCGTCTTCACCGGTCTCGACGACGATCAGAAGGCCGTTCAGGCGGTGCGCGACGGGGCGCAGGATTATCTGGTCAAAGGACAGGTGAGCAAGAAGGGGTTGTTGCGTTCCATTCGGCAGGCTCTGGCCCGCTACAAGATCATGAAGACCTATCGGGCGCAACGATAAACCACGGCTGGCATGAAGTGCGACGCGGGTGACGGAGAGATGAGATGGCACGCATTCTGGTGGTCGATGACGATGAATTCTCACGGATGTATCTGGTTGCCATCCTGACCAGGGCCGGTCACGTCGTGGAAGCCGCAGACAACGGACTACAAGGTTTGCGGCATGTGGCCACGGACAAACTCGATCTGATCATTACCGACATCTTCATGCCCATGATGGATGGCTTTGAATTGTTGGCCACCATCCTGGAGCGTTATCCGGACTGCAAGGTGATGGCGATGTCCGGAGGCGCTCCATGCATGCGTGAGCAGTTGGCCTTGCGGGTGGCCAAAAAATTCGGCGCCATGGAATGCATCAGCAAACCGTTTCGCTCTCATGAAGTCTGCGAAAAGATCGACATGGTACTTGGCAACCATCCTGTGACGCACGATCGCGGTGAAAACAACGTGAAAACTATAATAGTTGTAGATGATGACGACACCTATCGATTCTATCTGGCCGGCATTCTCCGGCAGGCGGGTCACACGGTACTGGAGGCCACCGATGGCGCGGCCTGTCTGACGATCCTCGGCAAAGAGAAGGTGGATCTGATCATCACGGACATCTTCATGCCCAATGTGGACGGAATCGATCTGTTGGCGACCTTGATGCGCGATCACCCTCGCATCAGGGTGATCGCGATTTCCGGAGGCCATGCGGTGATGCGCTCGAACAACATCCTGGAGATTGCCAAGTCATTCGGGGCCAGGGAGATCATTGCCAAACCGTTCGTGGCGGAAACGGTCTTGAAACAGATATCAAAGATATTCCAATCCACCGGCATGTAACAGGAGTGCTCTGTTCATGGAGACTTTTACTGAATATCGAGAGCTGAAAAACCCGCAAAAACTGGTCATCATGCAACAGGAACTTGAAGAGGAATTTTACCCAATTCTGCGCTACTATCTGTCGGGCATCCTGGAGCGTCCCGTGCGGATTCAGAGTGCGCTGGACAGCGGCAATACGGAGGAGGGGTTGATGGAAAGCCACTCCCTTAAAAATATTTGTTATCAATTAGGCCTGCAATCCATGGGAGACGTGGCGGCTGCCGTGGAGCATCTGTGCAAGTCGGGAGCCATCGAACAGGCCACGCCACCCATCCATCAACTGATCGCTGCCAGCCACATCGCCAATCAGGAGATCAATCATTTTTGCGGACTGGCGCAGGAGTCGGGTTAAGGGGAATAGCAAACCCCTTGACCAGACCGTAGATCGCCGGAATCACAATCAGGGTCAATACGGTTGAAGAGACCATACCCCCCACCATGGGGGCGGCGATGCGGCGCATCACCTCGGAACCGGTGCCGGTGCTCCAGAGGATCGGCAGGAGTCCGGCCATGATCGCCACCACGGTCATCATCTTCGGGCGCACCCGCTCCACCGCCCCCTCCATGATGGCGTGATAGAGATCCGCCCGCGTGACCGCCTCGCCGCTGGCCTGGCGGCGCGAACAGACCTCACGCCAGGCCTGGTCCAGATAGATCAACATCACCACCCCGGTTTCGGCGGCCACCCCGGCCAGGGCGATGAACCCTACCGCCACCGCCACGCTCATGTTGTAGTGCAGAAAATCCATCAGCCACACCCCGCCCACCAGGGCAAATGGCAAAGAAAGCATCACGATCAGGGTCTCGGCCAATCTGCCGAAGTTCAAATAAAGCAACAGAAAGATCAAAAACACGGTCAACGGAATCACGATCTGCAGGCGCTCTTTGGCCCGCTCCATGTACTCGAACTGACCGCTCCACTGCAAGAAGACGCCCGCAGGCAACGGGACCGCTTCCAGCACCGCCTTGCGGGCATCGGCCACGTAACCGCCGATGTCCCGGTCGCGGATGTCCACATAAATATAAACCGACAACAATGCGTTTTCGGTGCGGATGGCAGCCGGTCCCCGCTCCAGACGCACCGAGGCGAGTTGCCCCAGGGGAATGGAGGTCCCCCCCTCGCCACGCACCAGGATCCTCTGGGCAATGGAGTCCGGATCGGAACGGAAATCCCGGGGATAACGCACGTTGACCGAAAACCGCTCGCGCCCCTCCACCGTGGTGGTGACGGTCTCCCCCCCCAGGGCGGTGAGAATCGTCTCCTGCAGATCCCCGATGGTCAGGCCGTAACGGGAAATCTGGTCACGATCCGGATCGATGGTCAGATAATACCCGCCCCCCACCCGCTCGGCGTAGGCGCTGGTGGTGCCGGGAACCCCCTTGACCACACTTTCGATCCGCTGCGCCACCGGCTCCAACTCCTCCAAAGACTTGCCGAACACCTTGATGCCGATGGGGGTGCGAATGCCGGTGGACAGCATGTCGATGCGCGCCTTCAGGGGCATGGTCCAGGCGTTGCTGACCCCAGGCATCCGCAAGGCCTCATCCAGTTCCGCGATGATCTTCTCCAAGGTCATGCCGGATCGCCACTGGGACTCGGGCTTGAGGTTGATGACCGTCTCGAACATCTCGGTGGGGGCCGGATCCGTGGCCGTGGCCGCCCGGCCCGCCTTGCCGAAGACCGAGGCCACTTCCGGAAACCCCTTGATGATCTTGTCCTGGGTTTGCAAAAGCTCCTCGGCCTTGGTAACGGAGAGACCCGGCAGGGTGGTGGGCATGTAGAGCAGGGTGCCCTCGTTCAAGGCGGGCATGAACTCGCTGCCGAGCCGTTTGGCCGGGGCGATGCTGGCCACCAGCACCCCGATGGCCAACAGAACCACCAGCAACTTGGCCCGCATCACCAGCCAGATCACGGGGCGATAGAGCCAGATCATCAACCGGTTGATGGGATTCTTGCGTTCCGGCAGAATCCTGCCGCGCACGAAAAGCAGCATCAACACCGGCACCAGGGTGATGGAAAGAAACGCCGCGCCCGCCATGGCGAAGGTCTTGGTGAATGCCAGCGGCTTGAACAGTCTTCCTTCCTGATTTTCCAATGTAAATACCGGCAAAAAAGAAACCGTGATGATCAACAGGCTGAAAAAGAGCGGCGGGCCGACCTCGACGGCGGCCTCCATCAGCACCCGATGGCGCGGCGTATCGGGGGCGGCCCGTTCCAGGTGCTTGTGGGCGTTTTCGATCATGACGATGGCCGCGTCCACCATGGCCCCCACGGCAATGGCGATCCCCCCCAGACTCATGATGTTGGAGGTCATGCCCAGGGATTGCATGAGGATCAAGGCGATCAATACCCCGACAGGGAGCATGAGTATGGCTACCAAAGCACTTCTTACATGCAACAAAAACACGATGCAGACCGCCGCCACGATCAGGCTCTCCTCGATCAGGGTGGCTTTCAAAGTGTCCACCGCCCGCAGGATCAATTCGGAACGGTCGTAGACCGCCTCGATGCGCACCCCTTCGCCCAGACTGCCGGCGATTTCGGCGATCCGTTCCTTGACGCTGCGGATCACGGCCAGGGCATTCTGCCCGAAACGCTGCACCACGATGCCGCTGACCACCTCGCCCTCGCCATCGAGTTCCGCCATCCCGCGCCGCTCGTCCGGTCCCAGTTCGACCCGCGCCACGTCCCGCAAACGAATCGGCGTACCCCGCTCCTCCTTGAGGACGATCTTTTCGATATCCTCCACCCCGCGCAGATATCCCTTGCCCCGCACCACGTATTCGGTCTCGGCCATCTCCACCACCCGACCGCCCACGTCCCGATTGCTCATGGCGATGGCTTGCGTCACCCTGGACAAGGGAATTTTGTATCCCTGCAACTGCTGCGGATCGACGATCACCTGGTATTGCTGGACATACCCCCCCACGCTGGCCACTTCCGCCACCCCCTCGGCCTTGGCCAGGTGATAGCGCAGATACCAGTCCTGCAACGTGCGCAGTTCGGCCAGGGTTTTTTCCTTGGCCAACACCACATATTGATACACCCAACCCACACCCGTGGCATCCGGCCCCAGGGTGGGCGTCACCCCGGCGGGCAGCCGCCTGGCGGCAAAATTGAGATACTCCAGCACCCGGCTGCGCGCCCAGTAAATGTCGGTGCCGTCTTCGAAAATGATGTAGACAAAGGAGGCCCCGAAAAAGGAGAACCCCCGCACCAGCTTGGAACGCGGCACCGAGAGCATGGCCGTGGTCAGGGGATAGGTGACCTGATCCTCCACCACCTGCGGGGCCTGGCCGGGATAGTCGGTGTAGAGGATCACCTGCACATCCGAAAGATCCGGGATGGCGTCCAGCGGAATCCTGGAAATCGCCAGCACCCCGCTGCCCACGATGAAGAACGTCCCCAGCATGACCAGCAGCAGATTGCGGCAGGACCAGCGAATGATGGCAGTGATCATCGATCAGGACTCCCCAGGCTGGACGCTCGCTTCAATGGGAAAAATGACCCAGGGCAGCCCTGAGATTGGCCTCGGCGTCGATGAGAAAATTGGCCCGCACCACCACCTTTTCCCCCTCCCGCAACCCTTCCAGGATCTCCACAAAGCCGTTCCCCTTGCCGCCGGCACGCACCACGCGGGGTTCGTACAACCCTTCCCCCCGTTCCACCAGCACCGCCTGACGGGAGCCGCTGTCCAAAAGCGCGGAATCGGGCACGGCAATCCGCTCCCCGCCCCCGCTCCGGGCAGCCAGCTCCACCGTGGCATACAGGGCGGGCCGAAGTTCCCCCTTGGGATTGGGCAGCTCGATGCGCACCTTCACCGTGCGGGTCTCGGGGTTCAGCACGGGATGGATGAAGGTCACCTTGCCGGAAAACGTCCTGCCGGGCAGGGCGTTCAGGGTGACTGACGCAGCCTGCCCCTCCTGGACCAGTCCCATGTCCTGCTCGAAGACATCGGCCAGCACCCAGACCGTGGCCAGATCGGCGATGCGATAGAGCATTTCACCCGGCATGAAACGCATCCCCTGAATGGCGTTCTTCTCCAATACGACCCCGCCAACCGGGGAAGCAATGGTCAAGGTTCGGCTCTCCTTGCGCTGCTCCTGCAGCCGCTTGATCTGCCCCTCGGCCAGATCCTGGTTGCGCAGCCGGTTCAGGGCGCTTTCGGCCAGATCCTCGGCGGTGCGGCGGGTCTCGGGGTCGGCATTGGCCAGCGCGCTGCCGGCCCGGAGCGCGGCCAGATACTCCTGTTGCGCCAGCACCAACGACGGGGCGTAGACTTCCATCAACGGTTGCCCGCGCTTGACGCTCTGGCCGGTGACATCGGCATGCAGCTTTTCGATCCACCCCTCGTATTTGCGGGTCACCACATGCAAACGCCGTTCGTCCACCGTCACCGTGCCCACGGCGCGAATGGTCCGGGTCACAGGACGCCTGGTGGCGACCTCGGTCTTGACGCCGAGTTTCTGCACCTTGTCCAGATTGATGCGCACCGCATTCGCGGCATCCGCTGGCGCGGCATCGTCCGCGTAAACCGGCACGTAGTCCATGCCCATGGAGTCCTTTTTGGGCGTCGGCGAGGTGTCGGGCAGCCCCATTGGATTTCGATAATAAAGAATCTTTTTCTCTCCGGTTTGCCCATTGGCCGGGGCAGCCGTGTGGACATGCCCCTCATGCCCCTCATGGCCTTCCTGGGCATGCGCGCCAGGCGCGGCCAACATGGTCAGGCAGACGGCCAGCCATCCCAATCGCACAAACCCCGATCCTCTCATAATTCCCCTCCGATGAACCGTTCGATCTCCGCCAGACGGACCTGCTGCTCGAACTGCGCCTTGATCCGTTCGATCTGGAATTTCTTCAACCTCTGCACCGCATCCAGCACGGCAATCGACTCCGCGCTGCCTGCTTCGTACCCCTTGATGGAGGATTGCAAGGCAATGCGCGCTTGCGGCAGCAACACCTCGTTGGCGGTCTTTTCCACCTGACGGGCCTCTTCCAGGCTCAAGAGGGCCTCGCGCAACCCGGATTCGAGATGCAGACGGGCCACGCTCAACCACTCTCCGGCGGCCCGTTTTTTCGCTGCGGCCTCGCGTTCGGCAGCCCGGCGCCAGCCGGCCTGAATCGGCAGATTGAGACTCACCATGGCCTCGAAGCCATCCCGCATCCCATCGTTGCGCCGATCCACCACGCCAAACGCCAGGCCCATGTCCGGCACCCAGTTTTTGGCTGCCAGCCGCGTTTCGCCATCGGCCCCTTCCAGCTTCGCCCGGCTGCTTAGCAAGGCAGGATTGGCCTGCATCGCCCGTTCCAGCAATTTTCCATACTCCAACTCCGTCTCCGCAGGCATGGGACGCAGGTGGGGATGTTCCACCACCGGCGCGTCGGACGGACGGTTGACCAGCGCATTCATGCGGGCGCGGATCCGATGACGCTCCTTTTCCAGACGTGCCAACTCGGCGGTCAGCGCCCCCCGTTCGGCCTCGGCGGAGGTGACCTCCGCCTGCAAACCCATGCCCTGGGCATAACGGGCACGGCCCAGTTCCACCAAGGCGCGCAGCACCTGAATCAAATCGGCGGTCTGATCCATGGACAAATGCACCCGATGATAATCGGCATAGGCAGTCTTGACGCGCATCAGCACCTCTGCGACGCGCTCCTCCCGCAGTGCGACGGCCTCGCGACTGCCCGCCTCGGCGATCTCCCGCTTCGCCGCGCGCTTGCCCCAGCCGGGCAACTCCTGTTGCATGGTGTATTTGTAGGTCGCGGAGCGGCCTGGCAAACCGGCTTCGTTTTTCGAGATGTCGTCGAAGGTGACCTGGATCCGGGGATCCGGCAAGGCATCGGCCCCTTCCACCCGGGCGGAGGCGGCCTCGGCCTCCAGGGCGGTAGCGGCCAACTCGGGATTCATCATGCGCGCCAAATCCAAAAGCTCCTCCACCGACGCGCCGATGGCCGGAGCCGCCGCGCCCTCCGCCCGTGCGGCCCCACTACCGGTCACAATCACCACCAGACCCATGCACAGCCAGCGTGCAACGTTCGACATTGGCGTTCCCTCATGTTCGAGAATGGTTCCAGCACGAAAGATAACGGCAAAATGTCACAAAAGTATGACAGCCGGAACCGTCCGTACATTTTTTTTGTTTGCGAAGGTGACGCGAGGCAGGCCCGCGCGGTGACAGCCGAATGCAGGCGCCCAGGCAAAAAAGGGCGCATCACCTGCCGGGCAACGCTCCCGGCGGTCGGGCGGGCGCGTAGGAATCCGGCTGGGCGGGGGCCGGCATACGCATTTCCTGAGGGAT
>JADGAR010000061.1 GCA_015231915.1 Magnetococcales bacterium
AGGGCAGGCAGGAGGGCAGGCAGGAGGGCAGGCGGGAGGGCGAGATCAATCTTCTGACCCGTCAACTTCAATGCCGTTTTGGTCCGCTTCCCGATTGGGCTTCTGCCAGAATCGCCGAGGCCGATTCCTCCTTGCTGGATCGGTGGAGCTTGGCGATCCTTGCCGCCGCATCCCTGGAGGAACTCCTCGCCGAACCGAAACAGGGGTGCGGGCATTGATCCTTGTCCGGTGTCGGTGGATTGGAATGAATCATGCATGATGGTTCCGGACGACTATTTCCACCGGAAACCGATCGTGAGCATCCCATTGAGCATCTCCTGGTCAACCGCGCAGCGTAGCATCCTCCGTCCTGTCTGCCAGGGCGCATGCGCCCTTGTCCTGCTGGCGGGGTGTTCCTTGACGGTTCCGGCCATCTCGCGGGAAGAACAGGCACGCCTGGCCGAGCGGGATCGGGGGGAACTGTTCGCCGGACAGCAGGCGCTGTCCGGTCCGTTGACGCTCCACGAAGCGATGGCGCGCGCCATTCGCTACAACCTGGATCTTCGTCTCAAGCGCATGGAAGAGGCCCTGGCCAAGGGGCAGGAGGATGTCGCCGGAATCGACATGCTCCCCCGTTTGACACTGGCCGCCGGTTACTCCGACCGTTCGCCGGATACCTCGTCGGTGAGCCGCTCGATGGTCACCGGTCAGGTCTCCAGTGAGCCGACCGTCTCCCGCAACTCTACCAGCATCACCGGCGATTTGACCATGAGCTGGAATCTGCTGGACTTCGGCATGAGTTACTTCCAGTCCCGTCAGGAGGGGAACAAGGCGCTGGTCCAGGGGGAGTATCGACGCAAGGCGTTGCACAATCTCCTCAAGGATGTCCGCTTCGCCTATTGGAAGGCCGCCGCCGCCCAGTGGCTGGAGCGGGAAGTGGCGGTGATCCTGAAATCCTCCGACGAGGCCCTGGCCATTGCGCGCAAGGTGGAAAGCGAGAATTTGCGCTCCCCGGTACATGCCTTGCAATTCCAGCTCGGCCTGCTGGAGATCGTGCGCCAACTGGAAAAATCCCGTGCCGATCTGGCCATCGCCAAGGAAGAACTGGCGGTCCTCATCAACCTGGAACCCGGTGTCGTCTATCAACTTGCCGACGATGCCGCAGCCATGGAGCGCTTGCCGGAAATGGGCGTGCCGGTGACGGAACTGGAAAGTCTGGCCCTCTCCTCGCGTCCGGAACTGCGCATCGAGCACTATCAGGCCCGCATCGAGGCCGACGAAACCCGCAAGGCGATTGCCCGGCTCTTTCCCGGCCTGGAGTTTGCGGTGTCGGAAAACTACGACGACAACGCCTTTCTGGTGTATCAGCACTGGGCGCAGGCCGGTGCCCGTCTGAGCTGGAATCTGCTGCGCGTCCTGACCAGGGGATCCCAGATGGATCTTGCGGCACGGCGGGAGAACGTGGTGCAGATCCGGCGGCTGGTGTTGCACATGGCGGTCGTGAGTCAGGTCCGCATCGCCTGGCATGAATACCGCGCCGCCCGCGAGACCATGCAACGCCTGCGCACCGAGGGGGATACCCGCCGCCGGTTGCAGGAACATACCGCCAATCGCGGCGAGTTGGGGATGGACAGTCAGTTGAGCTATGTCCACAATGTGGCCGCCGCAGCGCTGGGCCGGGTGCAGCAATACGAAGCCTTCGCCCGCTATCAGAGTGCCCTGGGCCGTCTGTTCGCCTCGATTGGTCTGGACCCCATGGGCGAATGGGAACCGGCCAAGGAGAATGTGTTGCACTTGACCCGCCGTCTGCGGGAGAACGATACCCTTTGGGGGGAGCGGTTTTTCCGCTCTGTGGCGCCGAACCGGTTGGTCAATCCTGCGTCCGTGGCCCCTCTGCCGCTCGAGGAGTTGGTCTCCGTGCCCGGCAAGGAAACCCAGCCCCCGGCGTCGGGCGAGGTGGCCAGGGAGCCTGTGCCTGCCTCCCAGGAGTCGCCCAAGGTTGCCCCAAAAGCCACCGAAGAGCCGCCTTCCGCCCAACCGGAAGAGAAACCCAAGGTGCCTCCCCCCCTTCCCATCGCCCCCTCCGCCCCGGAGGCCGTTTTCCGCTACGCCGTCCAGGTGGCCGCCACCATGGACGGGGCCGCCGTGGATCCGTTGATCGCCCATTTGCGCTCCAAGGGGTATCATCCGGTGGTCAACCAGGTTTCCGGTCCCGATGGGCAGCATTATCAAATCTGGATCGGTCGTTATTCCGGAAACTCAGAGGCCGAAATGGCCAGAGAGGCCTTTCAGCGGCAAGAGGGGCAGCCCGCCTTCGTCAGGCCGATCGGTCGTCGGCAAAGTCATTGAAGGATCGAGGTGCCCCACATGGTCGTAGTGACGGATCGGGCATGCCATGCGATTGTCGATTGGCAGCATGATGATTGATCCGGACAGCAGTGCGCTTCCGGTCGGGGAGTTGTTGCGACAAGCGGTTGCACATCATCATGCAGGTCGGCTGTGGGATGCCGAACGGCTTTACCGTTTGATTCTGCAACGCGAGCCTAGGCATTCCGAAAGTTATTTTTATTTGGCGTTGCTGTGGCAAGAGAAAGGCCGGCCCCTTGAGGAAGAGGTTTGTTATCGACAAGCGGTGGAAATCCGACCGGATTTTGCAGAGGCCTTTAATAATTTGGGGTTTCTTTTAAGCGAGCAGGGTCGGTGGGAGGAAGCGGAGGTTTGCAGTCGCCGGGCCTTGGAGATTCGTCCGGATTATGTGGATTCTTGTGTCTGTCTTGGTAATAATTTACATAGGCAGGGACGTAACGGCGAAGCGGAATTGTATTTTCGCAGAGCGTTGGCGATAGATTCTAATTGTTTTGCTGCTTGTATTAATTTAGGTCATTTACAAAAATCGATCCATTTGGAGCTTGCTGAGCTTTGGTATCGTCAGGCCATGGTCATCCACCCGGATTCGTCCGAAGTTTATTATCATCTTGGTTCGTTGCTGTTATTGCAGGGGCGGCTTGATGATGCTGAAAGTATTTATTTACAGGCAATTTCTTTAGCGTTCGATCATTTTGTCGGGCATGCCTATCGTGATCTGGCCATTATCGCCTGGTTGCGGGACGATTGGGGGAGAGCGAGAGGCATTGTTGATTGTTTGACGAGATACAATCACTACAAAGATGATCTTTTTTTCTGGGTCAAGGATTTGGTTGTGCATCAGGTCGTGCCGGGAGGTGTCAAAAAACCTGATAGTAGGGGCTTGGAAAAATTATTTATTATTGGTGATTCGCATGTTCTTTCTGTTCATGGAAACGATTTGCAGGGTCCGTGGGGCTTGATGACAGCCAATGCCTATTATGTGCGTGGCGTAAGAATGTGGGACTTGGCCATGTCAGAAAGCAATGAAAGAAAACTATATTTCATGTCGTTGCTGAGCCGGTTGCCTCCTGATTCTGTAGTGATGTTTGTCGTTGGGGAAATCGATTGCCGGCCTCATGGGGGGATGTTCAAAACGGCTCAGAAACGGGCTGTGGGCAGGAGTTTTCTCGCATGTCTGGCAGAAATCATTGCATGCACGGTCGAAGGTTACCTTGAGTGGCTCAGCATGGCAGTCGCAATGCATCATTTCAAGAATATTGTTGTTCACGGGATCAATGCGACCAATTATACCATCCTGGTTCGTAAAGAGGATGAGGAGAAGGCGACGGATTATCTGGAATTTTTACAGAGCGTCAATCGTCAATTGGAGCAAAAAGTATTGGAACGCGGATGGTATTTTTTGGATGCTTATGCCGCAACCAGGACGGAAGAGGGCGTGAACAATCGGCGATGGGATCTGGATGGGGTACACCTGAAACCTGAATTTTATCATCAAGCCCATGCGTGGATAAAAAGTCCGCCATGATTGGGCAAGCCAGGCAGTTACGCCCGGCCAGTCATCATCCCATCAACTCGGCCAGCGCCTCGTTCATCTTCTCCAGACGCTCGACGATGATCACCACCAGAAGCCTGGTGACCTTGAGTTGAAACGAACAGTCGAACTGTTCCATGGTCGTGCGGTCGATCTTGAAGACGTTCACATCGCCCTGGGCGATGACGCTCGCCATGCGTCGCCGGCCACCCACCAGAAAGGCCGCCTCGCCGATGATGGCGCCAGCCTCCAGATAGGCGATGATGTTGTCCGGATAGTCGTCCTTGCGCACATACGCGGATCCGGTCAGGATGACAAACAGGTCGGAGTCCCCCATGTCCCCTTCCTGGATGATCACGTCGCCATCCTTGAAAGACTCGAAACAATGGCCACGTTCGGCCAGGCGCTGTTTTTCCTGTTCGCTGAAGGCATCAAAAAATGGGATTCCTTCCATCATTTTGATTATTGCAGTCACTCTCGGTCCCCCCCTTGTGGGTCATGCGGTCATCAGAAAGGCAGTGTCTTGAGGTCGGCGGGACGCGGTTTCGTTTTTTTCTCCGTTCCTCTCGGTGAGGCTGCCAGTCGCAGACCGAGATCGTCCTGACGGGAGGTGCTCGACTCGAAACCGCGATTGGCACAGCGCAATACGGCGGGGGTATCCTTCCAGCCTCCCCCGCGCACGGCGTGAAAGATCTCTCTGTCGTCGCGCTTTTCCCGGCCATCCCCGGCGGCGTCCCCGAGCGTGGGGAGATAACGGTCCTGCGTCCACTCCCGGACATTGCCGCTCATGTCCCGCAAACCAAGCCGGTTGGCCACCCGCGTCCCCGCCTCGCGGGTGGAGCCGTTGCTGTTGGCCGCATGCCAGGCGATGCGCCCCGGATGCGTGGCCCCGGGAAAGACCGTGCGACCGCCCCGCTGGCGGCAGGCGAACTCCCATTCCGCCTCGGTGGGCAGGCGAAAGCGGATATTGGATGCGGCGCGCGCGTTGAGGGTATCGAGAAAGTCGCTCACATCTTCCCAGGAGACGGTTTCCACGGGAAAGCCGTCGCCCTTGCGGAATTTGGCCGGGTTGTTGTGCATCACGCGCCGCCATTGGCCCTGGGTGACCTCGGTTTCTCCCAGCCAGAAGTCGTTGACGCAGCGTTGCCCCATCGGTCCTTCGTCCGTTTCTCGATCCGAGGCACGGGGCGGGGAACCCATGTCGAAGCAGCCACCGGGAATCCACAGCAGATTCGCCTGGCTGACCGGATCACGCCAATGGCTGCCGGGCTTGACGGTCTGGACCTCGCTGGCAGCGTTCCGCTCCTTGCCCAGAGGCTCCCAGTCGTTGATCAGGTAGGCCCATGCCGGTGGCGTGGCCGGCGCGATGCCGAGCAGGAGCGTCGCGACAAGGGCGACGAGCAGGCGTTTCATTGTTCACCTCCCGTGCGGGTCAGACGCATCCCGGTGGGCACGGAAAAGAGGGGATCGGCGGGCGGGTCGTGATGGGCCAGGGCGATCTTGAGAAAGGCGAACAGCTCGGCGAGATCGACCCAGCCATCCTTGCTGCTGCCGGTCACCCCGTCCGCGTTGCCCAGCAGCCCGTCGAGCATGTGCCAGGTGAAGGCGCCCTGCTGTCCCGGTCCATGCATGGCCGCTTCCTTTTTCCATGCGGCCACGGCCATGGGCTTGCCACCGGTGGTCAGCCCCTGCTCCAGGGGGTGGGCCGGGGTGTGGTCACTGATCCCACAGCCGGGGGTGTTGTTGAAACAGACATCCAACAGGATCGCCACCTCTTTGTTGGGCAGTCGCGCCAGGGCCGATTTGAGCCATTTCAGCGAAATGGCATGGTCGGCATCCAAATGGGGTAAACGGGCGTCGGCGGGCAGCAGCAGGCCGTCGCCGCCATCGGATGTTGCCTGGCCAAGACCGGAAAAATAGAACAAAAGCATTGCGTTGGGGTTAAGCTCGCCCTGTCGGATCAGCCATTCCAGGTCGCTCTTCAGGGTGCGGGCGTCGGCGGCGGCGTTGATGCGCAGGCGGGTATGGTCCACGTCGTCTTTGAACACGCCGCGCCGGGTGAGCAGGCGTTGCAGGTTGGTGGCGTCCCGGTCGGCGTAGTGGCGCGCCCGGATGCGATGATAATGGTTTATTCCCGCCACCACGGCAAAGGCGTCCGCCCGTTTCCGCCACTCGGCCAGGCCCGGCAGAGCGGCGATACGGTCGTCGAGCATCGCGCTCCGGTTGTCGATGTCGCCGGTTTTGGGCCACGCCTCGTGGGGCAGGGGACGGGGAAACGGAATCTCGGCGTCCGGATCGGCATAGGCCTGCACCAGTTGATCCTTGGTGCGCAGGAATGGCGTCTCCGAGGGGTACTCCTTGATCAGCAGGTTGATCGACTGGCGCAAGGCATCCATCCCCTCGCCGCGCCGGAATTGCCGCCACAAGGTCTCCACCACGAATTCCGCGGCCATTTGCCGCCAGCGCTCCATCCGATCCCCGCTCAGGCCGGTGCCCTGTTCCTCCTTTTCCTGTTCACGCATGCGCATGATCCAGTCGTAGGCTTCCAGGTACTGCCCCTGGCGGAACAGGGCGAAAATCTTGGTGTGGGCCATGGCCAGATTGCCGGGATGCTTGACGAACCCTTCCGAGGCGAGTTGCAGCGCCTTTTTGTCGTCGCCCGTTTCGAACTTCAGCCAGGCCAGGTTGGCCAGGGTCTTGGCGTGGTCCGGAAAGGTTTCCAGCAGTTTGGTCCAGGTCTCCATGGCCGCGTTTCTGTCGCCGGTTCGGTACTGGGCCAGCCCCAGGTTGAATCCGATCGCCACATCCGTCTTGCAGATTTCGTGGGCTTTGTGGAGCGCCTTCAGGGTATCTGCGGGTTTGGCGTCCAGCATGGCGATGGCCTTGATGGCGATCTCGTCGGCCACTGCGCAGGGATTGGACTGGGTGGCCCAGGCCGCCGGGGTGGCGGCCAGCCACAACGCCAGGATCGGAATGATGGGCAGCGTTGGCAAGGGGATCAATCCTCGATGCGGGGGTCGAGTCGTCCGGAGGCGTATTCCATCGCCATTCTGTCCGGGTCCATGACCTTGATCCGGGAGGCCTGGCCGGCGCAGCCGAAGGCCTCGTAGCGCTCCTTGCAGACCTGCCAGGCGGCATCCTCGGCGGGCCGCAGATATTTTCTGGGGTCGAATTCACCCGGTTTTTCGGCGAACACCTTGCGAATCGCGCCGGTCATTGCCAGACGCAGATCCGTGTCGATGTTGACCTTGCGCACCCCATGCCGGATGCCGACCCGGATCTCTTCCAGGGGCACCCCGTAGGTTTCGGGGATGTTGCCGCCATGGGCATTGATGATGGCCAACAGTTCCTGCGGCACCGAGGAGGAGCCGTGCATCACCAGATGGGTGTTGGGCAGACGGGCATGGATGGCCTTGATGCGATCGATGGCGAGAATTTCTCCGGTGGGCTTGCGGCTGAACTTGTAGGCCCCGTGGGAGGTGCCGATGGCGATGGCCAGGGCATCCACCCTGGTGGCGGCGACGAAGCGGGCCGCTTCGTCAGGATCGGTCAGCAACCGCTCGCGATCCATGGTCCCGTGGGCACCATGCCCGTCCTCCTCGCCGGCCTTGCCGGTCTCCAGGGAGCCGAGCACGCCCAGTTCCCCCTCGACGGAGATGCCGATGCCATGGGCCATTTCGACCACCTTGGCGGTGGTGGCGACATTGTATTCGTAGGAGGCGGGGGTTTTTCCGTCCTCGCGCAGGGAGCCGTCCATCATGACGCTGGTGAAGCCGCTGCGGATGGCCGCGTAACAGACCGCCGGGGTCTGTCCGTGATCCTGATGCATCACTACCGGCAGATGGGGATAGACCTCCAGAGCGGCCAGGATCTGGTGGCGCAGAAACGCCTCCCCGGCGTATTTTCGCGCCCCGGCGGAGGCCTGCAGGATGACCGGACTGTCGGTATCGTCCGCCGCGCGCAGGATGGCGCGTACCTGTTCCATGTTGTTGACGTTGAAGGCCGGTATGCCATAATCGTTCTGGGCGGCATGGTCCAGAAGCTGCCGCATGGTGGCCAGGGGCATGTGTGCGTTCTCCTGTGGTGTTGATTTTTTTGCGATCCTGCAATGGACGCTCTTGCAAATGCTCCATTATAGATCAAAACTCTCCAAACGAGAAAAAATTTTTTGCCTTTCTCCCCACTGCGGAGCATTTTTTATGCATCACACGGCAACACAGCAAGAAATCCTGCTGGAAGCACGGGAACTCCGGGTGGAGCACGGCGGCGACGCGGTGTTGCGCGAAGTGAGTCTGACGGTGCGCGCCGGGGAGATCGTCACCATCATCGGACCCAACGGCGCGGGCAAATCGACCCTGTTGTCCGTCCTGCTCGGTCTGACGCCGTTGACCGCAGGCCGGGTGATCCGCCACCCGCGTCTGGTGGTGGGGTACGTGCCACAGCGGTTGCGGGTCGATCCCGCCTTGCCCCTCACCGCCGCCCGCTTCATCGCCCTGTCCGCTCCGGGCGGCTCCCTGGACCCGGAACTGCCGCGACGCCTCGGCCTGGACCGCCTGATGCAACGCCCCATGCACGCCCTGTCCGGCGGCGAGATGCAACGGGTGCTGCTGGCGCGTGCCCTGATCCGTCGTCCCAACCTTCTGGTGCTCGACGAACCGGCCCAGGGACTCGACATGGCCGGCGAGCAGGAACTCAATGCCTTCATCGCCGAACTGCGCGACCGCGACGGCATGGCCGCCCTGATCGTCTCCCACGACCTCCATTTCGTCATGGCCGACGCCGACCACGTTGTCTGTCTCAACCGCCACGTCTGCTGCTCCGGCACCCCCACCGCCGTGCGCGGTGCCAGGGAGTTCCGCGACCTGTTCGGCGACCCGCTCCCCGGGTGGAGCCTCTACCGGCACCATCACGACCACCGCCACACCCCGCGTGGCGAGGAACCGGAGGGGAACCCCTGATGGAAGAATTCATGCTCCGCGCTTTGCTGGCCGGCGTCGGCGTGGCGCTGGCCGCCGGCCCGCTGGGGGTGTTCGTGGTCTGGCGCCGCATGGCCTATTTCGGCGACGCCCTCTCCCATTCGGCCCTGTTGGGCGTTGCCATCGGCCTGGTCACCGGCATCTCCATGAACCTGACCATCGCTGCCGTCTGTCTCGTCGTGGCTGCGGGGGTCACCTGGCTCGGCTCCCGCAAGGAGTTGACCTCCGATGCCACCCTGGGCATCTTTTCCCATGCCGCCCTCTCCCTGGGCATGGTCGTCGCCTCCCGCGCAGAAGGGGCGAAAGTGGACCTGAACGGCTTTCTCTTCGGGGATCTGCTGGCCAGCGGCTGGGAGGACGTGGCCTGGATCTGGAGCGGCGGATTGCTGGTGGCCGCCCTCCTGGTCCGGCACTGGAGCGGCCTGGTCAACCTCACCGTGCATGAGGGACTGGCCTTTCTGGACGGCGTGAACGTCTTCCGTCTGCGCATTCTGTTCATGCTCCTGACCGCCCTGGTGACCGCTGCCGCCATCAAGGTGGTGGGCGCCCTGCTCATCACCGCTTTGCTGGTCATCCCCCCCTCTGCGGCCAGGGCCTTTTCCGCCACCCCCGAGGGGATGGCCCTGCGCGCCTCCCTCATCGGGGCCGTCAGCGCCCCGCTGGGGCTGGTCGCCAGTTACCGCTGGGATCTGCCCAGCGGCCCGGCCATCGTGCTGGCGGCGGTCTGTTTTTTTCTGATCTCTTTGCCGTTCGGCGGGCGTCGTTGAGCCAATTCGGCTATTTGACCTTTCTCTTGTGTTGATTGGCCTGGAAGATCGGCATCACTTCCGCCAGGGTCGCGCGATTCTGCTCGATGCGGGTGTCGTCGCTCGGATGCGAGGAGAAGAACTCGGGAGGCGGCTCCTTGCCCTGGTGGCCATCGCTCTTGAAGCGTGCCCACAAATCCACCGCCTTGCGTGGATCGTATCCGGCCATGGCCATGAAATGCATCCCCATGCGATCCGCCTCGGACTCGTGCAGCCGGCTGAAAGGCAGCAACATCCCATAGGTCGCCGCCGCTCCGAAACCGGCAGTCAACAGAGTCATCTTGGCCTGTTCCCCAGGCGAGTCCTTCTTTTTCTTTCTGGATTCGGCCACGGCAGCCACCACGGCAGCGGTGGCCGCCGTGGCGAGAATCTGCTGGCTCGCCCGTTCGCTGCCGTGCTGGGCGATGGCATGGGCCACCTCATGTCCCATGACCGCCGCCAGGCCGTCCTCGTCGCGGGTCAGAGGGAGAATGCCGGTATAGACCACGATCTTGCCGCCGGGCAGGCAAAAGGCGTTGGGGGTCTTGGCGTCGTCCACCAGGGAAAACTGCCACGCGTACCCCTTCAATTGCTCGGAGAGGCGATGGTCGCTCATGTATTGCTCGACGGCCCGTTGGATGCGCGTTCCGATCCGCTGGACCATGCGCGCCTCCGGGGTGTTGCGGATCACCTTGGCCGTTTTCAGGAATTCGCCATACGCCTGGGCCGAGGAGGCCATCATCTGTTCTGCAGGAATGAGCGCCAGTTGACTGCGCCCGGTGAGCGGAACGTTTTGGCATGCGATCAGAAACAGACACAAAAGTCCGATCGAACCGAGTCTGGCGCGAATTCCGGTCATGGTTGCCCTCATTGGCGAAAGTGCGTGGATGGGCATACCCTATGCCGAACCATCCAGGGAAGCAAGTGCTGGCGACATGTTCCTCACACCCTCATTCCGGCTTCGTGCCATACGTGAAAAAGTGGCCCAACAGGAACTCCAGGGCATGCACTTCCCGCTCCTGCGCTTCCTGCAGCCAAACGGTCAGCCAATTCAGGATTCTGTGTCGTTGTTCTTCGGTGGTGGCAGGCGTCTCCGTCGTCTCCGGGAACGCCACGCCATGGGTCAATGGCGCCTTCGGGAGGTAGGCGTCCAGTTGATCCGCGCACTCGATTTCGATGCTTCGCGCCGCCAGTCCCTGGCAGGTTTCGAACCCCAGAAATTCCCGGCGGCCCATTTCGCCTTGCATCAAGCGGGACAGGTTGGCGGGCGCCAGTTGCGTCACCTTCAGGCGATGCTGTTCCGATGCCATGCGCAGCAATGCGAATGTTTTTTCTCCCACCTCTCCCCAGAACACCTCCATGCGCGGTTTGTGGTCGTCCGGGTCGTGTTCCAGAATCACGCAGCACCGGGCGCCATCCGTCGCCAATAACAACGCCGTGTTGGGGCGTTTGTCGAGTTGTGAGCGAATTTTATTCATGATCTCGACATCACGTCTTGGGCGGTCATGGACAAACGGGGGTCCGTGTCCGTGCAGCAACCACTCTTCGCGCATCCCTTCCATGTGCAGCACGCGGGTTTGGGTTTGCGTATTGATTGCCGTGTATTCGGCGCGGTTGCAGATGAATTCCAGAGGATTCATCGGGATGCTTTTCATCCAAAGATTCAGATCGCAGCCGCAGCTTTCAATTATTATTTTTAATCTGGTCCAGATTTCTCCCCTACTGTTGTTTATAAAAATCGTCCCGTGGCCATACAAAATCCAATCAGAAGAAATATTCATGATTGATTTTGCTTTTTCAAGAAATTCAATGGATGGTTTTTTATGGCCGGTTTCGATCTCCGTAACATAGGTACGTTTGAAGTAAAGCATATTTGCGAAGGCCTCCTGTGACACATTGAGGGACTTTCTGATGTCACGAAGGCGTCTGCCATACTCGGATGTTGGTTCCAGTGTCATTTTTTGTAATTTATCACGTCTTTGTGGGTTTTGGCGACATTTGATTACTTCCTACTAGTGTGTGCGATTTTTATTGATTCAGCAAGTTGTTTATGCGATCATGGCAAAAAAAATTCACCCATGTCAGTGGTCTCACTAGCGAAACTAAGAGGTATGCATGAAGAGCGCAACGGAATCAGGCGATTCTAGCGTGGCGAACCGCATCGAACTCGCCCGCAAATACCGGGGGATGACCCAGAAGGCGCTCGCCCAGCAGGTGGGGGTCAGTCAGCCCGCCGTTCACAAATGGGAAAAAGGCTTGAGTACCGGAAAGCGCCCCCTCGATACGATCGCGCGGATCTGTCAGGTCAATGTGGAGTGGCTGGAATCCGGGCAGGGGATGATGATTCCGCTGGAGGGGGATCAGGAAGGCGAATGGGCGGCCCGTCTGCCGGAGATCGCCGTGCAGGTCAGCGCGATGGAAAAACGGGTGCGCAAAATGCTCCTGGAATTCTCGGAACTCCGGGAGTCACTCGCCAACCTGCAACGGGAACTGGCCATGCCGTGTCCCGGCAAGGCCGCTACACGAGACGTTTGCCCAAATCCCCAGGCACCTCCCGCGCCAGTCGAGGGACGGCATAGCCGGGCAGCGTCGCCCACAACTCCCGGATGATGCCGCTGGCCACCTCCTCCTCGACCCGGAAATGGGCTGTGCCGGCCACCGGATCGGGCAGGTGCAGATAATAGGGGATCACACGCGCGTCGGCGAGACGCTCGAACAGTGCCGCCAGGATGGCGGAGTCGTCGTTGACCCCCCGGAGCAGAACCGACTGGCTCAGCAGGGGAATCCCCGCATCCGTCAGACGCGCCATGGCCGCCAACGCCGCCGGATCCAACTCGGCGGGGTGATTGACGTGAATCACCATCACCGGGGTGAGCCGGGTGGCCCGCAACCAGTGGGTCAAGGCCGGGGTGACCCGCTCCGGGGCCACCACCGGCATGCGGGTATGGACCCGCAGGCGGGTCAGATGGGGGATGCCGGCCAGTCGGCGCGCCAGGGCGGACAGGCGCCGGTCGGAGAGGGTCAACGGGTCCCCTCCGGACAGAATCACTTCGCGCAGGCCGTGATCCGCACCGATCAGGGTCATGGCCGGCTCCCACTCCCGCAGCGTGCGCGGAATCCCCGCTCCGGAGGCGTGGCGGCGGAAACAGAAGCGGCAATGGACCGCACACCCCATGGTCACCTTCAGCAGCACCCGTCCCGCATATTTTTGCAGCAGTCCCGGTATCGGTTCCACCGCCGCCTCCTGCAAGGGATCGGTCTCCCAGCCGGGAAACGCCTCCAGTTCCGCAGCGTTGGGCAGAAACTCCCGCGCCAGAGGGTCGTCAACTTCTCCCCAGGAGATGCGCTGGGCCAAAGCCAGGGGCAGCCGCATGGGAAAGCGGCGTGCGGCTTCTTGTGCCTGCGGGGAAAAATTCCGCACGCTTTCGCTCAGACCGTTCACGACAGGGTGAAGTGTGACGGCATTGGGGGTATACTGAAACAAGGGGGTCATCTTGAACTCTCACAAACCGATTGCCCAGATACGAAGAAAGCACGAGGACTCGATATGGATATGCTGAATCACAACCAATTGCGTCAAGGGACCCGGGTGGAAATCGATGATCTGCCTTGGATCATCGTGGATGCCCAGTTCGTCAAGCCCGGCAAGGGCCAGGCCTTCACCAAGATCAAGATCAAGAATCTCATCGATGGCCGGGTCATCGAAAGAACCTTCAAATCGAGCGAAAACGTCGTCAAGGCCGATGTGGTCGACAAGGAAATGCAATACCTCTACAACGACGGCGAGTTCATGCATTTCATGGACCCGGCCAACTACGAGCAGTCCGCCCTGGACGAAAAACAGGTCGGGGATGCCCGTTTCTGGCTCAAGGAGCAGGAGACCTACCTGGTCACCCTGTGGAAAAACCGTGCCATCGCCGTGCTGTCCCCCCCCTTCGTGAACCTCATCATCACCAAATGCGATCCCGGCATCAAGGGAGATACGGTGTCCGGGGCCACCAAGCCGGCCACTCTGGAGACCGGCGCCGAGGTCAAGGTGCCCCTGTTCGTCAACGAAGGGGACCGCATCCGCGTGGATACCCGCAACGGACAGTACGTGGAACGGGCCAAGGATTGATGGACGCCTGGCGCCCCGCCGCCACCCCGCGCGGTTTGGCCGCGCGGGCCGCCACCCTGCGCGCCATTCGCGAATTCTTCGCCGGACGCGGGGTCATGGAGGTGGAAACCCCCCTGCTGGGTCACGCCGCTGTCCCCGACGAGGCGATCCGGCCCATGGGGTGCGGCGGGTCGTACCTCTCCACCTCGCCGGAACCGGCAATGAAAAGGCTCCTGGCGGCAGGGTGCGGTGCGATCTACCAGATCACCCGCGCCTTTCGTGACGAGGAACTCGGGGCGTTGCACAACCCCGAATTCACCATGCTGGAGTGGTATCGCCCCGGCTGGACCTGGGAAAGGCTCGTCCAGGAGGCGGTGGAACTGGTGCAGGCGGTATTGGGTCCGGGGCCGGTGCATGCGTTCACCTATGCGCAACTGTTGCAAAAATTTGCCGGGGTGGATGCCCACGACGACCCGGAGGCGCGGCTGGTCGCGATGCTGGAAGGTCCCGAACCGTCCGGCCTCGACCGCTGGGGATTGCTGGATCTGCTGTTGGTGCAGCGGGTGGAACCAAAGCTGCGCACCCTGGACGGGGTGGTGGTGGTGACCCGGTTTCCGGCGGAGCGGGCGGCCATGGCCGTCATCGATCCCGGTCCGCCACCCACGGCCAGGCGTTTCGAGCTTTATGTGCGCGGGGTGGAACTGGTCAACGGCTATCAGGAATTGACCGATTGCCAGGAACAGGCCGCCCGCTTCGAGCGCGCCAACCGCCGCCTGGAGGAGGAGGGCAGGCCGTCCCTGCCGGTGGATCGCCATTTTCTCGCTGCCCTGCGGGCCGGTCTCCCGGAGTGCGCAGGCGCCGCCCTGGGGGTGGATCGACTGGTGATGCTTGCCGTCGGGGCCGACACCCTGGGGGAGGTGTTGGCATTTCCCTTTGACCGCGCCTGAGGAAAGCATATATATTTCTTGTGGATCCCGGAGCGGGTTCCTGGTCGTTGCTCCATTGCGCGAGGAGAGAATCTCATGGTCTTGTTGCACTCCCCCCCCGGAGAACTGGGCGCTGCGGCCCCCCCGTTCAAACTGCCCGGCGTGGACGGCAGGGAGCACACCCTGGAGGAGTATCGGGAGAGTCCGGTGCTGGTGGTGATGTTCATCTGCAACCATTGCCCCTACGTGCTGGCCATCGAGGACCGCCTGATCGCCCTGGCCGGAGCGCTCCTGGAACGCAATGTGCGTTTTGTCGGCATCAGTTGCAACGACCCGACCAACTACCCGGAGGACAGTTTCGACAATATGAAGGCGCGGGCCAGAAAGAAGGCCTATCCTTTCGATTATCTCTTTGACGCCACCCAGCAGACCGCCAGGGAGTACGGCGCGGTCTGCACGCCGGATTTCTTCGTCTACGACCGGGATCGGAAGCTGCGCTACCGGGGCCGCCTGGACGACAGCCCCCGCAACCCCGCCGCCGTGCGCAAGGAGGAGCTGAAAGAGGCCATCCTTGCCTTGCTGGAGGGCCGCCCGGTCTCGGATCGGCAGAACAACACCATGGGGTGCAGCATCAAATGGAAAGAGTGATCGCCACGAAGGATGCGTGGAAGCAAGAACGTGAACCAGCTTACAAAAATTCGGGAAATTCCCTATAATTACACATCCTTTTCCGACCGGGAAATCGTCATCCGGTTTTTGGGAATGGAGATGTGGCGCACCCTGGAGACCCTGCGCGGACAGCGCAAGACCGGTCGATCGGCGCGCATGCTGTTCGAGGTGCTGGGCGACCTGTGGATCGTCACCCGCAATCCTTTTTTGCAAGAGGATCTGCTGAAACACCCCAAGCGGCAGGCCGCGCTGCGGGAGACCATGGATCAGCGCATCCAGCTCATCGTGGATCGCGCGCAAGGGAATCCCCTGGTCTTCACCCTGGTGGAGAAACTGCGCGAGGCGGTGGTCCGTTTTTCCGACGCCCTCGCCCGCAAGGAGAAGTTCCGGCGGCAGGTCCATCACGCCCTGGTGCGCGTCACCCGCCCGGACAACATCGATTTCACCCCCATGGCCAGGGTGGCCCATATCACCGATGCCACCGACTGGCGCGTGGAGTGCCCGGCGGTGGTGGTCAAACCGGACAGTGAGGCGGAAATGGCCGCCATCGTCACCGCCTGCGAGGATCTCGACCTGCCGGTCATCCCCCGTGGCGGGGGAACGGGGTATACCGGCTCCGGGGTGCCGTTGCACGCGGACACGGTCATCATCAACACCGAAAAACTCTCAGCCATCGGCCCGGTGGAACGCCGCACACTCCCTGGTGTCGCGGAACCGGTTCACGTGATCCGGGCAGAGGCGGGGGCGGTCACGGCCCGGGTGGAGGAGGCGGCCCTGCGCGAGGGATTGATCTTCGCCGTGGATCCCACCTCCCGGAACGCCTCCACCATCGGCGGCAACATCGCCATGAACGCCGGTGGCAAGAAGGCGGTGATGTGGGGTACCACCCTGGACAACCTCGCCTCCTGGCGCATGGTCACCCCGACGGGCGAGTGGCTGGAAGTGGAACGGCTGGAGCACAACCTCGGCAAGATCCATGCCCTGCCCCAGGCCCGTTTTCGCGTCAGTCGCTTTCAGAGCGACGGGGTCACCCCCAAGGGGCATCCGGAGGTGTTGACCATCCCGGCAGAGGCGTTCCGCAAGCCGGGGCTGGGCAAGGATGTCACCAACAAGGGACTGTCCGGTCTGCCCGGCATCCAGAAGGAGGGGTGCGACGGCCTGATCACCAGCGCGGTCTTCGTGTTGCATCCCAAGCCACGTCATATCCGCACGGTCTGCATGGAGTTTTTCGGCGCGGATCTCTCCCTGGCGGTGCCGGCCATCGTCGAGACCCGGCGCTATCTGGAGCGGACCCCCGGCGTCGGCTGCGCGGGCCTGGAACACCTGGACGAACGTTATCTGCGCGCCGTGGGATACAACGTGAAGGCCTCCCGCGGGGAACATCCGAAGATGGCCCTGCTGGCCGACATCGTCGGCGAGGAGGAAGAGGCCGTGGCGGCGGCGGCCCGGCACGTGGTGGAACTGGCGCGTCAGCGGGACGGGGAGGGGTTCATCGCCGTCAGCCCGGAGGAGCGCGCCCGCTACTGGGCCGATCGCGCCCGCACCGCCGCCATCGCCGCCCATACCAACGCCTTCAAGATCAACGAGGACGTGGTCATCCCCCTGGAACGGCTGGCCGAGTACAACCAGGGGGTGGAACGGATCAACATCGAACAGTCCATCGGCAACAAGATCCGCATGCTCGATGCGGCGCGGGAGTTTCTGGCGGGGGAGGGGTTCGGACGCAGCCTGCCTGCGGGCTACCCCAACAGCGAGGAGAGCCGCGCCGCAGTCGAGGCGAAAAGGGAGGCGGCCTTGACCCTGCTGGAGCGGGTCGGCGCCCGCTGGAGCGCGTTGCTGGCCGCACTGGATCACCCGGCTGCGGACCATGTAGACCTGCTGGATCAACCGGAGCAGGCGCGGCCTGGGGTGTTGCTGATCGATCTGCTGCTGCGTCGCGAATTGCGGGTTTCCATACGCCAGGAACTGCAACGTCCGTTGTTCAACGCCTTCGGCGGCGAGTTGTGGGAGGGGGTGCGCCGGGAACTGGAGACCATCCATCGCACCCTGCGGGGGCGGCGGCTGTTCGTGGCCCTGCACATGCACGCCGGGGACGGCAACGTCCACACCAACATTCCGGTCAACTCCAACGACTACGAGATGTTGCAGGAGGCGGAACGGATCGTGGACCGGATCATGGCCCTGGCCGTGGCCCTGGATGGCCGGGTCTCCGGGGAGCACGGCATCGGCCTGACCAAGTTCCGCTATCTGGATCCGGGCATTGTGGCCGCGTTCCAGGAGTACAAGCGCCTGGTCGATCCGCGCAACCGCTTCAATCCCGGCAAGCTGCTGCCCGGTTCCGGACTGGAGAACGCCTACACCCCTTCTTTGCGACTGGTGCAGCAGGAGGCCCTGATCCTGCGGGAGAGCGCCCTGGGCGCCCTGAACGACGACGTGCGCCACTGCCTGCGCTGCGGCAAGTGCAAGCAGGTCTGCTCCACCCATGTGCCGACGGCCAATCTGCTCTATTCGCCCCGGGACAAGATCCTGGCCGCCGGATTGATCATCGAGGCGTTCCTGTACGAGGAGCAGACCCGGCGCGGCATTTCTTCGCACCACTACGACGCCCTGGCCGACCTGGCGGATCACTGCACCATCTGCCGGCGATGCGTCACCCCCTGTCCGGTCTCCATCGACTTCGCGGCGGTGACGGTGCGCATGCGGGAGATCCTCAAGACAAGGCGCCGACGCTCCGGTTCCCCCGGCAGCCGGTTGGCCCTGGCGTTTCTGACCGCCAGCGATCCGAAGATCATTCGCCTGGCGCGCTTTTTGTTCATCCGCGCCGGGTACGCCTCCCAGCGTCTGGGGCATCGGATCTGGAAGCGGTTGCAGGGCCGGAATCCGGAGCCGCATCCTCCGACGGCGGCCACCGGACGCGCGCCCACCGTGGCGGAGCAGATTCTGCCCCTGCTGGAGCGTCCCTTGCCAGGCGGGCTGCCTTCCCGTTCCGCGCGTGCCTTTCTGGAGATCGAAGATCCCGCCATCATCCCCATTCTGCGGGAGCCGGAACGGTGGGACAACAAGGGCGAGACGGTCTTCTACTTTCCGGGTTGCGGCTGCGAGCGGCTTTTTTCCGACATCGCCCTGGCGTCCATGGCCATGTTGTTGCATGTCGGTTCCCAGGTGGTGCTGCCGCCGGGGGCGCTTTGTTGCGGTTTTCCCCAGACCGCTGCCGGGCTGGAGGCCGTTGGCCGGCAGATCACCACCCGCAACCGGGTATTGTTTCACCGGGTGGCCTATGCCCTGAGCCACATGGAGATCCAGACCGTGGTCATCTCCTGCGGCACCTGTCTGGATCAATTGGAAAAATATCAATTTTCCACCATTTTTCCCGGATGCCGGCTGATCGACATCCACGAATACCTGATGGAGAAGGGGGTGCGTCTGCCCGCCTCTTCCGGGGAGCCGGTGCTGTTTCACGATCCTTGCCACTCGCCGATGAAGCGGCATGCGCCGTTGGCGGTCGTTGCGGCCCTGACGGGGCGTCCGGCGCGTTTGACCGACCGGTGTTGCGGCGAGGCCGGGACCTTTTCGGTATCCCGTCCCGACATTGCGGCGCAGGTGCGTTTCCGCAAGGAGGAGGAGTTGCGGCGGGATCCTGTGTGGCCTGCGGAAGGCGGGGGTCCCACGCCGATCTTGACGGCCTGTCCCTCCTGTTTTCAGGGGCTGTCCCGTCTGGAGAACGCGCAGGCCGGTTTTCTGGTGGTGGAGTTGACCCGTACCCTGTTGGGCGAGGGATGGCGGGATGCCTTGTTGCGCCGGATGCGGCAGGGGGGGCTGGAACGGGTGTTGCTGTAGGCGAAAAAAAAATCTGTCCGACCCTCTTGAAACGCTCTTGGGGGCCTTTTATATTATGCACATGGTCAAGGATTCTCTTGATACCCAGTGGAGGGAGATGCCATGACGATGTACCCGGTTGCCATTCATCGTTCCCAGGATCTTGTCAATCCGGACAACGGTTCGGCCTTTCGCGCCTTCGTGCGTCACGCCCTGAGTGCGCCCATGCTGTCCGCCGAGGAGGAGCAACGGCTGGCCACCCGCTATCGTGAGCAAAACGACCTGGATGCCGCCCACAAGCTGGTGCATGCCTATTTGCGTCTGGTGTTGAAGATCGCTCGTGAGTATGGAAATTATCATTTGCATTTGCCCGATCTCGTGCAGGAGGGAACGGTGGGCCTGATGCACGCGGTCAAGAAGTTCGATCCCGGGCATGGCAATCGTCTGGCCGCCTATGCCGCATGGTGGATTCGGGCGGCGATTCACGAGTTCATTTTGAGTTCCTGGCGGATGGTCAAGATTGCCACCACGCAGTTGAAGCGGCAGTTGTTTTTCAAGTTGCGGCAGGCCAAGGAGTCGTCGTTGCCGTTGAACTGGGAGGAGGCCGAGGAGTTGGCGCGCAAATTCGGCACGGATGCCGCCACGATTCTGGAGATGGATGGACGCATGCAGGGCGCCGACACTTCGCTCAACCAGTCGGTCATGGAGGAGGACGAGGGGGAGATCATCGACCTGATTCCGGATCATCGCCCGAATCAGGAGTTGGTGACCATGGATCAGGAGCGCACGCGCAAGATGCGCCTCATGATCCGGCAGGGCCTCGACCGTTTGAACCCGCGCGAGCGGATGATCCTTTCCCAGCGTTTTCTGACCGAAAAGCAGACCACCCTCGACACCCTGGCCACCACCCTCTCCATCAGCCGCGAACGGGTGCGCCAGATCGAAAAGCGCGCCTTGGAGAAACTCAAGGAGTTCTTCCAGACCGTCCCTGGCAGCCGCGACCTGGTGCTGGAAACGGTCTGATCTCTGCGTCCTGTCTTGTTTTCCCCCTCTTTTTGATCGTTCACGTAGCGTCATTCTGGCGGAGCTGGCATCGGCTCCGCCAGTTTTTTTTGTGCGCCCGGAAAGGGTGTCCGCAGTCGGCCACCAATCAATGGGCGAGGCTCATGGTGGACCTCATGGGTCAGCCACATGAACAAAGCCTTCCCGAAGCGATTTTTTGATGCGCCTGGTCTCGTGTGGCTGATGAATCCTGCCTGATCGTGTTCAATGGAGAGGAGTGTCTTGTTATATTCCTTAACAAATCACATAAAAGTTGAAAAAATTCATTTACATGCTAGCGATATTTAACTTTTAGATAGATTTTGATTCAATATTTTTTTCTCTTGACATGATTTTGTCAGGTATTGTATTTTTATTACCATCAATCATTGATTTATTGTTTGTATGATGATGGGCACAATGAGGTATTTAATAATTTTTATAATATTATTTTTGCAAAATTAGATATTTTTTAGCATTTTTTTCAATTAAAAGCAAATGATAATGTGTTGATTGTGTTGTAAAGAAAATAATGGTTAGTGGCGGATGTCATGGCGTGGTCGGAGGGCGGTGGTCTTGTCGGGAGGGTGGTCATGAGTGAGCATGTCTTGTCAAGAAAGGCATTGGATGTCATGCATGAGGAATTCGCAAGGGTGACATCCAGTCGTTGGAGGCAGCGGCTCGTCATGTGGCGGATGCATTTCAATCGCCTGTCACAAAGCCTGTATATTATTTTAAAGTCTCGTCATATTGTCGTGAAATTATTTAAAAGTCTTGCTGTCGCTCTTGTCAGTAAAAAAATAATCTTGAGATCTCTGGAGCTTGCCGCTACATATCGTTGCAACGCCAAATGCGAACAGTGTTCCTGTCGTCTTGAAATGAACATGGAGCGGGAACGCAGTGAGCATTTGTCTATCCAGGAATACAAGAATGCCATTGATCAGGCATTGGAAATGGGCGCATTCCAATTCCTGATCAATGGTGGCGAACCTATGCTGGAACCGGAGATTGTTTTTGAGCTGGTAGCTTACATTAAAAGAAATAAATCCTGCTATGTTCATCTTTGCACGAATGGCTATCTTCTGAATCAGGAAAATATTGATCATTTGGTGCGTCTGGGGCTTGATTCTGTTGAAATGGGTCTGGACTCGGCCTTTCCCGAAATCCATGACGCCAACCGGATGCCAGGCAGCTTCCAGAAAATCATGGAATCCACCGACATGTTTCGCAAGCATGGCGTTCTGGTGATCTACAATACCGTTCTGACCAATCAAAAGGTGCAGTCCGATGATATCTTGTTGACTTGCGAATTGGCGGCCCGGAAGGGATGTCTGCTGCAAATCACCCCGGCATGTCTGACCGGGGCCTTCAAGAACCGTATTGATCTATTATTGACAAAAAGAACAAAATTATACTTCATATGGTTGCTTTCGAAATATTGGAGCAACCGATCAGATCTCTATTCTAGTCTGACGAATATCCGTTGCCCCGCCGCTCGTGAAAAGATCGCCTTGCAACCTTACGGAGACGTGGTGTCATGCCCGCTTATACAAATTCCATATGGAAATATTCGTAATCAATCTTTGCAGGAGATTCGTGCCAGCATGTTGACGAATCCATTTTACCATCTCAAAGAGACGCAAGGTTGTCTCCCGTCCATGAGTGAAGCATTTATACGTCAGTATTTGCTTGATAATCATTAATAATTTTTACATAATATTTTTTATACAGGTAATCAAAAAATGGCATCAAATGATTTTTGTCGGGTTTGTGGATCGGATGCGCGATCTAAAATGGTTGACGGAGTAAGGGATTGGGAGTATGGGGTCGCTGGTGAATATGGTTATTACCGTTGCTCTCAATGCGGAATGATTCAGATTCATCCTTTTCCCGATCTTTGTGCATTACGCAAAGCTTATGATATTGATTATCACGGTCATGCCTCTGGCGCCCAACGTGGCTATATTATCGAGAAATTACTGGAAGTCAACGATCTGCTGATCCGGTTTGGTCTGAAAAAATACTTAAAACCCGGATGTGCCATCCTTGATGTCGGTTGTGGCAGCGGGGCATTTTTGGAGAAATTAAAGTTCATTCATCCTATGCGTCTGGATGGCATCGATTTCAGCATCAAGGCCGTCCAGATGGCGCAAGCAAAAGGGATTATGATTTATCATGGTGTCTTTGCTGACTTCCCTTCCCCTGATGGCGTCTATGACGTGATATTCATGAATAACTATCTTGAGCATGTCATCGATCCGATGGGTGAGTTGCTCAAGGCAAGACGGCTGCTAAAGGCGGGAGGTTTGCTTGTTGGTGAAGTTCCAAATTTTAAATCTTTTGATCAATGGCTTTTTGGGAAATACTGGGGAGGAAATCATGTCCCGCGTCATACGTTCCAATTTGCTCCACAATCTTTGAGCGATCTTCTTGAGAAAGCAGGCTATCAACAAATTTCAATCCATCACCAAATAAATCCAAGTCATTTCGCCTTGTCTGTGCAAAACTATATGCAGCGAAACAAGGTGGATTTATATAATAACAAGTCATTGATTAAAGGAAGGGCAAAAGGCTACTATTCGCTGCTGTTGCTGGGATTGTTGCCAATCAATATCATTCTTGCCTGGATGCGCAGGAGTGGTTTGATGCGCTTTGCGGCGAGAAACAATTAATCGTGTGTTGGATCCATGGATGCTGGTGTGGCACTTTGCCAGACTGAACCGTTATCGTCATCTAAAAAATCGGTTCGGGATCAAGGGTGCGCATGCGGATCGACATCTCCCTCGCGCGCGCCTCGGCCATGAGGTCTTCGTTTGTGGCAGTGATACGGATCATGCGGGATTCCAGGAAGAAGCGCAGGGAAAGCAGTAAAGGCGCTGCCTGGATCCGGCAAAATGGATTTGCCAACCCATTGCCGATCTTGTAGAATTCTCTTCAGATGTCCGTAGTGCCCGTTCCTGACTCCCACCGGAAGAGGTTCGCATGGCCAAGCGTCGGTTGTGGATCAGTTTTGACTGGGCGTTGAAGCGGCTGTTGCGCAGCAAGGCCAATTTCGACATCCTGGAGGGGTTTCTGAGCGAACTTCTGAAAGACGAGATCCGCATCGTCGAACTTCTGGAAAGCGAAAGCAACAAGGAATCCCGGCACGACAAGTCCAATCGCGTGGACTTGAAAGTCAGGAATGCCCGTGACGAGTTGATTCTGATCGAAATTCAATACGAACGGGAACAG
>JADGAR010000062.1 GCA_015231915.1 Magnetococcales bacterium
GCCCCATGCGCCGCCGCACCTCGTCATCCCCGGACTGAATCGACAAATGGGCATGCCCGCACAACCGCTCCTCCCCTGCGAACAGGTTCAGCAATCCCTCATCCAGATCCAGCGGATCCACGGACGACAACCGCAAACGCCCCAACCCCGGCAGCCCCAACAGGTCCCGCGTCACCCCCGCCAACGTGCTGCCATCGGTCAGATCCCGGCCATACGCCCCCAAATCCACCCCGGTCACCACCAACTCCTCGTATCCGGCCCCGATCAGCCGCCTTGCCTGCTCCACCACCCGCTCCCGCAGCACCGAACGGCCAGGACCCCGCACTTGTGGAATCAAACAATAGGCGCACGCCCGGTCACACCCGTCTTGCACCTGCAAAAAAGCCCGCGCCCGCTCCCCGAAATGGTCCAACGGCGCCTGCTCCGGCACCCCGCTCAACCGCGCCACATCCCCCACCACCACCCTGGAATCGGACCCCTCCTCCAACAACTCCCACAGCCTGGCCTTCTCCCCGTTGCCCAGCACCAGCGCAACACCCGGCAACTCCGCCAACTCTGCCGGCGCGCGCTGCGCGTAACAGCCCGTCACCACGATGCGCGCCCCGGGATGCTCCCGCGCCGCCCGCCGGATCAACTGCCGCGCCTGCCGGTCACTCTCCCCGGTCACCGAACAGGTGTTGACCACCACCAACGCCACCGGCTCCCCCTCCCCCGCCAGACGATAGCCGCGCACCGCGCCCCCTTGCCCCAACACCTCGCTTTCGTACTGATTGACGCGGCATCCCATGGTCAAAACCGCCATGGGCACCCCCGCCTCTGCATCGCCATTGACTTCGGGACGAAAATTCATTATCCTCTACCTCACAGAGCAAACGAAAATGGACAACTTGATCCCATCCTTTCCCAACGCCTTCGCGCCCCCCATCCGATCCCTCCTCGACGAGATCAATCGGCTGATCGGGCCGATCTATCTGGTGGGCGATGCACCCTGGTGCGGCATTCTCGGCAAACCCCTGCCCAACACCCTGGAAATCCTCGTGGCGCGTCCCCTCGCCGAATGCCGCAAACGGCTCTCGCGCGGCGATATCACCTCTGCGGTCCTGGGCAACAAGCATAACAGCCTTCTGCTCCCCCTCAAAGAGTGGACACACCCCAAAATCCTGGATATCGCCACCTTCCGCAACCGACCCGGTCACCCCTCCACCCTGGAAGAAGACCTCCTCCACCGGGACCTCACCGTCAACGCCATGGCCTGGACCTGGCCCTCCGGCCCGCTGGTCGATCCCTTCGGCGGTCGCAAGGACCTTTTGACCGGTGAAATCCGCCTCGTCAACGGATCCACCACCCTCAAGGACAACCCCCTGCGTGCCCTGCTCTTCTTTCGCTTCGCCATGCAGCTCAACCGGCCACCCAATCAGGAAGACCTCATCCTGGCCGAACAGACCTCCCTGGAAACGATCCTGCCGGAGCCGATCCGCTCCGAAATGGATCGCATCCTCGCCCTGCCACTCGCCGACGAGGCCTCCCAGCATCTGCTCCACGCCCTCTGCGCCTCGCCCATCACCGACCGGATCCTGCCGCACTTCTCCCTCTTCAATCCGCGCAACGCCGCATCAGGCGCGGAAGATCCCTGGAAACGCATCCTGGACGTGACCCTGGCCATCACCCCTCCCGGCGACGACGAGGAGATCTCCCTGCTCGACCTGCGCTGGGCCACCCTTTTGGGCGGACCTGCGCTGCTGAAACTCTCCTCCAAGGAGCACATGGAAAAGAATCTCAACCAGATCAACAAGCATCTGGAGCTCTTTCTCTTCTCCAAACGCCGCTCCCGCCGCATTCTCAGCCTCCTGCGCAACCTCAACGCCACCACCTCCCCCTCGGATCGGCAACTGAAACGCTTTCTCCAGGATCATGTCCCCGTGGAAGGGGTCTACCGCATTCTCCAGGCGATCAACGCCACGGACTCCCACCTTTCCGAAGAGGCCCGCGTCACCGAAGATTTGAAATTCCAACAAATCCGCTCCCGTTGTCACATCCTTCGCCAGGCGGAGGAACGCCTCAGCCCCAACGATCTCGCCCTCTCCGGCGGGGAGATCCTCGACCTGGTGCGCCGCAAGCCCGGCCCCTGGCTGCGCGACCTCCAGGCCACCCTCGTGGACCTGGTCATCAAGGACCCCAGCCGCAACCGCCCCGCCGAACTGACCAACATCGTGCAGCAATGGATCCGCCAACAGCGCGAAATCTGACGGGTTGTGAAGCGTATTTCCATCATATTGAAATATATTTATATTGAAATTCCAGACAATCCCCCCTTACCCTGCGGCGATTATCCAGATCTGTCCGGTGCAACCCGTCGCTCCCGCGCCCGGTCAGCGATGACCGTGCCACTTCAACCCAAACTGTCAGGAATCCCCCTTTGAAAGCCCTTTTCACCCCCATGCTGTTTGCCGCAACCCTGCTGCCCGAAACCGCCCTGGCCTACACTCGTACCGATGGCCCGGAGGTGATGGGCATCCCGTTGGACTTCATCCTGTTTGCCGCCACGCTGATCGGCGTGGCCCTTTTTCACCACAAGGTCCTGCAAGTGGCCCTGACCGGTCTGGGCGTGATCATGGCCTACAACCTGTTCGTGACCGGATTCAAGCACGGCTCCGGTCTGGCCGGCCTGGTCGCCCATTTCGGCCACGAGTGGGTGATTCTGGCCAATCTCTTCTGTCTGCTGGTGGGATTCGCGCTCCTGGCCGATCACTTCGAACGCAGCCACGTCCCCGAACTGCTGCCCCGGCTGCTGCCCGAGGGGTGGATGGGGGCCTTCGTCCTGCTGGTGATGATCTTCATCCTGTCGAGTTTTCTGGACAATATCGCGGCGGCCATCATCGGCGGGACCATTGCGCTCTCCATTTTCAAACACAAAGTTCATATCGGCTATGTGGCCGCGATCGTGGCCGCCTCCAACGCGGGCGGGGCGGGCAGCGTGGTGGGAGATACCACCACCACGATGATGTGGATCGCCGGGGTCAATCCGCTGGACGTGCTGCCGGCCTTCGTGGCCTCGCTGACCGCAGTGGTGGTCTTCGGCATCCCGGCCTCCATCCAGCAGACCAGACTGGCCACCATGGATCGCGCAACCGGCCACCATGGCGGTTACGACAAGGCGCGCGTGGCCATCGTTTTCTTCATCCTGGCGGTCGCCATCCTGACCAATGTCACGATCAATGTGCGCTTCAACGCCATCGCGGACAGCTTTCCCTTCATCGGCGTGGCGGTCTGGGTGGCCCTGCTGGTCACCGCCCCGCTGCGCGCCCCGGATTGGAAACTCCTGCCGGCCACCGCCAAGGGATCCCTCTTCCTGCTGGCCCTGGTCACCTGCGCCTCGCTGATGCCGGTGGAAAAACTCCCCCAGGCCTCCTGGCAGGTCTCCCTGGGCCTGGGGTTCGTCTCGGCAGTCTTCGACAACATCCCCCTGACCGCCCTGGCCATCAAGCAGGGGGGGTACGACTGGGGCATGCTCGCCTACTCCGTGGGCTTTGGCGGCTCCATGATCTGGTTTGGTTCCTCGGCGGGGGTGGCCATTTCCAATAGCATTCCGGAAGCCAAGTCGGTATTCTTGTGGCTGCGGCATGGCTGGCATGTCGCAGTGGGCTATGTGATCGGATTCTTCGTCCTGCTGGCCATCATGGGATGGCATCCGACGCCGTTGCATGGAGGAGGGATGCCCGTTCACTGACCAGGGTCCATCTCCCCTTCGGGAAGGAAGGGCGCATGCGCTTGACGATTCGCACCCGCCTTTATGGCGGGTTCATGCTGCTGTTGACTTTTTTGCTGGTCTCCTTCGCGGTCTCGGCGGGCATGCTGTTCCACATGAACGCCCGCATGAACCGGCTGATCCTCCACGACGTGGAGAAGGTGCGCATGACCGGCTTGCTGGATCAAAGCATCCTGGAGATCACCCGCGCCGAGCGCAACCTCATCCTCTCGGACGACCAGCAGGAGATGCGCCGCCAGTCCGAAGAGATCGCCCAGGCCATGACGCAACTCGACGCGGCCATGAACGGCCTGCGGCAACTGGCCACCCATGACGCGGAACGGGAAACCCTGGCCCGCATCACCGCCGCCGTGGAGGAGTTGCGCGCCTTCGACCGGGAAATGCAACGCCTGGGGATGCTCAATTCCAACGTCCAGGCCACACGGCTTTCGGAAAACGAAGGCCGCGCCAGCCTCGAGGAGGCATACGCCGTCCTGGAACGACTTCTGGATCGGAACCGCAACGAGGCCCTCCTCCGGGAGATGCAACTGTTGTTGATGACCATCCAGAAGGACGAGATCCACATGATCCTGACCACCGAGGAGACCGGGATGGCCATGGATGCCGGACACATGGCCGACAACGAGGCCCTCCTGCGGCGGCGGCGCGACACCCTGGCGGCACGCCTGACCGATGCCGGGGATCTGGCAATCCTGCGCGACCTCGACCAACGTCTGGAACGATATCTGGCGATTTCCGGCCAGGTGCGCGCCCTGACCATGGAAAACGGCAACCATCGGGCCGTCCGGCTCTCCCAAAGGCAGGGAGAACCGATTCTGGCGCGCCTGCAAGACCTGACGCGCCAGTTGACCACCCTCGGCGAAGCCGCCATGCAGGAGACCCGGCAAAAGACCGAACTGGAACACGAATGGGCGCTGTTGATCCTGTCGCTCATGCTGTGCCTGAGTTTTCTGGTCGGGATGATCGTGGCCCTGCGCCTTTCCCGTGACGTGAACCGAGGGCTGGCCATGGCCATCCGCACGGTGGAGGCGGTGGCCAGGGGGGATCTGGACAACGAGGCGACCCTGACCGGGCCGGGCAACCGGGACGAGTTCGACCAGCTCATGCAGGCCATGCTGCGCCTGGTGACCACCGAGATCCGGGTGGCGGACATGGCGCAGCGTCTGGCGCGGGAGGATCTGTCGGTCACCGTGGCGCCGCGCTCCCCCAGCGACCGGCTGCTGCTGGCCATGGGGGACCTGGGGGTGGCGTTGCGGGAACGGGCCGAACTGCGCCGGATGCTGTTGGTGGCGGAAAAGATGTCCAGCATCGGCCAGTTCGCGGTTCGGGTGGCCCACGAGATCAACAATCCCCTCTCCACGGCGGCCATGGGATTGCAGAACATCCGCCTGCTGTTGCCGGGCGAGCATGTGGACGCCACCATGCTGCGGCGGCTCAACCAGGTGGAAAACAATATCGAACGGGCCACCCGCGTGGCGCGGCAAATGCTGGAGTTCTCCTGGACCGGCCAGCCGGAATACGCCTCCTTTTCGCTCCAGGAGGAGGTGGCCGAGGTGCTGGAACTGGTGCAGGCCGACGGTCGCCCGGTCGAAATCCGCCTGGACCTGGAGGAACCCCTGGAGGTCTGGGGCGACCGGCTGAAAATCGGTCAGGTGTTGCGCAATCTGATCCGCAACGCCCTGGATGTGACCCCGGATCACGGCGCGGTGCGGGTGAGCGCCCGCCGCGAGGGAGAAATCCTCGCCATCCAGGTGCGGGACTGGGGCGCGGGACTGGCCCCGGACGTGGCAGGCAAGATCTTCGAACCCTTTTTCACCACCAAGAAATCCGGCGTCGGCGTCGGACTGGGGCTGCCCATCTGTTACAGCATCGCGCAACAGCTCGGCGGCACCCTGGAGGTGACCAACGCGGCGGCAGGGGGAGTGGCAGCCACGCTGCGCCTGCCCATCTCCCCGCCCGGCAACTGATGGGAGAAATGCACCGATGACGACACAAAACATCCTCATCGTGGACGACGAGGCGGAACTGCGTGAGAATCTGGCGGTTCTGCTCAGCCACGAAGGCTTTCAGGTCGCCACCGCCGAATCGGGCGTAGAGGCGTTGCGGCTGTCGAGCGTCGAACGGTTCGACGTGGTGCTGCTCGACCTGATCATGCCGGAACTGGATGGCATCGAGACGCTGCAAAAGATGCGCAGGCTCAATTCAAAAACAAAATTCATCATAATGACCGCCTTTGCCACGGTCAACACGGCGGTGCAGGCCATTCGCACCGGGGCCTCCGATTACCTGTCCAAACCCTTCCGCTTCGAAGAACTGGTGGCCGTGGTGCGGCGCTCTCTGGAGGAGGCCCGTTTCGAATCCCAGATTCGGGCCAGCGATCTGGACCAGACCCTCTCCTCCCTGGCCAATCCCATCCGCAGACGGATCATCGAGATGCTGGGCCATGGTCAGGCCTTGCGCATGACCGACATCAGCGCGGCCCTGTACATCGAGGATCACACCAAGACCCTGTTTCACCTGCGCACGCTCAAGGAGGCAGGGCTGATCCGTCAGACCGAGGAGAAGCTCTACACCCACACCCCGGCGGGGCAGAATGCCTACAACCTGTTGCATGCCCTGGTCAATCAGGAGGGACGGCGTTCCTGACCTGGACGGATGCCGTGACGCAACTGCGCGATACACATCACGGCTTTTTTCCCTCCTCGATCAAATCCGCAATGGCCTTTTTCAGATTTGGATCGTCCCAATCACGCTCGCCGATCACCTGGTAGACCATCCTGCCTTGCGCATCCACCACATAGGAAGTGGGAAGCCCCCGGACCCGCCAGTCACGAACCGTCTTTTCATTCTGATCCAACAATAATGGGAAGGTCAAATCATATTGAAAGGCAAAATTGGCTACGGCATCCGCCGGTTCTCCCACGTTCAGGGCAAGGATGGCAAAACCTTTTCCACCCATTTCTTTCCACAACCGTTCCATGGATGGCATTTCTTTCAAGCATGGCGGACACCACGTTGCCCAGAAATTAACCAGAATTGTCTGTCCGCGATAATCGGAGAGCTTGTGAACCCGGCCATCCGGATCCTTGAGTTCAAAATCCTTTCCCAAGGGTCGGTTCGTCATGGGCAACAGACCGCTGAAGGCGAATGCATCGCCATGGGTGACTGTCAGACAAGCCATGACAAAAAGCAGAAAAAAACGCCTGAATCTTTTCATGGTATTTCTATTATGGAAAGTCATGGAGTGGTCCTGGGCGGTGCGCATCGCAAGTTCGTGAGAACGGTTTCCGACCTTTTGTCCCCAACGAACCAGACCGCCTGGAGATCGAAACGCGTTCCTGGCATGAAACCCATCGGAACCATGCCCCACATGCGGTCTCCTGGGTGAAATGTCTGGTGGGTAGGAAAAACCGCCCAGTGAAAGGCCGTCCGGGCCGGTTGAGGAACTTGCCGTTCTTCCAGGAAGGAGGCCCATGTTTCTTTAAAGGCGAGTTGTTGCCATGCGCCATTGGCGGATCGTACACGCCAGGTGGTCAAATCCACTGCCACTGCCTGCTCTTCCTCACCACCGTCGTGAACTGTCGCCAACTTGTAAAAACACCCATTTTCAGCAAGCCATCCTGTCGCAGCACCGTCCCAGCCTCTGGCAAGAAAAAAGGCATCTGTCGCATCCAGGGATAATGCTTTCAATTCAATGGAAAATCCTCTGTCACGCACAAAAATCCCTTCTTCCGACCCACCCGCTGACGGAAAAAACATGACAAAGATCAGGATGAAGAGGGATAAAGAGGGTATCATGCCACCAACGATACCACCATCGCCCGGCAATCGCCAGAGACAAATTCATCCTGGTCCATCAGGCAAAACGGCGTCCCTGGCGGAAGAGGGGCGCCTCCTCCTCGAGAGTGTGGATGCCAATCAGATGGCGCAGCAGATTGCTCAACGCGTTCGTGGAGCGCTCTTTGGCGAACGGATCGTGTTCCAGGACGTAATCGACGGGATAGCCCATCTCCTGGTAGAACTCCAGCAACTCGGGGACCGAGCGCAGGATCGCGGCCATAATCCGTTTGCCATTCGGCGCCCAACTCCGGAACTCCTCCGCAGGGAGACGGCTGTTCCGGCGATGCACGTTGAGCTTGCCCTGGGCGAAGATCCGGTCGAGGTACTCTGAAGAACAGGCGAGTCGATTCCCGGTCAGGGTATGGAACATTGCCTGAAAAACATCACGGTTCACGGTGTAATCTTCCATGCGAAAGATCGGCCAATCGGGCGTCCTGGCCGAATAATAATCCGCCCAAACCGTGACCGAGGCGAGCCACAGGAGGATCACATCCTCCGGGTTCGGCTCCATGACCGTGCAGAACAATGTAATCAACTCCTCGTGCTTGGTGGCATATCCGGCGCGCAACCAGGCCCACTTGCCCTGGGCATCGACGGTATTCATCCGCATCACCCGGTAATGTTCGTTGTACAAGGAAGCGATGCGCAACACCGGGTGGCGAATGGAAAAGGCGAAACAGCCGTCCAGCGTGGTCATGGCGGGGTGCATCTGCAAGCCATGAAAGCCATGCACCCCGCCGACGAAGACCTCGCGTCCCCTGGTATCCCGTGCCGTTTCGCTGAGGATCTGCATGCGCAAGGCGAACTCGCCGGCGGTCAGTTCCGTGCTGTTGGGCAGATGTTGTTGCGGATTCCGGCTGGCGGGCAATAGCGGAAACTGACGCGAGCCGTGAAAACAGATGATGTCGTCATGCAGATCCAACGAGCGGGCCAGCCACAGGGTTGCGCTGCCGCCGAACGAGGAGACGTAGAACAGATTGGCCATCATCCCCTCCTCCCCTGCGCACACCATGCATGCCACATCCCGCTCCAGGCTTGCGCGAGATGCCCGGCAAAACCACGCGTATCGAACAGCGGCGAACGCAACACCCGTGGCCGCAAATCAAGGCGCAAGGCGGCCAGTTCCTCGCGACGGGCGGAGAAATGCACGGCCTTGGCGACATACTCCTCGATATCGCCGGCAATCCAGTCGGCAAGGCCGGCATTGGCGAGGATGCTCTCCCCCTGATGAGAGAGATAGCGTTTGCCCTTTCTGGTGATGAAGGGGACCCCCATCCACAACCCCTCGACGCTGGTGGTCACCCCCGGATACGGAAACGGGTCGAGGGCGATGTCGATGCGATGGTAGACCTCGAAATAAAGCTCCCTGGATGAGGGGCCTTCCAGCAGGATCCGCTCGGAGGGGATGCCATGGAGCAGGAAACGTCGCAGCATCTCCTGCCGGACCATCGGGTCGGCTAGGCTCTGGTTCTTGATGAGCAGGCGGCTTTCCGGCACGGCATCGAGCAGCCGCGCCCAACAGGCGATGACGCCATCGTTGAGTTTGTTGATCTTGTTGCAACTGCCAAACGTGATAAAACCGTCCCGCGCGGCGGGCAGGTCGTTCACGCCGATGGCGAGGTCCGGGGGCGTGAAAGCGAGATAGCATTGCGGCAATCGCCAGGGGGTTTCGACGAAATGGCCCGCCTCCTCCTCAGGGAGGTTGTACGGATCGCCCAGGATGTAATCCATGCTCGCCAGGCCGGTGGTGGCGAAAAACCCCAGCCAGGTGACCTGAATGGGGGCGGGTTTCCAGGCGAAGACCGGCAGGCGGTTGCGCCCGGTATGGCCGGAGAGGTCCATCAGGATGTCGATTTCATCGGCGTGGATGCGACGGGCGAGGGTTTCGTCGGTCATCCCCATCACGTTGCGCCACATCGGGATGCTGTCCCGGAGCCTTTGGGTCAGATCGTCTTCCCGGTCGCAATTGGAATAGACATACAGGTCAAGGGCCTCCTGGACGACCCAGGGGATGACGCCATCCAGGAAAAAACCGACCGGATGATTGAGCAGATCCCCGGAGACCAGACCGATGCGCAGCCGGCGGTGAGGCGCGTGGTGATCCGGATGATGCACGAATGGGGTGGCCTTGGCCGCCACCAGTTCGCCGTAATGTCTGGCATCGGCGAGGGAGACCGTCAGGTCGCCATCTTCCCGGTAATTGTGGAGGAACAACAGGTTGCTCAGGATCTCCAGGTTGTCGGGACGGATGGCCAACGCCTGGCGATAGACGGCCTGAGCCTGATCCAGGCGGTTGAGCGCTCCCAGGCACAACCCCAGATTGAGGCGGTGGCACGGATTTTCCGGATCGAGGGCGATGGCCGCCTGCAAGGTGGCTTGCGCCTCTTCCAGCTTGCCCAGGGTGGTCAGGACCAGCCCCAGATTGCCCATGGCCCCGGCCATGCCGGGACGGATCGCCAGGGCGCGGCGATAGTACAGGACGGCCTCGTCATGCCGACCCAGACGGGTCATCACGTTGCCAAGGCCGAGCAGGGCCTCGACGGCATCCTGGCGTATGGCGAGCGCCCTGCCATAGGCGATTTCGGCCTCTGCCAGGCGTCCGACCGCGCTCAGGACGTTGCCCAACAAGCAATGGGCCTCCATGCCGTCCGGTTTGGCGGCAATGCCCCGACGGCACAGGGATTCGGCTTCGTTCATCCTGCCGATGGCAAGCAAGGTGTTGCTGTAATTGACAAGCGTGCTGTAATGGGTCGGATCCAGGGCAAGCGCCCTCAGGAAGCTGGACTCCGCTGCGGCGTACTCCCCCCTGGCGTCGAGCAGCAGGCCGAGATTGGCCAACACGTAAGGATAGCCGGGGTGATGGGGATCGATGCGACGGTAGCACCGCTCCGCCTCATCGAGGTTCCCGCGTTGATGGCACTCGATGCCACGCATCCACAAAACCTGATCGTCTTGCGCTGGAATCAGCATGATGATCTCCTCAAGGGACGAAGGAGTTGACCGCATCCACGACCGCCGCAACCTCGGCGCTGTCCAGGTACGGATGGCAGGGCAGGGAGAGACAGGTGTGCGCATGCCGTTCGGCGGCGAGCAGGCCACCTGGATCGCGCAACAGGTTACGGCACGGTTTCTGGTGATGGACGGGGATGGGGTAATGGATCAGGGTCTGGATGCCATGCCGGTGCAAATGGGCTTGCAGGGCATCACGCGCTTCACAGTTGATCACGAAGAGATGATGGACGTGAGCGGCGTTTTCGCACGGCGGCGACGGCAATGCGACCAGGGGATTGCGAATGGCGTCGCGATAGGTCATGGCGATGGCGCGACGGGCAGCGGTGGCATGTTCCAGGACGCCGATGCGTTCCATCAGGATGGCGGCCTGCATTTCGTCCAGACGGCTGTTCAGCCCCAACTCGGCGTGGCGACCGAGCATGCTCTTGCCGTAATTGCGCAAGGAGCAGGCCCGTTTGGCCAACGCGCCATCATCGGTGACCAGCATGCCGGCGTCGCCGAGGGCGCCCAGGTTCTTGGTGGGATAAAAGCTGAAGGCGCCCACATGACCGAAGCAACCCGCCGCCCTGCCCCGCCAGGTGGCCAGGTGGGCATGGGCGCAATCCTCCACCAGGGAGAGATTCCGGCCTGCGCACCAATCGGTCCAGGCGTCCATTGCGGCCAACTGGCCGTAAAGATGCACCAGCACCACCGCCCTGGTACGGGAGGAGAGGCATCTGTCCGCACTGGCCAGGGAGAGCAGCGCGGTCTGTGGATCGATATCGGCCAGCACCGGGGTGGCCCCGGTGCGCAGGATCGCCAGCACCGTGGCGAAGGCGGTCATGGGGGTGGTGATCACCTCGTCTCCGGGACCGATATTCAAGGCCAGCAACGCAATCTCGATGGCCTGCATGCCATTGCCCACCCCCACCCCGTGACGGACGCCGCACATCCCGGCCCAGCGCCGTTCGAAGCGTTCGCCCTCCTCGCCCAGGACATACCACCCGGAATTCATCACCCGCTCCACCGCAGCGAGCATGGCACTGCGCAGCGCATCCGGCTCCCTCCTGAAATCGTTCATCAGAATCATGGCATACGCACGTATTGGTGGTAGTGCTGACGATAATAGGCGACCGTACCCTGCAAACCCTCATTGAGACCCACGGCGGGACTCCAATGCAACTCATTCCGGATCAATGAGATGTCGCCGTAATAATCGCCAATGTCGATCCGTTTGCGCTCCGGGGGAAACGGGATGCATTCATACGCCCCTCCATCCCCGAAAGTCGCCATTTTCCGCGCCAGATCGAGCAACGAAATGTGCTCCCCGGAGCCAAGATTATAGGTCTTGCCACTGGTCGTGCCGTTGGCCCCGGCCAGGAGCAGTGCCTCCACACAATCATCCACATGATTGAAATCGCGCACCTGCGCCCCATCGCCGAAGATACGCATCACTTCTCCCTCGATCAGGGCGCGGATCCAACTTCCCACAAAGCATTGGCTGGCATCACAAATGCGCATTCCAGGTCCATATGTGTTCGTCAAACGCAGAACGCAAGAATTTATTCCGTGCAATTCATGATATAAATTATAATATTGCTCGGCAGTCAACTTGTGTATCCCATTGATATCCACCGGACGAAGTGGATGGCGTTCGTCCACCGGCAGATAAAGCGGTTTGCCGTAGACCTGGCGGGTACTGGCCACCACGATCTTGATGCCGGGATTGCGGCGCCGGCAGATCTCCAGCAAACTCAACTGGGCTTCGACGTTGATCTCCATGTCGGTCAAGGGATCCACCATGGAGTGGAGATGACTGGTCTGTCCCGCCAGTTGGAACAAAAAATCGGTACTCGCGACAAACGCCTCCATCACATGGCGTTGGCGCACATCGCACGGATTGACCGACACCTTGGAGGCGATGTCACGAATATTGAAAACATTCGCCCCATGCAACGCGCAGAGGTTGTCGATGATGGTCACCCTGGCCCCATCCGCCACCAGTCGCCGCGCCAGATGGGAACCGATGAACCCCAGGCCACCCGTGATCAACACTCTGGATTGATGATAGCCCATGATCATACCCCACTTTACGGAAGCGCTCTTCCGCTCTGCGCGCAGATGCCCTCACTCCCGCTTCAGGGGAGAGACGAGAGCGAGGGACACCCAGCACAAGGAGATAAGGCTGTTTCGTCTGGGGCTTGGCCCCCATCCGTCAGCCTTGGAGATCAATATGGCAAGATGCAAGCCAGATGAAAAAATTAAATAAAAATCAAAAAAAACAATATATTACAGCATTTACACCACAAACCGCGCCCCGTGAGTCGTTGCATGGATGAAACAGGCGCATCACTCGGAGGCAACGACCTCCCCTTGCGCTTCCCCCTTGTCGACGCTCCGGGCGTGAATCTTCTTCAGCCTGCGCCACAGGGAGACCCGATCCAGCCCGAGCACCTTGGCCGCCATGGTTTGATTGCCATGCAACTCCTCGCAGACCCAGAGGATATATTTGGCCTCCATCTCCTCCAGGGAGAGCAGACGGTTGTCCGTGCGCTGAAAAAGCGGATTGGCTCCGCCCCGCAGGGCATCGGGGAGGTCGTCTCCGGTCACCTCGGGACCGGTGGAAAAGGCCAGGGCGCGCTGAATGATGTTTTCCAACTCCCGGACATTGCCCGGAAAAGAGTGACCGTTCAAAAGATCCATGGCGTTTTTGGAGATGCCGGTCACCCGCGGGTTGACGGCCTGACCGTACTTTTCGAGAAAATGCTGCGCCAGCACCGGGACATCCCCCTGGCGCCGGGCGAGAGGCGGCAAGTGAAAATCGATGACGTTCAGACGATAATAGAGATCCTGACGGAAGCGGCCCGCCTCCACCTCGGCATGGACAGGACGATTGGTGGCGGCCAGAAAACGGACATCCACGCTCACCGGGGTGGTGACCCCCAGACGACGCAGTTCCTTTTCCTGAATCACCCGCAGCAGCTTGACCTGCATGGTCAGGGACATCTCGGTGATCTCGTCGAGAAAAAGGGTGCCGCCGTGGGCGGTCTCCACCAGGCCCTTGCGGTCCCGCATGGCGCCGGTGAATGCCTCGCGACCATGGCCGAACAGCTCGTTGGCCAGCAACTCCTCGTTGAAGGCACCGCAGTTGACGGCCACGAACGGCTTGTTGGCGCGATTGCTGGAATCGTGAAGAAAACGGGCCAGGATCTCCTTGCCGGTGCCGGTCTCCCCGGTGATCAGAATGGGCAGTTCCATCATGGCCGCACGTTTGGCCTGCTCCAACAGGCGGAGCATGGCCGGATCGCGGGTGATCAGGGGCAATGACTCGTTTTGCCGCGCCAATCCGGGCCGGATCCCCTGGCGCACCTGCTTGTGACGGCTGTGCTCGGCGGCGCGCGGGACCGTCTCGCGCAAATCGGCAGGCCGCACGGGCTTGGTCAGATAATGGAAGGCCCCCTGGCGGATGACATCCACCACCGAGGAGACGGAGACCTTGTCGGAGATGAAGATCACCTCCGTGGCGGGCTGCAAACGCAGACAATGACGCAGGAACGAACTCTCTTCCATGGAATCGAGGTTCAGATCCGCCAAGATGACCTCGAATCGGCAGGGATCGTCCATCCCGGACTCCAGGAACCTCATCGCTGCGGCACCCCCGGTAAGGGTGGTGACCTCGCAGCCATCCTTGACCAGGACGTGCTCCAGATTCCGCGCCGCCACCTTGTCCCGATCCACCAGCAGAATGCGGATTGGATCGACCATCGACTCAGACCGCTCCTCCCAGCCGATCCATGCCCTCGCCGCTGACCGGGGCGACGGGCAGCCAGAGACGAAACGCCACCCAGGCGTCCGGCCCCGGTTCGGCCAGCAACGCCCCGCCGTGCCGGCGCAACATGCCCGGCAGCAGGGAGATGCCCGGTGTGCCGTCCTCCAGTGGCAGACACAATACGAAGGGATCCCGACCGTTCGGATCCTCGACATTCTCGGCGTCGCATTGACCTTCCATGCGGATCGTCAGGGCGATCTCCACCACCTCGTCGCACTCCGGATGCAGCCAGATCAAGGGGCGCATCACTGCCTGCGCCAGGGCCTCCCGCATGGCTTCGCGGACACGCCGCGCCCCGCGGACGACCAGCGGGCCGTCGTGGGGTCCACGCATCCCCAGGGCGAAGAGGTCGCACAACCCCTGCTCCAGGATCAAGGGATGACCATTCACCGCCAGATCCTCCGGGATGTCCAGGGTGACCTCGCAGTCATTGCCCGGCATCTTGCGCAATTTTTCCAGCACCTTGTCGAGCAGCCTGCGCAGAGGGAGCGTCCGGGGCGGCTCGTCGCCCGAGACGTACTGCTCCTGGACCGCCGCCAGCATTCTTCCGCCCTGCTCGGCCTGCCGATGAATCTGCGAGAGCATGTCGCGCTGAAAACCGGTGAGGGTGCGCTGATCCTCCTCCAGGAGAATCTGGCAAGTGGTGGAGATATTGGCCATGGGCTGACCGAGCATGCGCAGCATGCGCAGCATGACGGCATCGGCAAAGCCCTGTTGGTTGCCGCGCGTCCGCTCTTCCCGGTCCCGCCAGATGTGACTGAGCGTCATGTTGAGCACACGGACCAGGCTGACGAACTCCTCATCCTCGCCGGCGGTTGGGAGCAGTTCCCGGCGACCGGCGAGAATGGCGGTCAGGCCGTCCCGGATGCAGGCCAGAGGCCGAACGGTTCGGCGCACGAGCCAGATTCCGCAGGCGAACAACAGCGCCACATAGAAGACGTTGAAGAGCATCGCCCCGTTATGGATGGTGCGCAGGATTCCGGTGATGTCGTCATTGGTATCCGCTGCCAGATTTTCGGCCAGGTGGAGCCACCGCTGGCTGGTCTGATGCAGGGTGGTCTCCATGGCATCCGCCCCGGACGAATCCTGGTCGGTGAAGCGGGCATAGCGCAGGAGAAGCTCCCGGTATTCCTTCAACAATCCGGACATTTCCTGAAAGCTCCGTTCGCCGTTGGCCCGGGTCAAAAAGGCCCAGCGACGCTCGCGCAGTTGCTGTTCAATCTGATCGAGATAATTGAAAGCCATCTCCATGAAATTTTTTTCGTGATATATAAAATAATTCTTTTCATAGCGACGCACTTCAAGAACCATATTCAACAAGCTGAGGAAACTGTGATCCACCATGGCCTGCTGATGCATTTTGCGGCTCTCCTGAGAGATCCAGTAGGACATGGTCAGACCCACCATGCCCAACAATACCAGCCCGAACAGGACGGTATACGTCAGTGACCACGCTTTTTTCATTTCGACAACCTCAAAAAATTCGCGCATCTTAACTTGCACAACGGATGGATCCGAGCCATGCCCCAAAGGTCGCCAACCGCTCGCAGTCAAGGCTTTCGCTTGCAACTATACCGCCAAGCTTACGCATCCCGCGCGACGCGGCATTGCGCCACTCTCTCCCCAGGGGAGGCAGGCGTCTGTTGTTGCATAGTTTAAACAGCCTATTGTTTGAATGCAACATATCGACAGATGTAAAATGTATTGCAATGCATTTGAAAAAAAATTCTATTGCGGGGCGCACAATCCACCCCAATACTTAATCCGTCGGGCGATTTCCCCTGTCAGGTTGGTCGTTCGACCAGGGACCGGATGGCGCCTTGGCAGCGCCGCCATCCGGTCCCGGCTGCTTGATACCACGACACTTGGAGAGTGCAGTTTGCTCGAACGCCTTGCACCCAGCCGACTCACGGTGGCACATTCGGTCATTCTCAGTGACGCCAACAAGCATGGCACCCTCACCCCCGGCTTCGCCTTCATGACGGTGATGTCTCTCTGCCTGGCCACCCTGGGGCTGTTGCTCAACTCCCCGTCGGTCATCATCGGCGCCATGCTCGTCTCCCCCCTGATGGATCCCATCGTCGCCATCGGCTTCGCACTCGCCAGCATCGATTTCGCCATGCTCCTCAAGGGGTGCAGAACCCTCCTGGCCGGCATCCTCCTGGCCATCTCTTTTTCGCTACTGCTGGTCACCCTCTCCCCGATCAACGATCTCACCGCCGAAATCCTCGCCAGGACACGACCCAACCTGTTCGATCTGCTTCCTGCTGGCCCTGGTCACCTGCGCCTCCCTGATGCCGGTGGAAAAACTCCCCCCCGCATCCTGGATCTCCTCCCTGGCCCTGGGCTTCATCTCGGCGGTCTTCGACAACATCCCCCTCACCGCCCTGGCCATCAAACAGGGGGGCTACGACTGGGGAACGGAGCCTGACAGGCGCGCACAAGCTTTTATGGTGATCTGCAAAAACTCTCCAGGGCGGCCACCACCCGCTTGACCGGCGGAAACTGGTTGAAAGGAAAGCCGTGCGCCTGAAACCAGGCAGAGGATTGCAGCACGGATTCATTGGCGGGCTGTTTGAGCAGGGCGCGGTCGATGCCGATGGCCAGACAAGGGGGCGACTCCATGGCATCCAGACGCGCCAGCCGCCGAGCCAGATGCGCACCATGCCAACGATGCAACAACTCCAGATGGACCACCCGTGCCCCGGAACGCTCCCGAAAGGAAAAATCCGGCACGGCCATCTCCTGGGCGCCAAGATCCAGCAGCGGGGTGTGAGGCTGAATCTCCCAGTCGGCGACCTCCTGACGGAACTTGGCCTCGAAGGTGGCAAACTCGTCCGGAATGTAGGTGGCGTCATGGGCGAAATGCGACTTCAAACCCAGGGTGTCATCCAACTCCAGGGTGGCGGGGGGCAGATCCCCCAGCCGCACCCGCGCCCGCAGCTTCCAGCGATACAACGCGCAAACCGCAGGCAGAAAACCGGCCAGCTTGAGACCGTATTTGCGCGGCACGTCGAACAGACTCAACGGCCCGTCCAATTCCAGCACAAACCCGTTGGTGATCTCCGGCACAGGGGAGATGCGCGCCAACAACTGAAACCATTTGAGGTAACGAAAAAACTGCCGTCGCCGCCCGGTGTCCGGCTCCCAGATCTCCAGGGTCAGACGGTCGGACCAATACAACGGCCCCTGGGCCAGGGCGAGGTTGTAACGGTCCAGCAACGGCTCCGGCTCGATGGGGTCGAAAGAGAGCAGCGGCTGGCGCACCGGCAGGTCGGCATGCAGACCCTCGGCGAGCCGATCCGGGTCCTCGCTGCCCCGATCACGCGCCACGGCCAGTCGATAAGCCGTCAGGTCGTTCTGCGCCTCGGATCGCAGATGCCGGGCCGCTGCCTGAAAGGTGAGCAGACGCTCCGCAGCCAACTCCTCCAGGGACTCCTGAAAGGTGCAGCGTTCCAGAAGCAGTTTGTTCAGCCCCTTGGCAATCTGCTGCGAACGGGAGGCATGGATCAAAGGCAAAACCGCCTCGGCCAGCTCCTCGCGGGTTTGCCCCTCCCCGGTGACATAGACGGCGGCCAGATCCCGGACCAGATTCTGCAACAATTGGCTGCCGGCATCGACAAAACGCGGGGTCAGACGCTCCTTGCGCCGGTCGAAACGCAGCAGGTCACGGGTCAACATGCGGGCAACTTCCGTTGATAGGCGTCGTGCTGGCGGCGACGCTGACTGGTGAAGGTCTCGGCGGTGTCCTGGGAAATCAGTTCATAGAGGACCGCCTGCTTCCCCTCCCTGGGTCGCAGCAGGCGTCCCAGCCGCTGCACATGCTCCCGAATCGAGGCGCTGCCCGAGACGATGATCCCCACGCTCACTTCCGGCAGATCGATCCCCTCGTTGAGCACCCGCGAGTTGACCAGAAAGGGAAACTCCCCGGAACGAAACCCCTCCAGCAGTCGGGCACGCTCCGAAATTTTGGTCTTGTGGGTGATGACCGGCAGAAAAAAGGTCTCCCCGATGGCATAGGCCGTGGCATTGTCGTCGGTGAACAGCAGGGCGCGCTCCAGGCGATGGCGGCGCAACAGCTTCCAGACCATGCGCAGCTTGGCGCGGGAGGCCCGCGCCAGCCGTTTCTGCATGCGGTAGGCGGCCATGGCCTCCCGCCCCTCCCGGGAACGGGAGCAGATGCGGATGAATTCGGTCCACCCCGCCGGACGGGCCAGATTGACCCCGGTGGAACGGGCGAACTCCCGGTAGTGCTGATAAGCGGCATCGTATGCCTCCCGCTCGTCCGGATCGAGGACCACCGGAATCGATTCCAGCCGATAAGGGGCCAGGACCTCCCCCTCCAGGTCGGCAATCTCGCTGCGATGCACCAGCGGCCCCAGCAGGTTGAAGAGATCCTCCTCCATGCCGTCGGCCCGCTCCGGCGTGGCGGTGAGTCCCAGACGATAGGGGGCCATGCATTGAATCGCCACCAGTCTGGTGGTCGGGGCCGGAAGGTGATGGCACTCGTCGCAGATCAGCAGGCCGAACCGGTTGCCCAGCCGCTCCATGTGAATCAGCGCCGAATCGTAGGTGCTGACCGTGATCGACTCGATGCGATGCTCCCCCCCGCCCATGACGCCGATGGGAATGCCGAAAATCCCCCCCAATTGTTCGTACCACTGATGGGTCAGGTTGATGGTCGGGGCCAGGATCAGGGTGTCCCGCCGCACCCGGGCGATGGCCATGCGGGCCACCAGGGTCTTCCCGGACCCCGTGGGCAGGACCACCACCCCCCGGTGCCCGGCATGAACCCAGGCATGAAACGCGGCCTGCTGATGGGGACGCGGGGCATGATCGCCCAGGGCGTGAAACTCTCTCGGAAAAAAGGCGCGCGCCCGATCCTCGCAAGGTGCCCTGGCATGATGCAGCGCCAGCATCACCGGGCCATACCGCCTGGCCTCGGCACGCCAGCAACGGGTGCGGTCGTCCCAGGTCAGCAGATGGGCGGCGGGGGTCAGTTCCGTGGACGAACCCTCCACCACGAGGGTGCCCTGATCAAAGGCGATGCGGATCATCGCGGACAAGGGGGCGTTGGGAGCGTTCCAGGTCATGCTCCGGTCGGCGGGTCATGACCCCGAACCACAGGCCGATGGCCGACCCGACCGCGTTCATGGCCACATCGTGCAGATCGAAAAAACGGTTGGGCAGCATCCCCTGGATGAGTTCATCCGAAAACCCCGCCACCACCACCGCGCAATAGACCCATGCCAATCCCCTCCCCCGCGGCTTGCCGGCAGCCCGGAAGACCAGATACGCCAACAGGCCGTATTCCAGAAAATGGACCCGCTCGACGGGATTGTCCACCGTGGTCGCCGCCAGGGCGAGAATGGCCACGAACGGCAAGGCGGCCAGCAACCGCCTCCCCTTGCCGATACGGAGAAACACGATGGTCAGACTGGCGAGCAGGGCGAGGATCAGTCCGGCGGAGATGACCAGCCCGGTCTCCCGCTTGCCCATGAGCTTGAAAGAGGCCCGCGCCACGATGGGCGTCAGGGGCAGGGTCAGATAGATGGTGAGCAGATATCCCCCCACCACGGCCCAGCGCGGACCGGGATAATGAATGTACAAACGGTTGGAAAGATCGATGAACTCCACGAAACTCGCGAAGGGATTCTTCATGGCCTTGGCCTGGGGAGATGCACGGCAGCGCCCAGAGAGGCAAACGTCTCCCCACCCAGACGGCAGGCCGGATTCATCCGCTCGGCATGCACCGTGAAATGTCCCTTGTCACCGATCTCGATCACCTGGTCATCGACGTGAATGAGGTCGATGCGACCAAAGATCAAGCGCTGCGGGGTGTTGCCCATCTCGATGATCTTGTGGCGCTCGCAGGCGAAGGCCACCGGACACCCCACCAGCCGAGGCAGGCGGAAATCGCCGAATTCGGTCAATTCCAGCCCCAACCGGGTCACCTCGGACTCCTCCGGGGGGAGTTCCATGGCGCTGGCCGCCACCTGGGGGGCCTGCGCCATGGCCGGGATATGCACCACGAAATCGAACCGCTCCTCGATGTTGACCAGAGTATCCTTGGGTGACCCGTCGCTCTTGGGGCCTACGGAGAGCATCAAGAGAGGCGGGTCACCGGATACCCCGGTGAAGCAGGAAAACGGCGCCAGATTGAACCCCCGTTGGCCGTTCTCCGACAACACCCAGGCGATGGGACGAGGCACCAGGGTCTGGGTCATGGCATGATAGACCCGACTGGCGGAGAGGGTTTTCAGATCCAGGATCATCGCGTCCCCGGAAGCATCAACCGTTATTGCGCTCGAATTCCCGCATGAAGGCGATCAAGGCGTCCACGCCCGCCTCCGGCATGGCGTTGTAAAGCGACGCGCGCATCCCGCCCACGGAACGATGGCCCTTGAGGGTCACCAGACCTGCCGCCTTGGCACCGGCCAGAAAGGCGTCGGTCAACTCCGGCTTGGCCAGGGTGAAGGGGACGTTCATGCGGGACCGACTGGCCGGCTCGGTTGGACAGGCGTAGAACGGCGAGGCGTCGATGGCGGCGTAGAGCTTGTCGGCCTTGGCGATGTTGCGGCGTTCCATCTCCGCGACCCCTCCCTGCTCCCTGACCCACTCCAGCACCAGCCCGAGGATGTAGATGGCATAGGTCGGCGGGGTGTTGAGCATCGACCCCTCCTTGGCCTGGGCCTGGTAGTCGAGCATGACCGGCATGTTGGCATTGCGGCCCATGAGATCCTTGCGCACGATCACCACCGTGACGCCGCTCGGTCCCAGGTTCTTCTGCGCCCCGGCGTAGATCAGCCCGAAACGGGAGACATCCACGGGACGGGAGAGGATATTCGACGAGGCATCCGCCACCAGGGGCACGGCCCCGGTATCCGGGACGTAGTGGTACTCGGTGCCGAAGATGGTGTTGTTGCTGGTCATGTGGGCATAGACGGCGCCGGGATTGAGCGTCAACTCCTCCTGGCGCGGAATCCGCGCATAATTGACCCCTTTGGACGAGGCGGCCTGACGCACGTCGGCGAAGAGCTTTTTCGCCTCGGCATAAGCCTTTTCGGACCAGCTGCCGGTCATGATGTAATCGGCGCTCTGGGTGGCCGGATCGCTGATCAGGTTCATGGGGATCATGGAAAACTGCAACGTGGCCCCCCCCTGCAGGAACAGAACCGCGTAATCCTCGCCAATCCCCATGAGTTCACGCAGCAAGGCCTCGGCATTGGCGATGATGGCCATGTAATCCTTGGAACGGTGACTCATCTCCATGACCGACATGCCGGATCCCCGGTAGTCGAGCATCTCGTCCCTGGCCCGCTCCAACACCGGCACCGGCAGGACAGCCGGTCCGGCACTGAAATTGTACACCCGTCTCATTTTGTTGATTTCTCCTTGGAAGGTCATGGCCAAACCGCATCGCACAGGCTATAATGGCGAAAGCATCACCACTCGCTCTATTTTAACGCACATGGCACGACAAGCAAGACATGGCATGCGCATCGAGGAGAAACTTTCAAGATGCATACCATCCTGATCGTCGATGACGATCCACTCGCCCGCATGCATCTCGACCGCTTCCTGAAACGGGAAGGACACGCCACCCTGCTTGCCAGCAACGGCCAGCAGGGCATCGAACTGTGGCGCGAATTTTCGCCGGATCTGATCCTGATGGACGTGATGATGCCGGTCATGAACGGTTACGACGCCACCAGAGGCATCCGGGCCAAAGGCGGAAGCAGCGGCATGCCTCCCGTGATCTTCCTGACCGGGGTGGAGGACCAGGAACTCCTCGCGGAGTGTCTGCACTGCGGCGGGGACGATTTTATCTCCAAGCCGTTCAACCATGTCATCCTGCGCGCCCGCCTGAACGCCTGGCTGCGCCGGGTCGAAATGGCCGCCAAAATCGCCATGGACCGGGAGGCAATCGAGCACGTCATCCTGAAAATGCGCCAGGATGACCGTTTCGCGCCCCAGGCGATGCGCATCCTGATGACCCCGGTGGAAACCACCACCGGAGACCTGGTCCTCTCCACCCTGGATGCCGACGGGGCGCAACTGGTCATGCTGGGCGACTTCACCGGCCACGGTCTGGCGGCGGCGGTGTGCGGGCCACTGGTCTCGGACATCTTCTACGGCATGGTGCAACGCGGTTTCCCCCCCAGGGAAATCCTCATCGCGATCAACGAAAAGATCCATGACCGGCTCCCGGTGGACATGTTCCTGACCGCCTGTTTTCTTCACCTTAACCGGCAGGCCGGCCAGGTGACCATCTACAACGCCGGCATGCATCCGGTCCACATTT
>JADGAR010000063.1 GCA_015231915.1 Magnetococcales bacterium
AGGAGGACCCCGGCGGCCGGGCGCTCACGGGGGCCCGGGGGGGCCATGGTCAGCCGGGCCAGTTGATGCCCGAGGAGGTCCTCCGGGCGCGCGAAGGGCAGCCCCAGCGGGAAGATCAACCGCCTGAGCAGCCAGGCCACCGGACGGTTGGGAAAGTTGTCCAGCACCCCGACCAGCCCTTCCTGGATCTTAAAGAGGCTGTCGCCGATGGCCATCTCCACCAGGGGGAGATCCTCTTGCGGCAGGCCGTCGTCGGCGTGGCGCTTGAGGACGGCGGAGGCCAGATAGAGATGGGAAAGCACGTCGGCCAGGCGACCGGAGAGGCTCTCCTTGCGTTTCAGGCGGCCTTGCAGAATGGCCAGGGCCATGTCGGCGGTCAGGGCGAAGGCGGCGCTCATGCGGGAGAGGTGCCGGAAGTGGCGTGCCGGCATGCCGGCCACCGGGGCGCGTACCGGCCAGCCGTTGGTCAGGCCGAGGAGCAAGGCGCGCAGGCCGTTGCTCAGGGAGAAGGCGATGTGGCCGAAGAATGCCTGGTCGAAATTCCGCAGGGCGGTCGGCTGGTCCGGATTGCCTGCGGCTTGCAGTTCCTTGAGCAGCCAGGGGTGGGAGCGCATCGCCCCCTGGCCGAAGACGATCATGGAGCGGGTGAGGATATTGGCCCCTTCCACGGTGATGCCGATGGGGATGGCCTGATAGACCGGGGCCATGAGGTTGCGGGGACCCTTGCAGATGGCGGCCCCGCCGAAGATGTCCATGGCGTCGTTGACCACGCGGCGCATCCCTTCGGTGAGCTGGTATTTCACCAGAGCGGAGATGACCGAGGGGCGTTCGCCCTGGGTCACGGCCCCGGCGGTCATGCGGCGGGCCGCGTCGGCGCGGTAGGTTTCGCCGGCCATGCGGCCCAGGAGGTCGGCCACCCCCTCGAAGGTGCCGATGGGGGTATTGAACTGGCGGCGCACAAGGGCGTAAGCCCCGGCGGCGCGCACCGCCAGCTTGTCCGCGCCCACGCTCAGCGCGGGCAGGGAGATGGAACGCCCTTCCGCAAGGCGTTCCATGAGCATGCGCCATCCCTGGCCGGCCCGTTCGGGACCGCCGATGATCCACTCCACCGGAATGAAGACGTTTTTGCCCCGGGTGGGGCCGTTGAGAAACGGGATGCCCATGGGGTCATGGCGGCTGCCGATGACGATGCCGGGCAGATTGGTGGAAATCAGGGCCAGGGTGATGCCGGGTTCCTTGCCTTTGCCGAGGCGGTTTTCCGGGTCGAGGAGGCGGAAGGCGAGGCCGAGCACCGTGGCCACCGGTCCCAGGGTGATGTAGCGCTTGTTCCAGTTGAGGCGGATGCCCAGGACGCCGGTTCTGCCCTGGAACGAGCCGATTTCCACCACGCCGGTATCCGGCATGGCGCCGGCGTCGCTGCCGGCGTCGGGGCTGGTGAGGGCGAAGCAGGGGATCTCTTCGCCCTTGGCCAGGCGGGGAAGATAGCGTTTCTTTTGTTCTGCGGTGCCGTAGTGGAGGAGGAGTTCGGCGGGTCCCAGGGAGTTGGGCACCATGACCGTGACAGCGGCGGTAACGCTGCGGCTGGCGATGCGGCTGACCACCTCGGAGTGGGCCAGCGCCGAAAAGCCCAGGCCGCCCCAGTCGCGGGGGATGATCAGCCCGAGGAAGCGGTGTTGCTTGAGGAAGCGCCAGATCTCCGGGGGGAGGTCGTGGTGGCGTTGTTCGATGGCCCAGTCGTCGAGGCGGCGGCAGAGTTCGTTGACCGGTCCTTCGAGGAAGGCCTCCTCTTCCGGGGTGAGGCGGGGCGACGGCAGGGCGAGGAGGCGGCGCCAGTCCGGTTTGCCGCCGAACAGGTCCCGGTCCCACCAGACCGTGCCGGCCTCCAGGGCCTCGCGTTCGGTTTGCGACAAGGGTGGCAGGGCGCGTCGGAAGGCGGCGAGGATCGGCGTGGTGACGATGCGTCGTCGTGCGGGACCGGGCCAAAGCAGGACCGCGAGGACAGCCAGGAAGCCGATGGTGATCATCAGGGTGATGTTCATCGTGGTTACCTCCTTGCGAGCAGTGAGCCTGGGGTTGCCGGGGCCGCTTCTTCGGGGATGCGGCAGTTTTGGTCATCGTCACAGATCATCCCGCGGGGTTCCCATGGGAGGTTGTGGTAGTTGGCCAGGTCGTCGAAGCTGACCAGGGGGTACTTGACGATCTCGAAGTAGGGGGAGTGATCGAAGTCCCTGGGCATGAAGAGTTTGCTGTTGCGCGGGTAGAGGATCAGGCGCCCGTGTACGTCCCGTTGCACCACCGGGACGATGGGGAAGCGAACCGACTGGAAGGCTTCGGCGAGCATGCAGGAGCAGACGGTTTTGAGTTCCGGGCCGGCCCGGTGGCCGAAAAGGGTGGAGCGCCAGCGCCGGGGGATGATGCCCCAGGGGAGGAGCAGGCGGCCCAGGTCGATGATCATGCGCAGGTCGTAGCCATGGCCGAGGCGGTTGACGGCATGGGTGATGACGCGGCGCACGTCCTGGGGGAGGATTCCCTTGGGCCGGCAGATGCGGATGTGTTCCTGGCGGTAGAGGGACAGAGGGTTGACGACCACCCCGTGTCCCAGGACGGCCTCGATGATGAGGCGTTCTTCCGGTTCTGTCTGGATGTGTTCGCTGATTTTTTTGCGCAACCAGGGTTCCGGGAGGTCGTTGAGGGTGCCGATGTAGAGGGCCGAGTGGGACCAGACGCTTTGGGTGATGGCCTTGATCACGCGGCTGATGCGGCTGCGGCCTTCCACGAGGAGCACGTCACCGGGGCGGATGGCGTCGGCGATGCGATCGTAGTCGCTCAATGGCAGTCCCTGGGGCGGTTCTTCTTCCATGAGCCATTTGACCACGCGGCTTTTTAACGGATCCGTCACTTTTCCACTCATGGCGACCTCCTGGCTTTTATTAACTAAATTTCTACTTTCTCCCCGTGATCAGAATGTGGCATTTGAACCCTTTGACCCGGCCTGCGTTTGATGGTTCCCACAATTATGGTAACGCAATCATACGAAACGATACTGAACGTGACAATTCTGCCTTGATGTGGGCAATCTGATCATCTTTTGGTAAACGATTCACGAAATAAATCAACATACACGTTTTTGATCTCCAGGATTTTCGACGCGAATTCAGATATTGGTAAATAGCGTATTTTTTTTCATGAACGGTGTGTTCATTTTTTGTTTGTATTGTGGCACGATGAGTGCTTTACTTGAAAGAATAGGCTGACCAGGGCCAGCCCGGCCCGTAACGCGCCATGGAGGCATGGAGTCCAATTGAACAAGCTGACTTTCTTCATCGTGGACGACGATCCGATCTCCATCCGTCTGTTGGCCGGACTGCTGGAGGCAGCGGGCCAGACGGTCCATTCCACCACCGATGCGCATCGGGCCGTGGAGGAGATCCTCGCCCTGGGCGTGGATTGCGCCCTGGTGGACATCATGATGCCCGGCCTGGATGGTCTGGCGCTGTGCCAGAAACTGCGCGCCGAACCCGCTCTGGCGCAATTGAAGATCGTGGTGGTGACCGGCAAGCAGTTCGAGTTCGACCGGGAACGGGCCTACCGGTTCGGGGTGGATGGCTACCTGGTCAAACCGGTGCAGCCGGATCGCTTTGCCGGCCAACTGTTCAAGATCATCGAGGACCGCCTGGAACTGACCTACTGGGGGGTGCGGGGGACCCTGCCGGTATGCGGGACGAAGTCACTGCATTACGGCGGCAATACCTCGTGCGTCACCCTGGAATGCGCGCGCGGGGACCTGCTGATCTTCGATGCCGGCAGCGGGATCAAGAACCTGTCGGATCACCTGCTGGCGCGAAAGCGTTCCCGGCTGGAGGCCAAGATTTTCATCTCGCATCCCCACTGGGACCACATCAACGCCTTGCCCTATTTCCGGCCTTTGTACATGCCGGGCAACGATTTCGAGATCTGCGGGGCCTCCCATGGGGACATCACCATGCGGGAGTTGATGGTCGCGCAGATGGATGGGGTCTATTTTCCGATCAAGATCAGTGAATTCGCCGCCAGGGTCTACTTCAGGAACCTCACGGAAGAGCAATTCGAGTGCAATGGCCGCATCGGCGTGCGCACCCTGCTCCTCAACCATCCGGGCAATTGTCTGGGCTATCGGGTGGAGTATCATGGCCGTTCGGTCTGTTACATCACCGACAACGAGATGTATCCCAAGGACAGCCCCCACTACAATCCCCACTACATCCAGAAACTGGCGGATTTCGTCCGGGAGACCGATCTGTTGATCACCGACACCACCTACACGGACAAAGAGTATGCGGGCCGCATCCACTGGGGCCATTCCGCGATCACCCCGGTGGTGGAGTTGGCGCGTCTGGCCCAGGTCAAGGCGCTGCATCTGTTTCACCACGACCCGGGCCAGGACGACGAGGCCATCGCCGCCAAGGAACGCACCGCCATCGACCTGCTGCGCGACGCATCCCCCGCCATTGCCTGTCTGGCCCCCAGGGAGGGCCAGCGCTTTTCGATTTGATTACAACGTTTTCTGCATGGCGCGCAACAGCCCGTCCACGCCGCCCAGGTGCATCTCTCCCATGGGGTAGAGCATCTGTTCCTCCTTGATGTTGTGCTGGCGCATCAACACCATCAACGTGGAACCGCCCCGCAGCCAGGCCTGCAGGTCTTCCTGCTTGAGGGCCTGGCTCATCTGGGAGATGATGCCGAGCATTTGACGATGCTCCATGCGCATCACCATGGTCGGCCCCTGGGTCATGCCGGTGGCCTGCTCGAAGGCGGGAAAGAAGCCGTTCTCTTCCATGCCGAAATGATGGACCATGCCGGTTTCGAAGGATTGAAACAGCCGGCGGGTGGCCGCCGCATCCCCGGCGCGGGCCGCGTTTTCCGCCTCGGCGTAAAGCTCATCGCAGCGGGTGTGATCCGTGGACATGAACTCCTTGAGACCCCGGTTCCTCCGCACCTCCGGCACGCGTCGCAGGTATACCCGCCATTGTTCCGGTCCGTTTTCCAAAGGATACCAGTCGAATGCGCCCCAGAATCGATCCTGAAACGGCGGCAGCAGGGCGGACGGATCGTTGGCGCTCACTACCTCCATGCTCTTGCCTTCCGGCAGGCCCTCGAAGGCAGCCGTCAGTTGGTCCAGTTGTGCCCCGGTTTCGTTTCCGGTCAATTGCAGCGTTGTGTCGTTCATGTACCGATCCTTCGAAAAGTTGCTGGTTTTGATTTTTCCATCTCGTGAAGGCCATTCTATCCGATGCCGCAACCCGGCGCCTTGACATCCATCAAGAGTCCCGACACGATTTTTTCGTAAGGATAACCCGTCAACCCCGCTTTGCAAAGAGAGCCTGCCATGTTGGCCACCGCCGGACTGCGTATCGATCAAGCCCCGCCGATGCATCTGCCTTTTCGTTTTTTCGCCACCGCCCCTGTGTTCACCATCCTGACCGGGTGCGCCCTGCTTTGGTTCGGTCAGGAGTTGCTGATCACCCCCTTGCTGCCGGTATCGATCGGCGTTGTCCATCTGTCCATTCTGGGCTGGCTGCTCATGATCGTGATGGGCGCGATGTTCCAGATGATCCCGGTAGTGGCCGGCATTCCGGTGACCTGGCTTGCTGCCATCCCCTGGATTCATGCCTTGTTGACTGTGGGTGCGTTCTGCATGTTTCTGGGCGTCGGCCTGGAGTGGCAAACCGCCTGGATGGCGCCTGCGGCTCAAGCGGCCTTGATGGGGGCGGTGGTCGGATTCCTTGTGCTGGTGACCAGGGCGCTTCTCGCGGCCCCGGCCCGTCATCCCACGGTGAACGCCATGCGCCTCGCCATGGCCGCGTTGGCGGCAACCCTTTTGTTGGGTGTGACCTTTTTGTGGGAATACACCCACGGCTTTCTGGACCTGGACCGGCATGCCCTGGTGGGGATGCACCTCACCTGGGGATTGCTGGGGGTGATGGGCGTTTTGATCATGGGGGTCTCCTGGCAGGTGCTGCCCATGTTCTACATGACCCCGGAGTTCCCCTCGGCAATGGCGAACCGGATCCTGGCGGGGATGGCGGGGTTGCTCATCCTGATGCCTGTCGCCCTGTTGCTGGCGTTGCCGGATCGTCCCTGGCTGATCTATCCTGCCGCCGTTCCGGGTGTCGCGGCGGTATGGTGGTTTGGGGTCGGGACGTGGCGCATGCTGGCGGGCGGCAAACGCAAGGTGGTGGATGTCACGTTGCGCCATTGGCGGTTCGGCTTTTTGTGCGCGGTTCTCTCCCTGGGGTTGCTGGCATTGTGGCCGTTGCTGCCGGACGACTCGTGGCGGTTGCTGTTCGGCATTTTGTATCTGTTCGGCTGGATCGCTTCGGTCATGACCGGAATGCTGCACAAGATCGTCCCGTTTCTGGTCTGGTTTCATCGTTTCAGTCCCCTGGCCGGGTTGCGGGAGATCCCGATGATGGACGACCTGTCGCCGGAGCGGGCGGTGCAAGTCCAGTGGTATCTTCATGTCGCTTCGGTGCTCCTGCTGGTCTTGGCGGTGCCGACGGAATGGGCGTGGGCCGCCCGTCTGGCCGGGGCCGCCATGGTGGCGACGGGTGGTTTGTCGGGATATGCCTTGTGGTTCGCCCTGCGCAACAAGCCGCCCGCCATGCCGGAGATGCCGGATTTCGCCAGTTTTTTCAAGGACCTGCCGCCACCTCCCGCCCCTGCGGGATAATCCTTGCAAATATTGGTGACATCATATAATCTGATATATAGAAAGTGATTTTTTGTAAACGGGGTCACAGTCTGTATACCCGGTTGGCCCGTTCACGGGACTCTGAAGAGAAAAGCCATGTCGCAAAGCTATACTGCGGTGATCAAGGAAACGGATGGCTGGTGGGTAGGTTGGGTCGAAGAGGTGCCCGGCGTCAACTGTCAGGAAGCCACCCGCGAGGCTTTGCTGGAGACCTTGACCATCACCCTGCGGGAGGCATTGGCATGGAATCGTCAGGAGGCCCTGGCGATTTTGTCGCGATTTGGGTATTGTTGATATTTGAGAAATCTAAACGGATGTTTGTACGCACAACCCGCCTGTAACGTAACACCTGAGGTCACTTTCCCCCTTCATCTCTCGCCAGGGATAATCCTTGCCAAGATCTGCCGTATTGTTTAATCTGTTTTGACGGAAACAACTCGTCTGGTTGCATGGGAGATCGATCATGGGCAACATGAAGAACGTGAATTTCGGCACCAAAATTATTGTCAGCACGGTCGTGATTGTCCTGCTCGGCATCATGGTCATTTTCATCTTCGTGAAAAACCGCATCGAGCAGGACGCCATGGAAGGCATCATTGCCCAGGCCCAGGCCATCACCACCCAGACGGAAGGGGCGCGCACCTTCATCGCCTCGCTGGGGAGTGCCAAGTCGTTCGATCCCGCCCTGCTCAAGGAGGCCCAGGAACAGGTCGCCAAGTCGGGCGCCAAGAATACCCAGGAGATCATCCAGGCAGCCCGCCAGACCCGTTACTACAAGACCATTCCCATCGTGGCCTCGTGGACCATCGGCGAGAAAAAGGCCAAGGAGGCCCATTACGATTTCCGGGTGACCCGTATCGGCGCGCGCAATCCCGCCAACGAGGCCAACCCGGTGGAAAAGGCCATGCTGGAGAAGATGGACAAGGGCAACCTGGACGAGTTGTGGCTGATCGACGACTCCATCAATGCCCTGCGTTACATGCGGCCCATCGTCATGAAGCAGGAGTGCCTGCTGTGTCACGGCGTCGAGCAGGATTATCCGGAAGGGAAGGGCAATGACCCACTCGGCATCAAAATGGAAGGATGGAAGGCCGGAGACCAGCGCGGCGCCTTCGAGATCATCGCCGACCTGAAGCCCATGCAGGCCGCAGTGCGGGATGCCCTGATGAAGATCACGGGGCTGGGTCTGATCATCCTGCTGGCGGCGGGCCTGATCATCTCCTGGCTGGTGAATCGCCTGGCCATTCGTCCGGTGCGGGAGATCCGTTCCCTGGTGGGCCATGTGGCCAAGGGGGATCTGACGGTGAGCCTGCCCAAAACCACCAGCGAGGATGATATCGGCCAGACCCTGACGGCCACCAGCAACATGGTGGAGGAGTTGCGCTCCATCGTCAGCCGGGTGATGGATTCGGCCAGCCATGTCTCCACCGGCAGCCAATCCATGAGCGCGAGTTCGCAGGAGATCTCCCAGGGGGCCACCGAGCAGGCGGCCTCCATCGAAGAGACCTCGGCGGCCATGGAGGAGATGAATTCCAACATTCAACAAAACACGGACAATGCGCTGCAGACCGAAACCATTGCCCAGAAGGCCTCCTCCGACGCCCGGGAGTGCGGCGATGCGGTGACCGAGGCAGTGGCGGCAATGAAAGAAATCGCAGGCAAGATCAACATCATCGAGGAGATCGCGCGTCAGACCAATCTGTTGGCCCTGAACGCGGCCATCGAGGCGGCGCGCGCCGGAGAGCACGGCAAGGGGTTCGCGGTGGTGGCAGCCGAAGTGCGGAAACTGGCGGAGCGCAGCCAGTCGGCAGCCGGGGAGATCACCCATCTGGCCTCATCGAGCGTGGATATCGCCGAGCGGGCCGGTACCCTTTTGAGTCAGCTGGTGCCGGACATCCGCAAGACGGCGGAGCTGGTGCAGGGGATTTCGGTTTCCAGTCGGGAACAGACCCAGGGGGCCGGACAGATCAACAGCGCGATTCAGCAGTTGGATTCGGTGATCCAGCAGAACGCCAGCGCCTCGGAGAAGATGGCCGGCACCGCCGAGCAGTTGTCCGAGCAGGCCATGGAGCTGCAAAAGGCGATCGGGTTCTTCTATCTGGAAGGTGGTGGCCGGCGTTCCTCATCCCCGCCGCCCGTGCGCGCCGTCGCCAGGACGGCTGTTGCCGCCGCTCCCCGCGCCCAGGTGGCGGCCAGGAAGCCTGCCGCAGGGGGCACCACCGCCGCCCGGAGGGCGCTGCCCGCCCCCAAGGCCGCTGCTCCACGGACCAAAGAGGGGGGGGTCGATCTGAACATGAAGGACTCTTCCGACGATGAGTTCGAGAAGTTTTAAGGTACATTTTCCGCAGTTCGTGCTCGCGCTTGCGGTGCTGTCGATCCCGACGCCGCAAGCGCGGGCCGCCGATCCTTCCGACGGGGTGACCCACGCCATTCAGAGCAACATCCGTTCCGCCTTCGAGCCAGGCCGGAAGCATTCCCAGGCAACCCGGCGCGCCGACTTCGCCCGCGACCTGCGTTTATGGCGGCAGGCCAAGGGAGTGTCGGAGGAGGAAGCCGCCCGGCTTCTCGACGTGGAACCGGGGGTGATCGCTGCCTACGAGGGGGGGGTGTTTCCACCATCGGACGGGATTCTGGACCGTTTCCAGCGGGTGCGCGGCGAGTAGCCGACGCGATCCCCCGGATAGACGCGGTTCAACGAATCCTCATTTGGCTGGGGCGGGCAGGCGCATCTCCTGGACGGTGGGGACATACTGCACGGGCAGCGGCCAGGCCCGCATGAGTGCGAAAAGCAGACCGATCCCGCCAAGGATCATGGCGCCCATCTTGATCACCATGCGCAGTTCCAGTTCCTTCAAGTCTCGCTTCAATTCCGTTTTGTTGGCTTCGATTTCCCGGGTCAGTTCTGATTTGGTGGTTTCGATGTCCCGCTTCAATTCCGTTTTGTTGGCTTCGATTTCCCGGGTCAATTCCGTTTTGTTGGCTTCGATCTCCAGCATCAGTTCTGCTTTGTTGGCTTCGATGTCCCGCTTCAATTCTGCTCTGGTGGCTTCGATGTCCCGCTTCAATTCTGCTCTGGTGGCTTCGATGTCCCGTTTCAGTTCCGCTCTGGTGGTTTCGCTGTCTCGTTTCAGTTCGGCTTCCACCTTGGCGAGATCGGTTCTTAAAACCGCCTCCACCTTGGCCAGATCCTCCTTGGACGCCAGACGATCCGCCAGGGCTTCCGCCAGGAGTTCGGCCTGAACTTCCGCCTGGGGTTCGGGGACGCCGACTTCCCGCAAGCGCTTGGTGTATCGCAAGGTGTCGAATACAAGACCGGTCATGTCGCTCACTCCTGGCAGGCGGTGCGTGTCGTCTGGAGATTTTATCCCATCCGGGCCAGGCCCGTCCACAAAGAGTTTACAACTGCCGCAGAATGGCGTCCATCCCGGCAATGCGCATGGCGGGGTCGTCCCAGGGTTTGTCCTTGATATCGTAGATGGTCAGTTATTACCAAACACCCAAGGGTATTCATCTGCCTTGATGCTCACTCATCCTACAGCCTGTGTTCGTTAATAATGCGTTCGGCCATTTTTTCATAGTCTTTGGCGATATTTCGCAGGGTGACGGCCAGTCGAGAAAAATTGGCATTTTCTACTGCGTCTGCCTTTTGTCGGAATTGCTCGGCGAGATCTTTCTCAGGTTTGCCAGTCGGATCCACAGAATGAACACCGCGAGAGTTGAAGATTGCTGTTTCGAAACCTCTACGCATGTCATCGGCCTGACGGTCATTCAGTGCTTCAGCGACCGTGCGATGGATCCACAATCCGTCCGGGTCGGCTGGGGCATGAAATAATACTGTGCCAATCTTGTTTAGTGCGCTTTCCAGATGACCGGATTCCTTGCATATCGCCTTGACACGCACAAGCCATGGGGTAAAGGATCCTGTGCGGAATGCCCCATCTGCTTGTGTTCCGGGAGGCGTTTCCCACTCTTTTAGTAATTGCCAGGCATTGATCGCGATTTCTTGTGAAGCCTTGGTGGATTCTTTGGGTGGCAGGTCATTTTTTCTGGATCGGTAGATCAGTTGGATGACTTCGCAAAAGAATTCGGGGTCTTGTGCCAGCCTTAATTCAAGGCTCTTGGGTGCAGTGCCATCCAGGCGGTTCAAGAAGGGGAGATATGCCCACTCCACTCGCAAAAGATCGTCCTGGTTGGTTGCAGGGTTCGTCTGAAGCAACTGGATCAGGTTGACAATCTCATGATGTTTGTCAATTATGGGTGTAGATTCGTTTGATGAAACTGCATCAAGCAGCACTCGGATACATTGCGCTGGGTCAATGGGCCGATGAAGAACTCGCATCCGGTCCAGGCAGTAGATGGCGGCCAGTGATCTGCCGTGTTCGATGAGTTTTTCAATGGCAACGGCAAGATTGTCGGCATCAGCGTTATAGGCATTGGCGTAGGTGCGGGTCCAATATGATTTTTCTTGGTTATGTAACCAGTTGGAAGCACGATTCCATGCATCCCTGGTAAATGGCAGATAAGCCAGGAATTGTCCTACTTGATCTGGCGTCCAATTTGATCTATTGATGTCGTCACACCACTGCCAGCCTTTAATAAAGTAGCGTTTCAAGATGAATCCTTGCACCAAGGCGATGTGCTTATTGTTTGATGATTCCAAAAAATTCGGTAAAAAAAAACTTATCTAACAGATTGTCATCTATAATGCCAATTGCGTTTCCAACAAGTCCTGGTGCATCAACGGATTCAGCAAATCGAATAATACCCTCGATACCGTTCTGTTGAAAGATTTCTGATATGGCATTTTCTCGGCGCGTGTCGAAATTCCTGTGTTGTGCATCAAAATTATCGCGTTCCTCGTAATAATCAGAAATCAGATAACTAAAAATATGCTGGTGCAAGTTGAATGGATTTGTCGGCGCAAGTCGTTCTGCAACTTGCTCAATGCGTGAGATCAGTTTGTCTGGCAACGCCCAGTCCGCATCTGAAAATTTTCGGTGTTTGTTTGAAAATTTGACAAGATGTTCCCAAAGCGATTGTCGTTTCTCTTCAGGTGATTCTGTAATGGATTGTGAGTTGAGAATCTCAATGAGTTGATCAAAAGCCTGTATTGGCAGGTCATCAAAACGATCAATCAATTCAGCAAGGCGGGCCGTGTCATCTCCGGCAGCGTTTACTGCAAGATCAGCGTACAAAGACACCTGTTGCCAATATTCTTCAGGGGGTACACTTGGTTTCCAGTCGTCGGGGATGATCATTCGCCAGCTTGGTTTGCGTGTTAAAAATGATATTTGTTTATATTTTGGTATTAATGAAACAATTAAACCCCATGCGAAATCAGAATAATCTTTTAGAAGAGTTTTTACTGCGAGTATTCGTTTGTCGATAGATGCCTTGGTTTGCGGATGCCAGGGGAGCAAAATGGTTGCAACGGTATCCAACGGGCGATTGCGCAACTGCCTCCCAGGGGCATGACTGGCAAGTTCTCCAAGCGCAACACAGGCCTGAATCAAGTATTGTTCGTCCCATGCCAATACTTGCAAAGCCGTGAGCAGACCGGTTAAATAATCGCCTCTCATAATCCCGCCGTCTTCTTGGGCGAAAAGTCCGTCGAATGGGCAAGGGGTCTGGGAATTGAGTGCTTGCTCGACGGCGTAGAGAAATTCCTCAGGGGCGGCTTCAGCCAGATTGGGCAGTGCATCCCTCAGACTGCCCCACAGAACCCAGTCAGTATTTTCGAAAATATCTCTTATTGCCAACAAACAGATTGTCTCAGCCTTTTGGTGAGAGCAATTCACGCATGCGTTGGGAGTGTTGCCTAATATTGCCAAACCTTCCGAAATTCCTGTTTGTAACACATTGGAATATTTTAATAGTTTTCCTCGAACGCGTGCCGCAAATCGCTCATCGGGTGGTAATTCGAAAGCAGGATCAGGTTCTTTCAGTATGGTGACTGCCAGGGTATGAAATTTATCAAGAGTTTTGTCAAGGATGCGCGATCCTAAAGAATTCCAAAGATTGACGCGATTCGTAACCTTCCATATACCATTTTTGAGAGATAATGGGCTGTGTGTGCGATGCAGTATTTCACCGGCTTTTTTCAACCAGTCGTCATAACTGATTTCGAGTAATTTAGTAAGCACATCAATATCATTTTGATTTTTTTCGTCCCATGCGCCAATCAGAACAGATATTGCCAGAAATATGGCGTCTGGGTGTTGCGTCCAGTCAGTGACAGGCGTTGGAAACTGAGTAAGGTCTTCTGGAATTGTGATTTGCTTAGTGCGAAAAATATTAATCAATGCATCTGGAGTATTATCTAGAGTAATGTGGCCTGCGTGATGATTCCTAGTATTTGTGAATTCCAAGATGCGGCTCCATACGAATCTCGGTAAATCTGGTCTGAATTGTGATATGTGAGAAGTAATCAATGACAAAACAACACCTGTTTCTTCACCAAGGTCGTATCCGAGTAAATAAAAATGCTTCAAAAATTCATGACAAGCCCTTTCGGACAGGTTATTATTGCTGCTTACATTTTTTAAATGACTAATTAAAACTTTTAACTTAGCTCGTTTACTGTTTGAGCTGAAATTAGCTGTATTTACATCAGTAAAAAATCTTGTATGGTCGTTATAATTGACTCGCGCATGATTCAATATCCAGGCGACTTCAGTGTCGGTTCTGTTAAGTGGGCCGGTGATGAGTACAATAACATCTTTGTCCTTATTAAATATATTATTATTAAAATCATTCCATGCAGCTTGCATGACTTCTGCAAGCACTTCACTGCGCTCGGTGATTTCAATTGAATGTTTTATTTGTGTGAGCATTTTTCTCTGATTTTTATTATCACCAACCCATACGATCATGTCGTCAGTATCAAATCCGTCGATTTTTCCTTGAAGTTTTATTTCTGTAACAGGCATATCTGGGAAACAAGGAGTATAGCCACCAGTCAGCATCAGTGTAACAAATGACGCCTGAACATGGCCTTCAAAATGTACCCCGCCTCCACCAGTGGATGCCGGATTACTAAGCTGTTTGCCAGTAATGCTCATTAGACGGCCTTCAATGTCCAGTCATATGAATGCCCTAGATGATATCGGAATTGTCCATGGAACAATTATACGAAAAATTTACGAAATGTTCAAGTTGTTTTTTATGGCTTGTTTACAACTGCCGCAGAATGGCGTCCATCCCGGCAATGCGCATGGCGGGATCATCCCAGGGTTTGTCCTTGATGCTCAAGGTCTGGGTCTCGTGGTTGAAGCGGATGGAACCCTTGCCCTCCTGGAGCAGCCGGATCAGTCCGTCCGGGTTGATGTTCGGGGCGCTGTGCAATTGAATGGTGGCCCCCTTCGGCCCGGCGTCGATCTTGAGGATTTTGATCTTCCGACAAACCTGCTTGAGCTGCATCACCCGCAAAAGATTGTCCGTCGATTCGGGGAGCAGACCGAAACGGTCGGTCAACTCCGCGCGCATCTCCAGCAGGTCGGCCTTGCTTTCCAGGGTGGCGATCCGCTTGTAGAGGGTCAGCCGTTGCCGGACATCCGGCACGTACTCCTCGGGAATGTGGGTGGAAATGTGCAGGTTGATGACCGCCGAGATCTCCTCTTCTTCCCCGGGTTTCGCCTCGGTGGGCCGGATGATCCCGGAAGCGAGGGCCTCCACCGCCTCCTTGAGCATCTGATTGTACAGCTCGAAACCCACCTCCCGAATCTGACCGGACTGCTCCTCGCCCAGGATGTTGCCCGCCCCGCGGATCTCCAGGTCGTGGGTGGCCAGGGAGAAGCCGGCGCCCAACTCCCCCATGGACTCGATGGCCTCCAGACGCTTCAGGGCGTCTCCGGTCAGGGTCATGGCGTGGGGAATGAACAAGTAGGCATAGGCCCGATGCCGGGAACGGCCCACGCGGCCACGCAACTGATGCAGTTGCGCCAGACCGAACTTGTCCGCCCGGTGGATGATGATGGTGTTGGCGGTCGGGATGTCCACCCCGTTCTCGATGATCGTGGTGCAGACCAGCAGATTGAACTCCTGGCGGTAGAAGGAGAGCATGATCTTCTCCAGTCTCCCTTCGTGCATCTGGCCATGGGCCACGCCGATCTTGGCCTCGGGCACCAGTTCACCAAGTTCTGCCGCCATCTTTTCGATGTCTTGCACCCGGTTGTGGACGAAAAAGACCTGTCCGCCCCGGTAGATCTCCCGCAAGACCGCTTCCCGCACCTTTTGTTTGTCGTATTGGAGCACGAAGGTGCGGATCGCCAGCCGGTTCATGGGCGGGGTGGCGATGATCGAGATGTCCCGCAGGCCGCTCATGGCCATGTGCATGGTGCGGGGGATCGGCGTGGCGGTCAGGGTGAGGATGTCCACCGTGGCGCGCATCTGCTTGATGCGCTCCTTGTGAACCACCCCGAAGCGCTGTTCCTCGTCCACCACCAGCAGCCCCAGATCCTTGAACCGGACATCCTTTTGCAACAGGCGATGGGTCCCCACCACCACGTCCACACCGCCGGAGGCGATCATGTCCACGGTTTTTTTCTGTTCCGCCGTGGACTGGAAGCGGGAAAGGATGTCCACGGTGATCGGGTAGTGGGCGAAACGGGCGGAGAAGGTCTCGTAGTGTTGCTGGGTCAGGATGGTGGTCGGGGTGAGGATGGCCACCTGTTTGCCGTCCATCACCGCGCGAAAGGCGGCGCGCATGGCCACCTCGGTCTTGCCGAAGCCGACATCGCCGCATACCAGGCGGTCCATGGGGCGGGTCCTGGCCATGTCGTTGAGCACCGACTCGATGGCGGCGGTCTGATCCGGGGTCTCCTCGAAGGGGAAGGTGGCCGCGAATTCCTGCAAGACGGGATCGGGCGGGGAGAATTCGAATCCGGCCCCTTCCCGGCGCAACGCCTGGAGGCGGATCAACTCCTCGGCCATTTCCAGGATTTTTTTGCGGGCTTTTTCCTTGGTCTTGGTCCACTTGATCCCGCCCAGCTTGTCGAGGGGCACATCGTCCCCGGCGGCGTATTTGGTGACCCGGTCCAGGTTTTCCACCGGGGCGTAGAGCTTGTCCGAGCCGGCATAGTGGATGAGCAGGAAGTCGTTCTTGATCCCCCCCACCTCCAGGGAGTGGAGTCCGCCGTAACGGCCCACGCCGTGATCGGCATGCACCACCGGGTCGTTTTCCCCCAGGTCGGCGAAGCCGGCCAGGAGTTGATCGAGATAGCGGGGATCGGTCTTGCGCCGTTTGGTCTTGACGCCGAAAATGGCGCTTTCGGACAACAGGCTCAGGCCCAGGCGACCGTGGATGAAGCCTGCGTCGAGATCCCCCACCGCCAGCATGGTGATCCTGGCCGGGTGGTTGAGGAACTCGTGCCAGTGGGAGATCGTGGCGGTGGGGAGTTTGTGATCTTCGAGGAGTTCCCGCAGGCGTTCCCTCTGACCGATGGAGGAGGCGGTGATGCAGACCTTGAACCCTTGCGCCTGGGTATCCATGATGAATGTGGCCGCCAGGTCGAGGGGGGGCTTGCCGGGGTCGGCGTGGGAGACATCGGGACCGGCGAGGGCCAGGAAGTTCGGTGCCGGATCGAACCCGAGCGAAAAACCGCCATGGGACGCCTGCGTTCCGGTACGCACCACCGCGAAACCGTCGAGGTATTGGAAAAACCCCTCCAGGGTCAGGAAGAGGGAGTCGGGGGGGTGACGCCGGGTGGATGGGGCCGACTCGTCGCGGATGGCGGCGAGGCGTTCCTGGACTTCCAGTTCGAAGTGCTTCGCCTCCTCGGCGACATCGTGATCCAGCAACAGGAGCGTCCCCTGGGGGAGGTAATCGAAAATGGTCTCCGCAGGCGAGAAAAAGAAGGGGAGGTACTGTTCCATGCCGGGGCATTTTTCCCCTTTGGAGACCTGGCGGTAGAGTTCGTCCTCGGCGCTGCCGATGCCGAATGCCTGGCGGTAGTTGCCCCGGAAGTTGCGGATGGTCTCTTCGGTGAGGGTCACCTCGCTGACGGGCAGGGCCTGCACCGTGGCGATGCGGTCGGTGGAGCGCTGGGTGATGGGGTCGAACATGCGCAAGGTTTCCACCTCGTCGCCGAAGAGTTCCAGGCGGATGGGGTTTTCATGGCCTGGCGGGAAGAAATCGACGATGCCGCCGCGGACGGCGTATTCACCGGGTTCTTCCACCTGGGTGGCGGGGCGGTAGCCCGCCGAGGCGAGGAACTGGCGCAGGGCCGGAAGGTTGAGCTGGTCGCCTTTGGAGACGGAAAAGCCGTGCGCTGCCAGATGGGCATGGGGCAGGGTACGGCGCATCATTGCGGCAGGGGTGGTGATGATGACGGTATGGGCGTGACCCGCCTGGTCTCCGGCGCTGACGGGGCCGTCACCCAGGGTTTGGGTGAGGCGGAAAAGGGCGCGGATGCGTTCCCCCATGATGGGTCCGTAGGGGGAGAGCGGCTCGAAGGGGAGGGTCTCCCAGGCCGGAAACGGCAGCAGGGTGATGGCCGGCGCAAGGTGATCGGCGAAGAAGAGCATCTCCCGGTAGAGGCTTTCGGCGCGCGCGGTCTTGCCGGTCACGACGATGAGCGGCCCCTTGAGTTCCCGGGCCATTTCCACGCACATCCAGGAAAGCGCGGCGTCAGGGACGTTGCCAAGGACCGGAAAGGGTTGGCCGCGACGTTGCAACAGGGGCGTCAGGGCGGTAAGCAGGGGGTGTTTCACGGGAGTGGTGTTCGTTCGGCGGCGTCGGGTGTTTTGGCAATAATTGATTGCGCATTTATAAAAGATTACAATGTGGGCTGTCAACCCATCGGGTGGATGGGGTCGGTCCTTTTTTGTGCCAGGAGGCTTTCGTATGGTCTGGGAGTTGCGAATCGGCGTGGATCGTGCCTTCGAGGAGGTGGCGGAGGAGTGGCTGACCGAGGCCGGCTCCATGGGAGTGGCCAGGGATGTGGATGGTCCGGTGGCCACGCTGACCGGGTATTTTGCCGGGGACGAGGCGGAACATGGCGACATGGAGATTCGTTTGCGTCTGGTGCTGGCTGCGGCGGGCGCCGGGGAGTGCGCCGTCACCTGGAGGGATCTGCCGGATCGCGACTGGGCCGAGGCCTGGAAGGAGTCCTATCATCCGTTTCCGGTGGGTCGGGGGCTGTTGATCGTCCCCACCTGGCTGGACCCCCCGCCCGGAGAGGGGCGGCGGGTGATCCGCATGGATCCGGAGATGGCCTTCGGCAGCGGGAGCCATGCCACCACTCGGGGCTGTCTGGAACTCCTGGAAGAGTTGGCGCTGGAACGCCCCCTGGGGTTGACCCTGGACATGGGGACCGGTTCCGGGATTCTGGCGATCGGTGCGGTGCTGCTGGGTGCCGACCGGGTGATCGCCACGGATACGGATCCGGTGGCCGTGGAGACCGCCATGCGCAATTGCGCCGGCAATGGCGTGGCCGGGCGGGTGGAGGTCCGCGAGTGCGGCGAGGTCCCCGCCGGACCCTTTGCAACGGTGGTGGCCAATATCCTCGCGACGGTCCTGATCGGGGTCGCTCCCGCGTTGGCCGCCGCCCTGACCCCTGGAGGAAGGGTGGTGTTGTCCGGAATTTTGCGGGAACAGGCCGACGAAGTGGCAAAGGCGTTTGCCCAAGAGGGGCTGCAAAAGGTACAATGGCGCGGGATCGAGGAGTGGGTGGTTTTGGCGTTTTCCAAGGAGCTGGCATGAACGTTTTCGATGTGGCGGTCTGGGACAAGGGCAAGGTGCGTATGCTCGATCAGCGCAAGTTGCCGGACAGGGAGGCCTACCTGAAACTGGCCTCCGCCAAGGAGGTGGCGGAAGCCATCCGCAAGATGGTGGTGCGGGGTGCTCCGGCCATCGGGGTCGCGGCGGCCTTCGGTGTGGCGGTGGAGGCGTTCCGGTTGGCCAAAAGGGGGCGGGCCGAATCCTGGTCGAAGGCCATGGCCCCCGCCATGGCACGGCTGCGCGAGGCCCGTCCCACTGCGGTCAACCTGGCCTGGGCGCTGGATCGGCTGGCTCCTGTGCTCGATGAGGATCCGCAGCGGGTCCCGGAACGCCTGCTGGAGGAGGCGGAAAAAATTCGCGCCGAGGATATCGCCTCCTGTCGCGAGATGGGCAGGCTGGGCGCCGAAATTCTCTCCGCCCCTGCCGGCAGACCGCTGGCCATCATGACCCACTGCAACGCCGGCGCCCTGGCCACCGCCGGTTACGGCACGGCCCTGGGGGTGATCCGCGCCGCGAACGAACGGTTCGGGGAGGTGCGCGTCTACGCCACGGAGACCCGCCCCTATCTGCAGGGGGCGCGCCTGACGGCATGGGAGTTGATGAAGGATGGCATCGATGTCACATTGATGACGGATGGCATGGCCGGGCATGCCATGCAGGAGGGTCGCATCGACGTGGTGGTGGTGGGCGCCGATCGCGTGGCGGCCAACGGAGACGCCGCCAACAAGATCGGCACCTATGGCCACGCAGTGGTGGCGCGCCGGCACGGGATTCCCTTTCTGGTCGCCTGCCCGTTGAGCACCATCGATCTGGCCACCCCCACCGGCAAGGGGATTCCCATCGAGCAGCGCAACCCGTTGGAAGTGACCCATTTTCGCGGGGTGCGCACCGCCCCGGAAGGGGTCGGGGTGTTCAATCCCGCCTTCGACGTGACCCCGGCGGAACTGGTGACCGCCCTGGTCACGGAAAAGGGAGTGGTGCGTCCGCCGTCCGTCGAGGGGATCCGGGCGTTGTTCGCTTGACAACGGCGTGCGGGGTCGGCATCATGGAGCGCTTTTTGCAATCATTAGAAGCTTGGCGGGTCTTCGTGACCTTTTTTATCGTTTGACGGTTCGTTTCGGGAAACTGACAACATGGATCTGGCAACCATTCTCGGCTTCGTGATCGGCATCGCCCTGATGATCGTGTCGATGCTGTGGGGCGGTCAATTGGGCATGTTCCTCGACTTTCCCGCGCTGCTGGTCGTCTTTGGCGGCACCATCGCCACGCTCTTCATCAAACACAAGATGAGCGAAGTGTTTGGTGTGTTTAACATCATGACGAAGGCGTTTATGGTAAAGCCGAGGGATCTGCAAAAGGTCATCGGCCAATTGGTGGAATACGCCAATATCGCACGCAAGGACGGCATCCTGGCCCTGGATCGGGTCCGGCCCGACGACCCCTTTTTCCAGGCGGCCATCACCCACTGCGTGGACGGTGCCGATCCGGAATTCCTGGAGCGGATCCTGAACAAGGAGTGGCGCTACCAGCAGGAACGGCATCGCAAGGGAATCCGCATGTTCATGGGGATCGCGGAAACGGCGCCGGCCTTCGGGTTGGCCGGGACCGTGATCGGCATCGTGCGCATGCTGGCCAGCCTGGATGAGCCGTCGGGGATCGGTCCCGGTCTGGCGAGCGCTTTGCTCGGGGTATTCTACGGCATCATCCTGGCCAACCTGGTGGCCCATCCCCTCGCCGTGAAGCTGGAGGCCTACAGCCAGGAGGAACTGATGTTTCGTCAGGTGATCATCGACGGGATGATCGGCATCCAGAAGGGGGTCAATCCACGCATGCTGATGGAGTCGTTGAAGACCGCCCTGCCGCCCTCCGTGAGGCAGTAGATGATGGACGACACGAGTCTCACGGTCAGGACCGGGACAACGTGGCTGTTGCCGTTCGGGACCTTGATGACCCTGTTGCTGGTGGTGTGCGTTCTGCTGCTCTCCATGTCCCAACTGGATCGCAACCGTTTCGTCGAGGCGACCTCCTCGGTGCGCGCGGCCTTCGGGCTGGGCGAGTTCGTCGAGCGCGCCAAGACCGGGGAAACGGGAGGAATGGATTTCCAGCAGGCCGTGCTGCTGGTCCGCCTCAAGGAGAAACTGGAGACCATGCTCGCCGGCATGGGGCAGGCCAAGGGAATGGATGTGGTGCCCGTGGAGGAGGGGTTTCTGGTGCGTCTCGCCCAGGAGGCCATCTTCGCCCCCAACTCCCTGACGATCCGTCCCGAGGCCCGACCGGTCTTGATGCAAATGGCGGCGATGTTCGCCAAGGTTCCCAACGTCATCCGGGTCGAGGCCCATGCCAGCGATCAACCGCCCGCCGCCAGTGCGCCGTTTGCCGGCAACTGGGTGATGACGGCGGCCTGGGCCGCAGCCCTGGCGGATTTCCTCGTCACCGAAGGCAAGGTGGATCCCTTGCGGCTGGTGGTCAAGGGCATGGGCGCCCATTACCCCCGCGAGCCGAACACCACCCCGGAGGGTCGCGCCCACAATCAGCGCATCGAGATCCTGTTGACCCGCGAGCTCCGGACACCAGACAAACCGTCCGTCTCGCCCCCGCCGCAACAAGACCCGGCGTCCCGGCAGTGAGGGAGGCATCGACCCGCCATGGCGCAACCATCCCCCGGCAATCAGCAGCAACAACGTGAATTCGTCCGCGTGGACGACACCCTTCCCCTCTCCTGGAGGCGGATTTCCCCCGCCCAGTTCAGCGAGGTGATGGCCCATTTCGCAAAACATCATGCCTTTCCTCTCAAGGGCAACGATATCGGACAGACCCTCATCGCCTTGGATGTCACGGATCGATTGCGCCAACTGGAAACGGGCGATCCGCTCCTGGCCGGCATTCTGGGGCGTTTGGACCAGAAGCTCAATCTTTTGTTGCGGCTGTTTCATCCGGTCGAGGGGGAACGTCCCATGCTGCTCACCCAGGTCAACCTGAGTGGAGGCGGGATCTCCTTTATGGACAACGACCCGCAATTGGCCAAGGGCGACGTGCTGGAGATCCGTCTGGCCATCTCCACCGATGCCTTGACGGTCATCGACTGCTACGCACGGGTGATGGTGTTGCGCGAAAATGTCCAGCCCGGCTTCACCCAGGTCGCCTGTCGCTTCGAGCCGATCCTGGATACCGATCGGGAACGGTTGATTCAATACATCTTCAAACGGCAATCGGAATTGTTGCGCGCCAAGCGGGGGTATTGACCAGCAGCCATGGCCAGAGATCTCGCAGCCTTGGGACCCGGTGTGATCGAGGTTTCCTTCTGGCATCGGAAGATCGGGACCGGGGAGTTGGCCGCCGTGATTCGGGCCAGGGAGTTTCGGTTGCCGGTCCCCGCCACCCGTCCCGGCCTGGAGGAAGAGATGCGCGTGGCCTTGCAGGCCGATGCCGCTGCAACGAACGCGCGTCCGCCCGTCCGATCCGGAGCCGGGCAGATGCGGGCCGAGGTGATGGGGGCGCTCGATGCCAAGCTGGGGCACATTCTGGGGCACGTCCATGCCGAAATGGCACCGGCGGTCGCGACCCCGGTACGCCTGCTGGCGTCGGGCGAGGGGTTGACCTTCTGGTCCGAGCGAACCGACCTGAGCGTGGGAGATTTGCTGGAGGTCCGTTTGCCGTTGTTTCCCGATTCCCCGATTCCCATGCATGGCTACTGCCGCGTGCGGCGTGTGCGGCGCGAGTGGAGCCAAAACGGGGTGCGGGTCGATTGCGCATTCGAAACCATGGATGCGCTCAAGTCTGCCACCGCCCCCCCTCCCGTGGAAGAGCGGGTCGCTGTTCCCCCCCCTGCCACGCCGCCGGACATCCT
>JADGAR010000064.1 GCA_015231915.1 Magnetococcales bacterium
AGGGTCAAGGTGGAGTTGTCGCCATCCAGCCCCTTGGGTCCCCAGGTGGCCTGGCTGCCGTCGGGAAAGGCCCAGCGCACGGTTCCTTCCTGGGGGCGCTTGAGAAAGGTCAGCAGATACAAAAGGGTGCTCTTGCCGCTGCCGCTGCGTCCCAGCACCGGCAGGCGACCGGAAATGGCGTCGGCGTCCAGTTTCAGGCCGCCGACCTGGAGTTGGAAATCCCCCCAGCCCACGGTCGCGGCCCGCACCTGAACGCCCCAAGTCATGGCAGGTATTCCTGTGGTATCCAATAGCCACGCATGCCGCCGATCTCGTGGCTGAACCGGTAGGACTTGTCGGGTCCCAGCGGGTTTTGTTGAATGGCGTCAGTGATCTGCGGCAGGGCGCGACCGCTCGGGGTGGCGTCCGGGCACTGACGGGGCTGATACGGTGTGGTCTTGAAGACCGGACGGACGTGATCCCGTTCCACGATTTCCAACATCTCCTTGGACTTGATGGCCCACAAGGCCAGACGGCGCAATTCACAAGTCGGGGCCGCCAGGATCTCCTGTCCGGCCTTGTCCTTCATGGGTTTTTTGTTGGCATCCAGCACCACCAGTCGTCCATCCTTGTTGCGGGTGGTCGCCTCGGCAGAGAGCGACGGCACGGGATAGCTCAACAGCGGGCTGTGACGCCGCACCGGCAACCCGCCCCGGCGTTGCGCGTATTCTGCGGGAGTTTCCCCCGACACGTCAATGGGTGGTCTGCGGATCTCCTGCTGCAACCCCAGGACCATGGCGCTGATCAGCGCCCGTCTGAGTTGCGTCTCGGGAAGATCGAAATACCCTTCGAATCCCTTCAGGATGCGGATCCACGAGGAGAGCGCACCGCTGGAGATCCAGAGTTCCTCCACCACTTTGTTGTCGGCCTCCAGGTAGCCGATGCGGGTGGTGTCGTAGACCCGGTCCTCGCACTGTTTGCCCAACTCGCCGCAGCTGCCCCGTTGCAGAATGTGCCAATAAACGCCGGGGATGTCAATTCTCTCCCGTTTCAACCGGTCGATCACCGCGTTGAGGGCCGCGCCACCCCGCATGTCCAGGATGATCTCGTCGATCAGGGCGCTGCTGGAGAGCTTCTCCACGGTGGAGACCAGCCGGGAGACCAGGTTCTCCTCCTCCATGCGCAGGAAGTGATTCTTCACCGCCCCGGCCTTCACCTCCTCGCCGGGCAGGCTCTCTTCCAGGAGATATTTGGTCTGGCTTTCGAACTGCTCGTAGGCGGTGCGATAGGCCTGGGCATGCTTGACCTGATCGCCCTTGTACGGCGTCTGGATGAAGAACGGGATGATGTTGTTGCTTTTGGCGCCGGCCTCGGCCCCGCCGCGCATGAGCTTGGCCAGGATCTCGCGGGTGACCGTGTTGGCGTATTTGGCCACCTGGCGCTGGCGCCCGCGGTTGTCGTACTCCACGCGGGTGGAGATGTAACCGTTGTCGCCGATGACGAAGAGCAGTTTGAGGTTGTCCGGGCAGGCGGTCAGGTCCTGCTTGAGCGCCTGGTTCAGCCCGCCGTAGAGGTTTTCCGGATAGTCGTCCGCCTCGTCGTTCTGGGTGACCTTCACTGCGGCGATGGCCTGCTCGAATTTGGCGAACTCCTGCTGCTGGCCGGCGGCGTCCAGATCGCACGCCTGCGGCAGCGGGTGACCCTCGCCAACCCCGTCGCCCAGACCGTTCGGGAAGAGCTTGTCCGCATACGGGTCGCGATAGACACGGAAACCGAAGCGGAACTGGGTATCCTTGAAGCCCTGGGTATTCTTCAGGGTATGGATGATCTCCTGGATCACGCCGCGTTGCGTCGGGGTGCCCCGCACTGCGTCGATGACCGGTTCCATGCTGGCCGTGGCGTCCAGCAGAAAGAAGATGTCCACCTTTTTCTTGGCGGTCAGGTTCTTGAATTCCGGCATGATGCGGCTGGCGAGCGCTGGCGAGATGGCCACCTTTTCGTCACTCACCCGTCGGCCCACCAGACCGGGTCGTGCCAGGGCGACCTTGTAGAAGAGGCGCTGACCGGATTCGGTTTCCACGTTTTCCGGCGCGACATGCTGGTTTTTGGCGTCCACCATTTCCAGCACCGGGATGCGCAGCGAGGATCGGAACCAATCCCGTCCGCCCACCACCGGCTGACAGTTGGCCACGTTGCGGTTGACCGCGTCCTCCAGCCGCTCGTAGGTACACAGCGCGCCGGCGCCCTTCTGGTCCGGGGAGGTCAGGTCTTCTTTGGGCCTCAGGCTGAAGGCATTGTTCCACAAAAAGCCGTTGCTCTTGTCCACCCAGCCCAGCAGGATGTCGTCTTCTTCCAGGCGGAAGCGATCCGCCAGCAGGACCGCCTTGTCGGTCTCGTCGAAGACGAAGTACATGTGAAAGCGGGAGGCCCCTTCCCGGCAGTGTCCGGCCCCGCCGACACAGTTTTTCAGATCCGGATCCTGGAAGGGTTGCACCTTGGGTTCCTGTCCGGATTCGTCCCTGGCCACCGTGGAGGTCTTGATGAAGAATTTCATCTCCAGCCCCGCATCGCTCTTGATGGGCAGGTTGCGGCACAGCAAATCGGACTTGGCCACCCAGCCGGTCGTTTCCGGTCGGTCCTTGTAGCGGAAGGCGCGGATTTTGACCCGATCCTTTTTCTCTTCCTGGATTTCGGCCTGCTGGTTGAAGACCAGGGCGCCGGTTTTCTTGTCGCCGGCAGCCTGGTCGTAGAGGGGGGTGTCATGGCGCACGACACGAGCGACTCCGGCCCATTTCAGCTTCTCGTTTTGATAGAAGCTGGAAAAATCGTAGGTCGCGCAACTGCCCGGCTGGTTTTCTCCGGCCTGGGCCGGGGTCATGGGCGTGGCCCACAGCAGGCTGGCGGTCAACAGGAGGGTGCTGGGCTTGAGGCGGTTGTTCACGGATGAAATCCCTATGACTAAGTTATTGAAGATCGCAAAATGGTCGGGCCTGGCATCATGGTCGCGGAGGTTTTTGTGGAGGCTCGTTGGTTTTGGCCTCCTGGCCTGCGGAGTTGGCGGTGCGGATCGCCACCCGGAAGCCGGCCACGGAGAGCATGGACGGCAAACAGGTTGCGGTGCGGACTTCCGGCAGGGGCACGAGGTCGTCTTCTCCCACCAGGTAGTAGCCGCCGGCGCAGGGCGTTGAGGTCCATTCCCGCACGCCCCAGAGCAGCCGTTTCAGGGTTTCGTTCTCCGGGGAATCCCCCGGGTCGGATGGTTTGCGTTGTGCGTTCAGCATCAGCACCGTGGCCCCCCATTGCTCGCGGGAGGGGAGGGTGTAGGCACAGCCGGTTTGTTGTCCCAGCCAGTCGGCATAATCCCAGGCCGCCTCCCAGGAGACCCCCTTGACCGGGCCGTTGTCGGAATCTTCCTTGTTCCAGTGGAGTCCGATATGGGACTGGAGGCGTTCCTTGCTGGCGCCGTCGGGCATGCGGTTGACGAACTCCACGTAGCGCCGGAACGCCTTGCCGGTCACCTCCCGCTGTTCGATCAGGAACGGTTCCGGAATGGTGATTTTGTGCAGTCCGTGGGGCGCGAGGAAGACCTTGTGTTCCTGGAATGTGTCGGACAACTGGTAATCCCCGGTTGGCACCGGGATCAGATCGGGATAGAGTGTGCCGTCCGGCCATTTGGTCAGGCAGGATTGCCAGGGCAGTTCGGCGGGGGGCGGCGGCTTGAAGCGGGAAATGAGCATGCCGGCCACTCCCAGCAGGAGGAGCAGGCCCACGCCGAGGGTCAGGGATCTTTTGACGGGGAAGGGAGATCGTTGCGTGGCGCTTTCCTGGTGCGGGTCGCGGGGGATCCTGCGCACGGCTCCGGGGGTGCGTGGGAAGTTTCTGCGGTTGATGCCCAGGCGTCTTCTGATGTTCAAGGTCGCGGCTCGCCAAATTTCTTGGTGGCATGGATATCTCGAACAAGAATTTTAGCAAGTTTCGCGCCAATCAACAATGTGAAATCGTGGAGAAACCGACGGTGACAGGGATGGAAAATCAGTGGGGGGAAGCGGAGCCGGTGGTGATTCTGGATCGTCCGGCCCACGCGGGCAACGTGGGGGCGGTGGTCAGGGCCATGGGGAATACCGGGTTTTCCCGCCTGCGTCTGGTGGCGCCGCGTCAGTTTCCCCATCCCGACGTGGAGGCCTTCGCGGTGGGGTGCGTGGCGATTCTGGATCGGGTGGAGGTCTTCGCGGATCTGGATGCCGCCGTGGCGGATCTCAATTATCTGGTGGCCACCACCAACCGCTTGCGCGGACAGCGTCAGATTCTGCTCACCCCGCGGGAGTTGGGGGAGCGTCTGCCGGGCCTGCTCGCCGTGCCGGGGATGCGGGTGGGGATCCTGTTCGGCACGGAGCGTACCGGCCTGTTGACCGGGGACGTGGATCGGGCCAACGTGATCTGCCACATTCCCACGGCAGGCATGCAAGGGTCGCTCAATCTGGGACAGGCGGTGCTGATCGTGTTGTACGAATTGATGCTGGGGGCGGGCAAGGGGAGCGGGATGGCTCGCGACCCGATGCGGGAAAGCCCCCCGGCAGACGCCGCCGATCTGGAGCGCCTGTTTGCCCACTTGGAGGAGACCCTGGAGGCCATCGGCTTTATCAAATCGAACCAAAAGCGCCACATGATGGGGAGCCTTCGGGCCATGTTCCAGCGTGCGGTCCTGGATCGGCGCGAGGTGGCCATCCTGCGCGGCATTCTTCATGAGATGATTGCCTTTCGCGACCGTTCGTGAGTATGTTATCATGACAAAAACCATGGAATCCTTGTCTGCACATTCGCTTACCTTGAGGATGCAAGCATGAGAAACGAATTTCACGCAAAATTGTTGGAAAAGCTGGTGGATGTGGGAGATGTCCGCTTCAATCAGTCCCATGCCCGGTTGTTCGAGATCATCATCGATGCGGATGTGGTGATCGCGACCGTCTTGATGGAGGAACGTACCCCGACCAGCGCCGAGTGGGACACCCTGGCCGGTTATTGCGATGACCTGGTGAGTTACGCCAAACAGCATTTCATCGAGGAGGAAGAGGATCTCTTCAAGCGGGGTTATCCCGCCGCCGAGGCCCATCAGGCTGCGCATCATGCCTTGATCGAGGAGTTGAACACCTTCAAACACAAAGTGCTGCAGTACGAGGAGAGCGACTTGAAAGAGATGCGCCGCTGGCTGCTGGAGTGGCTGTTGAATCATGTCAATCACGAGGATCACGCCTACGCCCGCTTTTTTGCCGGGCAGGGAAGGTCGTGATCGAAATGTCGTCCGTCGCCCCGCCGGGATGAAAACACCTTGTTCTTCGCCGGCGGGTTGGCTAAGCTGTTGCATTCCGACCCGCATCCCGTCATTCCAGCTCAAGAGCGCGATTTTATGGCACCCCAAACGCTTTTTCACAAGATCTGGCACGCCCATGTCATCCGTACCGAACCGGACGGCACCGCGCTGCTCTATGTGGACCGCCATCTCGTCCACGAGGTGACCAGTCCCCAGGCCTTCGAGGGGCTGCGGCTGGCCGGACGCCAGGTGTTCCGGCCCGACCTGACCTTCGCGGTCCCGGACCACAACGTCCCGACCCTCGGTCTGGAGCGGGGGATCCTCGATCCTGTGGCCCGGCGGCAGGTGGAAACCCTGGACGCCAACTGTCAACATTTCGGCGTGACCGAGTTCGGCCTGGGGGATCCCCGTCAGGGCGTGGTGCATGTCATGGCCCCGGAGCAGGGGATCACCCTGCCCGGCCTGATCGTGGTGTGCGGCGATTCCCACACCGCCACCCATGGGGCCTTCGGCGCCCTCGCTTTCGGGATCGGCACCTCCGAGGTGGAGCACGTCCTGGCCACCCAGACCCTGCCCCAGAAACTCCCCAAGACCATGCGCATCCGGGTGGACGGCAGCCTCTCCCCCGGCGTCACGGCCAAGGATTTGATTCTCCATATCATCGGCGCCATCGGCACGGCTGGCGGCACCGGCCATGTCATCGAATTCGCCGGCCAGGCGATCTCCGAACTCTCCATGGAAGGGCGCATGACCCTCTGCAACATGGCCATCGAGGCCGGCGCGCGCGCCGGCATGGTGGCCGTCGATTACAAGACCGTGGAATACCTGCGTGGTCGCCCCCTCGCCCCCGGCGGGGAGGCCTGGGAGCGGGCAGTGGCATTCTGGCAAACCCTGCGCTCGGACGAGGGGGCGGTGTTCGACCGCGAACTGCAGTTCGATGGCGGCGCGATCGCCCCCCAGGTGACCTGGGGCACCTCCCCGGAGATGACCCTGCCCGTCGGCGGACGCATCCCCGATCCGGCGGACCAGCCCGATGCGGTGCGACGCGGTTCCGTGGAGAAGGCGCTGGCCTATATGGGACTTAAGCCGGGCACCCCCATCGACGCCATCCAAGTGGATAAAATCTTCATCGGCTCCTGCACCAATGGCCGCATCGAGGACCTGCGCGCCGCTGCCGCCATGATCCGGGGACGCCGCAAGGCCGATTCCGTGCGTCAGGTGCTGGTGGTGCCCGGCACCGGGCTGGTGAAACAACAGGCCGAGGCCGAAGGGCTGGACCGGATCTTCGTTGCCGCGGGTTTCGAGTGGCGCATGCCGGGATGCTCCATGTGCCTGGCCATGAACGACGACATTCTCTCCCCCGGCGAGCGGTGCGCCTCCACCTCCAACCGCAATTTCGAGGGCCGGCAGGGACCCGGGGGCCGGACCCATCTGGTGAGTCCGGCCATGGCTGCCGCTGCGGCCATCGCCGGCCATTTCGTGGACATTCGCCAGGAGGATTGACCCGCCATGGAACCTTTCACCACCCTCGACGCCATCGTCGCCCCCCTCGACCGGGCCAACGTGGATACGGACGCCATCATCCCCAAGCAGTTCCTCAAGATGATCACCCGTACCGGCTTCGGCTGCTATCTGTTCGACGAGTGGCGCTATCTCGACCGGGGCGAGCCGGGCATGCCCTGCGGCGACCGGCCCGTCAATCCCGGTTTTATCCTCAATCAGCCCCGCTACCAGGGGGCCGGCATCCTGTTGGCCAGGGAGAACTTCGGTTGCGGCTCCAGTCGCGAGCATGCGCCATGGGCCTTGCTGGAGTACGGTTTCCGCGTGATCATCGCCCCGAGCTTCGCGGATATCTTTTTCAATAATTGTTTTAATAATGGTATCCTCCCGGTGGTGTTGGATGCCATGACGGTGGACGGGCTGTTCCGGGAGATCGCCGAACAGGAGGGGTATCGCCTCAAAGTGGACTTGAACGCACAGAGCGTGACCACCCCAACGGGAAAGAACCATCGCTTCGAGGTCGATCCGCATCGCAAGTACTGTCTTGTCAACGGGTTGGATGCCATCGGTCTGACGTTGCAGCACGCGCAGGCGATCCGGGCCTTCGAAGTGGCAAGAGGTGAGCAGGAACCATGGGTTTTCGTGACACGTAAAGGATGAGAGCATGAGCAAATCGGTATTGTTGTTGCCAGGGGATGGCATCGGCCAGGAGATCATGGCCGAGGCGGTCAAGGTGCTGGAATGGTTCGGCGCGCGGGGCATGTGCGATTTGAAGTTTTCCGAAGCCCTGTTGGGCGGGTGCGCGTATGATCGAGTGGGGACCCCCTTGCCGGAGGAGACGGTCACCCGTGCCCTGGAGGCGGATGCGGTGCTGCTGGGGGCGGTGGGCGGGGTGCAGTGGGAGTCGCTGGATTATGCCGTGCGGCCCGAACGGGGACTGCTGGGCATCCGCAAGGCGATGGATGTCTATTGCAACCTGCGTCCGGCGCAAGTGTTTCCCCAGTTGGCCGACGCCTCCACCCTCAAGCCGGAGGTGGTTGCCGGCATCGACATCATGGTGGTGCGCGAGCTTTCCTCGGACATCTATTTCGGTCAACCCCGCGGGGTCTCCACCCTGCCGGACGGGCGGCAACTGGGGATCAACACCCTCTCCTATACCTCGGACGAGATCGAACGGGTGGCCAGGCGGGCCTTCGGGATCGCCCGTATGCGCCAGAAGCGCCTCTGTTCGGTGGACAAGGCCAACGTGCTGGAGGCGACCGAATTGTGGCGCAATGTGGTCACCGCCATCGGTCAGGCCGAATTCCCGGATGTGGCCTTGAGTCACATGTACGTGGACAACGCGGCCATGCAGTTGATCCGCAATCCGCGCCAGTTCGACGTATTGCTGACCACCAACATGTTCGGCGACATCCTCTCCGACGAGGCGAGCATGTTGACCGGTTCCATCGGCATGCTCCCGTCCGCCTCCCTGGGGGAGCGGAGCGCCTTGTACGAGCCGATTCACGGTTCCGCGCCGGACATCGCGGGCAAGGGGATCGCCAACCCCCTGGCCATGATTCTGTCGGTGGCGATGATGTTCCGTTACACCCTGAGCCAGCCGGATGTGGCCGCCCGGATCGAACGCGCGGTCCAGCGTGTGCTGGACGCCGGACTGCGTACCGCCGACATCATGCAGCCCGGCATGGAGAAAGTGGGAACCGCAGCCATGGGTTCCGCCGTGGTGGCGGCCCTGGAGGAGTGACCCGGTGTGAAATCGGATCGTGAGTTGCATGGTCACTCCAAGAACGTTAGAAAATGATCAAATCATGGGGAAACTCGGACACCAGAAAAATCTGGGAAGGCAGGAGGGGCCACCAATGGCGGGGGATGGACGTGGACGCCGCCGAGGATCTTCTGCTGGCATTGAATGTGGCCAAATCATTACAGGATCTCAGCCCCTTGGCAAGCGTTGGACTGCATAAATTGAAAGGGGAGCGTAAGGATCAGTGGGCCATGACCATCAATGGGCCATGGCGTATCTGCTTTGAATTTCATGATGGGGATGCGTACAACGTTGCAATAACCAATTATCATAAGGGGTGACTCTCATGCCTCTCATCGTGCACCCGGGACGTTTGTTGCAGCGGGAAATGAAAGCGCGCGCACTGAGCGCCAATGGCTTGGCCTTGCGTCTCGGTGTGTCGGCGGGACGCATCGCCGATATTTTGCATGGCCGGTGTTCCATTACACCGGATACGGCGGTGCGTTTGGGACGATTTTTTGGCAATGGTCCGCAATTCTGGCTGGATCTGCAAAGTCAATACGATATTGCCCTGGTGGAACGCGACCACGGGGATGAAATTGCCAGGCAGGTTTTTCCGATTGCGGCAACCGCTTGACGGTCGGTCAAGGGGATAACAATCAACCATAATACAGGATGTAGCAATGCAGCGATTCAATGTAGCCGTCGTCGGCGCCACGGGCAATGTGGGCCGGGAGATGCTCTCGATTCTCGAGGAGCGGGACTTTCCGGTCGGGGAGGTGCACCTGCTCGCCTCGGAGCGTACCGCCGGGAGCCGGATGACCTTCCGGGGCGAGGAGTTGGTGGTGAAAAATCTGGCCGATTTCGATTTTTCCAATATTCGGATCGGACTGTTTTCGCCAGGGGCCTCGGTGTCGGCGGTGCATGCCCCCAGGGCTGCCGCCGCCGGGTGCGTGGTGGTGGACAACACCTCCTTCTTCCGCATGGACCCGGATGTCCCCCTCGTGGTCCCGGAGGTCAATCCCGGCGCCATCGCCGAGTACAAGAAAAAAGGGATCATCGCCAACCCCAACTGCTCCACCATCCAGATGGTGGTGGCCCTGAAGCCGATCCACGACGCGGCCACGATCCGGCGGGTGGTGGTCTCCACCTATCAGGCGGTCTCCGGGGCCGGCAAGGCCGCCATCGACGAACTGATGGAGCAGACCCGCGCCTTCTATATCCCCGGCAAGGAGGTGCTGCCGAAAAAATTTACCAAACCCATCTGCTTCAATCTCATTCCCCAGATCGATGCCTTCCTGGAAAACGGGTATACCAAGGAAGAGATGAAGATGGTCAACGAGACCCGAAAAATCCTGGATCCCAATATCCGCCTGACCGCCACCACGGTGCGGGTGCCGGTCTTCAACGCCCATTCCGAGGCGGTCACCATCGAGACCGAGCGCCCCTTGTCGCCGGAGCAGGCCCGCGTTCTCCTGGCTGCCGCGCCCGGCATCGAGGTGGTGGATGACCCCGCCACCCTGACCTACATCACCCCCCGCGAGGCCGCCGGGCGCGATGCCACCTTCGTCTCCCGCATTCGCCAGGACTTCAGCGTGGAAAACGGCTTGCAGATGTGGGTGGTCTCCGACAACCTGCGCAAGGGAGCGGCCCTGAACGCCGTGCAGATCGCCGAGCACCTGGTGCGCGATCATTTCTGAGAGAACATCGGTCATGTCCGCATCTCCCTCCTTGCGCTCTCTTCGACCGGGCGCGTTGCTCCTGGCAGCGGCCCTGGCGTTGTCGGGTGGCGTGCCACGAATGGCCGAGGCGCTCTCCCTGGGCGAGATGCGGGTGGACAGCAAACTGGGTGAGCCGTTGCGGGCCGAAATCCCCCTGCTGCTGGACAGGGAGGAGGAGTCCAGGGAACTGGGGGTCTTCGTCGCCGCTCCGGCAGAGTATCGCCAGATGGATCTGGCCCGTCCCCCCTTCATCGGCGAAGTGACGGTGAAGCTGGTCAAAGAGACGGGCAAACCCGGCAAGATCCTTGTGCAAACCGCCAATGTGGTAAAGGATCCCTATTTTCAACTGCTGCTCAAGACGGAGTTGGGGCGCGGATCCCATTTTCGTGCCTATCGGGTGGTCCTGGATCTGCCGGCGCGGGCGGTGGTCGAGCCGGCGCCGGTGGTCGCCTCCGTTGTCCCCAAGGTGGCGAACGTCACCCGTTATGGTCCGGTGCGGCCTGGCGAGACCCTGCTGGGGGTGGCCCGCAAGGTGGCGGGCGAGGGGGTGGGGGTGCATCAGGCGTTGGCGGCCATCTGGGCAGCCAACAAAGCCAAGTTTACCGGGGAGAACATCCATGGATTGCCGGTGGGGGTGGAACTGGCCATCCCCGCAGCGGACGAGATGCGCCGCATGAGCGAAACGGATGCGCGGGCTTTGGTGAAGCGTCATGCCGAGGCCTGGTCGCAACGCGCCGGGGTCAACGCCGCAACCCAGCCCAAGCCCGCGCCGGCTTCCGCCGCCGAGGGCCAGAAATTCGGCATGCGACTGACCGTGGACTCCCCCCCCGCTCCGGGGAGCAAACCGGCGGCGGCAGAGGTCACCCCGCTCCCTGCCTCACCCGCCCCCCCCGCCATCGATCCGGAGTGGACCGCCCGGCTCGAAGAGAACATGCGACAATTGCGCGACGAGCAGGAGAAACTGCGGGAGGCGAATGCCAAAATCGTCAAGGTGGAGGCAGAACGGGATGCCCTGAAAAAGGATCTCTCCAGCCTGACCAGGCGACTGCATGCCCTGGAGCAGGAAAAGATCGCCGTGCAGGGCGAGCCTTTGGATTGGAAACTCCTTGGCGGCGGGGCCGGTGCGGTGGGCTTTCTGGCCGGGGCGCTGGCCTGGTTGCTGCGGCGTCGCGGGATGGCGGCGGGAGTGGCGCTCCGCGAGGAAAAGACCGCCCCCCCCATCGAGGAGCGACCTGTCGCGCCAGCACCGCCGGCCCATGATGCGGGTGGGGAGGCTGGGCATGGCGCCAGCAGGATGGGTGGCACCATGGCGGCGGCGTTGAGCGCGGCTGCCGTGGTGGCGGCGGTTATGCCGGAGCAGGCGTCGGCGCCCGCTGAGGAGGAGTCGGACGAGGAAGGGGTGGAACTGGCGGGTCCGATTCACCTGGAAGCTGCTGCGGCGCCCCGGCAGGAGATCCCTGGCGGGAGTTGGCAACCCCCTTCGTTTCCTGTCGAGGCAACGGATGAGGAGGAATCGGCCTCCGCCTTCGAGGGGTTGGAGATCGATGACGGGGTGGAGCTCCCGGAACTGGAGGGCGCGGAGTCCGGCGGGGAACCGGAAGGGGTGCTCCCGGCGTTGGAGACCATTGCCTTTGATCCGGATCTGGGGACGAATGCCGGGACGTCAGCGTTGCATCCCGAGCCTGCCGAGCCTGAGGAACTGGAGTTGATCGACTTCGAGTTGGATGAGGAAAGGGAGCGGGCACCGTCGCCTTCCGGGCCGGTGGCCACCGGGGAGCCTGCCGCGCGCGGGGGGGATGAGATCGAAGTTCTGGAGTTGTCCATCGATGATTTCGAGCTTGGCAAGGAGGGGTGATCCCCCGAGGGGTTCCCCTGGCCTGGCAAGGCGCGTTTGCGCCGTGCTGGCGCTGCTGTCCGGTTGGTGGTGGGGGGAAAACCTTGCCTGGGCGATCTCCGTGACCGGGGCGTTGCAGGTGCACAGTGCGCTGCACGAACCGTTTGCCGCCGAGTTGCCCTTCGTGCTGGAGCCTGGGGAGGAGATGCCAGGCGTCGAGGTGGTGGCGGGGGTGAATTCCGATTTCGTCAGTGGCGGGGCAGAGGGGTTGCCAACCCGCCTGACCGCCAGGCTGGAGGAGGACAATCCCCCCCTGCCCGGCGCGGGCGGCAGGACCGGACGCATCGTCATTACCGGCGTTCAGCCAGAAAACGAGCTTTTTTTCACCATCCTGCTGCGGATCGTGCGTCCGGATTTGACCTTCGTGCGCAACTACTCGGTGGTACTGGGCGCCTTTCCGAGCGGTGGGGTATTGCCGGTGTTTCCGGTGCAATCCCATTTGCCTGGCGGGACGCAGGCCTTGCCGGGTCTCGCTCCGGGGGGTGGGGGGAGCGCCAGGATGGCGCTGCCCCTGGCCGGAGGGGCGTTGGCTCTGGGGTTGGCTGGGTGGTGGATGTCGCACAGGCGGCGTCCGGCGTCCGTCTCTGCGGGTGAGGGGGAGGTGCCGCTTCATGCCGGGGTGGAGCCGGTCCTGGATGCAGGCGAGGCTTGGCCGCCGGAAGACCGGTCGGAGATGGATACCGGGGATGCCGACGCAGCGCCGGAACTGGATTTGCGTCCCAGGATGGATTTTGCCGCAACCCTGCGCCAGGCGGAGGAACCGCCGGACTCCTGGGCCTTTACACCGGCGGACGGGCAGGAGAGCGCGCCCGCCAACCCGCCTGCGAGTGACCGGAACCGGCATCAGCCCGAGGAGGAGACGAGGCTTTCCCTGGAATTCGAACCCTTCGACTCGGATGAGAATGCCCTGGTTCGTTCCCGTTTTCAACCGTGAGAGGTCGTGATCCCCGTTGCAAGCTGGCGGCGTTCTTGTTGCTGCTGCCGGTGCTGATGAGTGCCCCGCTCTTTTCCCCGGTCTGGATGGCCGGAGTCGTGTTGGTGTTGGCGGGTTTGCGGTTGGCGCGGGTCGATTGGTTGCATTTTGCGCGCGGTCTGTGGCGTTTGCGTTGGTTGTGGCTGGCCATGCTCCTGGTTCATGGCTGGTTCACACCCGGTGCCCCCTTGTGGCCGGTGGGGCCGGCGTTGACACGGGAAGGGGTTGTGGCCGGGGGGCGGCAGGCAGTGCGCATGATCCTCCTGATCGGTGCGGCCTGGAGCCTGATGCGCTCCACCACCCCATTGGAACTGGTAGGGGCATTGGACCGGTGGAGCGGGCGTTGGCGACCTGTAAAACATTGGTTATCAATATTGGCCTTTTGTCTGGCAACCCTGCCCAGATTCCAGGAGGAGGCGCGGCGGGTGCGGGTCGGGATGCGGTTGCGGTTGATGGATGACCCTGGTGGATTTGCCGCGCGGCTGGAGCGTATCGCCTTTGCCGGGGAGGCCATGATGATGAGGATGTTGTGGGATGTGCGCCGTCGCGAGGAGGGATTGTTGGCCAGGGGTCATGCCGATGCCCTGCCTTTGGTGCGGGTGGAGGCCAGGGCAACGGATTGGCGGGACTGGGTGTTGCTCCTTCCTCCCGCCGTGGCATGGTTGGTCTGGTGGGCCGGGATTACGCTATGGTGAAGAGCTGACTGAAATTGGCGATCTCGAAGACCTTGGCGACCTGCGGGGTGCAGTTGACGATTTTGATGAGGTCCATGCCGCCGGACTTGTTGTGTTCGTTGAGCAACAGCAGCATGCCCAGGGCGGCGCTGTCCATGTAGGTGACCCGTCTGAAATCCAGCACATAGCGGGTTTTGGGCGGGTTGTCTTTGTAGGTGTCCCGAAACTCGCGATGTTCGCTGAAGACGAATTTGCCATCCAGGGTGATGGTTACCACACCGTCGTTAGTGCTGACCGCAATCATCTTTCAACCTTTCGCACTTGAAAAGAGAGTCCGGGGGGCAATGCCCCCCCCGGTATCTGTGGACGGGTTCAGGCCGCCTTGGCGCCCGCCTTGCTTGCATCCTGGAGCATGGACAACTCGGTGGACGAGAAGACCTTGTCGGTATCCAGCAGGATGACGAAGTGATCGCCCTGCTTGCCCATGCCGCGAATGAAGTCGGTGCGCAGCCCGGTACCGATCTTCGGTGCCGGTTCGATGTGGGCGGGATCCAGTTCCACCACCTCCTTGACCGAGTCCGCCATGGCCCCGATCACCGTGGTGCCGTCGTCCTGGGCCACGTCGATGATGATGATGCAGGTATTGACCGTCTTTTCGCTCTTGGACATGCCGAATTTCAGGCGCATGTCCACCACCGGGACCACGCTGCCCCGCAGGTTGATCACCCCGCACATGAAGTTGGGGGTGCGGGGGATCTTGGTGACTGTGGTGAATTCCAGCACCTCCTTGATCCGGGAGATGTCGATGGCGAACACCTCCTTGTCCAGATGAAAGGTGAGAAACTGGGTGGGTTCGGTAATGCCGGCAACGCTCATGCGTGTTTCCTCCTGGTCATTGGGTTAGAAGGTTTCGAACTCGTCATCCGAGTGTCCGGATCCCATGTTGAGATCCACGCCTTCGCCCTTGCGCGCCGGGGCGGGCAGGGCCTTGGGGGTTGATTTGGCCGCATGGTGGGCAACCGGGGCGGCGGGTCTTGCCATTTTGCCGGAGGAGGCGGGCTTTCTCGCTGCGGCGGGTTTGGCGCGTTTGGCCTCCTGGCCGATGTTGAAATAGGAGATGGACTGGGCCATCATGTCCGACTGGGCGCTCAACTCCTCGGCGGTGGCGGCCATCTCCTCGGAGGTCCCGGCGTTCTGCTGGATCACCTGATCGAGTTGCTGGATCGCCTTGTTGATCTGTGCCGCGCCCTGGTTCTGCTCCTGGCTGCCGGCGGCGATCTCCTGGATCAATTCGGCGGTTTTCTGGATGTCGGGCACCAGCTTGTTGATGATCCCGCCGGCCCGTTCCGCCACGTCCACGCTGGTGGCCGACAGATGGCTGATCTCGCCGGCGGCGGTCTGGCTGCGTTCCGCCAGTTTTCTCACTTCGGCGGCCACCACGGCGAATCCCTTGCCGTGTTCGCCGGCCCGCGCCGCTTCGATGGCGGCATTCAATGCCAAAAGATTGGTCTGGCGGGCGATCTCCTCGATGATGCCGATCTTGGAGGCGATCTCCTTCATGGCGTGGACCGCCTGCATCACCGCCTGGCCTCCCTCTTCGGCGTCCTTGGCTGCCTTCTGGGAGATGTTTTGCGTGGTGCTGGCGTTGTCGGTGTTTTGTTGGATGTTGCTGGTCATCTCTTCCATGGCCGAGGAGGTCTCCTCGATGGAGGCGGCCTGCTCGGTGGCCCCCTGCGAGAGGTTCTGCGCCGTGTTGGAGATTTCGTTGCTGCCGATGGAGACCTGGTCCGCCGCGATGGAGACCTCGCCGATCACTTCTCGCAGTTTTGCCGCCATGCCTTGCAGGGCGCTGGCCAATTGGCCCACTTCGTCCTTCTGGTCGAGGTCGATGGTGGCGGTCAGGTCGCCGCCGGCGATCTTTTGGGCAAAAGCGACCCCCATCACCAGGGCGCCCACGATGGCGCGGGTGAGCAGGAGCGCAATGAGGATTCCCAGGATGATGGCGATGACGCTGGAGGAGGCAATGAACAGGATGGCCGAGGCGATCTGGGCGTCCGCTTTACTCTTTTGGCCCTTGTTCACCACATCGACTTTCTCGTCCGCCGAGCGCCGGGCCGCGATCATCTCTTTTTCCGCTTTTTCCTGTTCCTTGAAGGTCTCCAGCAGGCCGTTGATCTCTTTTTGATATTGCTCGACGCCGGCGATGATATTTTTGGTCTGGTCGATGTTCGCCTGCGCCCTGAAGGTGGGCAGCAACTCCTTGGCGATCTTGAGGGTGGCGTCCGTTCCGGTCTGGTTGCGTTTGAGGAATTTTTCGTCCTTGCCGTGGGTGATGAGGATTTCCTTTTCGGCAATGCGGGCATCCTTGAAGTGGATCAGCATGCTGGCTGCCGCGTCCACTTTTTGGGATCGGTCCTCGATTTTGGCGTTTCTGTCCGCCTGGGCCGACTTGTCCAGGGAACTGGCATCACTTTTCAGCAGTTCCGCCAATTTTTTCGATTGATCTTCGTGCATGGCCGTGATGTTGACCAGCCCGATCTTGTCGGCGAGTTCCCGGACACGGATGATGGTCTCGTTGACCTTCTTTTCCATGGCGACATAGCTGGAGAAAGCCTTGCCATAACTTTCCGTTGCTGCGATCACTCCGTCCATCTCGGCCTTGTCGGCGGGGTCACGGAATTTCTGATCCCGGTCGATGATCGCCTGTTTCTTGAGTTCCTCCAAAGCCTTGTGGTTTTCCTCCACATGTTTGGCATCCTTGCGGATCATGAAGTTCTTTTCCGACTGCATAGCCTTGCCGATTTCCTCGATCAGGATCGCCATGTCGCTTCTCTTGTCCATGCGATCCGCGATGCCGGTCAGGGCGTTGTAGCCGAAGCCTGCCACCAGGGCGGTCAAAATCAGGACCAGCCCGAAGCCAAGACCCAGTTTCTGTCCGAGTTTGAGATTTTTCATGTTGCCTCCCAGGCAGTGCAGTGAATGATCCCAGAATACTATACAAAATCATTCAGGGAGACAATCACAATGTGTAATCGCCAAAAGAAATATGGGTATCCGAAGGTCAAAAGGCTTCGAATTCGTCGTCGGCGTGGTTGGTCCTGGCCTTGGCGTCACGCAGGTCCGGCAAGGCGCGGTTCGTGGCGACGGGCCGGGGACGCGCGCTGGCGGGAGGCTTGCGGAGCGGTGCGGTCCTGGCGTGGTCTTCATCCCCTGTTTTGAAATAGGCCACGGAACTCTGCAAGGTCTCGGCCTGGGCAGACAACTCTTCGGAGGTGGCGGCCATCTCCTGCGAGGTCCCCGCGCTGCGCTGGATCTCCTGGTCCATCTGCTGGATGGCCTTGTTGATCTGTCCCACATTCTGGTTCTGTTCCCGACTGGAGGCAGCGATCTCCTGGACCAGTTCGGCGGTCTTCTGGATGTCCGGGACCAGCCTGGCCAGCATGCTCCCGGCCCGTTCCGCCACCTCCACGCTGGAACTGGACAGAAAACCGATCTCACCGGCAGCAGTCTGGCTGCGTTCCGCCAGTTTTCTCACCTCGGCGGCCACCACGGCGAAACCTTTTCCATGTTCCCCGGCCCGCGCCGCCTCGATGGCCGCGTTCAACGCCAGCAGATTGGTCTGGCGGGCGATCTCCTCGATGATGGAGATCTTTTGTGCGATTTCCTTCATGGCCCCCACCGCCTCGGTGACGGCCTCGCCGGTCTCCACCGCGTCCCTGGCCGCTGTTTGCGAGATTTTGGCCGTGGTTTCGGCGTTGTCGGTGTTCCTTTGGACAGTCGAGGACATCAGTTCCATGGTCGAGGAGGTCTCTTCGATGGAGGCCGCCTGCTCGGTGGAGGATTGCGCCAATCCCTGGGAGGCATCGGAGAGCGTCTGGCTCCCCTGCGCCACCTCGATGGCGGCCAGCTTGATCTGGGCGATGACCTCGCGCAATCTCCCGGTACACCCCCCCAGGGTGGCGGCCATTTGTCCCACCTCGTCGTTTTGCCGGATGTCGATGGCAACCATCATGTTGCCGCTCGCGAATTCCATGAACATCTGTCTGAGTTTCTGGATCGGCGTGACGATGATCCGGGCGATCAACCAGGCGAAAAAGGCGCCGAGCAACAGGCTGACCCCGCTGACGCTCAGGGCGATTTGGCTGTTGTGGCGGGCGGCGGCCCCGACCGTTTCGGTGGTCTTGACCATGTCCTCGCTCGCCTCCTTGACCAGGGCGTCGAGAAGCGGTTCGATGGCGTGGGTGGCCGCACGCATCTTTTCGGTCAATTCGGCGATCTCCTTGTTCTTGGCGACCAAAGCCAGAAAATCTTGCTGGTATTTTTTGGCGGTGTCGAGCAGGATCTTCCGGTCCGCTTCCGGGATGCCGGAGTCGGTGATCTCTTTTTGCAGCTTTTCGACTTTTTTGTTCACGCTGGCGACGTATTTTTCCTCCCCGCGCAGCAGGTAATCCTTCTCGTCCTTGCGGATCTCCAGGTAGAGCGCGGCCAGACCCGGAACATAGCGGGTTTTGAGCAATGCCTCGATCCCGTGCGCGATGTCGCGGATCTCCGTTGCCTTGGTCTCGCCCTTCTCCGGGGACAGGGCGGCGTACTCCTTGAAGGCGGACTGGTACTGCCCGGCCTTGGCCGTCAGTTCCTTTTTGAGTTCCTCGGCAAGGGAGGCATCCGCGATTGCCTGGAGCAACCGTTTGACCCAACCCTCCAGTTGCGCGACGTATTTCGGATCCTTGCGCAACTGGAAATCCTTTTCCGCGCGCCGCATTTGCAGCAGAGAGACCATGGTCTCCTCGGTGTCGAGATTCCTGATCGCCTTTTCCAGCTTGTGGGCGCTCTCACGGAAGCCGCCCTGCAGTCCGGAGTTGGGGTCCAACCCTTTTTCGGTTTCGTTTTGGGCCAATTTCACAAAGGCATTCAGGTACTCCGCGCTCTTTTGCTTGATCTCTCCGTCCAGACGGGCGCTTTCGGCATCCTGGTAGGCCTGGGCCGTCTTCAGCAATCCATCGGTGATCCTGTCCATCTCCTCGATCCGTTTCTTGACCGCATCGATGTATTTCGCATCCTTGCGCAAGAGGAAATCCTTCTCGCCGCGTCTGGCCTCCAGCATCAGGACGTTCAGCCTCATGGCATTGGATTTTTCCACCTCGACCCGGCCCAGGAGATCGTTCTGGAAGGTGTTCATGGTCTGGGTGAGCGTTGTGTGGTAGATCCAGACGACCCCCAACAGCAGCACCCCGACAACGGCAAATCCAAGGCCGATTTTGATGCTGATTTTTATATTATTGAAACTGGAGCTTACACTCATGTTTTCCCCCTGCATGGTGCAACTTTTGTTTATTGATGGTAGAGATTGATGTAAAGCGTATCCATTATTCATGAAACATTTACAAACGATTCTACCGGGAAACGGGTGATTTTGTCAATTGAAAATGGGTTCGATTTTGCGGTACGCTGCAACCCATGGAAAAGAAACCCAATCGATCCGTCAAGCAACCGTTGGCTCCGGTGACCATGTCCATGGAGAATGCGGGTCGTTTTGTCCGCGAGGACGGTTCCCTGGCCGAGTGGAACGCCGATGGCCGGGGACAGTGGTCCAGCCCGGACGGCACGACCGGCAACTTCAACGAACATCTGGCCGGCAGCATCACCCGTCCGGACGGGAGCATCGAGTCCTGGGACGGCCTGGGGAGCAGCACGTTCATTACCAGTGAGGGGATCGAGTATTTCTATCGGGATTACGAGAGCGGAGCGTTCCCCAACCCGGACGGCTCTTCCGACCGCTTCGACCCGGACGGCTCCTTCGGCCATACGGATGCACACGGCAACCGCTTCGACTACCACCTCAACGGGGCGGGAGGAGTGGTCGCCAGGGACGGGGCCTGCGACACCTGGGACGAAGAGGGCAATCATCTCCATGACGACGGTGCGGGCGGGACCAGTGTCGTGCAGGCCGATGGTTTTGTCTCCTACGATGATGGTCAGGGCGCGCGGGGGTGGCAGGACGGTCAGGGCAACGGCGGATGGTTCGAGCCGGACGGGTCGTGGGGCGAATTCGGCGCGGACGACGCCCTGGCCGCCGGCGACGGCCAGGGCAACGGCGTCTGGCGGGACGGGCTGGGCAATTCCGGCTGGTACGACGCCCTCGGCAACCAGGGCGGTACGGACGCCTACGGTGCCACCTGGCGTCTGGATCGGGACGGAACCTTGTCTTTCGAGCAGGCGGGGTTGACCTGCGTGCGCCAGTCGGATGGCGCGACCCGCTGGCAGGACACATCCACCGGGCATGCCGGTGTCCTCCACCCGGAGCGCGACGCGGAGGCGGAAGGGGAATGCACCCTGCCCGATGGCGCCAGCGAGGCCTGGGACCGCACGAATTTCACCTGGCAGGCCCCGGACGGGGCCATCGGTGTCCTCAACCCGGACGGCTCCGGATCCTGGAGCGATCCCGATGGCGTTCTGATCACCTGGCAGGCCGACGGCTCCGGTTCCACCCGTCATGCGGACGGCTCCATGGAGCGGCGCGGCGCGGATGGTGCCTACGACATGCAGTGGGCCGACGGCTCCTGGGAGACCCTGGGCACGGACGGTTCTTTTTCCATTGCGGACGGGCATGGCAACCGCGAGGCGTGGGGCGCGGACGGCTCCTATTCCCGCCAGGGCAGCGACAACTCCCGTACGGTCCAGCACCCGGACGGAACCAGCCTCTGGGAGGATGGCCAGGGCAATGTCAACACCTGGGGCGCCGACGGCTCCGGCAGCAGCAGTTCCGCAGATGGTTCCTCCTCCAGTTGGGACGGGCAGGGGAATGGTTCTTTTACCGGTTCTGACGGCTCGTTCGGTCGCTGGCATGCCGACGGTTCCGGTTCCTGGGACGACGGCCATGGCAATGTCTCCCAATGGCTGCCCGACGGATCGGGTTCCTGGCGGCATGCCGATGGCTCCACCGGTCGTTACAAGCACGACGGGTCCGGCAGTCTGTTCTATCCCGACGGCGCCCGCGAGGAGTGGGACAGCCAGGGCAACTGGTCCTACATCGACGCCCATGGCGTTGCCTGGAGTCCCGAATCCTGCGACAAGAACCGCTTCGTCAATCCGGACGGCTCCATCGACGAGTTTCGCGAAGACGGGACGCGCGTCTCGATCGATCGTGACGGCAACGTCTACACGTTTCTTCCGGACGGTTCCTCCATCACCCGTCATGCGGACGGCTCCCAGGAGACCTTCGCCGCCGACGGCGGCTACTTCTGGCAAGGTGCGGACGGGTCCAGTCGCATCCTGCGCGCCGATGGCTCCGGTGGATGCGATGACGGCCTGGGCAACCGCAGCGAGTGGTTCGCCGATGGCTCCTGCTCCTGGAGTCATGCGGACGGTTCGTCCGGCATCGATCATGGCAACAACGAATGTTCATGGGTCGGGGTTGACGGCAGCAGGGGGTATACCCGTGCCGATGGTTCCGGCGCCTATACCCTTGCCAATGGCACCACCTACAGCTGGCAGACCGACGGCGCCGTGGATGTCGCTCCGGCGCTCCCGGCGGTCACTCCAGTGCACGAGAGGGGAAACAAATGACTGCCAACACCACGCTCGAATCGATCCGCAACAGGGCGCGCACCGCCCAGGCACGCGCCGAAGCCGTCAAGGTCGTGCTGGAGGGACGCATGTTGGCCGCCAAAATCCGGCAGGCGCTGCGTCGATCCCGGCCAGGCGCCACGCCGGCGTCCCGGTGAGCGGGGGGAGGGGGAGCGCGTCATGGCGGAACCAGTCAGAATCGGTCGGGCCATCGCCCAGATGAACAAGACCAAACTGAAACTCAGGGAGGTCGCCGCCCAGGCCAGGGCGCAACGCCTGCAACAGATGCAGCACCGGCCGCGACCACGCATACGCAAACCGGAGGAGAGTCCGGACGATCAGCAAGGCTGATGGCGTCGCTTCTTTTGGTGCTGTTCCGGCGTCATTGCTGCCCCTGGTCTGCAAGCAGTTCATCCAGGCTCCGGGCATCGAAAATCCGCAGCCCCCACTCTTCCAGAACCTGGAGATCCGCATTGGCGATTTTCCCCGAGGCCCACTCCGGGAGTGGGCCAAAGCGGCGTTGCAGTTGGCGCATGAGGAGACGCGCCTCGCCTTCCTGATGCCCTTCCTGACGCCCTTCCTGACGCCCTTCCTGACGCCCTTCCTGACGCCCTTCCTGACGCCCTTCCTGACGCTTTTTTCCCAGGAGGTGTCCCAGTTTGGGAATGGTGGCCAGTTTTTCCTCTGGCGTCGTATCCACCAGCATGTCCAGCCACTCCCTGCCGAGCAGGGCGAGTTGTTC
>JADGAR010000065.1 GCA_015231915.1 Magnetococcales bacterium
TATCGTGTCGCTGTCCTACGCTTAAAGTTCGGAGTTACCCCCTCACCTCCAAGGACTCGCTTCCCAGTGGCTGGCCAGCCTTCTGGGGCGGGATTCCCACCCGCATGGTTACGCGACCTTGCCTGGCCGCACTTAATGTTTCGCAATCGCAATCGCAATCGGAGGATGTCATCCCGATTGCCTTTATGGCGATAGTTAAAATGACATTTTCACGCCGTCGTCCGTATCCCCGGAATTGCACCTCGAAATTGGTATGGCGTCCCCGGAATTTCCCGCGTCCCCGGAATTTCCCGTCCCCGGAATTTCCGGAATTCCGGAATTGGTATGGCGTCCCCGGAATTCCGGCGATCTTACAGTTCGACGGTCTGCTGCAAGCATAAAAGTCGAGCATCGCGTATACCGATTAAATTTATAGCTATAAGGGAAATGGGTATGGTGTCACCGGAATTCATCGGAATTCATGAAAAATTATTATAATAAAATTACTTTATTTGTATTGCATGTACAGTTTCATTGTCATCTGTATTAATGATCATCCCGTCACAGACTACGACATTTGATACCGGCAACCAAATCGTACTATGCACAAGATCTACTTCATCTACTTGCCACATAGTGCCGTCTTCAAGCGCAATGATCCTGCCGTCAGACATTACCTCCTGGATCCAGTGTCCACTTTCGCAACCAGATCCTCCATGTAAGCTTCTGGCTACTCGCGACCCAACCAAAGGAGATGGTACATAAGGTCGCTGGACTTCCGCAGATTCTACACGTTTATATTCTTCACTGTTCAGATCTTCATGACGACATAAGCTTTGGTATCGACCAGTCAGGCATGTCTTTAAATTGGCAGCATGTTCGGCTTTTTTGACTTTGTTTGCTTCTTCATTAGTTAAATCTTCATGGCGACATAAACTTGGATATCGACCAGTCAGGCATGTCTTTAAATTGGCAGCATGTTCGGCTTTTTTGACTTTGTTTGCTTCTTCATTAGTTAAATCTTCGTGGCGACATAAACTTGGATATCGACCAGTCAGGCATGTCTTTAAATTTGCAGCATGTTCGGCTTTTTTGACTTTGTTTGCTTCTTCATTAGTTAAATCTTCATGGCGACATAAACTTGGATATCGACCAGTCAGGCATGTCAATAAGTTATCAGCCCGAGCGGATTCACTGATAGACAGCACAGCCACTAACACAAATATGGTACATATTCGGTCCTCAAAGATGTTCTTTACCAGATCGCGCACAAAGCGACGCATCTCATCACACTGAAAGAGTCCTCTGCAAAAAATATCGTATATTTTTCCTGCAAAATCATTGCGCCACATTACGGACATGACGCGGGTTTGCACGTTCGATCGTTTTTGGAATTCCGGTGACACCATACCCATTTCCCTTATGGCTATAAATTTTATCAGTAAGATACCCTCCCCGATTTCAATCCTACTAATCATAGTGTATACGCAAACCGTGATTGTCCAAGTGGCTTCGGATTGCCAACGGAGAGACACGGAAATACACTCCGGCTTCTTCGATGCGTTCGTCATCGGTCAGATCGTGACCAAGAAACGCCTGCAAGGCATTGATAGGAGCCAAAAATTCGGCGGCGAAGGCACGTTGCACTTTTTGGCGAGCAGTTTTTGCGTCGGTGGCAGGCAGCCAGTGATCAAGGCCAGGGGCCATCAAGGCATCTGCAATCCACCGGGCCATTTCGAAACGGCGACCTGTGATGACACTGCGACGGAACAGCAGATTGACCTGGGTGCTGTCGTCGGAGCGAACGGCCAAGCTCAGGTTGGACATGGGGGTTTCTTTTCCGCTCAGCGATTGTTCGGTTATCTCCAGGATTTCTCCAAGGCGTTTGTCGGAAACCGGTTGGCCATCCAGTCCCAGGTGCTCACGGGCTGCCCTGGCCATGGCCCTGCCCCGTTCCCAAGGCGCGGCAACGAAACGGATGTCCCTGGTCAACGCATTCTTGATTCCGCCAATGACTCCCAAACTTCCCGGAACTCCAGAACGCTGTGACTCGCTCCTTAAGGATGCCATCCACTGGCCTGGTTCACCGGAGGCACACGCGGCGGCAATCTCGGCGACTGCCGCCTCGCCAGCCTCCGGAAAGAGTTGTTGCAGGGCATCGACAACACCCTCGGGGGCTTCGTCGGGATCATACCCAAGCAGGGCTTCCATCTTGCGGTAGGAGGCGGCCTCGGCGTTTGCGCTTTCCTGGGTCACCTCCTTCCAGAGGGCATGCAGCGGCGTCTCTCCAATTCCCACCGTATCCAGCCTGGCGATGACAGTCTGGATGAACATCTCCACCCCCTTTGCAAACTCGAAGGCCGGGATGGATTCGCGGAAGTGCGACAGATAGCGGATGGGTTCCGTTGCATCCTCAGACGAAGGAAGGCTATGCACCACGACCGATTCGCCGTCGGTTTCGATCCTCATGGGCGGCCAGAGGTAGCCGTGTCCAGCGCTGCCCATCTCGTGGGCCATGCGCCAATCGACATCGGGCATATTGGTTGGTACCGGCTCCCAACGCAACCGCCACCAGGATGCGGCCAGCCATAAGGCCAAGGGGTAGGCGGAAAGTCGCACCGTCTCATGAACCGATTTGGCCCAGTCATTATGGACCCGGGTTGCCAGCCGGTTGTTGACTTTGATGCGAAGAAGCGCGGAGGTTTGCCGTATCTCCTCAGGACCGTGATCGGTCGGCTCCCACTGGGGATCAATGATAAAAAGGCCGCTCACGGTTGCCCTCAACGTTCCAGCACCTTCATCCGGAACGGATCGGCCAAGGGCATGGGATAACCGTGGTAGATGCCCTCCAGGGCATTTTCCAATTGGGCTTCCAGAGGGTGCCCGTCGGCGTCTACCGCCCAAACGTTCTTGGGCCATCCTTCATCTGGCAGGTCGCTGACCAAGCCTCGCTTCATCCCTTCACGAAGCAGCTTTGTGGCATCAGAGCGCGTAATGATTCCAACAGAGTCACACAAGGTTTTGCCGGGCCGTGGATTGCTGGGCGGGGTCAGTTGAAAGTCCCCGGGATTCCTCTTGTGTTCGGGATTGCCCCCATAGCCGACTTTATCCGCCAACTCTTCCAGGCGCATTCGTTCGTCATTCGTTGCCGGGGCGGGCCGGATCTTCCGCTTGGGGTTAAAGGTGTCACGCCTGGGTCGCATCGCTACCTGGAAATTCCGGGGCCGTCATACAAAACGTTCTCTGGCTCTTGTAATTGATGGTGCAAGAAATTCCCGACAAAAAAGCAGCCCACAAGGGCGGCTTCCATGCCGAGAAGATGATGCCCCCTTAGGGGGTAAAAAGTCAAAGGCAAAACCATCAAGCTTCGCTCCGCCTTCCTGCGATCTTCCACCATCGACAATTGAAAGCCCTTCCAGATCCATCGGTTTCTGATATATTCCAAGGTCATGAAAACAGTTTGTAATTGCCAGTTCACGTTGAAGAGGATCTTCCGGGATAACTGGGGACGATACCTTGCTCGTTATCCGAAGCTGGTCATCTGGTGTGTTGGTTCAGCGGGACATGGAGTTTTTGATAAAATCCGTTAGCTACAGATTCGATCTTGCGCATGAGGAAAGCAGCTTGATCATGGGGTGAGCCGATAGGGTTGGTCAGTCGGATTCACGCATGATGGGATCTTTCGAATAGTCGGAGCCCAGTGCCATTGCGACCCCCAGCATGTTTTTTGCTGGGGTTTTTTGTCCATTTGATTGTTTTACAAATATTTTTTGGTAATTTGTAATTGATTTTATTACTATTTTAAATTTAAGCAATTAATGATTTATAAATCAGATAGATTTTTTATTTGCAATTTCCCTTTGTCAGAACTAGCCTTTATCCATCTTGCCAATCGGATCAGGTGATAAAAAATGTTGCCATTAAACCAAAACCTTGCCAAAGGGATTGTTCTGCGCCCGTCAAGTCCAGGAGACAAGGTGTTTCTTGCCACCCTGCACCGGCAGAGTCGCGACGACCTGTGGTTGATCGACGGCCCGGAGGAATTCATTCGCATGGTGATCGATCAGCAACGGGACATGCAAACTACAGGATATGAAAAAAACCATCCAGACGCGATGGACCTGGTCATCGAAAAACTCGGAGTCTCCATAGGCCGGGTACGGGTCTCCTTCATGGAGCGGGAGGTGCGGGTGCTGGAGATCGCCCTCCTCCCCGAAGCACGGCAGAAGGGTTTCGGTACCGCCGTGCTGCGCGCCCTGCAACAGGCCGCCACCCGTGTCATGACCCCCTTGACCCTGTGCGTCATGCGTCACAATCCGGCGGCCCGCACCTTCTATCACACCCTCGGCTTCCGCCAGGCCGCCTCGCACCCCATGTTCGATCTGTTGGTCTGGCTGCCACCCCCTCAACCATCTACATAAAAAACAAGGAGAATCACATGTCGGAGCCGTTCATAGGCATGATCGCGCCGTTCGCTTTTCAAAGAGTTCCACAAAACTGGGCACTGTGTCAGGGCCAGACGCTCCCCATAGGGCAAAACCAGGCCCTTTATTCCCTGATCGCCAATGTCTACGGCCAGGCCACCAGCAGCGCCTTCTATCTGCCCGATCTGCGCGGACGCATGCCGATCGGCTATGGACAAAGACCGGGTAGCAGCTTCATCTACCCGATGGGCGGCAGCGCCGGTAACGATCAGGTGAACCTGACCCTCGCGCAACTCCCCACCCACAACCATCCCGCCACCTTCACCCCCGGATCGGGGGGCAGCCCGATCAATGTCAGCGTGAACGTGCAGACCAATCCCTCAAGTACCCAACCCGCGCCGGATGCCACCCACAACAATCTGGGGCCGCTCACCACGGCAGGCATCGACCCTGTCAACATGTGGTCCAGTACCGGTACCGGCGCCATCAATCTGGGTGGGGTGACGGTCACCGGAGGTGGCGGCGGCGGCACGGTGACCATCGGCACTGCGGGAACCAGCGCCCCGGTGACGATCCGCAACCCCATGCTGGCGATCAATTTCTGTATCGCCCTGTTGGGCGATTATCCGATCTCGGACTGACGCCAACCTCCAAGGCAATCATGCGACAAGGAGTCGATATCATGCTAAAAATACTTAGAAGCGTTCACTTCTCCAAATTGACCGAAACCACCGGCACCTTGAAAAAACCCTCCGGGGAGATTTTCACCGTCACGCTGGAAAAAGTGCAAAAACATCCCAGGTCCAGGACGCGCCTCCATGCCCACACCCGTGGCACCCCGTTCTCGCTGATTCTCTCCTCCAGCGATGCGGCAGCTCACGAAATCTCGGAAACCTGCACCCTGCAACTGGCAGGGCACGACCCGATGGAACTGTTCGTCTCCCGCATCACCCATTCCGACCAGGGCAAGGCTTTGTTGCAAATCGTCTTCAACTGACCTTCCTTTTTTTCGCGTCCCTCCTGTTTGCCCGCCGGAAGGGCAAGCAGGAGCAGACGCTCGCCACAATGCCCCCAATAAGCGCAAAAAATTGCTTGAACTTTGCTGAAAATCCGATACAATTAAATATCATGATTGCTGTTAACATTTTGTAAATAATTATTAAAAATTCAATTCGATATTTTTTTATGTCCTATAATACAATAAAAAGATAGATGCGGGAGGTTCAATGAAACTGTTCGCTCGCACACCTGCCCCATCCGCATGCGCGCCGACAACCCGCCCAGGACGCGGCAGGCCCTTCATGCTGGTCCTGGAACCACGCATGATGTTCGACGGTGCCGCCATGACGGATGTGGTGGATCATGCCCATGCCGCCCCGGACGCCAGTGCCTTGGCACTGATCCCGGTGGTCCCCGCCCCGATGGAGGTCAGAGCCGCCGATCCGGCCCTCGACAATGGCAAAAGGGAGGTGGCCTTCATCGATGGCGCCCTGTCCGAGGCACAATCCCTGATCGACATGATCCGCCCCGGCGTGGAAATACAACTCCTCGACGGTTCCCTCGGCGGAATGGAGCAGATCGCCAAGTGGGCCGGGACGCATGAGGGTTACGACGCCATTCACATCCTTTCCCACGGCGCCCCCGGCACTCTGGAGCTGGCCCACCAGACCCTGACCACCGCCAGCTTCGCCGACGACGTGATGCAGGCCGAACTGGCCTCCCTCGGCTATGCCCTCAAGGCCGGAGGGGATCTGCTGCTTTACGGCTGCTCCATCGGCGCGGACGACACCTTCGCCACCAGCCTCGCCGCCCTCACCGGCGCCGATGTCGCCATTTCCACCGACACCACCGGCCTCGGAGGCAATTGGACTCTGGAACAACAAACCGGCCCCATCCAGGCCGACTCGCCTTTCGACCCGGATCGGCTCGCCGATTTTGATACCACCCTGGCAGTGGGAACACTGGTCAATAACGGCAGTAGCGGGACCGTGACCTGGGGAACGGTAGCAACTACAACAATAGTTGCAGGAGCAAGCACAGGTATGACAAACACCGCAATCATTTCGGCAACAAATAATTTAAATACTGGATTTGATGTCTATGCAAAACAAAATGTCCCTGGAACCTCAAACTTTTCGATACGCAATCAACCCGGCACTGGAATGACCGGCACCACCGGGGCCTGGATTCGCACCGCCGTCGTCTCCGGCAGTACGCCTCAATACCTGGAGTTACGCGCCAACCGGGGCATTTTCGACCTGGATGCCATCAAGGTCGGCAGCTCCGAAACCCTTTTTACCACTGCCAACTTTACGGTCCAGGCACTCGATAGCAGTTTCAATCCCAAAGGCTCAGCGGTAGCGGCGAACAACGTTTCCATAGGCACATTCTTCAACGTCAATGTCGCCTCCAATTCGGACTTCGACGGTATCTATGGCGTCCGCATCACGGTCAACCAAACCAACACCATCGCGATCGGCGACGTGAAGGTGACCAATCCCCGCGATGTCTCCGCCAATACCGCCCCCACCTTCGCGGGGAGCACGACCGCCTTTGCGGTCAACATGAACGCCTCGGCCACGGACATCAAACCCTATATTCACGTCAGCGATACCGACAACGCACAAACCGAAACCTGGAGCCAGAAAACCGCTCCGGCCCACGGCACCCTGAGCTTCTCTGGCGCCACCGCCTCCTCCGGCAGCAGCGACATCACCCCGGGCGGGACGATCACCTATACCCCGACGGCGGGCTATGCCGGCAGCGACTCGTTCGAGGTGCAGGTCTCCGACGGCACGTCCACCGCCTCGCGCACCGTCACAGTCACGGTCAACGCCACGGCGCCCGGCACGCCCGATCTCGCCGCCGCCAGCGACAGCGGCTCCAGCAACACCGATAATCTCACCAGTGCCTCCAGCTTGAGCTTCAGCGGTTCCGGGGCCTTGGCCAGCGGCACCGTGACGGTCTTCGTCGACAGCAACAGCAACAGCGCCAAGGATACCGGCGAACTTTCCGCCACCGCCACCGCCGACGCTTCCGGCAACTGGAGCGGGGCCACCATCAACGCATCGACCCTCGCCAACGGCAGCTACAATGTTCGGGCCTACGTCACCTCCGGCACCGTGACCTCTCCGGTCAGCAGCGCCTTGGCCGTCACCGTGGACCGCGCCAGCCCCACGGCGGGCACCCCCTCGGTCAACAGCGTCACCACCTCGGGGGGGACCAGTCACAGCCTCACGGTGGCCTATACCGACTCCGGGTTGGCGGGTCTCGATACCGCCTCCATCGCCGCCGGCAATGTCACCATCACCGGTCCCAACAGCTTTACCGCCACCGTGACCGGGGCCACCCTCTCCGGCTCGACCGCCACCTACACCTTCACCCCCCCCGGCGGAAGCTGGGACAACGCCGACAACGGCACCTACACCATCGCCCTCGGCGCCTCCCCGGCCAAAGACAAGGCCGGCAACGCCGTCGCCTCCCTGAGCGGCAGCTTCACGGTCGATATCCCCTCCCCGGTCGTCACCAACGTCCGGGTCAACTCCAACGCCGACAATACCACCGCAGGGGACAACCTGGTCACCCTGCGCGAGGCCATGCTGGCCATCATGAACGGCTCCACCACCGACCTGGGGGATGTCGGCGGGGCAGGATCGACCATCACCTTCGATGCCACCGCGTTCGATCCTGCCAACAAAAGCGTCGCGGAGCGCACCATCACGGCGACCAGTAATTTACCAATAATTACAAAAAGCTTCATAATCAATGGCGATGTCAATGGAGACTCCGTCTACGACGTATTGCTGAACGGTGGACTGGGCAATGGATACAATGGATTCACCAGCTCCACCCAGAACATTTCGCTGACCCTGCGCAGCTTGTACATGGCCTCCTTCACTTCCTATGGGGCCTCGTACGGGGCAACCTCCTCACCCGCAAGCGCGGTCCAATTGACGGGCGCCGGATCCTCACTGACCGTCACCGACAGCACTTTCTACCAAAACCGTACGGGGATTTATGGAGTGTCCGCTGGAGCGATCATGGTCAATGCCACTTCCGGGACCTTGTCCGTGGATCGTTCCTACTTCCAAGGTAATGCATCGACCTACAATGGTGGCGCCATTTACTTTTCCGGGTCCACCGCCACCATCACCAATTCGGTTTTCTTTGCCAACAGTGGCACCACTTCAACAGGCTTCGGAGAGAGCGCAGGTGGAGCAATTTACATCAAATCCGGGACTGTAAATTTATATCATGACACCTTGGTAAAAAACACTATTTCTACAAACAATAAAGGAGGAGGCATCTACGTCGCCGGGGGTACGGTCTCCATTTACGATTCCATCGTCGTGGACAACAAGGACTCCAGCAGTCTGGCAAGCGATATCGTTGGCACGGTTACCTCATCCAATGTCACCACCGGCGCGAGCGCCACCGGCACCTTCATCAGCACCTCCAACAGCACCCCCGATTTGCGCCTGGCTGCCGGGTCGGCGGCCATCGACGCAGGAGGCGCCACCACCACCTCCCCGAATGCCAGTTACGATTGCATCGGCAATCCCCGAAAGATCGGCGCCAATTACGACCGGGGTGCCTACGAGTACCAGGCCGCCCGCACCCTGGACCTGGACGCCGACAACAGCTCCACCGCCACCGGCAACAATTACACGGCCTCCGGGACCCAAACCCAGAACATGACCATCAACGTGGCCGACACCGATATCGCCATCGGCGCGCTGGCCGACGATACCAACGTCTACAAGGCGGTGCTCACCCTGAGCGGCAACTCGAACGGCACCAGCGAATCCCTGGTGCTCACCGGCACCAACGCCAACATCAACGCGCTGGCCTACAACACCTCCACCAAGCAGCTCGTGCTCTACAGCAAGCCGGCCGCCACGGTGGCCGACATGCAGAACGCCATCCGCAACGTGGTCTACAAGAACGCCGCCGCCACCCCCTTCACCGGGACCAGGACCGTGTCGATCGTCGTTTCCGACGCCAGCGATTCCGCGACGGCCACTGCCTCCATCGTCATCTCTGCGGCCAACACCGCGCCCACCCTGGGCGGGACCTTCACCACCAACGGCACGGTCAACGACAACGCCACCACCACCCCGTTTTCCAGCGTCAGCGTCAACGACGCGCAGAGCAACAACGTTTCGCTCACCATCGCCTATACCGCCGCCAACGGCGCCCTGACCCTGCCCAGCGGCAGCGGGGCCACTCTCACCGGCAGCGCGGGGAGCTATACCCTCTCCGGGGCGACCACCTCCAGTGGCACCAATACCATCACCACGGCGCTGCGCTCCCTGATCTTCACCCCGACCGCCAACCAGGTGGCCCCCGGCGCCACGGTGGAGACCACCTTCACCCTCACCCCCAGCGACGCCTCGCTCACTGGCACCGCGAACGGCACCAGCAAAATCACCGCAACCTCGGTCCAGGACAATCCCGCCATCGGCAACCTCAACGGCGATGCGCAGAACTTCACCGAAGATGGCGCGGCCATTCTGGTCGATGTTTCCGGCAACGCCACGGTCAGCGACGCGGACCTGAACGCCTTCGCCAGCGGCACGGCCACGCTCACGGCCTCCTACAACGGCAATACCGGACTGGCGGAGGATGCGCTGGCCATCAAGGCGGCAGGCGGCATCACGGTGTCGGGGAGCAACGTCTCGTACAACAACACCATCATCGGCGTCATCGATGGCACCAGCAACGGCGCGTCCGGACAGAAACTGCTGGTCACCTTCAACACCAGCGCCAACCCGACCGCCGTCCAGGCCCTGATGCAGGCCGTGACCTACCAGAACACCAATACCGGCAATCCCACCACCGGCGCCCATGCCATCAAGCTGGATCTCACGGATGGCCAGGGGGGAACCACGGCCAGCGCCACCTCCACCATCACGGTGATGGGGGTCAACGACGCCCCGGCCCTCTCCCTGAGCGGGGCCAACGCCTTCACTGTGCAAAACGACGCCACCGGCGTGGCGGTGCTGGCCGCCGCCACCTCGGTCAACGACCCGGAGGAGAATTTTTCCGGTGGCACCCTGGTGGTCAAGATCTCCTCCGGGGCGCAGACCGGGGATCAATTGTGGTTCGACAACTTCAACACGAACATCGGCACGGTGTCGGCCTCCTCCGTCACCGGCAGCGACGCCATGACCGTGACCTTCAACGGCAACGCCACCAACGCCCTGGTGGCATCCCTGCTGAAAACGCTGAAATTCTCCACCACATCCGCCACCACCGGCGCGCGCACGGTGCAGTTCACCCTCACCGACAACGGCTCGGTCAACACCTCCAGCGGCGCCCAGACGGTCTCGGTTTCCAGTCTCACCGCCAACGCTGCGCCGAGCTTCAACGGGGATGCCACGCCCAAGGACAACACCCTGGACACGACCCTTACCGTTGCCGAAAACGGCACCGGCAGCGTCGCGGCCACCGACATTTCATCGCTGCTGGGCGTCACCGACACGAATACCAGCCAGGCCCTGACCTGGTCGATGGCCACACTGCCCTCCCATGGCACGCTCACCGGGTTCACCAGCGACAACACGCAGGCCGGCACGGTCACCAGCAACGCCAAGGGGGCGAGCAACGGCGGCACCGTCCTGCCCACCGGCCTCTACTACACCCCGGCCTCGGACTGGGTGGGGAGCGATTCGTTCCAGATCAAAATCGACGACGGGGCGGGGGGGAGTCAGACCGTGACGGTCAACGTCACGGTGAACAACGCCCTGCCGGTGATGGCCAACACCACGTTTTCCACCATCTCCGAATTCGCCACCGTCGGGGCGTCGGCAGGCTCGGCGGCGGCCACCACGGATACCACCAACATCACCTATTCCATCCAGTCGGGCAACACCGGCAACGCCTTCACCATCAACGCCTCCACCGGGGCCATCACCACGGCGGCCACGCTGAATTACGAGACCCTCTCCCAGTATGTCCTGACGGTGCGGGCCACGGACAACAACGTGGCGGGCGGCGGGACCTACAGCGAAGCCAATTTCACCATTCCGGTCTCCGATCAGCCCGATCCTCCGGTCAACAGCGTGCCCGGCGCCCAGCAGACCACCAACGAGGACACGGCCCTGGTCTTTTCCAGCGTCAACGGCAATGCCTTGTCGGTTGCCGACGTGGATTCCGCGACCAACCTGACCACGGTGTTGTCGGTGAGTCATGGCACCCTGGCGATGAGCGGGGCGACCACCGGGGCCAGCGTGACCCTTAACGGCTCCCCCACCCAAATCCGCGCCACCCTGGCCACGGTGACCTACACCCCCACAGCCGATTACAACGGCAGCGACACCCTGGTGGTCAAGAGCTACGACGGCACCAGCAGCGCCAGCAACCTGGCCAGCGCGGTGACCAGCAACGTCGCCATCACGGTCTCGGCGGTCAACGACGCCCCGACCCTGACCACGGTCAACAACCTCACCGGGGCCTACGAGGATCAGGCCTTCACCATCAGCTACGCCACGCTCGCCGCCGCCACCAACCTGGCGGACGTGGACGGCACCACTCCGTCGTTCCGGATCGAATCGGTCACCAGCGGCACCCTGACCAAGGGGGGCAGCGCGGTGACGGCGGGTTCCACCACCCTGGCCAGCGGCGAATCCCTGGTCTGGACCCCGGCCACGAACGCCAACGGCACCCTGGCGGCCTTCTCGGTGCGCGGCTACGACGGCACACTCGCCTCGACGGACGCAAAGGCCGTGAACGTGGAGGTGACCGCCGTCAACGACGCCCCGACCCTGACCGCCACGGCGGCCAATCCGGGCCAGACGGAAAACGGCGCGGCGGTTGCTTTCTTCACGGGCGCCTCCGCCAGCACGGTGGAGGCCGGTCAGACCCTCTCAAGCCTCACCGTGACCGTGACCAACATGGCCGACGGCAGCAACGAAAAACTCACGGTGGACGGGACGCAATTCCTGCTGGCCAACGGCACGAGCGGTTCCACCACGGCGAACGGTTATGCCTACAGTGTCGCCCTCGGCGGCACCACCGCCACGGTCACCATCACCAAAAGCGGCATGAGCACTGCCGACATGCAAAACCTGGTAGACGGGATAAAATACCAGAACACCGGCAACGACCCCACCGCCAGCGCCGCCTCCCGCGTGATCACCGTGACCGGGATGCAAGACAGCGGCGGCACCGCCAACAGCGGAGCCGATACCGCCACCCTGACCCTCGCCTCCACCGTGACCCTGACCGGGGTCAACAACGCCCCCACCCTGAGCGCCACCGCCAGCAATCCGGGCTATACGGAAAACGACACCGCAAAGACCCTCTTTACCGGGAGCAGCGCTTCCGTGGTGGAGAGCGGTCAGACGGTCTCCCAACTGCTCTTCACGGTCACCAATCTGGCGGATGGCGCCAATGAAAAAATAACCGTGCAAGGCACCGAGTTCTCCCTTACCGACGGGAGTTCGGGAGCGATCACCAGCGGCACCTATAGTGTCGCCAAGAGCGGGACCACCGCCACGGTGACCCTCGCTTTCACCGGCGGGGCGAGTACCGCCACCGTCAACACCCTGATCGACGGCATGGCCTACCGCAACACCAGCAGCGACCCCACCACCGCCGGCAACCGGGTCTTCACCTTCACCTCGATTCAGGACAGCGGCGGCACCACCAACGGCGGAACAGATACGACCAGCAACCCCGGCGTGGCCTCCACCGTGACCTTGACGGCGGTCAACAACGCCCCCACCCTGATCACCACCGGGGCCAATCCGGGCTATCAGGAGACCAATCCGGCGGTGGCACTTTTCAGCGGCACCACGATCAGCACGGTGGAGAGCGGGCAAACCCTCTCCTCCCTGGTGCTGACGGTGAGCAATCTGGCGAATGGCGCCAATGAACTCCTCACCGTGGATGGCACGGAATTCTCTCTCACCGACGGCACCAGCGCCAACACCGGCGCGGGAAACTTCGCTTACGGCGTGAGCGTGAGCGGCACCACCGCCACGGTCACCATCACCAAGGCCGGTTCCTCGGCGGCAACCCTCCAGACCCTGGTGGACGGCCTGAAGTATCGCAATACCGCGGTCGGTCCGACCGGCACGCGCGCGGTGACCTTGACGGCGCTCACGGACAGTGGCGGCGGTTCGGCCACCGCCACCCTGAGCAGCGCCTCGACCGTGGTGGTCAGTGGCGTCAACCACGCACCCACGATCAGCGCCGGGGGGAGCACGGGTTTCACCGAACAAACCCCGGTCGTGGTGACGAATGGGGTGACCCTTACGGATGTCGATGGCAACAGCGATTGGGAAGCTGGCACCCTCAAGGTGCAGATCACCGCCAACAACACCTCCGACGACGGCCTTGCCCTGCCCACCGCCGATCCCGGCGGCAGCGGCATCTGGATCGACGGCACCAGCCTGAAGGCGGGCAACACCCTGATCGGCACGGCCAGCGCCGCTTCCGTGACCAACGGCACGGCCTGGACCTTCACTTTCAATGCCGCAGCCACCAATGCCCTTGTCCAGGATGTGGCGCGGGCGGTGAAATTCACCAACAACAGCGATGCCCCCAGCACCACGGCCCGCACCGTGACCTTCACCGCCACGGACAAGAATTCCGCCTCGGCCACAGCCAGCCAGACCGTGACGGTCACTGCCGTCAACGATGCCCCGGTTGCCAGTACGCAATCCCCGTCGCTCAACGAGGAGAGTTCCACCACCATCACCCTGAGCGGCAGCGACCCGGACAACGACACCATCAGCCGCATCATCGCCACCCTGCCCGCCAACGGCACCCTCTACCAGTACGGCGGGGGGGCGATCACCGTGATCAACACCACCGTGACCGACAGCCAGGGCCGGGTCACCTACACCCCCACGGCCAACTACAGCGGTGCGGACAGTTTTACCTACAAGGTCAACGACAGCACGGTCGATTCCGCCAGCACGCCGACCATCTCCATCACCGTCAACGCGGTCAACGACGCCCCCACCCTGACCGCCACCACGAGCACCCCCACCTATACGGAAAACGACGCGACGGCGGTGACGCTCTTTTCGGGGAGTACCGCCGGGACCGTGGAAGCGGGCCAGAATCTCACCCAATTGACATTGACCGTCTCCAACATCACCGACGGCAGCAATGAAAAACTCACGGTGGACGGCACCGAGTTCTCCCTGACCCATGGCACCAGCGGCACTACCACGGCCAGCGGTTACGGCTATGCCGTGAGTGTCGGCGGTTCCACCGCCACGGTGACCATTACCCATACCGGCAAAACCACCGCACAACTGCAAACCCTGGTGGATAACCTGAAATACCGGGATATCAGCACAGCGCCCACCACCAGCGCCAACCGGGTGGTCACCCTGACCGGCATCAAGGATGACGGCGGCACCTCCAACAGCGGGGTGGACACCACCAGCGTGAGCATCGCCTCCACCGTGACCCTGGCCGGGGTGAACGACGCCCCCGTGTTCAGCGGCCTGGGAGGCGCGGTGGGCAATGACGTGACAACCAGTGAAAGAACCGCCGTGACCCTGGATGGCGACGCCACCCTCTCCGACGCGGAGCTGGCCGCCACGAACTGGAACGGCGCGGTGCTCACCGTGGCGCGCAACGGCGGGGCCAGCGCCGATGACCAGTTCGGGACCACGGGCAATCTCGCCTTCTCCGGGAGCGACGTGAAACTGGGCACCAATACCGTGGGCAGTCTCACGACCAACAGCAACGGCACCCTGACCATCACCTTCGGCGCTGGCGTCACCACCGCCGATGCCCAGGCGGTTTTGCAACAGTTGACCTACACCAACGCCAGCCACACCCCGCCGGCCTCGGTCACCCTGGATTACACCCTCAACGACGGCAATACCGGTGGCAGTCAGGGTTCGGGAGGGGCCAAGAGCGCCAGCGGCAGCGTGAAAGTCGGCATTACGGCCATCAACGACACCCCCGCCATGACTGCGGCCAACACGACCCCCACCTTTGCCGAAAGCGGCACCGGCGGGACGGCGGTCAAGCTCTTGAGCGGGGCCAACACCGTCACCGACTGGGAAGGCGACGCCACCAATTACAATACCGGCTCGCTGACCGTCAAACTGACGGCCTATACCACCGGTGACCTCCTGACGGTGGCGGCTGGCAACAACATCACGGTGGCGGGCAGTACCATCTCCAACAGCGGCAACGCCTTCGCCACGATGAGCGGCGGTGGCGCGGCGGATCTGACCATCGCCTTCGATACCGCCGCTGCCAGCAACGCGGCGATACAAGCCCTGCTGGGGCAGCTCACCTTCGCCAACAGCGGGGAGGATCCCACCGCCAAGGGGCTGGCCCCCTCCCGCCAGGCCACCATCGAATTGACCGACTCCAGCACCGATGGCAAAAAAACCCAACTCAACGCCACGATCACGGTCAACGGCGAAAACGACTCCCCGGTCGCCACCATCGGCACCAACACCACGCTGGTCTTCATGAAGGGCAGTCCGGCGCGCACGGTGGACGGGGCGCTGACGCTGACGGACGTGGACAGCCCCAAGGCAAACAGCGCCACCATCACCCTGACGACCAATAACACCACCCTGGGGAGCGAGGAGTTCCTTGGCCTGGATGCCGGGGCATCCAACCTGATCACCGCCAACTCCCTCACTCTGACCTCCTATGTCAACAACGGCGTGGTCACCAATGGCGAGGTCGCCGACAAACTGGTCATCTCCGGAGCCGCGGACATGGCCACCTATCAGGCGATCCTGCGCGGCATACAGTACGGCAATCTGGGCAGTGGCGCGGTCGGCGACCAACGCACCGTGACCTTTTCGGTGACGGATGACAACAGCGCCACTTCCAACTCGGTGACGCGCGCCATCCTGTACGATGGCGCGCCAACCCTGACCACCAATGTCGCCCTGAGCGTGAATCAGGGGGCGAGCAACCAGGTGATCGGCAATACGAAACTGGCCATCGACGATCCCAACGAAGCCGACAAGACCAAATGGCAATACACCATCACCGCCCTGCCTGACGCCGGCCAGCTCTTCAAGAGCGGCACCCAGTTGCTGGTGAACGGCACCTTCACCCAGGACGACATCGACAACAACCGGATCACCTACACCCATCCGGGCGGCAGCCACGCCTATACCGGAGCCACCCAGAACGATTCGTTCTCCTTTTCCTTCAACTCGGGACGCAAGGATGGCGAAAACCAGCTCATGCAGAGCAACGGTATTTTCACCATTTCGGTCAGTTCGCAAAACAGCGCGCCGGTCATCACCCCGGTCAACCAGAATCTCACGGGCATCAGCGAGGACATCACCGACTCCGACAACACCGGCTACCGGGTGATGACCCTGCTCAAGGGGGCGGTGAGCGACCCGGACCTGGACCACGCCGCCACCCAGGCCGGCACCGGCATGGCCCTGTCCGGCTCCGAAGGGGGCAACGGCAAATGGCAATACGCCCTCTATGCCAGCAGCGCCTATGGAAGCTGGACCGATCTGCCCACCACCCTGACCACGAGCAACGCCCTGCTGCTGGGCGACAACGACAAACTGCGCTTCGTGCCCAACGGCCAGACCGGAACCACTGCCACGCTTTCCTTTTATGCCTGGGACCGCTCCGGATCGACGCCGCCAGCAGCCGGGAGCTACACCGACCTGAGCGACTCCGCGAATCGCGGCGGCCAGACGGCCTATTCCCTCGCCTCCGACAAGATCAACCTGGTGGTCTCCCCGGCCAACGATGCCCCGACCATCAACGCCAGCACCGGGACCATCGCCACCAGCGCCAGCGAGGATACCCCCGCCTCCTCCACCATTCCGGTCACCGATCTTCTGAGCAGCCTGAATTACGCGGACGTGGACACTGGCGCCTTGCAGGGGGTGGCCATCACCGCCGGCAGCGGCTCGGGAACCTGGTCCTACTCCACGGACGGCAACACCTGGAAAAACATGCCCGCCAACGCCGAGTTGTCGGACGCCAAGGCGCTGCTGCTCTCCAGCACCAGCAAGGTGCGCTTCTCCCCCGACGCGGACTGGTACGGCACGGCGAGCCTCACCCTGCGCGCCTGGGACCAGACCAGCGGCACCCCCTCGACCAACACCAGCGTCATTCTGGGCGACGCCTCGGTCAATGGCGCCACCAGCGCCTTTTCCGCCAACCAGGCCACCTCCCAACTGACCATCAACGCGGTCAACGACCAGGCCAGCGCCTCCCTGCCCACCACCAGCCTCGCCAGCCCGATCACGCTGCAAGAGGATGGCTCCAAGACCCTGAGCAAGACCACCGGGTACGTCATCAAGGTCGATGACAGCAAGGACACCCTGCAATCCGGGGCCACGGACGCCCTTCAGGTGACCTTGACCGCCGGCCACGGCACCTTGACGGTGGCCTCCGGGTCCGGGGCGAGCGTGACCCTCTCCGGCACCACCGAGCAGGTCAATGCCGCGCTGGACGGCCTGATCTACACCCCCACCGCCGACTACAACGGCAAGGACACCATCTCCGTCTCCATTTATGATGCCAATACCGGCAGCGGCGGCCCCTACACCATCGACGGGGGCAAGGTCTATCTGGACATCAAGGCGGTCAACGACGCGCCGGTGGCCTCCGGGAGCGCGACCCTGGCCGCCGTGCCGGAGGATACCGCCTCTCCCGCCGGGGATACCATCGCCGCGCTGTTGAGCAACAGCTTCTCCGACAGCAAGGATCAGGTCACCGGCGGCTCCAGCGCCAACTCCCTGGCCGGGGTGGCCATCATCGAATACACGCCGAATGCGGCGGCGGGACAGTGGGAGTATACCGCCAGTGGCGGCAACTGGACCGCCATCACCACGACCCTCACCACCGACTACGCCCTGGTGTTGCGTGGCACGGATCGCCTGCGCTTCGTGCCGGCCAAGGATTACTTCGGCACGCCCCCCTCCCTGCGCATGCGGTTGATCGACAGCAGCACGGATGTGGAGTCCGGGATCTTCGCCAGCGTCTCCACCGACACCGTCGGCCAGTACGGCGGCAAATCGCCCTATTCCAGCGATACCGTGCTGCTGGGCACCACCGTCGATCCGGTCAACGACATCCCCTCCTTCACCAAGGGCGGTGACCATGCGAGCAACGGCCTGGTCCCCCGCATACTCCTTCTCGACTGGGCCAGGAACTTGAGCACAGGCCCGGCCAACGAGTCCACGCAGACCGTCCGCTTCGACGTCACCACCGACAATGACGCCCTGTTCGTGGTCAAGCCGGCGGTGGATGCCGGCGGCACCCTCACCTATACCCCGGCCAACGTCACCGGCCAGGCCACGGTCACGGTGCGCATGGTGGACAGTGGCGGGACCGCCAACGGCGGACAGGACACCAGCGGTTCGCAAAGTTTCACCATTACCGTGCAGGCCGACATCCCCCCGGTCATGCCCACCTCGGCTCCCCCCACGACGACGACCGCCACCCTGGTGACACCACCCAGGGAGACCGCTCCGCCGCCGCCACCGCCGCCACCACCGCCGCCACCTCCACCGCCACCTCCGGCCAAACCGCCGGTCAACGATACCATCCAGGCGCCGGTGGTTACTTTCACCAATAGCGAAATCTCCATCAACAGCGGTCCCGTAGCCCCGGTGGTCACCTTCCAGTCCGACAACACCACGCCGAATATCGCCAACAGCGTCGTGGCGCCGGTGGTCACCTTCTCGACCACCCCGGTCAAGCAGGTCGAAACCCATCATGCCCCACCCGCGCCGGTGACCACGGCCACGACGCCGGTCATCGTCAACGCGCCCCCGGCCCCGGTCGTCACGACGGCCACGGCGACCTTCACCCAACCCGCCACGCCGGGCGGATTTCAGGTCTCCGTCACCCCGAACGCCACTCCCGCCACCGGTGGCGGCACCGGCCTGTTCGTCCGGGATGGCATGCCGGACACCCAGGTTGCCGGCAACAAGGGCATCGACATCTCCGTCCCAGCCACCGCCTTTGCCCACTCCAACGGCAACGCGACAGTGACCCTCGCCGCCGACCAGGCGAACGGCGCGGCGCTGCCCGGCTGGCTGCAATTCAATCCGGCCACCGGCAAATTCAGCGGCGATCCCCCCCCCGGCAGCCAGGGGGAAATCTCGGTCCGGGTGATCGCCAGGGACAGCGAGGGCCGCGAGGCGGTGGTGGTCTTCAAGATCAAGCTGGGCGAAGCCCAGGAGGAGACCGCTCCCCCGCCACGGGAAAATCAAACCGGATTGGAATTGCCGGAACGTCCATGGCAGCGGGTGGCGGGCGGCAAGCTTGCCTTCGGCAGGCAACTGGCCTTGGCCGGACGGGAGGGGATGCTGCTGCGGGCCGCGCAGTTGCAACGTGCGGCCCGGCTGCTGCCCGCCAGACCGCCCGCATGATCCGACGCACTGTCACAACCATCAACCGAGCACTTTCATGGCAACTCATCATCGAAAACCGATCATAAAAATCACGGGCCGCACCCTGCTGATGTGCGCGGTGCTTTTGTCCGGCTGTGCGGTCAAACCCAAGGAGCTGACCGTCCAGGAACTGGACAGTCAACGCCGGGCCGATCTGAGCCGCATGTTCCACGACGTGGCGCCGGTGGCGCATCCCCTCACCCTGGCCGAGGTGGTGGCGCGTGCCCTGCGTCACAACCTGGACCACCAGGTCAAGATGGTGGAAGAGGCGCAAGCCCTGGACCTCACCGGGCTGGACCGCTTCGAGCTGCTGCCCAAACTGGTACTCAATGCCGCCCATTCCAGCCGTTCCAATGTCGCTGCCTCGAGCAGCCAGTCGGTCACCACCGGTTCCCAGTCCCTGGAACTCTCCACCTCGCAGGACCGGGACCGCATCACCCGCGACCTGAGTTTCTCGTGGAACATTCTCGATTTCGCGGTGAGCTACTTCAATGCCCGGCAAAACGCCAACCGCCACCTGATCGCCAGGGAGCGGGAACGCAAGGTGGTCCAGAACCTCATCCAGGAGGCCCGATCCGCCTTCTGGCGCGCGGCAGCGGCCCAACAACTCGGCCCCAGGATTGCGGAGACCATCCGCATCGCGGAAGGGGCGCTGGTGGATGCCCGCAAGGCCGAGGCCAGCGAACTGCGCTCCCCCCTGGAATCCCTGCAATACCGCAAGATCCTGCTGGAAAACCTTCGCCAACTCGAAACCATGCAGCAGGAAATGGCCACCGCGCAAGTGGAACTGGCCGCGATGATGACCCTGCCCCCCGGCACCCGCTTCACCCTGGCGGTCCCGGACGGGCCGCTGCAAATCCCGGTCTGGAACACCCCGCTGGACAAGATGGAAGAGATGGCCCTGCTCAACCAGGCCGACATGCGCGAAATGACCCTGCATGGCCGCATCGTGGTGGACGAAAGCCGCAAGGCGCTGCTCAAGCTGTTTCCCGGCATCTCCCTGAGCGCCTCCCGGCAACGGGACAGCAACTCCTTCACCCTCAACAACGACTGGTACGAAAGCGGCCTGCGGGTCACCTGGAATCTTCTGGGCCTGCTCTCCGCGCCGACGCAGATGACCGTCAACAAGACCAACGAGGAGGTCATCGGGATCAAGCGTCTGGCCTTGAGCATGGCCCTGCTTTCCCAGGTACACATGGCCAACCGCCAGTTCGAGCAGGCGTTGCTGCAACTGCGCCGCTCCGACGAGCTGTTCCAGGTGGAAAAGGCGATCGCCGGGCATGTGGCCAACAAGGCGGCCCAGGAGGCGCAAAGCGTGCTGGACCGCATCTCCAGCGACTCCACTGCCATCCTGGCCGAACTGCGCCGCTACAATGCCCTGGCCTTGGCGCAAAACGCCCTGGGCAAGATGATGGCCTCCACGGGCCAAGACCCCGACGTGGAGCCGATTCACGCCGGCAGCCTGGAGGAACTGACCGTCAGGGTGTCTCAATGGCTGGCCAAACAGGGGACCACTCCCCCACCCGCTCCCCAGGCTGCCAGGCCCGCTCCCGCCCCGGTTGTCACTGCGGCGAAGGAGGCCGCCACGGTCAGCTCCGCCACCATGGTGCGCAAGGGACCGGGCACCCGTTACGAACGGGTCG
>JADGAR010000066.1 GCA_015231915.1 Magnetococcales bacterium
GGGCTTCGCCCTTGGATCCCACCAGGGGGATAATCCCCCTGGACCCCTAATAATGTAAAACTTTACAACGTTTTTGCCACACGCTCAGCAGCAGCCAACGTCTCCTCCAGCAAGACATCATCATGCGCCAACGAAACAAATCCGGCCTCAAAGGCACTGGGAGCCAAATAAATCCCGGCATTCAACATGCCATGAAACCAACGATTGAAACGGGCAATGTCACACGCCTTGGCATCGGTAAAATTTTCCACCACGCCAGAAGTGAAAAACAAACCGAACATGGAACCGACACCAGTCACCAGACAGGGAATGTCGACAGCCTGCAAAACATCCCGCAAACCGACTACCAGACGCTGCGTGCGGGCCGCCAGAGTCTCGTAAACGCCAGGGGCATCCAACAACTCCAGAGTGGCCATGCCGGCAGCTACCGCCAAAGGATTGCCGGACAAGGTCCCGGCTTGATAGACCGGACCGGCAGGGGCGATGCGCTCCATCAACTCCCGGGATCCGCCATACGCCCCAACCGGCAAACCCCCGCCAATGATTTTTCCCAACGTGGTCAAATCAGGACGAATGCCATAAAGGGTCTGCGCTCCCCCCTTGTCCACCCGGAAACCGGTCATCACCTCGTCGAAAATCAACAGGGTCCCGGCAGCATCACACGCACGCCGCAACCCCTCGAGAAACCCGGGGGCGGGCAATACACACCCCATGTTGCCGGCTACCGGCTCGACCAGGATCGCGGCAATTTCATCGCCACGCTCCCGCAACAAACGCTCCACACCCTCCAGATCGTTGAAGGACAATACCACGGTGTCATGAGCCGCAGCCCGCGTGGTCCCAGGCGAGGTCGGCACCCCGAAGGTGGCCGCCCCGGAGCCGGCTGCCACCAACAACCCGTCCGCATGACCATGATAACACCCCTCGAACTTGACAATCCCATCCTTGCCGGTGGCGGCACGCGCCAAACGCACGGCACTCATCACCGCCTCGGTCCCGGAATTGACCAGACGCACCATCTCCATGCCGGGAAATCGCTCGATGATTTTTCTGGCCAACAACGTCTCTCCCTCGGTGGGCGCACCAAAGGAACACCCCTTGGCCGCAGCACGCGTCACCGCCTCCACCACCACCGGATGAGCATGCCCCACGATCAACGGCCCCCAGGAACCCACATAATCGATATACCGGTTGCCATCCACATCCCACAACAACGCCCCCTTCCCCTCCCGGATGAAACGTGGCGTCCCGCCGACCGACTTGAAGGCCCGCACCGGACTGTTCACCCCTCCCGGAATCACCTCGCGCGCTGCACGAAACATCTCCTCTGAACGGCTCATCACCTCATTCTCCTCGCCAATCGGGTTACTCTTTTTTGGGGTCCATGACCATGAAACCGAAAATGCCCACCACCTTCCAATCCTCCTTGTTGACCTGATCGTATACCTTGAAAAACCACAAACCCGGCTCCATCTCGCCGGAAATCGCCCCGGCGGCGGTGTACATGGGCAACTCATCCTTTTTTTGCACCTGCACCGGCGGAAACTGCAACGCCGCCTTGGCTCGGCCCGCGTCGTCCAGAATGTCCACCTTGAGCCGGTGCTGCCCGTCCACGGTCAACACCACATCCAGCACGAAATAGCCCAACACCCCGTTGATGTTGGCCTGCAAGGCCTTGACCACCGACAGGGGTTGCACGCTCTCCCCTTTCTGGGCGATCCGGTCGGAAAGATAGGCATTGCTGATGTAGGCCGGCTGGCGGTAGGCCTTCTGCCGCACCGCCTGTCCATCCGCAGGCCATGCCAAAAACAGGACCAACCATCCTGCCATCCGCCAAGGCAGCCGATTCATCTCACCGTTACTCCTTTCCCAGTTGCGTCAGCAGTTCCGCCTGATGATGGGCGGCCAACGCGGTGACGATCTCTCCCAGCTCCCCGGCCAGGACCTGATCCAGCTTGTGCAGGGTCAGATTGATCCGGTGATCGGTGACCCGGTTCTGAGGAAAGTTGTAGGTGCGAATGCGTTCGGAACGATCCCCGGATCCCACCTGATCCCGCCGGTCCCGGGACCGCTCGTCATGCGCCGCACGCTGTTCCATGTCCAAAAGACGCGCCTTGAGGACCTTCATGGCCTGCGCCTTGTTCTTGTGCTGCGACTTCTCGTCCTGACACGATACCGTGATCCCGGTGGGCAGATGGGTGATGCGCACCGCCGAATCCGTGGTGTTGACGCTCTGACCCCCAGGCCCGGACGACCGGAAGACATCGATGCGCAGATCGTCCCGCTCGTTGATATTCACCTCCACCTCTTCCGCTTCCGGCAACACCGCCACAGTGCAGGCCGAGGTGTGAATCCGTCCCCCCGCCTCGGTGGTCGGCACCCGCTGCACCCGATGCACCCCGGATTCGTACTTGAAGGCCGACCAGGCCCCCTGGCCCGCAATCATCACGATCACTTCCTTGAAGCCGCCCAACTGGGTCGGATTGCTGGACAACGGCTCCAGCCGCCAGCGGTTCTGCTCGGAAAAGCGACCGTACATGCGCAACAGGTCGGCGGCGAACAGACCCGCCTCCTCCCCGCCCGTCCCCGCACGGATCTCCAGAATCACGTTGCGCCCTTCCAGAGGATCCTTGGGGATCAGCAGCAACTGCAATTCCGGCACTTTCCGCTCCAGACGGTCGCGCAACAACTCCACCTCCTCGCGCACCATCCGTTTCATCTCGGCGTCGGTTTGCGCGTCGTCCAGCATCGCCTCGGTCGTGCGGACCTCCTCTTCCAGCTGACGATAGTCGGCCCATGCCGTAACCAGAGGATCCAGCTCCGCGTACTCCCTGCTCAGGCGGGCGAACGCGGCAGAGTCCTCCGTGCTGTTGGCCGCAGCCAGCAAAACGCCCAGCTCCTCGTGGCGCCGCCGCATGGCGTCGAACCGATGTGCCAAGGTGTGCTCCATCGTGCTCATGGCGCGCTATCCAGTTGAAACAGTTGCCGCGCAGCCTCCACGTAGAGATCACCGCCCGGCTCCGTCGCCAGGCGCCGCAGGGAACTCAGCGGGGGATGCAGAATTTTGTTCACCAGTTGCCGACCGAAGAGTTCCACCCGTTTTTGCTCCTCCGGAGAGATGTCAGGCCACCCCTCCACCATTTTGGCCACCTCATGGTCCCGGATGCGCTCCAGTTTTTCCCGCAGCGCAGTCAGGACCGGAAAAACCCCCAGGCTTTCCAGCCACTGCATGAACGTCTCGGTATGGGTGTCGATGATGGCTTCGGCGGCTGCCACCTCGTGGCCACGATCCTTGAGATTGTTCTCGACGATGCGCGCCAGATCGTCGATGTCGTACAGATAGGCGTTGTCCAGCCGGGCGATGGCCGGATCCAGGTCGCGGGGCACGGCGATGTCGATGAAGAATTGGGGGCGCTGCCGTCGCCTCTTGAGGGCCGCCTTCACCATCGGGGCGGTCACCAGATGGGCCGGCGCGCCCGTCGAGGAGAGGATGATGTCGGCTTGATCCAGGTGTTGTTCCAGGGTCTCCAGGGCGCAGGCCGTGCCGTCGAAGGTGGCGGCCAGGGCCTCGGCGCGGGCCAGGGTGCGGTTGGCCACCAGAATGGATACCCCGTCCGAGACCAGGTGCCGGGCAGCCAGTTCGCACATCTCCCCCGCGCCGATCAACAGGCAGCGACAGCCGCGCAGTTCCCCGAAGATCCGGCGCGCCAAAGCCACAGCCGCCGAGGCGATGGAGACCGGATTGCGGGCGATGCCGGTATCGTTGCGCACCTGTTTGGCGGCATGAAAGGCGTGCTGGAAGTATTTGTTGAGGATCGGTCCCAAGGCATGCGCCTCGCTGGCCTGTTGATAGGCCTGCTTCATCTGTCCCAGGATCTGCGCCTCGCCCACCACCAGGGAATCGAGACTGGACGCCACCCGGAAACCGTGGCGCACCGCCTCTTTTTCCGTGTGCGTGTAGAGATGTGGCCGCAGCTGATCCGGTTGCACGCCCCGGCTGTCGGCCAGCCAGTCGCTCACCGCGCGGGTGACGGTTTCCGGAGTGGTTCCGGCACAATAGAGTTCGACCCGGTTGCAGGTGGACAGGATCGCCGCCTCGGCCACGCCCGGCAGCGCTTTCAGCTGGCTCAGGAAAAGCGGGAGATCCGGAGTGGCGAATGCCAGGCATTCCCGTATGGCTACCGGGGCGGTCTTGTGACTCAGGCCGACAATGACGATCTTCATAAGGTGACGATATCCACATGGGTTGGTTGCGCAACGTATGCGCGACAGCCGCATTGGACATCATAGCCCGAAAGGATGGCAAAAGACAATTTCCCAATCCTGGGCCATGCCGCGTCATGCATGAAAAAAAAGACGCCCCGCAGGGCGTCTTTTTTCATCCACAGACGGCAGGGGAGTTACTCCACCTTGATCTCGGCCTTTTCCTTCCACTCCTGGCCCTTGTTGTCCTTCCAGGTGACATTGACCGGGCCGGACTTGTCGGCTTTGAGATAGAACGAAAAGAAGGGATTCTTGGAAACCGCGCCGGTCCAGGTGGCTTTCATGACCGTGGCGCCACCGTATTCGGCGGTGATGGTTTCGATGAAGTGGGCGGGGATCGTCTCCCCGGAGTTCTTGTCTTTCCGCAAACCGCTCTCCATGGGATGCTTGATGAGGGTTTTGATGAGCGCGAGTTCCCCCTTCTTGAGGGGCTTTTCGGGAGCGCGTACCTTGGGTTCTCCAATATCCGCCATGATCTTCTCCAGCAGTTGAAGTTGGGATAATAAATATCGAAAGCGAGCTTCAGCCGGCGCAACCGCCCTCGGCGACCTCGATGGTCATGACCGCGCCATACAACGCGCCCTTGTTGGATTTGGCGATGGCCCGCACCTGCGAGGCCTTGGCCATCTTGATCCGCAACTCCACCTCGGCCTTGCCGGAGGCGGGCGTGAACTCGAAGCGGCCCACCAGCGGCTTGGGATTGGCGTCCACGAAGATCGCCAGCATGGCGATGTAGTTGTCGGCTTCCATGGGGTGATCCACGGAGATCGGGAAACGGACCAGGGCGCCGTTTTCCGCCTTGGCCGGGGTGTCGATCTTGACCTTTTCCAGGGCGACCTTGCCGGGGCCTACTTCCTTGGCGATCAACTCGTCCACATTGGCCGGCGCTTCCGCCGGGGCATCGGCTGCTTCCGCCAGATGCGGGATCCCGCCGAGATATCCGGCTGCCACGCAGGCCGCGCCCGTGACCCCCAAGGCTCCCAGGAACTTTCTGCGTGTCAGAGTGTTTTCTTGTTGCATGCCCATTTGCTCACGCCTCCAATACCGCTTGATTGAGTGAATGAGGAGGCGCAAACGCGCCTCCCCTTGGCCTTATTTCTTGTTTTCCGGTTCTTCCGGCATCTTGTGGACAAAGCCGGTGTGGCAATCCACGCAGGTCTTATCCTTGTTTTCCATGACCTTCTTGTGCTTCTTGGCGCCGGACTTGTCCTGTTCCTCCAGATTCATGGCATCATAGGCGTGACAGTAGCGGCACTCCTTGGAATCCCGGCTCTTCATGGAGGCGATGACGTTTTGCGACAGATCCCAGCGCTTCTTTTCGAAGGCGGCCTTGTCGGGATAGGTGCCGATCAGGTGATGGTAGATGTCCTTGCTGCCGATTTCCAGCTTGATCAGGAACTTGGAGATCCAGTCGCCGAACGTCTTGCCGTGGGGCACATGACAGTCGGAACAGGTGGCGCGCACGCCCATGCGGTTGGTGTAGTGCTTGCTCTCCTTGTATTCCTGATACACCCCTTCCATTTCGTGGCAGGAAATGCAGATGTCCATGCTGTTGGTCAGCGTCATGCCGAAATGGAAACAGATGAAGAAGACGAAACCGGCCAGAAAACCGACCACCAGGATCAGACCGACCGCCTTCTGGCTGGGGGTCTTCAGCCAATTGAAAAGATTCTTGAACATGGTCCCCTAATTCTCCGGGTTGAAGGGAATGGTGAAATGCATTTGGGCAGCATACACGCAATTTTTTCGTGAGTGCAAGGGAAGAATCGATCCTGGCGGCTGCCCATCCTTTCTGTGCGGGAACGGCTTGACAGGTTTGTGTCATGTGCAGTAGTATCATATTCTTGAGTTTTAATTTACATATCATTGCGGGCATCGCGCAGCCCGGCGGGAGATCGACAACATGAAACCGCGTTTCCGGCCATTCCTGTCGGCCATCGTGGCCATGGCGTTCTGGCAGACCGCACACATGGTGGAGGCGGGCAAGGCGGGCAGGCCCCTCGGCCCGGAGGTGGCCACGGAGCAGATGGCGCATGCCAAAGGGGTCTCGATTGCCCCGTTCACCTTGAATGGCGTGCATCTCATTCAGGACCGGGGCAAGCACGAGCAGGCCGACTTCAAGGCTCCCTCCACCCGGGTGTGTCCCCCGTTTTGCGTGCAGCCGGCGGAGGTGGCCGGCGCGGTCACGATCCAGGTGGAGGATTTCGTCCGTCTGGCCCCGGAGATCAATGCCGGCAAGATCCTCATCGTCGATATGCGCACCCCGGACTGGTATGCCCAGGGAACCTTGCCAGGGGCCATCAACATCCCCTACACCGATCTGACCGGGCCGGAGACCACGGCCAGGGCCACGATGCAGCGGCTGGAGGGCAAGGAGGTGATCGGCTTCTGCAACGGCTGGTGGTGCAGCCAGAGCCCCACGGCCCTGAAGGTCATGGTGCAGATGAAGTTTCCCGGCAAGCTCTACTATTTTCGGGGCGGCAGTCAGGACTGGCATGATGCCGGTCTGCCATTCTCCATTCCCATGCCGTGATGGCGTGATATCGGGACAAGTCCTGTCACACCTTGTGACGAATCGGGTGGAATCCCGGACAATCCGTTACCATAATTATTTGATTTTATGTTGACATTAGAAAAAAGCCACATGAAAATATCTCCCAGGAAGCATGGGAAACTTCCAGACAGGGTGGATTGAAATTGGATTATTTTGTAAGTGAGGTGCAACCATGAACGCCTTATCGCATATTACCAGCATCGTGCAGACGCGCGCACATCAGGCGGAGGTCAAAATGCGCGAAGGGATCGGACAACAGGCGCAAACGCTCCAGAAGACCATCGAGTCGGCGCGCAATGCCGCCAGCACTTCGGCCTACAAGGTGGATCTCTCTCCGGCCGCCATGCAGCTGGCCGCCAAACGCGGCTGATGCCCCGGTCGGAATGCGACGACCGCGGTCGCCCCCGCCAGACGCGACCGTGGTCGCCTCGCCCAAGCAGGCTGAACCCTCTCATCAAGTGATTGCCCAAATCCCGCCAACTCTTTAGCATGTCCTGCCGAAAGGGGCATGGCCTGTCCGTGCCCCTTGGCCTCGATTTTCATGTGCCCCATGGCGTTCGGTGGGCAAGTCGTGTTATGTTTGTTAAATTTTGCGGCAGGCCGGACGAGCGGGATCGGAACCGGCTGCAGTGGGCATGCGACGATGAATGAGCTCTGGGAAAAAGCCAAAACGATCCTCCAGGAACAGGTTTCTCCACAGATTTTCAATATGTGGATCAAACCCTTGCGTCTTGGTGCCAGCGATGGAGGACGGTTGGAGATCCTCACCGGCAACGATTTTTCCGCCGAATACGTCAAGAATCACTATGGACCGTTGCTGGCGTCGGTACTCTCCTTCGAGGCGGAACGCGCCATCGAACTGGTCTTTCGCGCCTCTCCCCCTTCGCGATCGACTGCCGAGACCGTCGCCCCTCCGGAGGAGCCTCCTCCCCCTCCCCCACCCCCTGGCCGCGCCGGGGTGGATGCGCGCTACACCTTCGAGTCGTTCGTGGTGGGCAGTTGCAATCAGTTCGCTCATGCCGCAGCCGCCAGGGTGGCGGATGCGCCGGCCACGGCCTACAATCCCTTGTTCATTCACGGCGGGGTGGGCCTGGGCAAGACCCATCTGCTGCATGCCATCGGCAATGCCCTGCTCCGTTCGCGACCGGCATTGAAAACTTTGTATCTTTCCTCCGAGAAATTCATGACCCAACTTATCGATTCGTTGCGTTTCAAGCGGGTTCACGACTTCAAGGAGAATTTCCGTTCCGTGGATGTCCTGCTGGTGGATGACATCCAGTTCATCGCCGGAAAAAAGGCGACCCAGGAGGAGTTTTTTCATACCTTCAACGCCCTCTACGAGTCCAACAAGCAGATTGTCCTCTCCTCGGACAGTTTTCCCTCACAGATCGAACACCTGGAGGAACGGCTGCGTTCCCGCTTCGGTTGCGGATTGGTGGTGGACATCCACGCCCCGGACCTGGAGACCCGCATGGCGATCCTGAAAAAAAAGGCGGCCATGGAAGGGATGGACTTGCAGGATGATGTGGCCTTTTTCCTGGCGGAGGCCATCAAGACCAACGTGCGGGAGTTGGAAGGCGCCCTGATTCGGGTATGCGCCCTGGCCTCCATGGAGCGGGAGCCGGTCACCCTGGCCCTGGTCAAGGACTCCCTGCGTCACGCGGCGCGCCGCGCGGAACCCCAACAGATCGCCATGGAGCGGATCATCGAAACCGTGGCCGCCTATTACAAGATCCGTCCCATGGAGATCCGTTCGCCGAAACGCTCCCGGCGGTTCAGTCACCCCCGGCAGGTGGCCATGTATTTGTGCAAACAGTTGACCAATCACTCCTATCCGGACATCGCGGAGGAGTTCGGCGGACGCAACCACACCACGGTATTGTACGCCGTGGACAAGATCGCCTCCTTGAGGGGTGAGGATCCGCATCTGGAGGATGTGGTGACCGCCTTGACCGCGATGTTGCGCAGGTAGGGGACAACGTTTTGAAAAAGGTTGAAGAACATGGAATTTTTCATTGATCGCGATCCGTTCCTGAAGGTATTGACCCGCATCCAGAGCGTCGTGGAGCGGCGCAATACCATGCCGATTCTGGGCAATGCCCTGCTGGAGGTGGCAGAGGGAGAGCTGATCGTCTCGGCCACGGATCTGGAGGTCTCGGTGCGCACCCTGACCCCGGTGGAGATGGTGGCCCCGGGGGCGTTGTCGGTGGGGGCGCGGATCCTGTTCGACGTGGTGAAGGAGCTGCCTGCCAAGGCGATTCGCCTGCGCGCCGACGGGGAGCGGCTGTTGTTGACCTGCGACCGCGCCCGTTTCGACCTGGCCGGGTTGCCGGCAGACCAGTTCCCGACATTGCCCCAGCCCGATGGGGAGTTCCGCGTGAGCCTGCCCCAGCCCATACTGCTGGAAATGCTGGACAAGACCCATTTCGCCATGTCCTTCGACGAGACCCGCTATGTGTTGAACGGGGTGTTTCTGCAATTGACCGCCGCAGAAATCGAGGGCGAACCCGGTCGCGCGCGCATGGTGGCCACCGATACCCACCGTATGGCCATGATGGAGAAGCCCCTGGATGGTCCGCTGCCGGAGGATCGCGAGGCCATCATCCCCAGGAAGACCGTGTACGAAATCCGCAAACTGCTGGAGGAGGACGAACTGACCCCGGAATTGATCCTGGGGCCGACCTATCTGCAACTGGTCAAGCCGGAGCTGGTGTTGATCTCCAAGGTGGTGCAGGGACGTTTTCCGGATTGGCGGCGGGTGGTGCCCACCGCCAATACCGTGCGCCTGACCACGGCCCGCGAGGCGTTGCATCAGGTGGTGAAGCGGATCTCGGCCCTCTCCCACGAGAAGTCCCTGGGGGTGCGTTTGCAGATCGAGGGGCAGCGCATGCTGATCAACTCCACCAATCCGGAGCAGGAGATGGCCGAGGAGGAGATGGCGGTGGCGTTCGACGGGGAGAAGCCGGTCACCGTGGGTTTCAATGCCCGCTATCTGCGGGAGATTCTGGTGGCCATGACCGGCGACAGCGTGCAGTTCGCCTTCAAGGATGACGAATCCCCGGTGCTGGTGTTCGATCCGGAGCGCAGCGATGCCTTGTTCGTGCTGATGCCCATGCGGGTGTGACGGCCCGGCGCCATGCTGCTCGAGTGGCTGCGGGTACGGGATTTTCGCAACATCGCCGAGGCCGGGTTGCGGTTTGGTCCGGGACTCAATCTGGTCGTGGGGGCCAACGGTCAGGGCAAGAGCAATCTGCTGGAGGCCGTGGGGGTGTTGGCCATGGGCCGTTCCTTCCGGCAGGCCACCAGCGCGATGATGCTGCGTCGGGGAGCGGAGCGGTTTGTGCTTGCGGGGGGGGTATCGTGCTGCCGGATGGCGCATCGCCTGGAGGTGCTGGGGGAGGAGCGGCGTCAGGAGGTGCGTCTGGATGGCAAGCCCATGGTGGCGGCCTCCACCATGGAGCGGGTATTGGCAGCGGTGATCGTCACCCCGGAGACCCCGCAACTGGTGCGCGGCGGACCGGCTGAGCGGCGCAATTATCTGGACTGGCTGAGCTTTTTCGCCCATCGCCGCCATGGCGTGGAGTCCAGGGATTATCAACGCGCCCTGCAGGCCCGCAATCGGTTGTTGAAACAGGGCTGCGGGGATCCCCGTGAGCTTGCCGCCTGGGAGGCGCAGTTGGCGGCGTTGGGGGCGCGCATCGCCGCGCGGCGGCGGGAGACCGTGGCGCGGGTGTGGGCGGTTCTGCCGGGGTATCTGGCGCTGCTGGATCTGCCGCCGGAACGGATCTCCCTGACGCTGACGGGTCTCGAGGAGCTTACGGAGGAGGCGTTGCGGGAGCGGTTGGCCGCCAGCCGGGAGCGGGATCGGCGCATGGGCGCCACCGGGGTGGGACCCCATCGGGATGACCTGGTGTTGCGCATGGAGGGTCAACCCTTGGCCCGTTTCGGTTCCCGCGGCCAGCAGAAGCGGTTCGCGCTCGCCCTCAAGCTGGCGGAGGGCGCGTTGCTGGAAGGGGAGTTGGGCGAGCCGCCCGTGATGGTGTTGGACGATCCGGCCTCCGAGTTGGATCGGGACGGGATGACGCGCTTGATGGCGCTCATGGCCCGGCAGGGTCGGCAATGTTTTCTGTCCGCCCGCGAGGTTGGGGAGATCCCCTGGCCGGATGATCGGTCGCGGGTGGTATGCTCGGTGGAAGCGGGCGTGTTTCAAGTCAATATGGAGTGTGAGAGTTGATGACCACGGAGGAAGCGAACGGTCAGGCCGTTGGCCAGGCCAGCGAGTACGGGGCGGACAGCATCAAGGTTCTCAAGGGCCTGGAGGCGGTGCGCAAGCGTCCGGGGATGTACATCGGCGATACGGACGACGGCACCGGGCTGCATCACATGGTGTTCGAGGTGGTGGACAACGCCATCGACGAGACCCTGGCCGGTCATTGCGACCGCATCGAGGTCTTTTTGCGCATCGACGGTTCGGTGACGGTGCGGGACAATGGCCGGGGCATTCCCACCGAGATTCATCAGGAGGAAGGGCGTTCGGCGGCTGAGGTGATCATGACCGTGCTGCATGCCGGGGGCAAGTTCGATCAGAGTTCCTACAAGGTCTCCGGGGGGTTGCACGGGGTGGGGGTCTCGGTGGTCAACGCCCTGTCGGAGCATCTGGAGCTGACCATCCGCCGCAACGGTCAGGTATGGCATCAGGAGTACCGGGAAGGGGATCCGGTGGCGCCCATCCGGCAGACCGGGACCACCCGGAGCACCGGCACCGAGGTGACCTTCCGGCCCAGCCGTCAGGTCTTTTCCGACGTGGTCTTTTCCTTCGATGTGTTGTCGCAGCGGCTGCGGGAGCTGTCGTTCCTCAATCCCGGGGTCAACATCCACATTCGCGAGGATGCCACGGAAAAGGAGCATCATTTTCATTACGAGGGGGGCATCCGTTCCTTTGTGGAGCATCTCAATCGTGCCCGTACCCCGCTGATGACCCCGCCGATCTATTTTACCGAGCAGCGGGGCCTGGTGCTGGTGGAAGTCGCGTTGCAATGGAACGACTCCTATCAGGAAAATGTGTATTGCTATACGAACAACATCCCCCAGCGGGACGGGGGGACGCACCTGATCGGCTTTCGTTCCGCGCTGACGCGCATTCTCAACCAGTATGCCCTTTCGACGGGTCTGCTCAAGAAGGACAAGGGGGCCACCCTGGCCGGCGAGGATTGCCGGGAGGGTTTGACTGCCGTGTTGTCCATCAAGGTCCCGGATCCGAAGTTCTCGTCGCAGACCAAGGAGAAGCTGGTCTCTTCGGAGGTGCGCACTGCCGTCGAGGGGGTGATGGCGGAGCATCTGACCACCTATTTCGAGGAGCACCCCCAGGAGTCCAGGAAGATCCTCGCCAAGTCGGTGGAGGCGGCCACGGCCCGGGAGGCGGCGCGCAAGGCGCGGGAGCTGACCCGGCGCAAGAGCGCGCTGGAGATCTCCTCTTTGCCCGGCAAGCTGGCCGATTGTCAGGAGAAGGATCCGGCCTTGTGCGAGTTGTACCTGGTGGAGGGGGACTCTGCCGGCGGTTCCGCCAAGCAGGCCAGGGACCGGAAATTTCAGGCGATTCTGCCGTTGAAGGGCAAGATCCTCAACGTGGAGAAGGCCCGCTTCGACAAGATGCTTTCGTCCGCCGAGGTGGGCACGCTGATCACGGCGTTGGGCACCGGGATCGGGGCCGAGGAGTACAACATCGCCAAGCTGCGTTATCACCGTATCATCATCATGACCGACGCGGACGTGGACGGTTCCCACATCCGGACGTTGCTGTTGACCTTTTTCTTCCGTCAGTTTCCGGAGATCATCGAGCGCGGTTATCTTTACATTGCCCAGCCGCCTTTGTTCCGGCTGATGCGCGGCAAGACGATCCGTTATCTCAAGGACGATGAGGCGCTGATGGGGGTATTGATGGAGAGCGGCCTGGAGGGGGTGGATCTGTTGGGGAGCGGCGGTGCGCTCGCGGCTGGCGAGCGGACCGTGGCTTTGCGGGACGCGCGGCGTTATCTGGTCTTGCTGGAGCGTCTGGGCAGGCGTTTCGACCGGCAGGTATTGAATGCCGCCGTGGAGACGGCCCATGTGACGCATGAGAGTCTGATGGAGGAAGAGTCGGCGCGGGCAGCGGCGGAGCGTTTGATGGCCGCCATGGGTGGGGGGACGAACGGGGACCGTCTGGCTGTGGACCTGGCGCAGGATGGCGAGACCGGCCTGCAATCCTTGACGGTGCGGCGTACCGTGCACGGGGTGCCGGTGGAGATGGTGCTCAATGCGGAGTTGGTGCGTTCTCCGGAATACCGGGAGATGAGTCAGTTGGCGACGCTGTTGCAGGAGCGATTGGGCAGTCGTCCCACAGTGGTCAAGGGGGGCCACGAGATCCGGCTGGAGGGTTTGGAGGGTTTGGTGAACTGGATTCTGGTCGAGGGGCGCAAGGGTCAGTCGATTCAGCGTTACAAGGGTTTGGGCGAGATGAATCCGGAGCAGTTGTGGGAGACCACCATGGATCCGACGATACGGACCTTGTTGCAGGTGCGCATCGAGGATGCCGTGGAGGTGGACGGGGTCTTCACCACGTTGATGGGGGACGCGGTGGAGCCGCGGCGTGAGTTCATTCAGGCCAACGCCTTGAATGTCGTCAATCTGGACATTTAGTCGTGTTTGTGACCCCGTTGGGGGAGATGTGGCTGCACACCCGTGATCATGCCATCGTGGCGTTGTCCCCCCACGCGCCGGTCGAGCCGCCGGAGGAGGGGTTGCGGGTGCGGGTGGAGGAGTGGCTGGCCGATTATTTTGCCGGTCATATCCGCTCCGTGGCGGGTTTGCCCCTTGCCCCGGTAGGCACGCCGTTCCGGCTCAGGGTATGGGAGCGGCTGCAGGCCATCCCCCCTGGCCGGGTGGAGAGTTACGGTTCCCTGGCTCGTGTTCTCGGCAGTTCTCCCCGCGCCGTGGGCATGGCGTTGGCCGCCAATCCCATTCCCATTCTGATTCCCTGTCACCGGGTGGTGGCCGCTGATGGTCCTGGTGGCTACAGCGGGGCGCGCGGGGTCGAGGGCAAGCGTTTCCTGTTGCGGCTGGAGGGGGTCGTAATGAGTTGAAATTACGCGTCCGCCGGCAGAGCTGGGGGTTTACCCACGATTCATTATTTGTTAGGATTACTCCTTGCTCAGTTGGGAACAGACGGCATCGCCTGCTGAAGGAAAACGCATGAAGGCGAGAGGATGCAGCGGGTAGTATTCAGCCAAGAGCATGCCTTCGGCAGTCACGAGTAGGTTGTGTGGCTGGGTCGGGAAGGTCACCACGGTTCTGTCTTGGGGAGCGACGCATGGTGGAGGAGATTCCTGGCAGGGTGATTTTTACCAACAATCCCCTTGTGGAGGTGGTTGGCCAGGTGCGGTTTCCAATGCAGTTGGAAATCGACCAGATCGCCCCTGTTGAATTTCAGAAGCGAATTACGTCCGCATACCCCAATCTCCAAGTTCAGGAACTCAAAACGATCTCGCTTTTTTTTGATGCCGAAAAGGGCGAAAGTGCGCGGGAATCCGAGGCCAAGTCAAAAATTTATCTTTTTAGCGATCCGCAAAATATCTGGCGGACCCATCTTTCCTCGAATGCAATGACGCTGACTTGTGTGCGCTATGGAAATTGGGAGGAATTCCGGGAAAGGTTCACATTCATCACAAGCGCGTTGCTTGACATATACCCGTCTATTCAACATATTGAACGAATTGGTCTGCGTTATCATGATATCATTTTAAAAAGCAAGTTGAAGACCAAAGCCAAATGGGGTTCTCTTGTTCCGCCATTTCTTCTTGGGCCTACGGTTCCAAAAGGATTATCAGGCATTCGGGAGATCAGCGCAGGTTCGATCAAGGAGTTCCAATCCGTAATCCGCCTGACATTGGATGAAAATGGATTTTCGGATGGTCTGCATTTGCAATATGGACTCGTTCGTTCCAAAAAAACGGATGAAGAAGCGTTTCGAATGGACTTTGATTTCTATAACGAACAAGCCAGAGGATTCGACCATGATGATATCTTCCGAGTATTCAACCGGTTGCATGGATACGCTTACAGAGTTTTCATACATTGCATCACCCCAAAACTATATGGCCTCCTCGGTCCAAGAGCACCTTGAATTATATAATTTCTCCGAGAAATTTTATATTAACGGTTATCGCAACAACGGAGAGTTTTTGTTTGTTTTTCCTGCAAGAAAGTCCTTTTGTCTAGGGGAGTGGGATCCGGACTGTCGAGAAATTTTGGAGATTACCAAAGAAGCAACTCAAGGAGAATCCATAGACACTACCTGGCTCAAGCAGTTGCATATCCCCGCCGAAAGCGAGGTAAAAGCAAGAGAGTTGATGCCGATTATCGACGGCCTTGGCAAGCTGATGGCTGCTGGTTTCCATGATACCATCAACGCGATTTTTCGTAGTACCTCCCCTGATACTGCCCACCCCGCCATTCTTATGAGTCTGCTGCGCACGACTTTCATGATTCGGGATCGCCTGCAAGAGTGGCATCCCTTCCTGAGAAAAGTCAGAGCAGCGCTTCAGCAAAGAGGTTGCGATGCGCCTGGGATCCTGGCGGGCCTGTTATAGTCAACGATGCCGATCGTCCGTCAAAACGATATCCCTTTCCCGGCTTCGGAACGGGAGCTTGGCATCGCGATCAGGAGTATTGACGAAGGACAAAACCATGTGGGCATTGTCTACAGTTTGAATGATACAGCCCGCCTTTGCCATTTGGCATGGCACCATAAGTTGTTGGATGAACCCTTGGCAGGTGAATACTATTGGGGGGCAATCGGACTCCATGAGCATGTCCAGTCGCAAATCGCCGGATACATCGCCCTGCTGAAGCAAAATCAAAGGGTTGTTCCCTATGGTTTCTCTTATGACAAGCCGCCCTTTGATGATCGGGGGCGTTACCAGGCGATGGCGATCGGCAAAGGATTGACCTGTGCCACGTTCGTGATGGCAGTATTTGAGCGACAGGGGTGTCCGTTATTAATCAAGGACAATTGGCCTGACCGCCCAGAGGACAAAGTATGGATGGAGCGCATCCTGACATTACTGCAACGTCATGCGGAATCCGAACACCTGGAGGCCGTTAAGAATGACATGGACGCTTCGCGATTTCGCCCAGAGGAGGTCGTCGCCGGAGCAATTTCCGAAAATCCGCCGATACCGTTCTCTTCCGTGTCATCCTTGGCTCATGCAATCCTTGCGGCCCTGAACGCATCCGAATGATTTACCCCTTCTTGCCCGTGATCGATTCCGGCAGCAGCAGATGAATCCGGGACAGACGATAGGCGGTGCGGCCACCCCATAGCAGCAACACCAGGCCCCCCAGCACGGAGACCCAGACGATCCGGCTCTCCTCCATGGGCCACACCGGCGAAAAGACACGTACCAGGGCCACCATCCCCCACACCACCAGCAAAATGGCGGTTGCCCGATCCGGCAACACCGCCCCGGCGGAAAAGAAACCGGCCACCCGCACGGTCACCCCCAGAATCAACGTGGTCAACATGCCGGCGGCCAACAAATGAACGGCACTGTCCAGCATCGCCCCGTGTGCCGACAACAGCAAGGCGGTTCCCAGCGCATAGGCGAACCCCAAGGTCAGGGTCAGCTGGATCGCGGCCCAACCAAAACGCCAGGCAGCGCGGGGATAATCGGTCCCCATCAGCAGGATCGCCAAGACCACCAGCCACGCCACGCCCGCCAGACGCCAGGAACCCCAACCGGCAAAGGCGGCTCCCCCACTGACCAGCCACGCCACCAGCAGCGCCAGGGCGAACGCCAGCGCCGTGCCCTTCTGCAAGAACCGCCCCCCCACCACGTTCTGAATCAACTGCTGCGCCGCCACCAAAGCCACGGTCACCGGGCCGCACCACAACACGAACAGGGCCACCCCAGGGTCATCCAACTGCAGCCAGGGGGTGAGGGCCATCAGACCCATTCCCAGGGCCAGCGGCAAGCCGCGGGGCATCCGCAACGCCGGATTGCCCGCCAAGGTCACCCGCAGCAGCAGATACCCGGCCCCGCCATACGCCCCGCTCACCAGAACATTCCCAACCACGGCAAGCCAGGAAACCGGTAAAAACGTCAACGCCAGACCCGCCCACAGCAAATAGAGCAGTTTTACCAACAGTTCCGACGGGGGCGGCTTGCCGCCGGTCACGTGCGGCCCGGATTGCAACGCGAAACCCAACAGAAACGACCCCACGAATCCCTCGATCTGTATCCGCGCATGCATCAGCTTGAAAAAGAAATAATCCCCGGCAATCCCCAGTTGACCGTGCTGCCAGAGCCACAATCCGAATCCCAGGAAAAAGCCCGCCAATCCCGCTGCCAACCCCCCATACCAGAAACGATGCACGATGGGCACCCGGGTGAAATTCATCGGGGTGAACGGCGGGTCCGCAGGGGCGATGATTTGGATGATGCGTCGCATGAGTGGTCTTCCGGTGGCAAGCAGCGTTGAATTTTCCGGTGATTTGTAGGGCGCTTTCCGTTCCTGGTCAAGGGTTGGGGTCGCGCGAGCAATAAAGATTGCAGCTGTCCAAATTTTTGCATTTTACTAATCTTATTGATTTTTATGGAAAATCTCTTGCGGTCGATCTGACTGGAGATTTACGGAAGTCAAAATGATTGACTAACGGTTGTTAGCTCATTTTAGTAAAATAGTATAAAATCAATATTTTAGACTAAAAAAGATACTGGCGCGTAAATTGCTATTAAATCCATTGTCTGAGACATCCGTAACCAGGATCAGGAGTACCCCTAATGAAAAACTGCTGGGAAAAAAACAAATGCGGGCGTGAACCGGGAGGGGCCAAGGAGAAAAAACTGGGGACATGCCCGGTGGCCACCTATGCCCTGGCGGACGGATTCCTGGGCGGCGTGAACGGCGGGCGGGCCTGCGTGTTCATCGTCGGCAGCCTGTCCCCCGACTCGACGCATCAGTGCGAGGCCAAGGATTGCTTCCGTTGCGACTTCTTCAACACCCTGCGCAAGAAGTACAAGAACTCGTTGAACATCGAGGTGTTCAACCGCTACATCGACAATTCCCGCACCATGGTCCTGGATTGACAGAAGAACCTCAAGGAGGCCGTTGCCATTCGAACGAGAGCATCTTTTCCCCCCGCATCACCTGGAAGCGCAGCGACGTGGCCGTGGCCAGCGTTCCCAACACCGCCATACCCCGCGACGGATCGGTCAGCTCCACATCGTTGACCCGGATGATCCGGTCGCCTGTCTGAAGGCCCAGTTTTTCCAGCAATGCCCCATCCTGCCCGGCAAGCAGCCGCATCCCGGCGAATCGTCCGTTCTCGAGGGCGGGTTCGATACGCAACGTTTGCAACAGGGTTTCCGGTTTTTCCCGAAAGCGGCTCCACAAGGCGTTGATGGCCGCTTGCGCCTCCGCGTCAGGGGTGGTTGCGGGGGGTTCCAGGACCAGTTCCTTTCTGGGCAGGCGCAGCGTTTCGAGACGGCCTCGATGCTCCAAAATGACCAGGTCCGGATGGATGGCGCGAATCACCGCCTCCCCTGCGGACTCGCCGACCGCCAGGACCCGCTCCTTGGCGTCCGGTGTGGCGATGAGGGCGCGGGCGGTCCCGGAGGATCCATCCACATGGAAGATGCCCAGCAGATTCAGTTGCAATCGGGTGGCCGGGGCCTCTTCCGGGCGGGTTGGTGTCGGGGTGGCCGGGGCGGTGGATCCGAACAGGCCCCGGAACAGGGCCGGATCCGTGGTGGCGGGCATGGCGGGTGTTGTTTGCGGGGCGACCGGTGGCGAGTCTGGCGGCGGATCCGGTGTCAGCACCTTCCAGGTCGCATCTGCCAGGTCGTAAGCGAGCAGCGCAATGAGCGACAGGTTGATGACCATCCGGACCCCCCGTCTCCCCAGGAGCGCTTGTGGCAGTCGGTTCCGGTTCACTCCTCTTCCTTCAGCAGGCGGCGGGCCAGGGCGTCCAGTTCGTCGAGGCTCTGGTATTCCAGGATGACCCGTCCCCTCCCCCGCAGATGGGTGATGGCGACCGGTGCGCGCAGGACTGCGGCGATGCGGGATTCCAGGCTCAGGATGGTGGGATCCCGTTGTCGGCCCCGCCCGCCTGTGTTTGCGGTTGGTTCGTGCGGTGCGGGTTGCGTTTCCTCTTCCGGGGCAGGGAGGGCCAGCGTGCGGGCCAGGGTTTCGGTGCGGCGCACCGAAAGATCGTTTTCCATCACCTCCCGGATCAGCCGCGTCATGGCCTCTGGTTGTCCCTCCAAACGCAGCAGGGCGCGGGCATGGCCAGCGGAGAGCGCTCCGGTCTCCAACAGCCCCAGGGTCGTTTCTGGCAGTTTCAGCAGGCGCAGGAGATTGGTGATGGCCTCCCGGCTCTTGCCCAACCGTTGCGCGACCTTTTTGTGGCTGTAGCCGAACTTGTCGATCAGTTCCGCGCAGCCGCGGGCCAGTTCCACCGGGTTGAGGTCTTCCCGCTGTGCGTTTTCCAGAATCGAGGCTTCCAGCGCCTGACGGTCGTTCCAGTGGCGGATCAGGGCGGGGATTTCCGTCAGGCCTGCCATGCGTGTCGCGCGCCAGCGTCGTTCCCCGGCCACCAGTCGGTAGGTGGTTGTCCCTGACCCTTTGATCGGTCGCACCAGAATGGGCAGCAGCACCCCCTGTTCGAGGATGGAGTCGGCCAACTCCCGCAACGTCTCTTCGGAAAAGCTTTGGCGGGGCTGATGGGGATCGGGCAGGATGCTGTCCACGTTCAGGGCATGGATTCTGTCCGGTTCTCCGCCGTCGATGGCCGCCTCGCCCAGCAGGGCTGCCAGTCCTTGTCCCAGCCCGGTCGAGAGGTTTTTCATGCCGCCTTCTCCTTGCGCATCAGTTCCAGTGTGAACGCCTGGTATGCCCGGGCGCCGGGGGACCAGGGGTGAAACCACACCCCGGGCCGTCCGAAGCCGGGGGCCATGTGCAGGCAGGGGTCGCGCGGGATGGTGGTGTGAAACACCAGTTCGCCCAGGTGGTTGCGCACCTCCTGGTCGATGTGTCGGTTGGGTGGCTGGTCGTTTTCCAGCAATGTCAGCAGTACCCCTTCGACGGCGAGTCCTTTGTTGATCTGTTTCTTGATGATTTCAATAGTTTTCAATACCTGACTCAATCCTTCCATGGCCAGGTATTCGCATTGCAGGGGGATGAGGGCGCCATGGGCGGCGGCCAGTGCGTTGACGGTGAGCAGGCCCAGGGAGGGCGGGCAGTCGAGGAGAATCCAGTCGAACTCGGGTTGGAGGATTTTCAGGCGGTCGCGCAGGCGGAATTCGCGTTGGCGGGCATTGACGAGTTCCACCTCTGCGCCGCTCAGGTCGGCGCTGGCGGGGATCACGCCCAGGGTGCCTTTGCCCGTGACGGGCAGGATCGCTTCCTGGATTTTGCAATGGCCGGTGAGCACGTCGTAGATGGTGGGCAGTCCGGTATCCTTGGGGATGCCGAAGGCGGTGGTGGCGTTGCCTTGGGGGTCGAAGTCCACCAGCAGGATTTTCTTGCCCGTTGCCGAGGCGCTGGCGGCCAGGTTGACGGCGGTGGTGGTTTTTCCCACGCCTCCCTTGCGATTGACGATGGCGATGATGTGGCTCATGGGGCGGTTGGCCTGGTTTCACGTGAAACTTTTTGCATGTGTATGATCAACCCATCCCCGGCGGTGGTAATGCGTGGTGTGGTGAAGCGTCTGGCGAGCGGGGATTGCAGGAAGCGTTCGATTTCCGTCACGGCGTTTTTGCCCTTGAGGGCCAGGGAGATTCCGTCGGGCCGCAGCAGGGAGTAGGCCAGTTTTGCGAGTGTGTTCAGTTCTGCCACGGCTCGCGAGGTGACGATGTCGTAAATGCGCGGGTGTGGGGATTGTTCCACGCGTGTGGGAAAGATGGTGACGTGTTTGTTCAATTCCAATTCCGTGGCGACGAAGTTCAGAAAGCCGGCCTTTTTTTGGGTAGCTTCGTACAGATGGAATGTTCGTGAGGCATCGGACAGTATAGCCAGAATCAGTCCGGGAAATCCAGCTCCGGATCCCATATCGGCGATTTTTGTTCCGGGGGGGAGCATGGGCATGAGGGTCAGTGAGTCCAGGATATGTCGGTCGAGCAGGTTGGTGGCAGCTGCGGGTCCGATGAGGTTGAACTGTTGGTTCCAGGTCAGCAGGTGGGTGGCGAATTGTTGCAGTTGTTTTTGTTGTTTGGTGTTGGGCGGGTGTCCCAGCAGAGGTTCCATGGCCTGGAAGCAGCGGTGCCAGTCGGTGGGAGAGTAGGTGTGGTTCATCGTAAATTCGGTTTGGAATCTGCAGTTCCAAATTATTAGGGGTCCAGGGGGATTATCCCCCTGGTGGGATCCAAGGGCGAAGCCC
>JADGAR010000067.1 GCA_015231915.1 Magnetococcales bacterium
AGCTGACATGGGGGCCGACCAGCACCCCGGCCAGGATGTAGCCGAGGATGAGGGGTTGTTTCAGGAGATGCGCGATGCCGCCGCCCAGCAAGGCGACCAGCACGATGGTGATGATGTCGGTGGCGATGCCCAAGGGACGCTCTCCGAAAAATGGTCTGCGTTGAGATGCCGTGGATGATACCCTGCCCCTTTTTCGGATACAAGTTGGCGATGCATGTATTGATCATTCCCGCACACTCTGCTATCTACGGCATTCGTGTGTGATGCGTCGCACGCCGGACGCGTCCCAGTGTGGCAGTTTGTTTGGAGGAGGTGGCTGCATCCCATGCAACCGAACCGGGTTTGTGCCAACGAGGCCGCTTTCGAGCGCATGCATCTTTATTTCTGGCAGGGACGGACGCGGGAGGCCCTGAATGAAGTCACCCTGGCCCTGATCGCGGATCCGGAAAACATCGACCTGATCAATCTGGCGGCGGCATGCCACATGACCCTCGGTGATGCCGCGCGCGCCGAGGCATGCTGGCAGGAGGCCCTGCGTTTGCAGCCGGACTCTGCCAGGACGCTCAACAATCTGGGTCATTTCTATCAGGCCGGGCAGCGCCTGAGCGAGGCCGAGGCCGCCTACCGGGAGGCGATTCGCGTTCAGCCGGATCATGCCCTGGCCCACAAGAATCTCGGTATCTTGCTAATCTGGCTCGAACGATTGGCCGAGGCGGAAGCCTGCTGTCGCCAATCCTTGCGGATCGACCCTCGCGACGCCGAAACCCACAACAATCTGGGGGTCGCCCTGCGTCGGCAGGAACGCGAACGCGAGGCGCGCATCGCCTTTCTGACTGCCACGCATCTGCAGCCGGATTACCCGGATGCCTTCGCCAACCTGGGCCGACTGCTGACGGACATGGAATACATGGTCGAGGCCGAGGCGGCCTTTCGGGAGGTGGTGCGTCTTTGTCCGGATTCACCCGCCGCGCTGTGCGATCTTGGCTATGCCCTGCTGCGGTTGAAACGCCCGGACGAGGCGGAAGTCCATTTCCGCACAGCGGCGCGTCTGGCCCCGGAGGATGCCGATGCCCTGCTGCCCCTGGCGCGTCTGCTGCTGTTGCAGCACCGCCTCGACGAGGCCGCCGTCCTGCTGACCCGGATCCTCGCGCTGGCGCCCAACCACGGCGAGGCCATGTACGAAATGGCCAGGATGCACGATCGCCGCGAGGATCCCATCCAGGCCGAGGCGTACTATCGGATGACGCTCCTCATCGCGCCGGATGATGCCGATGCCTGCTTTCACCTGGGCATCCTCCTGCAATCCCTCAACCGCCCCGACGAGGCCGTGGCCGCTTTGCAGGATGCCGTGCGTCTGCGGCCCGATCATGTCGAAACCGGGGCGGCTTTGCTTCATCAGCGCCGCCTGGTCTGCTCCTGGTCCGGCCTGGCGGACGAGGAGGCCTTGCTGCTGGAGCGGGCGGGCCGCGATGCCGGCGGCGCGGTCCAGCCGTTCATCATGCTGGCCCTCCCTGCCACCCGCGCGCAACAACTGGAAAATGCCCGCCGCTATGCGCAACGCTTCGCGATGGTCTCCGCCACCTTCGACCACCAGCCCGCCCTGCGCCAGGCCGATGGCCGGCTGCGGATCGGCTATCTGTCCGATATCGGCGACAATCCCCTGGGAACCCTGTTCTTCGAGGCCCTCGAACGGCACGACCGCTCCCGCTTCGAGATCATCGCCTACGCCCTCGGACCCCAGCCCCCGGAACCCTTCCGGAGCAGGCTGTTGGCCGCTTGTGATCGGGTGCTGGCGTTGCAATACCTGACGGACCGGGAGGCGGCGCAACGCATCCACGACGACGGCGTACACATTCTGGTCGATCTGCTGGGTTATATCCAGAACAGCCGCCCCCGGATTCTCGCCCTGCGGCCAGCGCCCATCCAGGTGAACTACCTGGGGTTCCCCGGCACTCTCGGCGCGGGCTTTTACGATTACCTGATCGCCGACCGCTTCATCATTCCCCCGGAACATCGGGAGGATTATCAGGAACAGGTGGTTTATCTGCCCGACTGCTATCAGCCCGCCGACAACCGCCGCCTCGTCGGCGCGCCCATGATCCGCGCCCAGACCGGCCTGCCCGCGCAAGGGTTTGTTTTTTGTTGTTTCAATAACAGTTACAAATTCACTCCCGCCTTTTTTGACATCTGGATGCGTCTGCTGCAACGGGTTTCCGGCAGCGTTCTGTGGCTGCTGGAAGACACAACACCGCTCAGGGAAAACCTGCTCCACGAGGCTGCCCGACGGGGCGTCGGCCCGGAACGGCTGGTCTTCGCCCCCAGGATCGGCAATGCCTCCCATCTGGCCCGCCACCGGCTGGCGGATCTGTTTCTCGACAACCTGCCGGTCAATGCCCATACCGGGGCCAACGACTCCCTGTGGGCCGGAGTGCCGGTGGTCACCTGTGTCGGGGAGACCTTCGCGGGGCGGGTGGCGGGCAGCCTGTTGCATGCCGCCGGGCTTCCCGAACTGGTGACCCATGATCTGGCCGCCTACGAGGCCCTGGCGCTGCGGCTCGCTCTGGAGCCGGAACGTCTGCGGGCCATCCGCGAGCGGTTGACGCGTCTGAGGGAGACGGCCCCCTTGTTCCAGACCGATCGGTTCGTGGCCAACCTGGAGGAGGCCTATCGGCGCATGGCCGCAGCATTGCCGCAGGAGATCCCGGCGGTGTCAAAAGGGGTGAAATACGTCTCCATGGGGGATCACACCGGTTATGCCGTGGCCGCGCGTCAGTATCTGCGCCTGTTGCGGCAAGGCGGCATCCCCATCACCTGGCACCCGGTGATTCTGTTGGGCAAGGGTGGAATCAGCATCCCGTTCCCTGCGTGTCCGGAGCCGCAGCTTGCCGACATCTGGCAGCGCGCCATCCCCTATGATACGGTGATCGTGCATCTTGTGCCGGATTACTTTCCGGAGTGGATCGCCCGTGAGCGGCGTCCCGGTCGCCGCATGATCGGCTATACCGTCTGGGAGATGGATCGGCTCCCCACGCACTGGCCTGCCATCCTCAACCAGTTCGACGCGGTGCTGGTGCCGTGCGCCTGGAACCGGACCCGGTTCCGGGATGCCGGGGTGACGGTGCCGATTCATGTCGTTCCCCACCTGCCGCAATTCGCTCCCGGTCAACGGGCGGCACCAATGCGGCGGCTGCCGATCGACGCGCATGCGCTGACGGGGCGTTTCGTTTTTTACACCATCGGCACCTGGATTGCGCGCAAGGCCCCTTTTCTGGTGATGGAGGCCTTTGCCAAAGCCTTCGCGCCCGATGCGCCGGTCGCCCTGGTGGTCAAGACCGGCGCGCAGGACAACATGCGTCTGCAACCCGTCGCGCCGGGGTCGGAGCTGCTCGATTTTCCGCCTCTGGCCGACACGCTGGCGCAATGGCGGCGGGAACATCCCGTCACCCCGCCCATTCTGGTCATCGACGATGACAGGCTCTCCGAGGACGAGATGCTGGCCCTGCACGAACGCGGGGATTGCTACGTCTCCCTGGCCCGTTCCGAGGGGTGGGGACTGGGGGCCTTCGATGCCGCCATGCGCGGCACGCCTGTGATCATGACCGGTCATGGCGGCCAACTGGATTTCCTGGATGCCGATCTCGCCTGGCTGGTGGGGTTTGCCATGGTCCCTGCCGAGGAGCCGGCCTGGCATCACTATTTTCTGCCCGGGGATCAATGGGCCGAGGCGGACCTGGAACACGCGGCGGCCTGCATGCGCGCGGTCTTCCGGGACCCTGACGCCGCCCGTGCCCGCGCCAGAGTGCTTGGCGAGCGCCTGGCCGAACGGTTCTCTGCGGAGCGGATCGGCCAGGCTTGGCGCAACGCCCTGCAAAGGGGAGGCGAATCGTGACCCCCTATCGATTCAATCCGATCCTGCCCACCACCGATGACATTCTGCGTCAGCGGGAACTCCTGCATTCCGGTCCTCCCCTGATCTCCTGCCTGATGGTCACCCGTGGCCGTTTCGCCCAGGCGCGTCTGGCCGTGGAGTGTTTCTTGCGGCAGACCTATCCGCGCAGGGAACTGGTGATCGTGCATGACGGCCCGGATCCCGCCCTGCGGGATCATCTGGCGGGGTTGCACCATCCTGCCATCCGCCTGGTGGAGCTTCCGGACGAAAACACCCCGCTTGGCGCATTGCGCAACCTGGCGGTCCGGGAGGCGGCGGGGAGCCATGTCTGCCAGTGGGACGACGACGACCTTTATGATCCCTTGCGTCTCGAACGGCAATTCGACGCTTTGATTCGATCCTACGCCAGCGCCTGTCTGTTGCACTCCTGGATGATCTGGTGGCCAAGGGACGAACGTCTGGCCATCTCCTGCCAGCGGTTGTGGGAGGGGTCTTTGCTGTGCGAAAAGGCGTTCCTGCCGCCCTATCCCGAACTGCGCAAGGGGGAGGACACGCCGGTGGTCGAGTCGCTCTGGCAGACCAGGCGGGTGGTGTTGCTGGATATGCCACATCTTTATCTCTATATCGTGCATGGCGCCAACACCTTCGGAACCGGCCATTTCGAGCGACACTGGCTGGAGGGGCGGCAACGCTTCACCGGTGAGGCCTTTCATGAGGCCATGCGGGCGTTGGACGGGAGATTGCCATGGCGGGAATATGGCGGAATAGGATATTGACGGCGCGTTTGTTTCCTATTAATATTCTCAATGATGGTTAGTGAGGATATAATTATTCATGCTCCTTATGGAGGTCTCGATGGCGTTGTTTGGATTGTCACTTGGCAAAACCCCCGAACGTACTCCGACCGCAAGGCTGCGCATGGAACCCCTGGAGCCGCGCTGCCTTTTCGATGGCGCCCTGGCGCCCGGTCTGGAGCAGATCGCCCAGGCCAGGGAGGTGGTTTTCATCGACACCGCGTTGCAGGATTATCAGCAACTGGTGGCGGGCGTGCGTCCCGGCGTCGAGGTGGAGTTGCTCGATCACGGGACGAGCGGCCTGGAGCGTTTGAGTCAATGGGCGGCCTCCCACCAGGGGTACGATGCCATTCACATCTTCTCCCACGGTTCCCAGGGGCGCGTGAGCGTGGGCGCGGATAACGTCACTGCTGCCTCCCTGGCCAATCCTTTGGTCAAGGAGGAGCTTTCCGTCATTGGCCGGGCGCTCAAGCCGGAGGGGGATCTGCTGCTGTATGGCTGCGATGTCGCCCAGGGCGATGCGGGAAAAATGCTGATCGATGCATTGGCGCAGGCCACGGGTGCGGATGTGGCAGCATCCACCAACCCGACGGGGCGTGTCGGCGCGGGCGGGGACTGGACCCTGGAATCGGCCAGTGGCACCATTGAGAGCACCAGTTTACGGATAGATAATTATAATAATCTCATGGCGGTTTTCGATTTTACCGGTGCGACAGTGGGGGGAGGATCAAAAAATGCTTCTTTTACATCCGGCGGCAGGAGTATTACTTTTCAGACAGTAAATAGCACTTTAAGTATTACTTCTGGAGAGGCGGGCTGGGGCGACTATCTCAAATTTTCCGCACCAACCGAAACCACCAGCGTTACGATCACGCCGGAGAGTGGCTACACTTTTTCCGTGACTTCCTTTAAGATCCTCAATGAAAATTTACAAACCACGGTCACCTACACCCCAACCGGTGGTGGCAGCACGTTGCAATCGGTCGATCTGGCGATCGGCGGGAACGCTACCATCTCACCCAATGATTGGAACAATCTGAGCAAATTCGTCATCACCGCGTCCAACGATTTCGCGCTCAGCATCGATGATTTGACCGCCACCTTTGCCCTCGCCTCCCCCAGCGTCAGCAGTGTTTCCATCGCGGATGGCACCCGCAATACCAACACGACCTATCGGACGGGAGACACCATCAATGTCACCGCCAATTTCAGCGCCAACGTGAACGTCACCGGCACGCCGACGCTGGCCCTGGACGTCGGTGGGACCACGCGCACGGCCAGCTATGCTTCCGGCAGCGGCAGTTCGGCCCTGGTCTTCTCCTATACGGTGGTCAGTACCGACACCGATACCAACGGCATCGATGCCACCGCCAACGGCATCACCCTCGGCGGGGCCACCATCCGCAACACCGGCGACACCGCCGATGCCACCTTGACCTACAACCTGGTCAACAACACCAATGCCAAGGTGGACGGCCTCGTACCCACAGCCGGTACACCCGCGCGGGCGGACATGAATGTCTCCTCCGGCACATCGTTCACCTTCGACATCACATATTCGGATACGGGGGGATCCGGTCTCGACACCTCCACTTTCGCGACCGGCAACGTCACGGTCAAGGACCCGAACAACAACGCCCTGACGATCACCGGCAGTTCGGTCAACGGCAGCACCGTCACCTACACGGCCACCCCGCCTGGCGGCAGTTGGGACTCCGGCGATGCCGGAACCTACACCATCGGCATCGCGGCCAATCAGGTGAAGGATCTGGCCGGCAATGCCGTGGCTGTCAACGCCAGCGCCAAAACCTTTGCCGTGAGCTATACCCGTCTCAACAACGCCCCCACCGGCGCGGTGACCATCACCAATTTCACGGACGCTACCAGGGGTACGAGCAAGTTGCAGGAAGGGGATACCCTCATCGCATTCAACACCCTGGCCGACGCCGATGGCCCCTCCACGCTGTCAGTCAGCTATCAGTGGTTGCGCAACGGCTCGGTCATCAGCGGGGCCACCGGCGCCAGCTACAAGCTGGTCCAGGCCGATGTAGGCACGGGCATGTCGGTCAAGGCGAGTTATACCGACAGCTACAGCACGGCGGAGAGCGCCAACAGCCCGGAAACCGCTGCCGTCATCGATGTCAACAATCTGCCGACCGGCTCGCTGGAGATCGCCAACGCCACCAGTTCCGATCGTGGCGTCCTGAAGGCTCAGGTGGGCGATCTCCTGAAATCCTCGACCGGGAGCGTCCAGGATGGGGATGGCATGCGCAAGAATACCTCTGCCTTCCAATACACCTGGCAGGCGGATGGCGCCAAGGTTGGCACCGGCACCTCCTATACCTTGCAAAAGAGCGATATCGGCAAGAAGATCACCGTCACGCTGGCCTATGTCGATGACATGGATACAAAGGAAACGGTCACGAGCAGCACGATCACCAATGCGGTGGTGGATCCGGATGCGCGGAGTACAACACTGACTGAGATATCCACACGAAACACATCAGAATCTTATTATTCTCTACGGAATTCCATTAATGAAGGTATTAAATTTCCAAACCCATCAGTGACTTCCGTCGATCTGGGTGGACTGAAGAGTACTTCATCTGCTTTATTGTCAGATAGCACCAAAAATAATAGCAACTTTAAGTCTAACGATTTTAATGCGATAATCCCTATTCCAGGTTTTTATAGACAAGACATGTCTGACAATACAACAGATCAATCCAACGCCACGCTTGGCTTGAATAGTAAGATTAATTCATCGCTTTCCAGCTCACAAAATAATGCCAATTTAAAACAATCAATTGATTTTACAAAGCTTCAATTTTCTGGATTCGGTGGCTTGGGAACACCCAAAGCCGCCGCAGAGGATTCATCTCAAAAGCAAACAGTAAAAGCTCAAGAAATAACCAGAACGTTTAGTTTTGAAGAATCTGCCGATGGTAGCGTTAAAATGCTGCCACCAAGCATCTTTTCAACAAAAGACTTCGATACCGCGCAAAGACTAAAGTATAGCTCAGACAATCTGCCTGCATGGCTTAAGATTGATAAGGATACCGGCGAACTGACCGGCACCCCACCAAAAGAATTAAAAGGATCGATCGTGAACGTCAAGATCATCGCCACGGACCCGGAAACCGGTGAGAAGGCAGAGGTAACCATCCCAGTTAAGCTTAACAATGACATTAAAGTTAAAACAAATACCGCGAAATAAAAATAATCAATTATAAAGCCAAAAATTTAAAATTAATATACAATCCCGGAGCCGACGAGTCGCACGGCTCCGGGTTCGTGGTTTACAGGAACCATTTACCCAATTCTTGTCCAGAGGTCCACATGATGTCTTTGCCAATTGTCAATTCCAGGCGTTTCACCAATCTCGTTATGCTGCTGGGGAGCGCATGGCTCTTTTCCGGCTGCGCGGTGCGGCCTCACCCCCTGGAAACCACGGAACTGCAACAGCAACTCCAACTCGACCGCGAGGCGATGTTCGCCCGCAACGACAAGGCGGATCACCCCCTGACCCTGCCCGAGGCCATTGCCCGCGCCATGCGGTTCAATCTGGAACAGCGGGTCAAGGAACTGGAGGAACTGCAAGCAAAAAAACAGATCTCCGTCTCCTCCCTCGACATGTTTCCCAAGCTGTTCGCCTCGGGCGGATATACCAGCCGCTCCAACGAAGGGGCCAGCACCAGCAAAAGCTCGCTGGTCCCCTCCTCCTCCCTGGATCGGGACCGCAACACCGGGGATCTGACCTTTTCCTGGAACATCCTCGACCTGGGCGTGAGTTACTTCAATGCCAGGCAGGAGGCCAACCGGTTCCTGATCGCCCGTGAGCGGCAACGCAAGGTCGTCCGGCAACTGGTCCAGGAGGTGCGCGGCAAGTTCTGGCGCGCGGCGGCGGCCCAGCAGTTGCGGCAGGATATTCAAGATACCCTGAAGCAGGCGGACAATGCCCTGCAAAACGCCCGGCAGTCGGAAAAGGAAGCGGTGCGCAACCCGATGGAGGCCTTGCAGTATCAACAGAGCCTCTTCGACCAGATCTCCCAGTTGGAAGTGATCGCCCAGGAACTCGAAACCGCACGGGTGGAACTGGCCTCGATCGTCAATCTGCCCCCCGGCGCCCAGCTGGCTCTGGAACTGCCCAAGGATGGCCAGAACCGCGTGCCCACCTGGAGCATGCCCATGGAACGCATGGAAGAGACCGCGTTTCTGTTCAATGCCGACCTGCGCGAGAGCGTCTTGCAAACCCGCATCGCCGTGACCGAAACCCACAAGGCCGTGGCCAAACTCCTGCCGGGGGTGTCGTTCAACCTGGGGACCCAATACGACAGCAACTCCTATCTGGTGGAGCATGCCTGGCAGGAGGCCGGCGCCAGGGTTTCGTTCAACATCTTCAATCTGCTCACCGGGCCGTCCCAGCTCAGCCTGGCCCACTCCGGCCTCGACGTGGCCAATGCCCGGCGTCTGGCCGTGCGCATGGCCGTCCTGACCCAACTGCACCTGGCCAACCATCAGTTCGCCTTCGCCAAGCACAATTTCCAGCGTCTGACCATGCGCCATGATGTCTCGCAACGCATCCGCCAACAGACGGCCAACCGCCAGCAGCAGGATGCCGGCAGCATCCTGGATCTGGTGACCGCCCAGACCAGAGAAATCGTCGATCGGGGGCGGACCTACCTGGCGCTCGCCGAGATGCACAATGCCCTGGGCCGCCTGCAAGCCACCCTGGGGCTGGACATGGATCCGGGGGATCCGTCCCGAATGGATCTGCCCGCGTTGACCGCCAGGATCGCCAGCAGCCTGGAACTCCTGAGCACGGGCGAAGGCGGGGCGAAGGCTGCGCCGTGAAGCGTCCCGGTTGGTTGCTGGCCATTGCCGGCATGCTGCCGGTCGCTGCCGCGCAGGCCGGGGAGTTGAATGTCATGCCCGCCGCCCTGCGCGCCCAGCTGGTCCCCAGGCAGTTCACCACCCTCTCCGCCGAGGTGGCGGCCAAGGTGGAAAAGCTTCCCTTTCGCGAGGGGGAACGGTTCAAGAAGGGGGAGATCCTGGTCCAGCTCGATTGCACGGTGCAGAAATCCCAACTGAACAAGGCCCGCGCCCTGTCGCAGGGGGCCGGGAAGAACCTCGCCACCGTCTTGCGCTTGCAGGAGTTGAAATCCATTGGCGCCCTGGACGTCTCGCTGGCGGAAAGCAAGGTCGCCGAAAGCCGCGCCGAGGTCGATGTCATGGCCACCCTGGTGCAAAAATGCACCATTCCGGCCACCTTCAACGGACGGGTGGTGGAACAGAAGGCGCGGGAACTCCAGTTCGTGCAGACCGGCCAGCCGATCCTGGAGATCCTCGACGACCAGCACCTCGAACTGGAACTGATCGTCCCCTCGCGCTGGCTGAGCTGGCTGGGGATCGGGACCGCCTTCCAGGTGGCCATCGACGAGACCGGACGCCGTTATCCGGTCAAGTTGACCCGCATCGGCGCGCGGGTCGATCCGGTCAGCCAGTCGGTGAAGGTGTTCGGCGAGGTACAAGGCGCGTTTGCGGAACTGATCGCCGGCATGAGCGGTCAGGCCGCGCTCGCCCCGCCCGCGCCATGAACGATCCGCCGCATCCCCTGGCCCTGTTGATCCACCTGCAACAACGGCTGTGCCGGGCCGCCTCTTTGGAAGAGATCCGCTACATCCTCGTCAACGAGACCCATCCCCTGCTGCCCTGCCGCCAGGCGATCCTGTGGGACCACGCCGGGCAGGTGGCCGCCATCTCCGGGGTGGTGGAACCGGAACAACACGCCCCGTTCGTGCAGTGGCTGCGCAAGATTCATCCCGAACTGGCCAAGGGTGTCGATCCCGCCGGGGAGCGCTGGGACGCCTCCCGACTGCCCGTTGCGCTGCGGGAGCAGTGGGCGGAATGGTTGCCGCCGGAAGGATGGGTGCTCCCTTTGCGGCATGGCGCCGACAGAGGCGTGGCGGGGGTGTGGCTGATGACCCGTGCCGCTGGCGGGGAGTGGACGGAAATGGAGCGGTCGATGGCCATCCATCTGGCCGAGACCGCAGCCATGGCCCTGGCCAATCATCGGGCCAGCCCGCCGTGGCGGTCGGGGCCGGCGGGGGCGCGCATCGGGATACGGCTCTTGAAGGCCCTGGCGCTGGCCGGGTTGTTGCTGCTTCCCGTGCAACTGTCGGTGCTGGCCCCCGCCGAGGTGGTGGCCGTGGACCCGGCGGTGATCCGCGCCCCCATGGATGGCGTAGTGGACGAATTCCTGGTGCGCCCCAATCAAGAGGTCGAAGCCGGGCAGCCCCTGTTCCGTCTCGACGCCACCACCCTCGATGGCAAGCTGGAGGTGGCGGTCAAGACCCTGGAGACCGTGGAGACCGAATACCGCCAGACCTTGCAGCAGGCCATCCAGGATCCCGCCAGCAAGACCCGCATGGCGATTCTGGCAGGCCGCATCGAGGAGCAGCGTCTGGAGGTGGGGAATCTGCGCGATCTGCTGGAGCGCATCCGCGTCAAATCACCGCGCGCCGGGGTGGCGATCTTCAATGACCCCTACGACTGGATTGGCCGGCCTGTGGTCACCGGCGAACGGGTGCTGAACGTGGCCACCCCCGACGATACCGAGGTGGAGGCCTGGCTGGCGGCAGGGGATCTCATCCGGCTCGCGCCCGGCGCGCCGGTCACGATGTTCGTCAATATCGATCCGCTCCATCCGCTCCACGCGAAGTTGCGCTACCTGGCTTACGAGGCGGACAAACGGCCCGATGGCGCGTATGCCTACCGGCTGCGCGCCACCCTCGCTCCCGGCGAGGAACGGCCCAGCGTGGGCTGGAAGGGGTCGGCCCGCATCGATGGCGAACGGGTCACCCTGGCCTACTGGTTGCTGCGCCGTCCGTTGGCCATGATGCGTCAGTGGTTGGGCCGGTAGATGGCGGGATCGAGGCTCCCGGCCCTGCGGGAAGAGGTTGCCGTGTTGCCCGGCCCGCGCGCGGGCGACGGCGCTCCCACCTGGACCCTGCACGATCCCGCGCGCCACCGCTTCCTGCGCATCGATCACGCCACCCGCGAAATCCTCGACCGCTGGCATCTGGGGGAGCCGCAGGCGATCCTCGACCGGCTCGACCGGGAGACCTCCCTGCGCCTGACGCCGCGTGACCTGGAGGAGGTGTTGCGGTTTCTGCTCACCGAGCAACTGCTGCGCGTCACCACGCCACGGGAAACCGCCGTGCTGCTCAACCGGGCACGGCTCGGCAGGCAGGGATGGGCCACCTGGTTGGTGCATCATTATCTTTTCTTTCGCATCCCCGTACTCCGGCCAGACACCTTCCTGGAGGCCCTGCTGCCGCGTGTTGCTTTCCTCTATTCCCGCAAGACGTTGATCTTTTTCATGGTCTGCCTGGCCATCGGCATGACGCAGTTGCTGCGCCAGTGGGATCTCTTCGTGCAATCCCTGCTCCAGACGTTGACCTGGGAGGGGGCGTTCTGGTACGGCGTCACCCTGAGCGGGGTCAAGATCGTTCACGAACTGGGGCACGCCCTGACCGCCAAACGTTACGGCTGTCGGGTTCCCACCATGGGCATCGGCTTTCTGGTGCTCTGGCCGGTCTTTTTTACCGAGACCACCGAGACCTGGAAACTCGCGGATGCCAGACAGCGTTTCGCGGTGGCCGCTGCCGGGGTGATGGCCGAACTCATGGTCGCCATCCTGGCGCTTCTGGCCTGGAATGTCCTCCCCGACGGACTGGCGCGGGGCATGGCCTTTCTGCTTTGCACCACCACGCTGATCTCCACCCTGCTGATCAACGGTTCCCCTTTTCTGCGCTTCGACGGCTACTATCTGCTGTCCGACTTTCTGGATCTCCACAATCTCCATCAACGGGCCGGTGCCCTGGCACGCTGGTGGCTGCGGCGGCGGTTGTTCGCCTTCCCGGATCCGCCGCCGGAGATCTTCCCCCCCGGACGGCGAACCTTCCTGATCCTGTTCGCCCTGGCCACCTGGCTCTATCGCCTGGTCCTCTTCCTTGGCATCGCCATTCTGGTGTATCATTTTTTCATCAAGGCCGTGGGAATCGTCCTGTTCCTGATCGAGATCATATGGTTCATCCTGCTGCCCGTCTGGCTGGAACTGGAGGTATGGTGGATGCGGCGCTCCGAAATCATCCATGGACCCCGCGCCCGTGCCTGGGCCGTGGCGCTGCTGCTGGTCGCCCTGCTGATGGTGATCCCGTGGCAGACCCGGATCATGGCCCCGGCCATGCGGCAAGCCGCGCGGCAAGCCGCCCTCTTCGCCCCCCATCCGGGCCGGCTGATCGGCCTGGAGGCCGCGCAAGGGGCGCGGGTGGCCGAAGGGGCGTTGCTTTTCGAGGTGGCCACGCCGGATATCGAACATAAACGGGCCAAAAACACCAAACGGCGTCAGGTGCTGGAATGGGAGTGGGCCGTGGCCGGCGTTACCCCCTTGCTGCTGGAACAGAGCCAGGTGCTCCTCAGCCAGTTGGCCACCAACGTCACCGAAGGGCTGAGCCTGCAACGGGAGGCCGCCCGCAACCGCATCCTCGCCCCCTTTGCCGGGCGCGTCGTGGACCTCGTGCCGGATTTGCGCATCGGCCAATGGCTCTCCAATCGGGAACGTCTGGGGACGATCCTCGCGGAGGGTCCCACGGTGGTCCATGCCTATCTCACCGAGGAGGAACTGGCGCGGGTGACCACCGGCCAATCCGCCCGCTTTTATCCGGACAATCCCGATGCCGCAGCCATGCCCTGCCGCGTGACGGCGATCGATCGGGGCAGCGTGCGCCATCTCGCCGATCCTCTGCTGGCCAATATGTACGGCGGCGAGATCCCGGTACGCGATACCCCGGCCCAGACGTTGCTTCCGGAGCAGGCCCTGTATCGCATTGTCCTGGAAGGGGGAGCACCGTTCCCGGCAGACCACCGGCAACGGGGCATGCTGCGCCTGGAGGGCCAGGCGCGCGGCCTGGCGGATCGCCTGGGGCGGGCCATCCTGGCGGTATTGCTGCGGGAATCCGGATTTTGACGTGAACTTGTGTCCGGAAAACGGGATGCGGTACAATGGTCCGGTTGCGGCGCGCGAGCCGCCCTGGTCGATTCTCACCTCGGAGAAGGATGCATGCCGCCTCGGATCATGATCACCGCCCCGCGCAAGAGTTGCGGCAAGACCACCGTCACCATCGGCCTGGCGGCGGCTTTGAAACTGCGCGGCTTGACGGTGCGTACCTTCAAGAAGGGGCCGGATTTCATCGACCCCATGTGGCTCGCCAAGGCCAGCGGCCATGTCTGCCGCAACCTGGATTTTCACCTGATGGGGGAGGAGGCCGTTCACGGCCATTTTCTCGCCCATGCCGCCGGGGCCGATGTGGCCCTCGTCGAGGGCAACCACGGCTATTTCGACGGTCAGGACCTGGAAGGCGGGGATTGCAGTGCGGCCCTGGCCAAAAGACTGCAAACTCCGGCGATCCTGGTGGTGGATTGCAAGGGAACCTCACGCGGCATCGCCCCATTGATCAACGGTCACCTCGCCTTTCCGGACGGCGACTGGATCCGGGGCGTGATCCTGAACAACGTCGCCTCCCCGCGCCACGAACAGCGCTTGCGCCAGGTCCTGGAACGCTATTGCCCGGTTCCGGTGCTGGGTTGCCTGCCCCGCTCCGGCACCATTTCCATTGTGGAACGCCATCTGGGTCTGCAACCCGTGGCCGAGGAAGAACTCCTTCAGGAGCGGGTCCTGTCGATACGCGACTTCATCTCCCGACACGTGGACGTGGAGGGGATCCTGGCCCTGGCCCGTTCCGCCCCGCCGCTGCCTGTGCCAATCCCGAGGGCCGCTGTGCTTGCCGCCCCCCGGGTTCGGGTGGCCGTGGCCATGGACCAGGCCACCCATTTCTATTATCCGGAAAACCTGGAGGCGCTGCGGGCCGAAGGCGTGGATTTGCTTCCCTTTTCCCTGCTGAACGACACCACGTTCCCGGAGGCCGACGGACTCTACATCGGCGGGGGGTTTCCGGAGGTGTTCATGGAACGCCTGGCCGCCAACCGGCCTCTGTTGACCCGCATCCGGGACGCCGCCGCCTCCGGAATGCCCGTCTACGCCGAATGCGGCGGGCTGATGGTCCTGGCCGAATCCCTGGAATGGGGCGGTCGCGAGGCCGCCATGATCGGCGCGCTTCCCATTGCCCTGCGCATGGAAGCCAGGCCCGTGGGGTACGGTTACATGGAAATCGAGGGGAGCGACCTGCTCCCGTGGCCGGGGGCGGGGAGGCGCATCCGTTGCCATGAATTCCATCACTCCCGCGTCATCCGTCAGGGCGAGGGGGTCCGTCATGCCTTCCGGGTCCGCCGGGGGTTCGGGGTGGATGGCGAGGGCGATGGCCTCCTGTACCGCAACATCCTGGCATGCTATGCCCATTTTCACGCCCTGTCCGCCGAGGGGTGGGCCGGGTTTCTGGCCGATTTTTGGGCCGGCAAAAAAAATTCAACATAGTCGGTTTCAATATCAACAAATCGTGATATACTGATGCGATGTATGGACGATGATGTCCGGTGCCCCCCTGTAACCATGAGAGAGGGATCGAAACCATGAAACTTGCGGTATGTATTTACGAAGGGCCTTATAACCATGAGGCCTCGGATACGGCCTATAATTTTATCCAGGCCGCCCTGAAACGCGGACACGAGTTCAAGGGTATTTTCTTTTATCATGATGGTGTCTATAATGTCACCAAGCTGATGGAACCCCCCCAGGATGACCGGCATATCGCCAACCGCTGGTCGCAACTCGGCGCCACGGGCATCGACATCGTCGTCTGCATCGCGGCGGCCAAGCGGCGCGGCATCGTGGACGACGTTCTGGTGCCCAACGTCCGGATTTCCGGACTTGGACAATTGACCATGATGGCCATCGAAGCCGACCGGCTCGTGGTCTTCGGCGACTGATAAGGAGTGCGCGCGATGTCGGAAGAAAAGAAAAAGATCATGTTCACCGTGCGCAAGGCGCCGCATGGCTCCATCTATGTCTACGAGGGCCTGGAGGTCAAGCTGATCATGGCGGCCTACGACGCGGACATCTCGGTGGTCTTCATGGACGACGGCGTCTTCGCCGTCAAGCAGGGCCAGAACACCAAGGCGCTGGGGATCAAGGGCTTCGAGGCCACCTACGGCGCCCTGGTGGATTACGAGATCACGAAGGTCTTCGTGGATCGCCTCTCCATGGAGTCCCGCGGCATGACCGAAGACGACCTGCTGGTGATCGGCGAGGACGAAGATACCGAAGAACCGATCAAACCCCAGGTGGTCGACAGCGACGAAATCGCGGCCATGATGGCCGAACAGCACAATATTCTTGCTTTTTGAGGACACTGGCCATGCTGCATACCGTGAACAAATCTCCCTTCCAGAACACCTCCCTGGAAAGCTGCATCCGCTTCACCCGTCCCGGCGATGTGATCCTTTTGATCGAGGACGGGGTGCTCGCCGCCCAGGCCGGCACCAGCAAGAGCGCCATGCTCGAGGAAGTCCTGGCCAAAAACGAGATCTATGCCCTGCAGGCCGATCTGCAGGCCAGGGCTTTGACCGATCTGGTGCCCGGTATCAAGGTCACCGATTACGAAGGCTTCGTGGAACTGGTGGAAAAACACGCCACCCACGCCTGGCTGTAACGGAACATGGAGGAGGCGCAACCGTGAATTCTCCCATAGTCCCGGTCGGAGATCGGTCGCGGATCAACGTCCGGAAAGGCATCGTTGGCCTGCTGCTGCTCATGCTGGCCGTTCTGGTCCTGCTCCCGCAAGGGGGCTGGGCCGAACCCCCACGACCGGAAAAGGCCGTGCGAGGACCCTGTGTGCGCGATCCGGAATGGATGCGCCGCAACCACATGGACTTTTTGAAACACAAACGCGAGGAGACCGTGCGGGAAGGGAAATTTGTCAAGTCGGAATCCTTTCTCGCCTGCGCCGATTGCCACACCAGCCGGGAACGGTTCTGCGACCGTTGCCATGCCTACGTGGCTGTGGCACCCAACTGTTTCGAGTGTCATCAATATCCCAAATGACCCTTTTCGGAAGCTTCAGTCATGACCATGGATAGACGATCGGTATTGGGACTGGGAGGAGCCATCGCCGCCGGGTTGGCCCTGGCCCCGGGCATGCATCTGGTGGCTGCACCCCAGACGCCCTCGGACGCCCCCAAGGACCCTGCGGAATCCCCGCCGGCCAAACGATGGGCCATGCTCATCGATACCACCAAATGCGCTGCCAATTGCACGGCTTGTGTCGATGCCTGCCGCCAGGAGAACAACGTCCCGCTCTTCGGCGATCCGGAACGGGATATCTACTGGATCCGCAAGGTGGAACTGCGTGACAAGGGGCTGCGCAAACCCCCGGTGAGTCTCCCGGTGTTGTGCAACCACTGCGAAAATCCCCCGTGCGTCCACGTCTGTCCCACCGCCGCCTCCTTCAGCCGCAAGGATGGCGTGGTGCTGATCGACAAGCATCGCTGCATCGGCTGCCGCTACTGCATCATCGCCTGCCCCTACAAGGCGCGGTCGCTGGTCTACTACAAGACCAAACCCCCCGCCAACACCAACAAGGCCGTGCCCATCCGCGCGGCGGGCGTGGTGGAAAAATGCACCTTCTGCGTCCATCGCATCGACAACGGCGAACCACCCGCCTGCGTGGCCGCCTGCAAGGGCGCCGAAAAAGGGGCCATGATCTTCGGCGACATCAACGATCCCCAGTCGGAAATCTCCCAAAGACTTCTGACGGCAAAGACCCAAACCATGCGACCGGATCTGGGATTGAAACCCCAGGTTCACTATCAGGGAATCTAGGAGTCAACGATGCTCAGCGAGTATTCCGTCATCGAAGGCCGTTCCCGGCATTTCTTCAAGGTCCTGGGCGGGCTGGTGCTCCTGGTCCTGCTGGGAGCAGGGGCCTTCTTCTTCGTGGAGCACCACGGCCATGCCGTCACCGGCATGAACAACCAGATTGTCTGGGGCCTGCCCCACATCTTCGCCATTTCTCTCCTGGTGATGGCCTCCGGCGCCCTGAACATGGGTTCCATGTCCACGGTCTTCGCGGTCAAGCAGTTCGAGCAGTTCGGTCGCTTTTCCGCCTTCCTCTCCATCGCCCTGCTGGCCGGTGGGTTGACCGTGCTGATGCTCGACCTGGGACGCCCGGACAACATGCTCCTGCCCATGGTCTACATGAATTTTCGCTCCATGTTCACCTGGAACGTCTTCCTGTATACCGGTTTCGCGACCTTGTGCCTGCTCTATCTCTGGACCATGTTCGAGTACAAGCAGTACAAGAAGTTCATCGGTACGGCGGCCTTCGGCTGGCGTCTGGTCCTGACCACCGGCACCGGCTCCATCTTCGGGGTGATCCAGGGGCGCGAGGTGTTCGGTTCCGCCATCACCGCCCCCACGTTCGTCGCCGCCTCCCTCACCTCCGGCACGGCCCTCGGCATCCTGCTGCTGGTCTACGCCTATCGCCATACCGACCGCTTTCTGGATGACCGGCTGATCTTCGGTATGCGCAATGCGTTGATCTTCTTCATGATGCTCTTCGCCTATCTGCTGGTGGTGGAGAAATTCACCCGTTTCTACGATCCGGCCTCCTACGACGTGCAAATCTGGATCCTGACCGGCAGTTGGGCCTGGCTCTACTGGGGCGGGGTGTGGGGCGTGGGGGTGATCATTCCTTTGATGCTGCTCTTCAATCACACCACGGGCAACCGGGTGGGCAGCATCACCCTGGCCTCCGCTTTCGTGGTGGCAGGCGTCTTCTGCTTCGTGGGCCACGTCCTGTTGGCCGGCCAGGCCTATCCCCTTGACCTCTTCCCCGGTTATGCCGTCTCCAGTCCCTTCCTGGACGGTGTGGTGGGAAGCTATACCCCGACCTTGCCGGAACTCTTTCTCGGTCTGGGTGGCGTGGGGATCTCGGGGCTGATCTTCCTGTTGGGCGTTCGTTTCCTGCGCATGCTGCCCAAACGGGGTGTGGCCCCTGATGGGTGGGAACTGCCCTGGAATCCGTGAATGCGTCCCTCCTGTCTCCCGGCCCGGAGACAGGAGGGGTTTTTCCTGCCATGAGACCGGCGCGGGAGCAAGGGAATGTTTCCTCCTCATCTTAAGCGTGCGTTGCGGAATGTGTTGAGCCAGTGTCCATGCGGTTGCGACTCCTTGTTCTCCTGGTCTGGTGGCTGCATGCCGGCAGCGTTGATGCCGGCAACCTGACCCTCAATCTCAAGGGCGCGGACCTGACCACGCTCATCGAGACAGTCGCGCAGGCCACAGGCCGCAATTTCATCCTCGATCCGCAGATCAAAGGCAAGGTCACGGTCATCTCCTCCAAACCCATGACCGACAAGGACCTCTATCAGATGTTTCTCTCCATTCTGGAGGTGCATGGCTACATCGCCGTGCCCACGGAAGGGGGAGTGGTCAAGATCCTGCCCGACACCGAACTGAAATACAGCGCCACCCCGAACGACTCCCTGACGCTGGATGGCGGCGAGGTGGTGACGCGGGTTTTCAAGCTGAAGTACGTCAACGCCAACCGCCTGTTGGCCGCCCTGCGCCCCCTGGCCAGTCCCAAGGCCCACATGGCCGCCAACGACGATGGCAACCTCCTGATCGTGACCGACCACGCCGACGTGACCGAACGCCTTGCCCAGATTGTCCAGCGGGTGGATCAGCCCTCGGACGGCGAGGTGGAGGTGATCGCCCTGCGCAACGGTTCCGCCACGGAGGTGGCCCGCGTCATCAACGCCCTGGAACAGGGCGCCGCTGCCACGCCGCCGGGACAGCCGCCCGGCGCGCTCGCCGTCAAACCGGTGGCCATCGCCGACGAACGCACCAATTCCATTCTGATCGGCGGTGACAAGGCGGTGCGGCTGCGTCTGCGCACCATCATCACCCATCTGGACATCCCGGTGGAGATTGCCGGCAATACCCGCGTGGTGGATCTGCGCCATGCCTCTGCCAAGAAGATGGCCGAGGTGCTGGCCTCCATGGGGCAGGACTATCTGAAAAACACCCAGAAGGACAAACGTCCGGAAAACGGTATCGTCAACGTGCAGGCCTACGAGGGGACCAACTCCCTGGTGATCACCGCGCCTCCCGCATTGCTGAAATCCATGCAGGATGTCGTGCGCCGGCTGGATGTGCGTCAGGCGCAAGTGCAGGTGGAGGCGATCATCGTCGAGGTTTCGGTCAGGAAGGCGGCGGAACTGGGGGTGCAATGGGGCATTCTGGGGGGGAGCGGCGATCACCCCGGCACGTTGACCGGCACCAATTTCCCCAGCGCCAATCCCGGCCTGTTGCAGCTTGGGGGGTTGGTGGCCAAGGGGTTGTCCGGCGCGGCCTCCGCAGCGACCGGCACCACGGCCTCCGGCCTGTTGATGGGAGGATCGGACGGTGACCATTTCGCCTTGCTCTTGCGGGCGTTGAGCAGCGATGCCTCCAACAATGTCCTCTCCACCCCCACCATCGTCACCCTGGACAACGAGGAGGCGGAGATCATGGTCGGCTCCAAGATCTCCGTCACCACCGGACAGACCAATTCCATTCCCGGCGGCAATCCCTTCACCACCATCACCCGCGAGAACGTGGGCCTTACCCTGAAGGTGCGTCCGCAAATCAGCGAGGGGGATGTGGTGCGCCTGGAGATCCTGCAGGAGGTGTCGGAGATCGCCGCCACCCGCGATGCCTATGGCAACCGGGATACCGACAACCGCACCATCAGGACCTCGGTGCTGGTGGACGATCAGCAGGTGCTGGTGCTTGGCGGTCTGATCAGCAGTGATCGCAAGATGAACAATAAGCGGGTGCCCATTCTCGGAGACATTCCGCTGCTCGGCATGCTGTTCCAGGCCGAGGAGGCCACCGACGAGAAGAAGAATCT
>JADGAR010000068.1 GCA_015231915.1 Magnetococcales bacterium
AACCTCTCCCTGGGGCAATTCCCCTCCCTGACCGAGGGCACGACCCGCTGGATCCTGATCTTGGGCGCGCTCCTCACCGGCCTGGCCTGGGGACCGGTCTACTGCGGCCTGCTCTGCCCCTTTGGCGCGGCGCAGGAGTTCCTCTCCATGGCGGGCCGACGCCTGGGTCTGGGCAGGACGCCGGACCCCGCCACGGCCAGCCACGCCCGCCACGTCAAGTTCCTGCTCCTGACCGCAGCCCTCGCCCTGGCATGGACCACCACCCGCCACGACTGGCTCGCCTTCAATCCCATGCAGACCCTCTTCACCACGCGCCAGGAGACCCGGCCCTGGCTCATGCTGGTCGTGATCGCCGCCGGCTCGCTGGTCTTCTTCCGTTACTGGTGCCGCTTCTGGTGCCCCCTGGGGGCGCTGCTCGCCCTGTTCAACAAACTGGCCCTGCTGGATCCCCTGGCCCCAAAAAAACGCCGTTTCCACCACTGCGATCTGGGCGTCGGCCACCCCTTCGACGTGGATTGCCCGCGCTGCGACCGCTGCCTGCATCCCGATCCGCCCCCTCCGGTGGCGAACCGGCTGCTCCTGCCCGCCTTGCTGGCCGTGACCGCCGGGCTGATTCTGCTCCATCTGACCAACGCCATGGAAGAAACCCCGGCAGGAATCGGCGGCTGGCGGCGCATGGATGCCAAGGCGCTCGCCGACCGGATCGCCTCCGGCGATCTCGTGGATCACGAGGCCTCCTGGTATCGCCTCCTCCCGCCGCCGTGACCCTGGACGCCGGCTCCATTGCCAGGGGGTGATTCATGATCGGGTTCGTGTTAAAGTAGCTTTATGCGCTTGCCAACTCCTTGACAGGATGACACGTTCCTCATGAAGCCGACACCATCCGCGCCTCCCATCCCCGGCATGCCTCTGGTGCCCTTGCAGCCCACCCACGTCGCCGTGGTGGACGACGACGAATTCCTGCTGGAACTGGTCACCACCGTTTTGACCAATTACGGTTTCCGCGCCACCGGCTGCCCGGACACGGCGGGATTCTGGAAACTCTGGCGCAAGGATCCCCCGGACCTGATCATCCTGGACCTCTCCCTGCCGGACGGCAACGGCATGGACATCTGTCGCGACCTGCGGGCGATCTCCACGGTCCCCATCCTGATTCTGACCGCCCGTTCGGACGAAATCGAACGGGTGGTGGGACTGGAAATGGGCGCGGATGACTATCTGGTGAAACCCATCTTTCCCAGGGAACTGGTGGCGCGGGTCAAGACCATCCTGCGCCGGGTCGGCGGCAAGGAACCGGAACCCCGCCACGCCGGGGATGGCCAGCCCAATTACCATTTTTCCGGCTGGATGCTCGCCACGGAAACCCGGCAACTGCTCGCCCCGGACGGCTCGGATTTCGCGATCTCCGAAGGGGAGTGCCGGCTGCTGGTGCTGTTCCTCTCCCATCCCCAGGAGATCCTCACCCGGGAACGGATCATGGAGGAGGCCGGCGTTCTGGACGCCGATCCCCAGGGTCGCAGCGTGGACAACATGGTCAGCCGGCTGCGCAAACGGCTGCGGGATACGGCAGCCCAGGGCAAGATCATCGAAACCGTGCGGGGGGAAGGGTATCGCCTGCTCGCCAACGTCGAGACCTCGCGGCACTCCTGGCCCATCTCCTGCGGCTTGCCCCAGCCGGTCGCCGAGGAGCGGGTGGCGTTGCTCCTCTCCCAGGATACGACGGTGGCGTTCCTGCTGGAAACCCATCTGCGTTATTTCGGGTTCACGATCCAGGACACGCCGTGCTCGGAAGAGGCGTTGCGCGCGGTGCGGGAAGGACACTTCACCCTGATCGTGCTGGATTGCGCGGGCAGCGACACCCCCACCCGCACGGCCATGGCCCGGGCGGTGCGCGCCGCAGCAGGAAAAACACCGGTGATCGCCCTGGCCTATCCGGAATTGTCCCAGAACGAAACTCCGCATCCATTGGCGGGCGAGGTGGATGATCTGCTGCCCCTGCCATTCCGTTTCGCCAGCGTGCAACTCATGCTGTCCCGACATATGCCGGCGATCACCGGAAATCTGACGGCGGGCATGACCTGTCTGGATCTGGTGTTGATTTCGGAGATGAAAAGCATGGCGGGCAAGCAGGGGTTCTTGCGGTTTTTGCATCTGATGGCCACACGGCTGGCGGCCTGGCGCTCCGAACTGAAACAGGCGGCCATGAACCGGGATGCCACTGCCGTGACACAGGTGGCACGGCAGTTGCTGGATCTTGCCACAAGCGTGGGGGCACAGCGCGTGGCCGCCGCCACTGCCGACCTGTTGCGGCGCCAGGCATCACCCGATCCCTCCCTGGAAACCCTGTTGGCCAGGGTGGACCTGGCCTGTGAACTGACCGATACCGCCATCGCCTCCATGCGCATGCTGACGCAAAGGGAAACGACGTGATCGACGTTCTTTCGGAACTGGAGCAGGATGCCTTGCTGGAGGTCCTGAACCTGGGCATGGGACAGGCCGCCGATTCCCTGTCGAGGATGGTGGGCGAAGAGGTGCTGTTGTCCATCCCTCGCATCGATTTTCTGCCCCGTGACGCGGCGTTCCGCCTGATCGGGGAGGACCCGCAGGCCGATGTGGCCGCCGTGCGGCAACTTTTTTCCGGTCCGCTGCAAGGTTCGGCGCTGCTGATCTATCCCCATGACCGCAGCCTGGAACTGATCCGCTGCCTGTTGCATGCCCAGATCACTCCCGAAGAGTGCCGTGCCCTGGAACAGGAAAGCCTGACGGAAGTGGGCAACATCATTCTCAACGCCTGCCTGGGCACTCTGGCCAACCTGATGAATCTCGAACTGCTGTGCGACCTGCCCCAATATCTGCAAGGACGGTGCGACCAGTTGCTCCTGGAAAATACGGGGCTGTCCGAAACGATCCATCTGCTGGTGCTCTATGTGCATTTCGGCTTTGCCGGCAACCCGGTGCGGGGGGATGTGGTGCTGATGTTCGACGCCACGGCCATCCCCGGGATCAAACGGGAACTGGCCGTGGTATTGACCCGCTACGCGTGCGGCGCCCCCTGACATGACCACCTCCGTACCTCCCGAACTGCTGGAACTGACCCTGGAAGAGGCGGCCCTGGGACTGATGATCCTGGATCCGGCAGAACGGATCGTCTTCTGGAACCACTGGCTGGAACGGGCCTCCGGCCTGCCCCGGAACCAGACCCTGGGACGGCAACTGACAGAGGTGTTCCCGACCATCGACGGCACCCGTCTGCGGGAGGCGGTGGAGGCCGCCTTGCACTGCGGGCTGTCCAACATGCTCACGCCGCGGCTGAACCCGTTTCCCTTGCCATTGTTCAACGACGCCAACGGACAGGGAATGATCCAGATGATCCTGATCAAACCGCTGCCGTTACGCCAAATGGCGCGTCACTGCTGCATCCAGATTCTGGACATGACCAGCCCCTTCGTCAGGGATGCCCACCTGCGGGAGACGGCGCGCGACCTGCGGCAGGCCAAATCGGACGCCGAAACGGCCAGCCATGCCAAGAGTTTCTTTCTGGCCAACATGAGCCACGAGATCCGCACCCCATTGAACGCCATTCTGGGGATGGCGGAACTCCTGGAGGAGGCCACCGATCTGCACGACGTGCGCCAGCAGGCCAAGATCATCCTGAACTCCGGCCATTATCTGCTGAGCATTCTCAATGACATCCTGGATTTCTCCAAAATCGAGGCCGGAGAACTCACCCTGGAGCGGATCCCCTTCTCGCCGGAGGCACTGTTGGGCGAACTGGGAGACCTGATGTCCGTCGAGGCGCGCAAGAAAAAGATCGCCTTTTTCGTGCGCCGCAGCGCGGGGCTGGAGAGCGCGCTGATCGGCGACCCGGTGCGCCTGAGGCAGATTCTCTTGAATCTGCTCTCCAATGCCATCAAATGCACTTCTCAGGGAGAGGTGAGCCTGCAGGTCGAGGCACGCGAGGATGCCTCCGACCGGGTCCGGCTGACATGCGAGGTCCGGGATACCGGCATCGGCATGGATCCGGAGCGGATCGCGCATTTGTTCAAGCCCTTCACCCAGGCCGACGAGTCCCACACCCGGCTGTTCGGAGGAACCGGACTGGGATTGGCCATCACCCGCCGTCTGGTGGACCTGATGGGTGGAGAGCTGCGAGTGGAAACCGCCCTGGGCAGGGGATCCTGCTTTCATGTGGGCATTACCTTCGAGAAGAAGCCGATGAAACCAACCCACGATGCCCTTTCCGCCAGGCCCGCGCCGGCCAAACCGGCGGGAGACGCACAAGAGCGGCCCGCGCATCTGCTGCTGGTCGAGGATGACGAGATCAATGGCATGGTGGTCATGCGGCAGTTGCAGCATGTCGGCGCGACGGCGGATCTGGCCAAAAATGGCGAGGAGGCCCTGGCCATGCTGGCCACGCGACGCTACGACCTGGTCCTGATGGATTGCCAGATGCCCCGCATGGACGGTTTGACCGCCTGCCGTCTCTTCCGCGAGCGGGAGCCGGTCGCCGGGCCACGCACCCCGATCGTCGCCCTGACCGCCCACGCCATGAAAGGCGACCGGGAACGCTGCCTGGAGGCCGGCATGGACGACTACCTGAGCAAACCCGTGCGCGGCGAAACCCTGCGACAGGTGATTCGCCAATGGGTCCGCTCGACGTGACAACCGCTACCCATCGGGCGGAGTCGCCATGCCGCCCAGTTCGACACACCACAACGAGGAGGGATCTCCCATGACGATCGCCATCATCGGCGCCAACCAGACCCAGGCTGTCCAGCCGGTCACCGTCGCGACCCAGCCGCCGCCCGGAGGGGCGACGGGGAAGCCGGAGGGGATCGCCCCCGACTCGGCCACCCTGGAGCTGACCGACCCGTTCTCGGCCCGGGTGCAGGGGATCAACCGCGCCATTCAGAACCTCAATGACGGCATTGCCGCCGCCCAATTGGCCCATGCCGGGGTGGAGGATCTCCTGCACGGCATGGCGCGCCTGCAGGCACACACCTTCAAGGTCGCCAGTGGCGCGCTCAAGCCCGAGGAGCGTCAGGCGCTGCAACAGGATGCCGACCGGATCCGGCAGGGGATGAACGACACCGTGGAGGGCCTGCAATACAACGGGGTGCCGCTGCTCGCCTCCGGCGCGGTCATCGCGCTGCCCGGTGCGGGAGAGCAGCGGACCCTGACCCTGCCCGCGCTCTCCGGGGTGTTGCAGCCCATCGATCTGTCCTCCCGGGACGGCGCGCAACAGGCGCTCGGCGCCCTGGCCGCCAATCAGCGCATGCTGGGCGAGGCCCGGGACCGGCTCGATGCGCGACTGGCCACCCTGTCCGACGCCCTGACGAGCGCGCGAACGGCTCCGAGCGGCGCGAACGGGCGTTTCCACGGCGCCGACATGGCGCAAGCCAGTGCGGTGACCAGCAGCGTGATCCGCGACCGCGCCGGCATGGCCATTCAGGTCCAGGCCAACCAGACCCCCAGCCAGGTCCAGGGGCTTTTGTGACCGTGCCTGCGCACCCCTCCTGGCAATGCTTGCCGCCAAACTGCTGACTGCGCATAATTTTCCCCCCGGGACGACCCGCCCGGGGGGAGCATGCTGATTTGCGTCCCAATTTGTTATCTTTTATTAATCAGTTGCCCCCATCCCGCCCATTTGGCACGAAGTTGGCAGAAGAAAGCCAGGTAAACTGGCAATCACCCGGCCATCGGGACAACAGACCTGGAGCCAATGTCATGGGCATCAGCATCTCACTGGAAAATCGCCGCACTTCGATGATCAATCCCACCCTGTTCGCCAAGCGGCCACGCGATCTGATCGAGGAGATCGAGGAGTACAAGCGGGAGACCGAGCGTCTGGGGCGGATCTACGAGTTGCACCGGCAGCTTGGGATGACCCTGGACCTGGATGCCATGATCGAGGCCTTTTCCCGCTGGCTCGCCCCCTTGACCGCGCACAATCTGGTGGCCTATCGCCGTCGCGGGCGGCAGCGGGCGCACATGGCCTGTTCCTGTCACGGTCCCCACCGGCAACAACTGATGACCTGGGCCGAAGAACTGTTGGAAAAACCAATCGATGCCCCCCGTTCCGGCCATCTCGACGAAGTGAACCTGTTCTTTCATCAATGGCCTCTGGACCCGGACCATTGCGACAGCCTGCTGTTGATCCATCCCGAGGCCTGCCTGCCCGCGTTGGCCTGTCTGAGTCTGGAGGAGGATGTGCTTCAGGAACTGCGGGGACCGCTGGAGCGGGCGCTGGCCTACGAGGACCTGTACGACCAGGCGCGCCGGGATGCCTTGACCGGCCTGGTCAACCGCCGGGTGTTCGAGGAGCGCGCCCAAACCGAAATGGCCAACGCCGGGCGGCATGGCCATCCCCTGGTGCTGGCCTGCATGGATCTGGATCACTTCAAGGCGATCAACGACCGGCTGGGCCACGGGGAGGGGGACATCGTGCTGAAACGGGTTTCGCACACCTTCTCCGCCACGGTGCGGGACTCGGACCTGTTGGCCCGGGTGGGTGGGGACGAATTCGCCATGATCCTCACCAACACCACCCTGGAGAATGCCAACACCCTCATGAAACGGATCTGCGGGCTGATACGGGAGATGAATCTGCATGCGCCCGGCTCCCCCGCGCTCGGGGTGAGCGTGGGCCTCGCCCAGTGGCGTCACGAGGAGAGCCTGGAGTCCTGGTGGCAACAGGCGGACGCCGCGCTGTACCGGGCCAAATCCGCCGGGCGTTCGCAAGTCAGCTTTTGATCAAAACAGCCTGCCGGACTCGCGCAGGGTCACCTGCCCGTGTGCGTCCGCAGGCCCGAGCAGGCGCAGCAAGGCGGTCTGGCGTTCCTCCACCGGGGCGCGGGCAGCGGCGCTCCCTTCCAGGAGGTAACGGCCATCCGCATGGATCCGGACGCTGCCTTGCAGGCGCAACCGGGCATTGCGGTCCTCGAAGCGCAACAGGGCGCTCCCCTCCTCGCCCGGCTCGGCCCGACCGGCAAAATCACCGAGCGCGAGGGCGAAGGGGGGACCGATGAACAGGCCCTCCGCCACGCCCATGCCCTGCAGGGCAAGCACCCCCGACGAGAAAGAAAAGACCAGTTTTTCCAGTGTACCGTGCAGCGCGCCCCGGCTGTCCGGGATCACCCACCAGGGGAAGATTTCCCGTGCCCGGTCCACGGTGGCGTTCAAGGTCACCCCGGCCAGAAAGAAGGCCGACACCCCGACCGGACCGGCCACCCCCTCGACACGGAAGCCGGAGCCTGCCGCGCCCAGGGAAAACGCCACCCCCAGCCATCCCGGCAGTCCGAAACCGGGGCGCACGCGCCACGCACCCGGCCCTGCGGCCACTCCCCCCACCTTTATGGCATGGAAGGCGCCGGACCAGAGGGTCCCGGTAACGCCGGTCAGGATCAGCGGAGAAACGCCGCCATTGGGGAGAAAACGATCCTGAAGCCAGCGGGCCGGCAGCAGGGCGAGCAGGCAGAACAGGTAACAGGCCGCTCCCCAGGCGAGATATCCAGAGGTTTTCATGGCCGCGCCGGCAAAGGATTCAGATCCGTTGCAACAGGATCTCCTTGACGAACTTGACCCCCAGGAAGGCGAGCACCAGCAGGAGATAGCCCCACAGGGTGAAACGGGCCGCGCGCCGTCCGCGCCAGCCGTAATAATGGTGGCCCAGCAGCAGCACGCCGAACACCACCCAGGTGGCCCAGGTGAAGAGCACCTTGTGGGTGAGGGCCAGATAGGCCCCGCTCTGCTGGTAATAAAAGAGGCTGCCGGTGACGATGCTCAAGGAGAGCAGCGCGAACCCCATGCGCACCATGAGGAACAGGGTCGCCTCCAGGGCATTCAGTGGCGGGAGCAGGATGAAGACCTGCCCCAGGCGCTTGCTCTTGAGGGCGTATTCCTGCAGGGCATCCATGAAGGCGAAGACCGCCGCGATGGTGAAAAGGCCATAGGCCAAAAGGGAGAGCACCAGATGGGAGATCAGGAGCGGCTCGGAGACGCCGCGCATGGTATGGGCGGAACTGGACAAAAAGAGGGAGGCGCCCATGGACATTGCCATCAAAGGCAACAACAGGACCGCAGCGATGCGGGTCTCCTGCCGCCGGACCAACCAGCCGACGAGGAACAGCAGGCCCATCACCAGGGTGGACCATTCGAGGGAGGCGGCGAGATCGACCTCCCATTGGCCCCTGGCCGCCAGCACGCCCCTGGCCATGGGGAGGAGCTGGATCAGCCATCCGATGGCCACCAGGGCGCAGACCACCCCTCCGGGTGGCTGGCTGGCGCGCAATTCGCGATAGATGGTCAGGATGGCCGCCAGGGCATAGGCCGCCGTGGCCACCAGAAAGTGTACATCCATGGTCGAGACCCCTCGCAAGATGATTTTTCCGATTGACGCCGCTGCAATTTTCCCCTACCAAATGGTTCCGGATTTCCGTCACCCACCCCAACCCCAGGGAGCGCCGCGTTTCCCGATGACGACCCAGTCGCCCGATTCCGACGCGCCGGTGGTGATGATCGTGGTGGCAGCCGGCCAGGGACGCCGCTTCGGCGGTGAGTTGCCCAAGCAGTACCAGACTCTCGCCGGTCGTCCGCTGTTGGCCCACACCCTGGAGCGTCTGCACGCCCACCCGCTGGTCACCGCCATTCTGCCGGTGATCGCGCCGGATGGCGAGCCGTTGTGGCGGGAGGTCATGGGGCCGCATCTGGCCGGCTGGCCCAGGCTCCTGGCGCCGGTGCCGGGTGGCGCCGAGCGTCAAGCCTCGGTCCTGGCGGGTCTGACGCGGCTGGATGTGCCGGACGACGCCTGGGTTGGGGTGCATGACGGCGCCCGTCCCCTGGTTGCCCGCGTGCTGCTGGACCGGCTGTTGCAGGCGCGCGCAGGTGCCGTGGCGATCATTCCGGCTGTGCCGTTGCATGATACCATCAAAATGGTGGATGAGACAGACCATATCGCACGCACCCTGGACCGGTCGCGCTTGCGGGGCATCCAGACCCCGCAGATTTTCCGCTACGGCACGCTGCTGCGTTGTCACCGGGAGGCAAAACGGGCGGGATTCGTCGGCACGGATGACGCATCCCTCCTGGAGCGGGCCGGGGAGCCGGTGTTGGCGGTTGCCGGCGACGAACGCAACCTCAAGATCACCCATCCCCGTGATCTGGCGCAGGCCGAAGCGTGGCTGTCGGCGGGAAGCGAGGAGAACGACATGGAAATGCGGGTAGGCCAGGGATTCGACGTGCATCGTTTCGCCCCGGATCGACCCCTGGTGCTGGGGGGGGTGCGCATTCCCCACGAACTGGGGTTGCTGGGCCATTCGGATGCGGACGTGCTGTTGCATGCCATCATGGACGCCTTGTTGGGTGGGGCGGCCATGGGGGACATCGGCCACCACTTTCCGGACAGCGACCCGGCCTACCGGGGCGCCGACAGCCGGAAACTGCTGGAGCGGGTGCGGGAGGCGCTGCGGGAACGGGGATATCGGGTGGTGAACGTGGATGCCACGGTGATCTGCGAGGCGCCCAGGTTGGCATCCCACATCCCGGCGATGGTAGCCGCCATCGCCGCCACGCTGGAGATTGCCCCGGAGCGGGTGAACGTCAAGGCCACCACCACCGAGCGCCTGGGTTTCACCGGTCGCCGCGAGGGGATTGCGGCGCAGGCGGTGGTTTTGCTGGTCCGTTCCGGGTAATCCGGATCTTTCGTGCCACGCTTTGCCAACATCCCCCATTGCATCCCGTGGCAATGAGAGGCATCATGGAGATGGATCACAGTTCGACGAACGCCGCGAGGAGGACCCTGGCATGGAAACGCCCAACCAGCAAAGACGACGCCACGAACGGTTCGAGTACCACAACGCCGTCACCCTGCGCCTGGCCGATGGCCGCCAGATCACCGGACGTGCGGACAATATGGGCTTTGGTGGCGCCGCCATGATCGCCGACGAGGAGCCGACCGGGATCAATGTGGGGGATCATGGGCATATCCGGGTGATCTTTTTCGGTCGCCCGTCGGACTATCCTTGCACCATCGTCAGCATCAAGGGCATGCACCTGGGCTTGCAGATTCAACGCTCCGACTATCAGGGCGCACCCGAAAACCTGCTGTCCGTCAAGTAGCTTGACCGACGGCGATCGTCACGCCCCGTCCAGGAACACCCCATCCAGGCTCCGGGCATCAAGTACCCGCAGACTCCATTCCTCCAGAATGGCGCTGTCGGCCCTGGCGATTTTTTCTTCCACCCAGACAGGCAGTTGGCCGAAGCGATGTTGCAAAAGGTGCGTCAGCATGGCGGCTTCTCCCTCCCGATAACCTCTTCGATAGGCTTCCCGATAGGCTTCCCGATAGGCTTCCCGATAGGTATCCCGATAGGCTTCCCGCTGCCACTCCCTGGTCCACCCTTCCACGGTTTCCGCCAACATGGTACGCACCTCCTCCAGGTCATTCATCTCCGGCATGGGTTCCCGAACGGGGCTGTTTTTCGCCAGGCGCGGCAGCAGGATCCGACTCAACCATTGCGCGAACGCCCTGCGCAACTCCCGCTGTTCCGGGCTTTTCAACCAGGCGTCCAACTCCACCACCACTTGCTGGACATCTGCCCGGCGACCCACGCCTCGTGGATGAAGCCCTCCACCAGGTCCCGCATCATCCGGGCGTGGGAAAACAGCCTGGTGTAGCCGAGGTCATGGGCATTCACTAAGAAACCACCCCGTAATATTCCCGATACCAGGCCACGAACCGGCGGATTCCCTCCTGGACCGTGGTGGCGGGACGAAAACCCACGTCGCGGATCAGGTCATCCACGTTGGCCCAGGTGGCCGGGACATCGCCGGGTTGCATGGGGAGCATGTTCATCCGGGCGTTCATGCCCAGGGCCTCCTCCAGGGCATTGATATATTTCATTAATTCCACAGGCTGATTGTTGCCGATATTGTAGAGGCGATAGGGCGCGGAACTCGAACACGGCTCCGGGTGTTTGCCGGACCACTCCGGATCGGGCGTGGGGACGCGATCCAGGACCCGCAGGACCCCTTCCACGATATCATCCACATAAGTGAAATCACGGCGCATTTTGCCATGATTGAAAACATCGATGGGACGACCCTCCAGAATGGCGCGGGTGAAGAGAAACAACGCCATGTCCGGCCTGCCCCAGGGACCGTAGACGGTGAAAAACCGCAACCCGGTGACCGGCAGACGATAGAGATGGGCATAGGTGTGGGCCATCAACTCGTTGGCCTTCTTGGTGGCCGCGTAGAGGGAGAGGGGATGATCCACGTTCTGGTGGACCGAAAAGGGCATGGTCTCGTTGGCCCCGTAAACCGAAGAAGAAGAGGCGAACACCAGATGTCCCACCCCGGAATGACGACACCCCTCCAGAACATTGACGAATCCCACCAGATTGCTGTCCACGTAAGACAAGGGGTTCTTCAACGAATAGCGCACCCCGGCCTGGGCCGCCAGGTTGACCACCCCGTCGAACCGCTCCCGCGCAAACAGGCCCGCCATCCCCTCGCGATCCTCCAGATCCATCTGCACGAAGGTGAAACCCGCGCGACCCTCCAGACGGGCCAGACGCGCCCGTTTGAGGTTCACATCGTAATAGCCGTTCAGGTTGTCCAGGCCGACCACATGGTCGCCCCGATCCAACAGCCGCAATGCGAGGTGGGAGCCGATGAAACCGGCTGCCCCCGTAACCAGAACCTTGCCCATCCCTTTTCCTTTCCGTAGACTCGTGGTGTACAATGACGCAGCAAAAGAGTATAAACGATTCCGCCGTCCAACTAAACCGCCAACCGCGCATCCGGTCGTCCATGATCAACCCAGAAGCCCTCACCTCCCCTCCCCCGCCCGCCCCACCGGTGCAGATCCACACGGATGGCGCCTGCAGCGGCAATCCCGGACCCGGAGGCTGGGGGGCATTGCTGCAATACGGCCCCCATGAAAAAAATCTTTGCGGATTCGCGCCGATCACCACCAACAATCGCATGGAGATGCTGGCCGCCATCCACGCGCTGGAGGCCCTGAATCGTCCCTGCCGGGTGATCGTCAATACCGATTCGGCCTACGTCAAGAACGGCATCACCCAGTGGCTGGAAGGCTGGAAACGCCGCGGCTGGCGCAAAAGCGACGGCAAGCCGGTCCTCAACTGCGAATTGTGGCAAAGATTGGATGCCGTTTGCCTGAAACATGAGGTAGAATGGCGCTGGGTCAAGGGACATGCGGGGAATCCGGGCAACGAGGCCGCCGACCAGCTCGCCCGCGCGGCCATTCAATCCGGAAAACTCGGCGCCATCCCCCCCGACCCGGCCGGTTGAACAAGGCAGGGAACGCACACCACCCCCATCTTAGCAAGGAGATGTCCATGTTTGAAGATCAATTGCAGGCCGTCAACGAACTTTTGAAAAGCAATCCGAAGTTCCGCGAGCTGTATGACCACCACGAGTCGCTCAGAAAGGAGATCGACGAAACCCGCGATGTGCGCAACCAATTCGATCTGGAGCGCCTCAAGAAGGAAAAACTCCGCACCAAGGACCTGATGGCGGCCATCCTCAACGCCCACACTGCCGGGCTTTGATCCGAGACCACCGCCTCCCCCGCTCCTTCCACCGGAGCGGGGGACGACTCGCGCGCACGGACCCTCCCGCTTTCAGTACCGCCGCCAACTGTTATTGTGCCTGAAAATCGATCCCCCACCGTTGCTCCCGGTCGCCGGCTCGGGCAATGACGGCAATGGCAACCAATGGGTCGCGGTCAACGTCTCCCCTTCCACGACCAGGGTGCCCGCTGCATCCACCCTGCCCAGGGCATATCCTTTGCCATCGGTGACCAGAACCACGGCGTCGGCGGGCGGGGACGACCCCGGCAAGGCGCGCCAGGCCGTGCATGCCTGCTTCAGCCAGGCATCCGCCTCCCCGTCCTCCGGTTCGTAAAACCACTCGACCAGCCGTTTCGGATCCGTGAAGTTGCTCTTCTTGGGTGCTATCATGACTCTCTCCGAAAGAACGCGAAAAAATCCGCAATACCGTAACCCATAAATAGGCCCGCCATTCCGATGTGTCAACCCCGCGAACCGATATCCCCCACCCCCTGGCAGTCGTTCAAGGTGCATGGCCGCAAGAGAGGCTTTCTCACCCCGCGCGAAAAAAGCTGGCTGGATGAGACCCTGCCCGGCCTGCGCATTCCTGCCGCCACGGAGCGCACCGCCCTTCTGACCGCCCTGGAGGCCGCGCCGGATGCCCGCCTGATCCTGGAAATCGGTTTCGGCAACGGCCAGTTTCTCGCCACACTCGCCGCCCGCCACCCCAACGACCGCTTTCTCGGCGCGGAGGTGTTCCAGGAAGGGGAGGCCGCCCTGATCAAACGCCTGACCCGCGAGGCCATCGGCAACGTGCGGCTGCTGCCCTGCGCCGCGCAGTCCGCCCTTGCCAGCGACATCCCGCCGGCCAGTCTGGACTGGGTGATCATCAATTTCCCCGACCCCTGGCCAAAAAAGCGCCATCACAAACGCCGCATCGTTCAGCACGACTTCCTGGAACTGCTGGCGGGACGCATGCGACCCGGCGGGCTGCTCACCCTGGCCACCGACTGGGAGGAATACGCCCACTGGATGGACCAGACCCTGAACGGTCATCCCGCCTTCGTCAATCTCGCCACCCCGCCGGAGCACTTCGTTCCCCAACCCGATTTCTGGGTGGCCACCCGCTTCCAGACCAAGGGCGAAGCAGCGGGCCGTCCCATCTTCCATCTCGCCTGGCAACGCATCGGGAGCCTTGCCCCATGAAATTCCCCCCTTCCACCGGCATCATCTTTCTGGCGGTCTTTCTGGACCTGCTGGGCTTCGGCATGGTGCTGCCCCTCATGCCCCTCTATGCCGCCGATCCCCGCTTTGCCGCCACCCCCGAACAGATCGGCTGGCTGATGGCCATCTACTCCCTGATGCAGTTCCTCTTCGCCCCCTGGTGGGGATGGCTGTCGGATCGCATGGGCCGGCGTCCCGCCCTGATCGCCGGTCTGATCGGCTCTGCCCTCTCCTATCTGGCCTACGGCATGGCCACCAGCCTGTGGATGCTGTTCGCGGCCCGTGCCGCTGCGGGCATCATGGGGGCCAACATCGCGGTGGCGCAGGCCGCCCTGGCCGACCTCTCCTCCCCGGAGGAGCGCTCCAGGGCCATGGGTCTCATCGGCGCCGCCTTCGGCCTCGGGTTCATCCTCGGTCCGGCCTTCGGCGGCTGGCTGGCGCGCTTCGGTGTGGAGGCCGCCCCCCTGGGCGCCGCCCTGATCACCGGACTCAATGCCCTGGCCGCCATTCGCTACCTGCCGGAAACCAGAACCGTCCGCCAACCGACCCGGACCCGCCTTTCGCACCCCCTCTTCTCTCTGGCGCCAGGAGGCCTGGCGCGCCAATACCCCGGCGCCCTGACCGCCTGCATGCTCATGGGGCTGTTCGTCACCCTCTTTTCCGGCTTCGAGGTGACCTTGCCCCTGTGGGGCAAGGATCTCCTCCAGTGGGACATGACCACCGTGGGATGGCTGTTCACCTATGTGGGTGTGGTGGCCGTGATCGTCCAGGGGGGGGTGCTGCGCCATATCGTGAAGGCCATTGGTGAAAAAAACAGTGCCCTGGCCGGCCTGCTCTGCGTGGCCGGGGGACTCGCCCTGCTCAGGCCTGGGGGATGGCCCGCCATTTTGACGGCCATGGGCATCATTGCCATCGGCTCCGGGCTGGTGCATCCTTCCCTTTCCGGGCTGGCCAGTCTCAACACCGATCCGGAGCGGCAGGGGATCATGCTGGGCGTGTTCCAATCCATGAGCGCCCTCGGACGCGGCATCGGACCGGTCCTGGGTGGCATGGCCTACCCCCGCATGTCCACAACGCTCTTTCTCATGACCGCCACCGGCCTGTTGGGGGTGGCCCTGCTCCTGGCGGCATCGCGCCGGACGATGCGGGACGCCCGCTCGTTTTATGCGCCAACCCGATCACCAGACGCTCCATGATCCGCTGCTCGCTCCCGCTGCTCTTGAGTTCCCGATCCGCCTCCTGACAGCGCAGCAGCGCATTGGCCAGCCAGCGGGGCGAGGTGGAACGCATGCGGGCGAAAAAGTCGTTCTTCTCCTTCCAGAACACCTGCAAACGCGTGGCGATGCTTTCCGGGTCCTCGCCCTGTCGCAGGGCATGCATCCCCTGAGCCAGACGCCGCAGACGCTGGGTCAACAGCCCCAGCAGCGCCAACGGCTCCTCGCCGGCCTCCAGGAGATGATCCAGGATCGGCAGCGCCTGTTCCACCCGGCCTCCCAGCACCGCTTCCGCCAAGGCGAAACCGCTGCGCGTCCCGGACTCGCCCACCGAGGCCAGGACATCCTCCAGGGTCACCCGGCGCCGGTCTCCCAGGAACAGCATCAATTTTTCCAGTTCGCTTTCCGCGTTGCGGGCATCGCCTTCCAGCCGTTCCGCCAGCGCCGGGATGGCATCCGCCTCCACGGCGAAGCCGGCCTCCCGCAGCCGCTCCTTGAGCCAGGCATGCAACTCCCGGCCTTCCAGCGGAAAGTGTGGCACACACCAGGCGCTCTTGTGCTCCTCGAAGGCCTTGCGCAGCGGGTGCCGTACCTCCAGGGGGCCGGCCAGCACGGTCAACAGCGAACTTTGCGAGGGCGAGGCCAGATAACCCAGCACCGCCTTGCGGGCCGCCGCGTTCAGTTGATCCCCCTCCCGGAGTTCCACCGACCGGCGGCGCGCGAAAAAGGGAAAGGCGTTGCAGGCGGCCAGCAGGCGGGTCACGTCCAGGTCGGCGCCGTGCAGGTTTTCCGCGTCCATCTCCTCGTCTTCCGCCGAGACCACGGATCGGCGCAGCAGCGCGGCGTGCCTGGCCACCAGCCCCGATTCGGGACCGTACAGCAGCGCCATGGTGGGGGGGCCTTCCCGCTTCAGGCGGGCGGAAAAATCACGTGCAGTCAGTTTCATGGATAGGCAAACCAGGGCAAATTCGGTTATTCTATGCAAGCGGTTTCAATACATCATGCCACACACGGGATCATTGGCCAACCATCCGGATGCATGCACATGGAAATAGCAAAACATTTCAAGCGATTGAGCATTGAAATGCAAATCGGTCTCACCATCGGCCTGCCGGCATTGCTGTTTCTGGCCGCCATTGCCGACTATCACCTGACGCTGCAAAAGACCCGCGACCTCTATCGACAAGCGCAATCCGCGCCGAAAAGAGGCGCACCCGAGGATGGCCAGGCTGCGGAGGCCCTGCGTGCGCGGGAGTCGCAACTGGCCAAGGCGCGCGAGGAATCGAGCGCACTGAGCGCACAACTGGCCAAGGCGCGCGAGGAGTCAAACGCACGGAACGCACAACTGGCCAAGGCTCGCGAAGAGTTGGCCAACATTCCGCCACGCACCGATGCCGGAGAACTGGCCAAGGCGCGCGAGGAATCGGGCGCACTGAACGCACAACTGGCCAAGGCGCGCGAGGAATCGAGCGCACTGAACGCACAACTGGCCAAGGCGCGCGAGGAGTTGGCCTCCCGTGACGCCCAACCGCCCAAGGCCGCCGAACCGCCGCAGCCCCCTGCCCAGCCGGTTGTGCCCGATCCGGGCGCCGGGCGGCTGGAAGCGGTGCAGGCCCTGGTGCTGGAGGCCGTCGAGGCGCAGCGGGCATTTCTGGAAAGCCGCGCCCCTGCTGCCGCCGACAAGGGGATTGCCGCCATCGTCAGGGCACGGGAGGCGCTGAACGGGGAGGCGGTTTTGCCCCATGCCCACGCCATCGGCGAGGCCCTGACAACCTGGCAAAACCGGTTGCAGGCGCAATTGGACGCCTTGCGCAAGGAAACGATACCGAACGCCGCAGACGCGGGGCGAGATGCGTTGCTTGCCGCCGCAACGGCCCTGGAGGCGCGGCTTGCGCAACACGACCTGGACCGTTTGCACGACCTGGTCGTGACCTTGCGCCGGCAGGAAAAGGAGTATCACCGGCACTGGAAGGCCAAATACCGGCAGCAGTTCGCCCAGACCTGGCAGGAATTCAGCCGGGAGCTGGCCGGTGCGCAGATCGGTCAGGAGACCCGCGAGGCGTTGCAACGACTGGGGACAGGTTACGAGCAGGCCTTTCAGCAATTTGTCAAGGCCAACATGCAATACGACCTCAAGGAAGAGCACATCGCGCGGATGAATGAGGCGGGCAAACGGTTGGAGGCGTTTTTCCCGTCGCACCGCATCGCAGGGATCCGGAGTGCCTGCGAAAGTGCCGGTGTGGCCGGCAAGGCATTGCTGACGGACGGGAGCCGGGAGCGGCTGGAGGTGTTGCTGGGTCGGCTGGAGGCGATGCGCGACGCCACCCGCAAGTCGGGTCTTGCCAAGGCCGCCCGGGAAGGGGTGTTGCAGGGGATTGACGACTGGGAGCATGCGGCAAGGGGATTTTCTCCTGCCGCCCCCTTGGCGACCGGGCCGGCTCTGGATGAGCGTGGTCTGGAACAGGCGCGGCAGGAGGTGGAAAAGCGTTTGCAGGAGAGCCGGCAGGAAAGGATGCCCCCGGCCCGCTCTGGAGCGGTTCGGCAGGGATCGGATGGGTTGTTCCTCCGCTCCGCAGTGGCCGCGACGTTGACCGAGGGACCGGCCCCTTTGCCGGATGCGGATGTCGGACTGATTCTGGCTGTGCTTGGCTTGTTGCTTGGCGTGGGCCTTGCCCGGTCGATGCTGTCCGGCACCTTGCGTCCCTTGCGGGGGTTGGAGCGGATGGTTTACCAGCGGCTTGCCGACGGGGGATCGGAGGAGCGCGCGGAGGTGGTGGTGGAGCGCTACCATGCGGGGATGGTCGAACGTGGCAGACAGGGCCAGGAGTATGCGGAGCGGATTGCGCGCACGGGTGGCGAGTTGGCGCGACTGGCCGAGTGGATCACGGAGTTCGAGGCGCTCATGGCGCGGGGTGTATCCGAGGGGATGGCGGCGTCGGTGGATTTGCGGCAGCGGCTGGAGGCGTTACGGGAGGGCGGGATTGCCGTCTTTGCGCAACCCGGGGATCGCGCGCGGGTTGTGGCGGAGGTGACGGGACGTTTGGTTGCCGTGGCCGAGGAGATCCGCAAGGGCATGGAGAGGCTGGAGACTGCTGCGAGCAACACGCAGCGGGTCAACGAGCGATTGGGTGGGATCCGTGAAGATGCCGAACAGGCGCGGATACCGATGCAATCGGCGTTCGAGATCCTGGAGACGATCACCGAGGAGTTGGAGGAGGTGCGGACGCGCTGTCGGGAGGCCAACGAGGAGTCGCGTCGGCTGGTGGAGTTCGCGGGCAGCGACCGGGAGGTGATGGAGCGTCTGACGGTATCGGCGCAAGAGATCGGGGCGGTAGTGGAGATCATCAATCACATTGCCGAGCAGACCAACATGTTGGCGTTGAATGCCTCCATCGAGGCGGCTGGGGCTGGGGATGCGGGCAAGGGGTTCGCGGTGGTGGCCAACGAGGTGAAGGCCCTGGCGCGGCAGACTGCCGATGCCACCCAGATGATTTCGGCCAAGATCGAGGAGATTCGGATGCATTCCAGCGGGGTGCGGGAGTGGGAAATGCATTTGAGCGAGGGCATCGAGCGGATTGGTGGGGCCAATTTCGCCATGCTCATGGCCATGGACGCGCAGGGAGAGACTGTCGGGGAGATGGGGCGTTCCATGCAGCGTGTGTTGGAGGGCAGTGGGGAGATCAACCAGCGCATCGTGGAGAGTGTTGCCTTGTTGGACGAGGTATCCGGGGAGTTGGTTCCTCTGCGTGACGCCCTGCATGGGGCGGTGAATGAGGTGCATGCGCTTTCTGCCGAGGCGGCTGGTTTGGGGGCGCCTGATGCAGGGGTACGCGTGGAGGTGGAGGAGCAGGTTTTGGAGGCGTTGAACGTTGCCGAGGGGTTGGAATCTTTGCTGGAGACGGCGTCCGGCAAGGCGAGTCTTGCTCAGCTTGGTCAGGGAGCCTTGCAACTTTCGCAAACCTTGGAGGAGATCGCTGCCGGGTTGCGGCGGAGCGTAGGGTAGACCGGTCATGGAGCGCGTTGGCACGGATGAGGTGGAGGGCACGGTTCGTCTGGACAAGTGGTTATGGGCTGCGCGTTTTTTCAAGACGCGTTCCCTGGCCTGCGAGGCGGCCAATGGGGGGATGGTGCATGTCAACGGTGTGCGTGCCAAGCCTGGGCGTGACATCCGGGTGGGAGACCGGATGGAGATTCGCAAGGATCAATTCCTGTTCGAGGTGGAGGTATTGGGTTTGTCGGATCGGCGTGGTCCGGCCCCCGTGGCGCAGGCGCTTTATGCGGAGAGCGAGGCCAGTTGTCGCAAGCGGGAGTTGACTGCGCTTGCCTTGCGTTCCGAGCCGCGTCCGCTTCCAGGCGGGCGGCCCACCAAGAAGGACCGTCGTGCCATCATTCGTTTTCGGGAGGCTCAGGGTTAGGGCGTTGTCCGCCCAGTCCGAATTTCTTGGCCAGGTTGCGTCGGGTGCCGGAGTATTCCGCAGCCGTCATGGGAAAACTTTTATCCAGGCCGAACATGGCGCGGTATTGGGGGATTTCCAATCCGTGGGAGCGGGTCAGGTGTCCTTTGAGTGCCTTGCAGGCGCGACCGCAGATCAGGCAGATGATGGCCTGTGGGGTGACGGCCTGGTCCAGTGGGACGAAGGGTTGTTGTTTGGCTGGTTCCGGGAACGATGTCGGGGTCCAATCCGGTGGTGGTTCTCCTGTTGGTATTTCTTCCGTTTCCTCGGAGAGGGTGCGCAGTGTATCGAACACTTCGCGCAGCAGGATCGACACCTCTCTTGGGGGCAATTCGTTTTTGGAGACATAGGCTTCGACGATTTCAGAGGCGAATTTCAGTATATCTGCTGTCATTTATGACGCTCCCGATCAATTATTAGGGGTCCAGGGGGATTATCCCCCTGGTGGGATCCAAGGGCGAAG
>JADGAR010000069.1 GCA_015231915.1 Magnetococcales bacterium
TCCCACCAAGGGCTTCGCCCTTGGATCCCACCAGGGGGATAATCCCCCTGGACCCATAATAATTTTATCGTCGCACACGTCCTCCGAAATCGGCCTTCAGGCCCGGCAGAACCCTGCGCGCCTCGGGTCCCACCAGAACCACAACCATATTGTGCGGTTGCAAAAGCCGCTGCGCAATCCCGGACAAGGCCGCCGGATCCAGGACGCGGGCATGCTCCCAGGTGCGGGAAAGCGGTTCGGCGGCATGGAACAGACGGTCGCTCACATACCGCTCGATCAACTCCACGGGGTGATCGAGCGTGGCGAGCAACGACGCACGCCAACGGGTGAGAATCCGCAACCACTCCTCCTGATCGGGAGGCTGATGCACCAGGGATCCGAGCTGATCGAGCAACAGAAAAAAACCCTCCTCCAGATGATCGGGAGAAAGCGTGGCCCCAACTTCCAAAAAACCGGCATCCGAGTGCGTGGTGAAGGCAGACCAGACATCGTAAGCCAAACCACGCCGTTCCCGCACCACCGCCTGCAAGCGGGAAGAAAAACCATCGTCCAGCAGCCGACGCAAGGCCGCGACAGGATAATACTCGGGGGCATGAAACCCGCCGGTGCCGAAAAACAACGAAAGAGAAAACTGCGAGGTCTGATCGTCCACCGCAATCCAGTGCGGACCGGAGGAACGCAAGACAGGCGGCTGAGTCGCCATGCCGACGCCGGCAGGGAGTTGCCCCAACGTCCGTTCCGCCAACCGCAAACCGAGCGCGGGATCGATGGGACCGCAAAAGGCCACGGCCATGGCCCCGCCCAGATAGTGACGCCGCAAATAGACACGCAAATCCTCCACCGTGATGCGGGCGATACTCTCCCGCGTGCCCAATACGGAACGGGCCAGGGGATGCCCCGGCCACAAGGCGGCACTGCCCAACACCGAAGGGATGGCCAGCTCGCCGCGATCGTTCTCGTCCTCGCGCATCTCCTCCAGGATCACCCGCCGTTCGGTTTCGATATCGGAAAAGGCCGGCTGCGTGAACATGGCGCAGAATTGCGCAAAACCCTCTTCCAGCCACTCCGGGGGAAGGGTGATCCAGTAGGCGTTGATCTCCTGACCGGTGGCCGCGTTCATGTCGGCAGCCATGGACTCCAATCGGGCGTGAAAACGGGTGGGATCGGGAATGTCGGAGGTCCCCTTGAACAGCATGTGCTCGAGAAAGTGGGCCATGCCGGTCTGACGTTCCGTCTCGAAACGGCTGCCCGCCCGCACCATCACCGTGGCGCCGGTTTCGTGCAGCCAGGGCATGGGCAGGACCCCCACGGTCAAACCATTGCCCAGACGAAAAAGGTGCAACTCCGGATCCGGAATGGGTGAAAGGCTGGCGTGAATCATGCGGCGACATCCCCTGCGCGGTTCGAGAAACTCATAACCGGATCACCCGGTCGGCAAAACGACGCGCCCGGCTCGCGCGGCTGGTGACGATCACGCTGGAAGCCCCATGCCGCCGGAGATGCTCCGACAACCGCCGGGAGAAATCGGCCTCGCCGATGTCCGACAAAGGACCTCCCGGCTCATCGATCAACCACAAGGTCACCCGGGCGGCATGCACCACGGCCATGGCCACCCGATAACGCTGGGAGGCGGACAACTCCGCCCAGGAACGCCAGGCCAATTCCGGCTCCAGACCCGCCCAGATCAGGGATTCGGTCACCCGCGCACGCGCCTCGCCTGTCGGCAGGCCCAAGGCGATCTCCTCGCCCGGGGTCGCGCACAGGAAGCGGCTGTCGGGATCGCGGAACAAAACCCCGATCTCCCGCGCCCGCCTGGCGGCAGGCAGATCGGCCAACGCCTCCCCCCGCCAGCGTACCCGACACCCATCCGGATGCTCGAGACCGGCCAGGATCCTCAACAGACGACTCTTGCCACAGGCCTCCCCGCCCAACACGGCCACACGTTCGCCAGGCAACAGCATCAGCCCGGCCAGAAACGGCGTGCGCGCCTCCAGGAGGGGAAGCAGGTCGGTCACGTTTCGGTCAACTCCCTCAGGTGCGTTTGCAGGCGATCGAAATATTCCCGCGCCCGCTCCAGATGATCCTTCTGGGCGGCCAGGGCGATGCGCACGGCCAGGGTCCGCTCCGGCGGCGAGGCCATGCGTTCGCGCAGTTCCTTGGCCGCAGAGGTCACGGAGTGCCTGTCCCGGGACTCCAGAGCGGTGGCGAGACGCTCCATGGCGAGCCTGCGGCGCTCGCCCGCCGCCGCCTCCGGGAAGCGGCGCACCGGCGCGCGGCGCACGAGCCGGGTGACGCGCTGCACCGCGTCCAACAGGGCACGCGCCCGGTAGGGCTTGGTCAGGAATTCATCCATGCCGGCGGCAAGGCCATTGGCCCGCTCCTCCCGCAAGGCGCCGGCGCTGATCCCCAGAATGGGAATGGCGGTCACCCCGCTCCCCGCGCCCCCGTCGCGAATCATCCGGGTGGCGGCGATGCCATCCATTTCCGGCATCTGGACATCCATCAACACCAGATCGAACGGCTCCCTGGCAAGACGCGCCAACGCCACCTTGCCGTTTTCGGCATGTTCGACCCGATGCCCCTCCTTGCGCAGGATGTGGGAAGCGAGAATCCGGTTGTCCACCCCGTCATCCACCACCAGGATGCGCAAGGCGCGGGACCGGACCACCGGCATGGCCGGACGCTCGTCCGGGACCACCAGGTCGGCATCATGACACTCGTGGAACCGCGCCAGAAAATGAAAGGCGCTCCCCTGCCCCTCCCCCCGGCTCTCCAGCCACATCCGCCCCTGCATCAGCTCGACCAGTTGACGACTGATGGCCAACCCCAAACCCGCCCCGCCGAATTTGCGGGTGGTGGAAAAATCGGCCTGGCTGAACCGCTCGAAGATCAGTTCCTGCTTGTCCATCGGCACGCCGATCCCCGTATCGCGAACCGTGCAATGGAGCAGAACCGGGCCATCCGCGTGCCACTCGGTGGTGGCCACGGCCACCGTGACCCGGATTTCGCCGACAGGGGTGAACTTGACCGCATTGTTCACCAGATTGACCAACACCTGCCGCAAACGCAAGGGGTCGCCCCGCAGACACTCAGGAACCTTCCCATCGACTTCGTGGATCAGGCGCAACCCCTTGCCATGCGCAGCGACGGCCATGATCTCGCAGGCCATGGCCACCACCTCGCGCGGGTGGAAGGCCACCTGTTCCAGCCGCAGAGCGCCCGCTTCCGCCTTGGAGAAATCGAGAATGCCGTTCAGCAGGCCCAACAGGGAGTGACTGGAACGCAGGATGATCTCGACGTACTGGCGCTGCTCGCCGGAAAGCTCCGTGGCCGCCAGGAGATCGGCCATGCCGATCACGCCGTTCATGGGGCTGCGGATTTCGTGGCTCATGACGGCCAGAAAGGCGCTCTTGGCCTGATTGGCCGCCTCGGCGGCCCTTCTGGCCCGTTCCAGCTCGGCCACCTGTTTTTGTTCCGAGATGTCCCTGGAGCTGCCCAGGGAGCCGATCACCCGGCCCAGGCGATCCTTGAGGAGCGAGGCGGAAAGAAAGACGGGAAAACACGAGCCGTCCTTGCGTTGTCCGGTGATCTCGCCGACGAATTTGCCGGTTTCCTGAATGGTGGCGAACACGGCTTGCGCCTCCTCGTGCCTGGCGTAGAGCAGCCCGGCCTCCCGGCCTTGCACCTCCTCGACCGCGTAGCCGTAGCATTTGGCGGCGGCGGGATTGAAGATCACGATGCGGCGCTCCCGGTCCACGGCGACGATCATGTCCAGGGCGCACGCCACGAGGCTGGCGACATACTCCTCCTGGCGGCGGAGGGCGTCATGGGAAGCCCGGATGTCGCGGCGCATGGCGTCCATGGCCATGGAGAGCCTGCCCAGTTCATCGGCCCCGGGCAGCAGGATGACCGATTCCAGATCGCCGTGACCCAGCGCCCGGACATGGCGGTCGAGGCGACGGACGGGATCGGTGACGGTTTTTTTCAACAGCATGGAGAGGGCCAGGGCCAGCACGACGAAAATGGCCAGGGAGCCGAAGGTCAGCCAATGCACCCGGGTGGCGGTCGCCAGATCGGCCTGACGGGTCAGCAGGCCGAGTTCCACGGCGCCGACGGGTTCGGTATCCTCCGGTTCGACCAGCACCGGAACGCGGAAAAGCCTGACGGAGGCGGATTCGGGCATGGCCTGGTCGGCCTGTTCCGGCGACTGCGCCACCACCCGACCGCTGGCGTCCAGGATGCGGACAAAGCCGATATCGCTTTGGGTGCGGGTCAGGCGGTGGACATAGCTGTTCAACACCCCGTGATCCAGGGTCAGGAGGGGTTCGATGGAGAAGATGGCCGCCGCCTCGGCCAGGGAGGCGCCCTGGCTTTGAATCTGGCGGCTCAGGGCGCGCTGTTCCGCAGCGATGGCGCTCCAGCCCAGCACCAGCGTCATGATGCCCAGCAGCGTCAGCGTCGAGCCGATCACCTTGACATCCAGGCGCATTTCCCGCCATATCCTGGCAAACCACTTCATGAAATTCGAGCCTGGTCGAGGATCCGTCCGGTCAAAGTTGCAAAATCCTGCCATGCATTCCGGAAAGCACCATGATGGCCATGGCGCAGACAGCCTGACGGATCTTGACGGCAGCGGAATCCGACAACGTCATCCTTGCGTTCCACCCGATCCGATTCCAGGTTCGTCAGCAACGCTTCCAGTTCTTCATCCGTCATCATGCGCTCTCCGAAGGTGCCGTCCCATGCACCGCATCATAACACAACCCCGGCTGCGCCGTTGCGAAAAAATCGCACGAAAATCCATTCCATGACGGCATTCCCTTTTCAAATGACGCAAAACAGGGTAATTAACATGACTTACCCGCAAATCGGGCGCGGATACCAGCCCGATCAATCACTTCAAACGAAGGGAAGGAGAAGAGAGCATGGAGGATGTCGTCATCGTTGCCGCCGGACGGACCGCCATCGGCAAGTTCCTGGGTACCTTGGCGGGCATGCCCGCCAGTGAACTGGGCGCCGTGGTGATTCGCGGGCTTCTGGAAAAAAGTGGTCTCAAACCGGACCAGATCGACGAGGTGATCCTGGGTCAGGTGCTGACCGCCGGCGTCGGCCAGAATCCGGCCCGTCAGGCCACCCTGGCCGCCGGGCTGCCGGTGACCACCCCGGCCATGACCATCAACAAGGTCTGCGGCAGCGGACTCAAGGCCGTGGCCCTGGCGGCGCAAGCCATCAAATGCGGCGACGCACGGGTCGTCATCGCAGGGGGCCAGGAGAACATGAGCGCCTCTCCGCACTGCGTACCCAACTCCCGCAACGGCACCAAGATGGGCGAATGGAAATTGCAGGACACCATGATCAGCGACGGCCTGTGGGATGTCTTCAACGACTACCACATGGGCTGCACTGCGGAAAACATCGCCAAACAGTTCGAGTTCTCCCGCGCCGATCAGGATGCCTTCGCCGCCGCCTCCCAGCAGAAGACCGAAGCGGCGCAAAAGGCCGGTCGCTTCAACGACGAAATCATCCCGGTGGAAATCAAGCAGCGCAAACAACCCTCCATTTTTTTCACCAATGACGAATTTCCCCGCGCCGGCACCACGGTGGAAAGCCTGGCCAAGATCCCGCCCGCCTTCGACAAGGCCGGCACGGTCTCTGCCGGCAACGCCTCCGGCATCAACGACGGCGCCGCCGCAGTGGTCGTCATGGCCCGCTCCCTGGCGGAACAACTCGGGCTGGAGATCATGGGCCGGGTGGTGGCCTACGCCAGCGCCGGGGTCGAGCCGAAAATCATGGGCACCGGACCCATCCCGGCAGTGCGCAAATGCCTGGAAAAGGCCGGCTGGACCCACGAACAACTCGAACTCATCGAGGCCAACGAGGCCTTCGCCTCCCAGGCCATGTCGGTCAACAAGGAACTGGGCTGGGATCTGAGCAAGATCAACGTCAACGGCGGGGCCATCGCCCTGGGCCACCCCATCGGCGCCTCGGGGGCCAGGATCCTGGTCACGCTGCTGCACGAAATGAAAAAACGCAATCTCAAGAAAGGCCTGGCCACCTTGTGCATCGGTGGCGGCATGGGCGTTGCCCTGGCCGTGGAACGTTGAGCGCCAACACAATTCTTCAAGGAGAACTCATGACATGAGCAAAAAAGTCGCTTTGGTCACCGGCGGTCCCGGCGGGATCGGCACGGCAATCTGCACCACCTTGAGCCGGGAAGGATATCAGGTCGTCGCCACCTGCGCCCCGGTCTTCGAGTGCCCCAATCTGGATCAATGGAAGCAAAACATGAAGGATGCCGGCGTGGACATCAAGGTCTACGAGGCGGATGTCGCCGACTTCGAATCCTGCCGGCAGGCCGTCGAGAAGATCGAAAGCGAGGTCGGCCCCGTCGATGTCCTGGTCAACTGCGCCGGCATCACCCGGGACAGCTTCCTCAAGAAAATGACCCCGCAGCAGTGGAACGAAGTGATGGGCGTCAATCTGGACAGCGTCTTCAACATGACCCGCCACATCTTCCCCGGCATGCTGGACCGCGGCTTCGGGCGGATCATCAACATCTCCTCCATCAACGGTCGCAAGGGCCAGTTCGGCCAGGCCAACTACTCCGCCGCCAAGGCCGGCATGCATGGCTTCACCATGGCCGTGGCCCAGGAGGGGATCCGCAAGGGGGTGACGGTCAATACCATCAGTCCCGGCTACGTGGCCACCGAAATGGTGAAGAAAATCCGCGAGGATATCTTGCAGTCCATCATCGCCCAGATCCCGGCAGGCCGCCTCGCCGAACCCTCCGAGATCGCCCGCGTGGTGGCCTTCCTGGCCTCCGAGGAGTCCGGCTTCATCACCGGAGCCAACATCGACATCAACGGCGGGCAGTTCATCCACTGACTCCCGCCAACCCGTTCGCGAGGCACGAGCCGATCGTCATGGACGAAACCCCGGTGCGCATCATCAAAAAATACGCCAACCGGCGTCTCTACGACACCGAGCAGTCGGCCTACATCACCCTGGAAGGGGTGCAGGATCTGGTCATGGACCGCATCCCCTTCCAGGTGGTGGACAACCGCACCGGGGCCGATCTCACCCGGCTGATTCTCCTCCAGATCATCAGCGAACAGGAGGACAAGGGCCATCCGGTGTTCGACACCGACGTTCTGCAAATGATCATCCGCTTCTACGGCGATGCCATGCAGGGCGCCCTCGGCGAATGGATGAAGCTCAGCCTGGATCTCTTCATGGACCAGAAAAGCCGTTTCCAGTCCTCTGCGGACCCCGTGGCCATGATCGCCGAAATGGGACGCCACAACCTGGAAATCTGGAATTCCCTCCAGGAAGGTCTTTTCGGCATCTCTCTGGGTGGCAAAACCCCCAGCCAACAATCGGACGATCCGGCATGAATGCCCTCTTGCTGAATTTTTTTAACGGTTCAGCAAAAAAAGATTTGACACACACAAACGGTTACCTTATGCTGCATTGCAATATATTGCAGTGCAGCATAAAAAAGCCAAGCGCCCTTAACCGAAAGGACCCAGACCATGGACAATAATAAGGTTGCCGAACGTATGACGGAATTGACCAAGAAGATGATGGACTCGATCTCCGATCTGCAAAAGATCAACGACCGCACCGTGCAGGAGTTGACCAAACAACAGCTGGAGGCGGCAGAAGGGTTCATCACCGCGGGCGCCAAGCAGCTCAAGGAGCTTAGCTCGGCCAAAACCGTCCAGGAGGCTGTCGCCACCCAGGCGGACATTGCCACCAATCTCGGCAAAATGATGGTGGACAACGCCAAGCGCACGATGGATGTCTTGACCCAGGGACAAAACGAGCTGAAGGAATTGATCGAAAAGAACATCTCCAGGCTTGTGGAAGAAGCCAAGGCCGGTTTGGAATAACGTCCTCTTTTCCAGGCTGGTTGCGGGGCGACCTCTCCGTTCTCACGAGAGGTGGGAAAAACTGCCCCGTTGCAGCGGCGCAGGGACGCGCCGTCCAATTCAAGACATCCGGCCCCGCGTCGGGCCAAAATATCGAGGAGTTGCCACATGGACAACAATCCATATTCCACTGACTGGATGGCCGGGTGGAGCGATCTCCAGCGCAAAATCTGGGACGACTGGTCCGAGGTGACGCAGGGCACCTGGGCGAAGAGCTTTCCGGCGGACAATCCGATGGAGTTCTTCCGCGAGGGGATGAGCCGTTGGCAGGGGATGTTTCCGTCCGGCCAGCCCTCCCCCGAGTCCATGGCGATGCGGCATGCCATGTCGTCGATGGAGAGCTTCATGCGCATGGGCCGCGAGGTGTTCAAGGCCTTCCAGAACGCCCAGGATGGCGCCAAGCCCGGCGCCGAATGGACCGCCCAGCTGGACCGGGTGATTCAGGGCGCCAAGGAGATGTTCGGCAAGGCCCCCACCATGCCGTCGTGGCCGGGCGTACCGGGCAATACGGACGATCTGTCCGTGCTGTGGAATCGCCCGTTGAAGGCGTGGGGTGATTTTCTTTCCACCAATCCGGCCTTTGCCAACGACGCGATGCGTGCCCTGCTCTCCGGCAAATCCATGGAAGAGCAGATGGCCCGTTTTCTTTCGGTCCCCGGACTGGGCTTCAACCGGGAGCGTCAGGAGAAGCTGCAGGAGGGGATGCGGCTGGGCATGGAGTCTCGCAAGGCCTTCGAGGAGTTTCAGGTCTTCATGAACAAGTCCAACGGCGCCGCCTTGGACCTGTTGCACAAAAAGCTTCTGGAAATGGCCGCCGAGGGCAAGGCGCTGGAGACGATGCGGGATCTGTACATCCTGTGGGTGGATTGCAGCGAGGAGGCCAATGCCCAGGCGGTGACCAGCAAGGAGTTCAACGACCTGAACTCCCGTCTGATGAATGGGCTGATGCGGGTACGTCGGCACATGAGCGAGACGGTGGACAATGCGTTGTCGATGATGAACATGCCGACGCGTCGCGAGTTGGACAGCGCCTACCAGCAGATCGCCACCCTGAAGCAGCGTGTCCGGGCGATGGAAGACGAGATACAGGCATTGCGCAACCGGGATGCGAGCGCGGACATCAACACCTTGCGCGACGACATGGAAAAGCTGGGCGTGCGGCGTCTGCGGGAAGAGGTGGCGGATTTGCGCAAGCAGTTCCAGGAGTCGCTGCATGCCGCTCCGGTGGAGAGCGGCGCGGAGGCCGCGTCGCCGGAGAAGCCTGCCATCAAGAGGCCGGTACGGGTGGCCGGCAAGCCTGGTCCCGCTCAGAAAGGAGAATAATCCATGTTTCCGTTTGCCATCAATCCGGAAAAAGCGGTGGAGGAGTTGGCTCGCTTCAATCAGAAGCTGTCTGCCGGCATCAAGACCTTCACCGAGGTAGGGCCGATCGAGTCCGGCGTGAGCGCCAAGGAGCCGGTGTATCGCGAGGACAAGGTGACCTTGTACCATTACACCCCCCGGGTGGAGAAGCCGCACCGGGTGCCCATCCTGGTGGTCTATGCACTGGTCAATCGTCCGTACATGGCCGATCTGCAGGAGGATCGTTCCATGATCCGGGGGCTGCTGGACGAGGGGATGGATGTCTATCTCATCGACTGGGGCTATCCGGACGCATCGGATCGTTATCTGGGTCTGGATGATTACATCAACGGCTACATCAAGCGGTGTGTCGATTTCATTCGCAACCGTCACGACATTTACCGGGTCAACCTGCTGGGGATTTGTCAGGGTGGAACATTTTCCATTTGTTTCAGCGCGTTGCATCCGGATCGGGTACGCAATCTGGTGACCATGGTCACGCCGGTGGATTTTCACACCCCGGACAATCTGTTGAGTTTGTGGGCCAGGAATGTGGACATCGATTTGCTGGTGGACACCATGGGCAACATTCCCGGGGACATGTTGAATCTGACCTTTCTGTCCATGAACCCGTTTCGTCTGACGGGTCAGAAGTATCTGGACATGGTGGATTTGCTGGACGAGCCGGTGAAGTTGAAGAATTTCCTGCGCATGGAGAAATGGATTTTCGATTCACCGGACCAGGCCGGGGAGGCGTTTCGGCAGTTTCTCAAGGATTTTTTCCAGAGGAACGGTTTGATCAAGGGTGTGGTTCGGATCGGGGAGCAGCGTGTGGAGTTGACCAACATCACGATGCCGGTATTGAACGTATACGCCACCAAGGATCATCTGGTGCCACCGGACGCTTCCAGGGCACTGAAAAAATACATCGGGAGCACCGACTACAAAGAGGTGACCTTCAATGGGGGGCACATTGGCGTGTATGTCAGCGGTCGCGCCCAGCAGGAGATCCCGCCTGCCATTGCCAACTGGCTGAAAGAGCGCGGCTGACGCGTCATTTGGCAAAATTGACGAATCATTCCATCCGGGGGAGCGATCCCCCGGATTTTTTTTCCTGAACGTGGGGTGACGGCACCTGTTGGACCGGGGCTGGCATGCGCATTTCCTGGACGACCGGGAGTTGCGGTGGTGGTGGGTTGCTTTGCATCAGCGCAAACATGGCGCCGATGATCAATGCGGTCTGGGCCGCGAACATGCCCGCCGTCCATTGGATGGTGTCGGCCTTGGCGGTTTCGATCCTGGCGTCCATTTTGGCTGCCAATTCCTTGATATCCCGCTCCAGAAGCAGGGTATCTCCCTTCGTGGCCAGTTCCTCGAGCCGGGACTCTGCCACGTTTTGGAGGACAACCGAGAGCGCCTCCGCATGAGCAGCGGGAATGTCAGCCTTTTCCAGCTTTTTCACAAAGGCCAACGTGTCAAACGGGATGGCACTGGTGGTCATGAGGCTTCCTCCCTGGCAGGCGGGAGCGATCCCCCGGATTTTTCATTCGAACCCGGTTATCTGGTCCGACCAAAGGTGAACGACTTCCCTTCGGCGTTCGTCACTGTGGTGGAATGACTCTCCACGCTGCCACTCGCGTTTACGGTGGTGGACCCGGCAATGGTGGCGCTCCCTCCCCCGGAGGTCGTCACATCGGCTGCGGTCGTGATGGTGGCGCCGGAGTCGCTGCTCGTCACGGTGATGCTCCCCTCCACCTCCACGCTGCCGCCGTTCGGCCCGGTGATGGTCACGCCCCCTGAGAGCACATCCTCCTGCTCCCCGTCGAGCGCGGTACCCTCTCCGTGAATGGCAACCTCCTGGCCTGCCGGCCCCGCGATCATGGTGTCGGAGGTGATTAAGGTCTCCCCGGTGAACGGGTCGGTGAACATGGAGGCATCGGTGTTCGAGGTGAACGTGATGGACTCTTCCCCCTGCCCGATGGTCAGGGAGGAGTTGCCTTCGATCGTCACCGTGGTCAATCCCACCTCCGCTACCACGTCGCTTTGCACCGTGTATTCGGTTCCGGCAAGCCCGGTCCCCGTTCCATCGATATCGACCAGAACGATCTCCTGGACCGGCTCCTCCAGTTCCGTCGGGAACGGAACCGAATCGGCCAAGGCCGATGCCGTCTCCCCACCCAGAACCGCAGGCGCGATCCGGTCCTCCAGCCGCTCCCCCCGACCGGCAACCTTCTTCTTCTCGTAATGGATCATCTCTCCCCTCCTTAGTTCAATGATTCATGATTGGTTTTCAGGCCAATAGCGCCAGCGCGCGCTCGGTGACCGCCTCCACGGAGAAGCCCAACTCCCGCAACACCCGCTCACCCGGAGCCGATGCACCGAAACGATCCACGGCGATCACCTCGCCACCATCCCCGACCCAACGATGCCAGCCAAGGGAAGACCCGGCCTCGATGGCCAGACGCTTCTTCACGCCCGCCGGCAGGATCGCTTCCCGATAGGCCAAGGGCTGCTTGAGGAACAACTCCCAGGAAGGCATGGAGACCACCCTGGCCGACCGCCCGGAACGGGCCAATGCCTCGCGCACCGCCAACGCCAGATGCACTTCGCTGCCGGTGGCCAACAACAACAGCTCCGGGGTCTCGTCTCCACCCGCCACCACATACGCCCCACGGGCCACCCCTTCGGGATTGGCGGGCAGTATGGGCAGATTCTGCCGCGACAGGATCAACGCACAGGGACCCGGCCCCAATACGGCCAGCCGCCATGCCGCCACCGTCTCGTTGGCATCCGCCGGTCGCAATACCGTCAAACCGGGCAAGGCACGCAAACCCGCCAAATGCTCGACTGGCTGATGGGTCGGCCCATCCTCCCCCACGGCCACGCTGTCGTGCGTCAAGACATAGATCACCCGCGTCCCCATCAAGGCGGACAAACGCATGGCCCCACGCAAATAGTCGGAAAAGACCAGAAACGTGGCGCAATAGGGGATCCATCCGCCATGCAGGGCCATGCCATTGACCGCAGCGGCCATGGCATGCTCCCGCACCCCGAAATGCAGATTGCGCGTCCCGCCATTCTTGATGGCGGTGTTGTTGGAAGGGGCCAGATCCGCCGAACCGCCGATCAGGGCCGGCAGATCCCCGGCCAAAGCATTGATGGCCTGGCCCGACACCACCCGCGTGGCCAGAGGCTTGTCGGCGGCAAAGGTCAACGCCAGCAGGGAACGATCCCAACCCGACGGCAACTCCCCGGCCAGACGGGCATGCAACTCGGCAGCCCGCTCCAGACGGGCCATGCGGGACTCCCACTCCCGCACCCGTTCCCCGCCTCGTTTGGCCAGCGTGGAAAAATGTTCCCGCACCTCCGTGGGGACGTGAAAGGTCTCCGCAGGCCATTGAAAAAACGCCCGCGTGGCCGCCATGTGTTTTCCCAAAGGAGCACCATGCACCGCCTCGGTGCCGGCCAGGGGCGAACCGAAACCGATGGTGGTATGCACCCGGATCAGGGATGGCCGCCCGCTTTCGGCCCGCGCCGATTCGATGGCGCCTGCGATCGCCTCCAGATCCTCCCCATCCGCCACGTAGACGGTATGCCAGCCCTGCGCGCGAAAACGGGCCTCCACCTCCTCGGTAAAGGCCAGCTCGGTGCTCCCCTCGATGGAGATGCGATTGTCATCGTACAAGACGATCAATTTGCCCAAACGCAAATGACCCGCCAGGGAAGCGGCCTCGCTGGCCACCCCCTCCATGAGATCCCCGTCCGAAACGATGGCATAGACATGATGATCCACCACCGGCTCAGCGTCCGGCGGATTGAACTCGGCGGCCAGATGGCGCTCGGCCATGGCCATGCCCACCGCCATGGCCAAACCCTGGCCCAATGGTCCGGTGGAGGTCTCCACGCCCGGCGTCAGACCATGCTCCGGATGTCCCGGTGTGCGGCTCTCCCACTGCCGGAACGCCTTCAACTCCTCCATGCCCAGCCCGTAGCCCCACAGGTGCAACAAGGCATACAACAAAGACGAACCATGTCCCGCCGACAGGATGAACCGGTCCCGGTTCGGCCAGTGGGCATGGGCCGGGTCGTGGCGCAGAAAACGACTCCACAGGACATGGGCCATGGGGGCCGCCCCCAGGGGCAAACCGGGATGACCGGAATTGGCCTGCTCCACCATGTCCGCAGCCAGCATGCGCACGGTGGTTACACACAGATTCTCCAGAGATGGCTTCATGACGGTTTCCCATTCGATGGAATGTTGACTTTAGCCAATCCTTGTAACATGAATGCATGGATCGACGAAACGGTACGAGAGAGGCAAGGCTGGAAAAATGCGTATTCATTGGTTCATCCGGCTGGTCGCGGCGTGGCTTTTGCTTTGGCCCCAACTGCCGGAAGCGGAAGAAAAAAACCCCTTGATCTTCTTCGCCCTGGGGGATCACGGCTCCGGGAGCGACAATCAACGGCGCGTGGCTGCGGCCATGGAACGGGTCGCGGCCCAACAAGGCGGCGTGGGGTTCGTCCTGCTGCTGGGCGACAATTTCTATCCGGACGGGGTCGCCTCGGTGCAAGACCCGCAATGGCAAACGAAATTCGAACGCATCTATGACGGCCCGTTATTGAAACGCGTCCCCTTTTATGCGATTCTCGGCAATCACGACATCCGCTCCAACCCGGAGGCGCAGGTGACCTATGGGCGACAGCGCCTCGGCAGCGGACGCTGGCGCATGGCAGGCCGACACTATTGGCTGGATCAGGGCCAAACCGCGCGCAACACGCCGCTTGTGCGCCTGATCTTCCTGGATGCCACCCTGCCCCTCGACGAACAGAACCGTTTTCTGCTGGAGGCCGCCGCCCGACCGCCGGAACCGGTCTGGCGCGTGGTGGCCAGTCATTATCCCTTGCGTTCCAGCGGCCCGCACGGGGACTCCGGGGAGTTGCTGCAACATTTTCTGCCCGCCCTGCGCACGGCCCGCACCCATCTGCATCTGAGCGGCCACGACCACATCCTGCAACTGCAGCGACCACCCGACGAACCGGTGCAAGTGGTCTCCGGGGCCGGCGGCCACACCCTTTATCCCTTGCAGAGCCAAAGCCCCTGGTCGGTATTCGCCGCCGAGCGTTTCGGCTTTCTCCGGGTGATGGTGAGCGAGACGGCCATGGAACTGACGTTTCACGACGATGCAGGCGGATTGCTGCACCGCTCGCTGCTGCAACATAACTAAAATTATAAAGGTTCAGGCCAAAAAGACCGCTCCGTCCCGCAGGGTCACCGCCACCGGGTCCAGTCCCTGGCCGTCGCACTCCCCGTGGGCGCAAGCGCCGGTCTCCACATGATACAGCGCCCCATGCACGCCGCAGCGGATCAGCGATGGATCGCGGGGATGCAGAAAATTGCCGATATTGTTGGGATTCAGGGGCGTCCCGACAAAATGCTTGCAGCCATTGACATAAGCCACCACCCGATCCCCGTGGCGCAGCAGGATCAGGCGCAATGGGCCGCTCTCCCCGGACAGGAGGTACTCCCTGCCCCCCTGAGCGGGCAGGTCGTCCAGGGCGCAGATCCGTCCGGCAGGGGATGGGGGATCGGTGGTCATCGCGCGGATTTGCGCAACAAGACGATGAGTTCGTGCAGCTCGCTCCCCGGTTCGGCGGGCAGAAGGGTGCCGCGAGGTTGCCGCGCCAGGCGCTCCCGGGTCAGGCGCTGACTGCGTTGCAAGGCGTCATCCAGCAGGTGCCGGGTGCGGGCGAAAAGCGAGCCTTGCCGGTCGGCAAGCAGGTGCGCGACCCGTTGTTCGAGCCAGGCGGCCTGTGCGGCCTCTGCTCCCGGGTCCTCGAAGTGGAGCAGGATCCACAGCAGAAACGACGGTCGGCAGCACAAAAACCGCACCCCTTCGATCTCCGTATCCGCCTGGATTTCCCGCCAGGCCTGGTGAATCGGGGCTGCGGGGTCGCCATCCCACTCCATGATCAGAAAGGCCCGCCAGAACGGCCCTGCGGTTTGCAACCGTTCCCGGCACTCTGCCACCGCCATTGCCGGGGTCATGGGGGCGAGCAGCGTATTCGCTGCCATGCCCAGATGGGCGATGTACTCCTCAAGGTAGCTCAGGGCCGGCTCGCTGGCCAAAAGCAGTAAACGTTTGCCGGGCAGACGCCGGGGAGAACGTCGTTCCAGGGAGAGCGGGGTCCGTTCCCGCCCGTGCCGGTTGGGGGGCGGACCGCTCACAAATCCTTGAACCGCTTCAGGGCTGGAATGGCCCCGAAATGGCCTTCCAGGTAACGTTTCTGGAGCGGTTCCCCTTGTTCGATGTCGAAGTCGGATACCGGATAGAGTTCGGAGCAGCGGTCGCCGCTCTTTTCCACCATCCAGAACTGGTCGCGCCGGAAGATGGACTGGTCCAGCAGGGCGGTGTCGTGGGTGGTGCTGATCAATTGCGCCCGGTACTGATTGCTGGTGGCGTCGTGCATCAGGCCGAAGAGGAATTTGACCAGGTGGTGATGCAGGCTGGTGTCCATTTCGTCCATGAAGAGGATGCGGCCCTGGCTCAGGATGTTCATCCACGGCCAGGCCAGCGCGAAGAGCTTCTGGGTGCCGCGGGATTCCGCGTCCCAGGGGAGCAGGATCGGTTTGCCCGTATCGCCGGTGGAGCGCTCGAAACGGATTTCGGTCACCACGGTCCCGGACATCTCCTTTTGCAGGGCGATGCGCACTTCGGGGGGCAGGTCTTCCATGCCCAGGTCGCCGACGGTCTTGGTTTCCAGGCGGATCCCCTCGATGTCCATGTCGGCCTGGTTGAGGAATTTGAGCACCCGCAAACGGCCATCGGCGTCCTTGCACAGGGAGGCGGAGAACTCCTTGCTGATTTCCATGTGGGGGCGGAAGACCCGCAGGCGTTTGTCGAACCAGTCGAACACCGGTCGCAACGGGGCGCTGTTGAGCTGGATGGCGGTCGAAAGATAGAGGGCGTTCTTGCGCGTGGCGTCCCGCCACACCTCCCGGTTGCCGGGGAGGAACTTCTTGTGCAGGGTCCAGACCTCCTTGCCGGTCTCGGTGTCGTAATAGCGTTCGAACCACCGCTGCGGGCGACCGCTGGGATAGACGATCAGCCATTCGTGCATCACCCGCTCGCGGGTGACGGAAAAACCGTACTGGTAGCGGATCCCCTCCTCGAGAAAGATCATTTCGAAGGTGCTGGGGGCCTGGGCGTTCTTGTTGTTGAGCAGGAACGGATAGACATCGATGATGTCGCCCTCCTGGCCCTTGGCCGAATTGAGGACGAAGTCCCACATGAAGAGGGCAGCGCGGATCAGATTGCTCTTGCCCGAGGCGTTCGGTCCATAGATGACGGTCGATTTCAACAGCTTTGGCAGACGCGCGACACCGGTGGAAAAGGCGTTTTCCGGCAGCTCGCGATAGTTGGAGCTGGCGGCCATGCTCAACGTCTGGCGCTCGCAGAAGGAGAGATAATTGGTGACGCTGAATTCGATAAGCATGCGGCGGATCCGTCATAGACCAAGGGGTGAGGCGACTGGCGTCGGCAAAGCGGCAGCCGACGCCCTGGAACCATTATTCACCGTGAGACATGCAATTTCAAGACCCCTTCCACGATCCGGGCGCGGACATGGTCTTTCTGTCGGCAATCGCCCGCCAGCATGGCCTCGGCGAGGGGGTCTTGGATCGCGCGCTGGATGAGTCGTTTCAGGGGTCTGGCGCCGTATTGGGAATCGAAGCCCTCTTGCGCCAGCCAGGCGCGGGCCTCGGGGGTGAGGTCGAGGGTGATCTGGTGACCGGCGAGCAGTTGACGGATCCGCTGGAGCTGGATCTCCACGATTTGCTCCATGTGTTCGGGTCCCAGGGGGTGAAAATGGACGATCTCGTCGATCCGGTTGAGGAATTCCGGTCGGAAGGCCCTGGGAAGCAGGGCGGGGTCCAGATTGGAGGTCATGATGATCACGGAGTTCTTGAAATTGACCACCCGGCCCTGGGCATCGGTGAGGCGTCCGTCATCCATCACCTGGAGCAGGATGTTGAAGATGTCCGGGTGGGCCTTTTCGATTTCGTCGAAGAGGATGACGCCGTAGGGTCGGCGGCGCACCGCCTCGGTGAGTTCGCCCCCCTCCTCGTGGCCCACGTAGCCGGGGGGGGCGCCCAGCAGCCGGGAGACGGCGTGTTTTTCCATGTATTCGGACATGTCGAGGCGGGTCATGGCCCGGTCGTCGTCGAACAGGAAGCCGGCCAGCACCTTGGTGAGTTCGGTCTTGCCCACCCCGGTGGGGCCGAGGAACAGAAAGGAGCCCATGGGACGATTGGGATCCCCCAGCCCGGCGCGGCCCCGGCGCACGGCGCGGGAGATGGCGGAAATCGCCTCCCGTTGTCCGGCCACCCGTTCGGCCAGCCGGGACTCCATGGCGAGCAGCTTGCCGCGTTCCCCTTCCAGCATGCGGGTCACCGGGATGCCGGTCCAGCGGGAGACCACGGCGGCCACTTCTTCTTCGCCGGCCTCTTCCCGCAGCAGGCGATCCGGTCGCGCGTCGCCGTTGGAGGCGTCCAGGCGGCGCAGCAGGTCGGGGATGATGCCGTATTTGAGTTCGCCGGCGCGGGAGAGATTGCCGCGCTGCTCCGCCTCGTCCAGCTCCTGGCGCGCCTTGTCCAGGGACTCCTTGAGTCTGCCCGCCGCCTCGATGGCGCCCTTTTCCTGTTGCCAGCGCAGGGTGAGGGCAGCGGACTTCTCCTTTTCGCAGGCCAGTTCCCGGGTGAGGGTGGCGAGCCGTTCCCGGGAGACGGGGTCGTTTTCCTTGGAGAGGGCCGCCTGTTCGATCTCCATCTGGAGGATGCGGCGATCCAGTTCGTCGATGGCCTGGGGTTTGGAGGTGATCTCCATGCGGATGCGGGCGGCGGCCTCGTCCACCAGGTCGATGGCCTTGTCGGGGAGGAAGCGGTCGGTGATGTAGCGATCCGAGAGGGTCACGGCTGCCACGATGGCGCCGTCGGTGATGCGCACGCCGTGGTGGAGTTCGTATTTCTCCTTGATGCCCCGCAGGATGGAGATGGCGTCCTCGAGGCCGGGTTCGCCCACCATCACCGGCTGAAAGCGGCGGGCCAGGGCGGGATCCTTTTCCACGTGCTTGCGGTATTCGTCCAGGGTGGTGGCGCCCACGCAGTGGAGGTCCCCCCGCGCCAGGGCCGGCTTGAGCAGGTTCGAGGCGTCCATGGCCCCTTCGGTGCGGCCTGCGCCGACCAGGGTATGCATCTCGTCGATGAAGAGCACCACCCGGCCTTCGGCCTCCCGCACCTCGTTGAGCACCGCCTTGAGCCGCTCTTCGAACTCGCCCCGGTACTTGGCCCCCGCGATGAGCGCGCCCATGTCCAGGGCCACGAAGCGGACGTTGGCCAGCGACTCCGGGACATCGCCCCGCACCACCCGCAGGGCCAGTCCTTCCACGATGGCGGTCTTGCCGACCCCCGCCTCGCCGATCAGGACCGGATTGTTCTTGGTCCGCCGGGAGAGGACCTGGATCGTGCGGCGGATTTCGTCGTCGCGCCCGATCACCGGATCCAGTTTGCCCTGCCGGGCGAGTTGGGTGAGGTCACGACCGTATTTGTCCAGGGCCTGGAAGCTGTTTTCCGGCTCCTGGGAGGTGATGCGCCGGCCTCCGGTGATCTCCTGCAGCGCGCGTTGAATCGTCTCCGGGGTGATCCCCTGGCGCTTGAGCAGCGGGGTGTACGCCCCCTCCCGTTCCGCAGCCATGGCCATCAGGAAGTGTTCCGTGGAGACGTAGGCGTCCTGACGGTTGCGGGCCAGGGTATCGGCGTCGGCCCACACCGCCTGCATGCGGCGGGAGAAGAGCACCTGGTCCGCTCCGGCCCCTTCCACCCGGGGCAGGCGATCCAGCAGGCGGGCAAGCTCTTGGGCCAGGGGATCCGGCGCGGCGCCGATCTTTTCCAGGATGGGTCGGATCATGCCGTCGGGTTGATCCAGCAGCGCGACCAGCAGGTGTTCCGGTTCCAGGCGCTGGTGCCGACGACTGGCTGCCAGGCCGACGGCCTGTTGCAGCGCTTCCTGGGATTTGGTGGTCAGGCGATCCTGTTGCATGGTGGCGGCTCCTTCCTCGGTTGACGTGCGTATGCCCTCGATTGTTCAAATAAGCATCGTCTTGCCTTCCGGCAATCCCCCGGCATGCATTTCTTCCCGATTTGCCATGGTTTATGTCGGCAGGTTGAGATCGCCCTGAAAATTACCGACAATTTGCATAATCTTGTTGTGATCGCCCGCGTTGACCTGTTGTACAACGCCTGCGGCGGCAGGGCCTTCCGTTTCCTCATGCAGCAGCCGCTGGACTTCCTTGCGAAACTCCTCCTGCTTGAGCGCCTCACTCAGGGCAACCGTGAGCACAGCGTGAAATTCCGGCGTATTTAGGTTGTTCCTGAACGTTTCCAGTGCCGGCGCTGGCAAGCTTTCGCCGAGTCCGGTTTTGATCTTCAGCCAGTTTTCCAGCCGATTCCACAACCGTTCCACATGGGGTTTGGTGAATTTCCAGATCAGCTTTCCTGCCCGTTCCTCCAGACCACCGCGTTTTCAAGAATTATTAGGGGTCCAGGGGGATTATCCCCCTGGTGGGATCCAAGGGCGAAGCCC
>JADGAR010000006.1 GCA_015231915.1 Magnetococcales bacterium
TACAAGCTGCAGCTCGATCTGGGGCGCAGCAGCCAGCGGTTTCGCCGTTCGAAAATCTGCTTGCGTATCTCGAACGCCTCACGCAGGGATTTCTTGTCCTTGAGGGCCTCCAGGGCATCGGCCAGCGAATCCATGGTCTCGAAGGTGTAGGGATGCTGCGGACCCAACACCTGTTCGTCCAGTTCCAGCGCCTTTCTGAGCAACTCCTCGGCATCCCTGGGGCGACCGGTCTCCACGTACAGGGCGCCCAGATCCCGCATGGTGCGCAACACGTCCATGTGACGCTCGCCCAGCACCGACTTGCGCAAGGCCAGGGTCTTTTTGAAGAGTTTTTCCGCGACCTCTTTCTCCCCCAGTTTGTGGCGCACCCTGGCAAGGTTGTTCATGGCCTTGAGGGTCTTCTGATGGGCCTCGCCGTAGGTCTCGGTCCACTGCCCCATCACCTTCTCGAAGAGCGGCGCAGCCTCCTTGTAGTTGTGCTGCAACATTTGCAGATAGGCCAGATTGTTGACAAAGGCCACTGCGTCCGGGTGTTTTTCGCCCATGCGCTTGCCGGCAATGGTGATGGCGCTGCGATAGAGCGGCTCGGCCTTGTCGAAGTTGCCCTGGCTTTCGTGCAGCAAAGCGAGGTTGTTCAACATGGCCAGGGTTTCCGGATTCTCCTCGCCCACCAGTTTCTGGGAACTCTTCAAGGCGGCGCGCAACAAAGGCTCGGCCTGGTCGTACAGCCCTTCGTTCTCGAACACCAGCCCCAGATTGTTCATGACGTTGATGGAGGCCTGATGTTCCGACCCCAACAGGCGCCGATACTCGTCCAGGAGCGCGGCGTAAAGGGTTTCGGCGTCATGCAACCGCCCCTGGCGACGATAAACCCCGGCCAGGCGGCTGCGGGTGGCCAACAGATTGGGATGCTCCGCGCCGAGGAGCGCCTTCTCACCCTCCAACACCTCGTTGAGCAAAGGCTCGGCCTTGTCGTACTCCCCGGAGTCCTCGAACACTTGCGCCATGGCACCCTTGGCCTCCAGCAGGGTCTGACGCGCCGCCGGCTCCTTGGCGGCCAGGGCGATGACCTCCTCCAACTCCTTGCGGGCCTCGTTGAAACGGGCATCGCGGCGCAGGAGTTCCGCAGCCTCGATGCGCGCCGCCAGGGCCACCGGATCACTGGCGGGCAAAGCCGCCTTGTAGATCCGGCTCGCCTGACGGTAAAGCTTCAACGCCCCGTCCGCATCCCCCTTGCGGCCACGCGCCATGGCTTGCAGGGTCAGGCATTCCGCCCCCTGGGGATGAAACGGCCCCAGCATCTTTTCGAATTTGCCGCAAGCCCCTTCCAACCATTGAAACGCCTGCTCGATATCCCCGCCGTTCAACAAGGAACGGGCATACGCCAGACCCGCCGCCAAGGTCAGGGGATGTTCCGCGCCCACCGCCGTCACCCAGCCGTCCCGCATCGCCTTGCGGATCCCCGCAGCCTTGGTCAGATCCCCGCCGGCCTCCGCCAGATCGGCCTGCAGTGCCTGAACCTGCAACAACTCCGGGTGATCCGCGCCCAGCAGCGTGCTCCCCAGAGTCACCGCCTTTTCCAGCCCTGCGGCAGCCTCCGCGACCGCCCCGGCCTGGAACTGCCGCACCGCCAGATCCCGCAGGCTGACGAAAACCGCGTAATGCCCCTCGCCGAAATTGGCCTGGGCGAAGGCCAACGCCTGCGCAGCCCCCTTGACCGCTCCTGCGGCATCCCCCTTGGCCAGCAGCGTGGCCGACTCCTGGGCGATTCTGGACCACTCTGCGGCGGCCCGCCCCTTTTCGGGGGGAAACGCGGCGACCTCGGCCACCTTGGCGGTGAATTTTTCCGGCAGCGCGCCCCGCAACTCGGCGATGGCATCGTTGTATTGGGCCACATCCGCCTGCTTGCCCGCCTCGCCCGCCAGACGCACCACCTTGAGCAGGGCGTCCAGGGCCTGCTCGTTCTTGCCGAGCTTGCGGTTCAACATGGCGATGGAGTGGAGATAATCCGCATTCTCCGGGGCCAGGTTGGCGGCCTTGACGAAATGGCTCAAGGCGGTGGGCAGGTCGTTTTTCGCCACCGCCTCCTTGGCCAACTGCGCCTCCTTGGCTGCCGGATTTCCGGACGCGGGTGCGACCTGCTCCGCAGACCAGACGGACGAAGACCAGGCCAAGACCGCCCCAAGCAAACACACCGGCCAGATCCTGGCACGGATCATCCCCTCGCCAGCAACGCCCATAGTGCCCTCTCTGAAAAAAAATTATGGATTGTTCTTGATTTTTTCGATCTCTTCGCGCACCAGCCGTTCCGCCACATCCGGCAAGGCGTCCCTTGCCATGTCACGGACCATTTCCCTGGCGATGCGCTCCACCCGGGGGGCGAACGCCTCCCGGATCAGACGGGAGAGCGCCTCCCCCTGGGGAAGCGCCATCTCCTCCGCACGGATGCGTTGAATCTCTTCATCGATGACCTTGCGGGCAATTTCGGGCAGCAGGGTGCGCACCAGTTCCCGCATCGCCTCTTTTGCGGATGAAGAAAGATTTGCAGTCAGGGTCTCTTGCATGCGTGTCGTGCTCCCTTGGTCGATGCGATTCGGATCAGGGGCATCATAACACCTTCCTGGCGGCGAGTGATATCGATTTTTTGTCAGCCGATCGAAATCGCCCGACACATTGAGGTTGGGGCGGGATCAACCCAGCAGGGTCTTCAGGATGGGAAGGACGGTGACGACGATGATCAGCGCCAGCATCCATTTGATGACGGCCAGATCCATGCGGATGGGGGCGAGTTCCTTTTCCAGCTTGTTTTCCAGCTTGGCTTCGAGTTCACGCAAATCCCCCTTGGTCGCCAGTTCTCTCAACTGGGCGTCCTGGGCTTCCTTGAACACCTCGGAGAACGCCTCCGCCTGCTTCTCCTCGACCCCGGCATCGCGGAGCCTGCGGACGAATTTCAGGGTGTCGAACGTCGCTGTCATGGCGGTCATGGCAGTGTCCTCGCAACGGGTGGATGACATGGGCAGAATAGCACGATTTCTTCAAAGATCCAAAATATTGTGCGACCGGAGGACGATGCCTCCGGTCGCGAGGATTTCACGGCGATCGGTTGGACGATCAGAAGGTTTCGAACTCGTCGTCCGAATGGCCGCCGCCCATTTTCAGGTCCACCCCCCCTCCGGATTTGCGGGGCGGGGCAGGCAGCGCCTTGGGCGCGTGAGCCTTGACGGCGTGCGTGATCGCGGTGGACTTGACGCCCTTTCTGGCCTGAGGGGCGGCCTTGACCGGGGTCGAGGCGGATCTGCCGATCTTGAAAAAGGCAATGGCCTGGTGCATGAGGTCGGCCTGGGCGTTCAACTCCTCGGCAGTGGCGGCCATCTCCTCGGAGGCCCCGGCATTCTGCTGGATCACCTGATCGAGTTGCTGGATCGCCTTGTTGATCTGCGAGGCGCCCTGATTCTGCTCCTGGCTGCCGGCAGCGATCTCCTGAATGAGTTCCGCAGTCTTCTGGATGTCCGGCACCAGCTTGTTGATGATCCCGCCGGCCTTCTCCGAGATGTCCACGCTGGTGGCGGAGAGGTGACTGATCTCCCCGGCGGCCACCTGGCTGCGTTCCGCCAGTTTTCTCACCTCGGCGGCCACCACGGCGAATCCCTTGCCATGTTCCCCGGCCCGCGCCGCCTCGATGGCGGCATTCAGCGCCAGCAGATTGGTCTGCCGTGCGATCTCCTCGATGATGCCGATCTTGGAGGCGATCTCCTTCATGGCCGCCACCGACTGATTGACCGCAGCACCCCCTTCCGCCGCATCCCTGGAGGCCTTCTGGGCGATGGTCTGGGTGGTGTTGGCGTTGTCGGTGTTCTGTTGGATGTTGCTGGTCATCTCCTCCATGGCCGAGGAGGTCTCCTCGATGGAGGCGGCCTGCTCGGTGGCCCCCTGGGAAAGATTCTGCGCGGAGTTGGAGATCTCGTTGCTGCCGGTCGCCACCTGCGCCGCCGCGTTGGAGATGTCGCCGATCACCTCCCGCAGCTTCTCCATCATCTCCCGCAGGGCGCTGGCCAGCATACCCACCTCATCCTGCTGGTCGATGTCGATGGAGGCCGTCAGATCGCCGTTCGCCACGGTCCGCGCCAGATCCACCCCCTTGGCCAGCGGCGTGGCGATACTGCCCGCGACAAAAATGGCCAGCCCCACCACCAGAAGCGCCATGACCACGCCCAGCGTCACGATGGCCGTAATCAGGGCCACGATGGGTTCCCGCACTTCCGCCAGATCGATCTCCGCGATCACCGCCCAGGTGGCATCCCCCACCTTCAGGGAAGAGAAGCTGGAGAGCACCGGGTTGCCGTTGTAGTCCATGATCACCTTGGCTTCGTCCTTGCCGGACAAGGCGCCCCGCGACGCCTCGGTGTCCACGCCGTTCTTCTCGATGCTCCCGGCGAAGGAGGCCTTCACCGAGTGGCCCTGCTTGTCCAGGAACGAGTCGGAACGCATCCGCTTGTCGGGTCCCACCAGATAGGTCTCCCCGGTCTTGCCCATGCCATCCCGCTGCTGCATGACGGCGTTGATGGCCTCCAGGGAGAGCTGCAGCCCCACCGCGCCGGTTACCTTGTTCCCCTGTTTGATCGGCGCCACGATGAAGCCGGCAGGCTCGTTGTTGGAGGGGGCATAGGGTGCGAAATCCGCCATCGCTGCGGCACCACTCTTCAACGCATGGTCGAAGGCCTTGCCCAGGCCGCTGTTCTTGAGATCGCCGGTGACCAGGTTCTGGCCCAGATCCTTCTCCTTGCCGTAGGAGTAGACGATGTCCCCGTCCTCGGCGATCAGGAAAAGATCATAATAGCCGTACTCCTTGGTGAAGTGATTCAGCCATTGGGTATAGGTCTCGGCGGCCTTGTTCCAGCCTGGGCCGCCGGTTTTCTTCCCCTCCGCCTCGAAGGCCTTCTCCATGGCGTCGATGGCCCGATCCACATCCCCGGAGGCAGCCAGGACGTTGATGTCGCCAAGCCGTTCCCCGAAGAATTTCTGGATCTGGACCTTCTTGATCGCCCGCACCCCGTCCAGTTGCGCGAAGGCGCCCTTCATGAGTGCCGTCTGGGCCTCGTGCGCGGCATACCACCCGGCGGCGATCAACGGCACAAGGCCGGCCAGCAGGAACAGCCCGATCAGTTTCGGGCGCATTTTGATGTCAGCGAGTCGCATGTTTCCCCCTTTACTCAATAAACGTGTGAATAGCATATTCGTGATCAAATCATAATCTACCCCATCATTCCGCAAATATCAAGATCTTTATTTAATAAACAATTCTTTATATTTACTTGTTTCACACTTCCCGATTACGAAAAAAATATTGCAGTCCAATCGACATGACCGTGTCACCAATCTGGAGACAAGAACGATAACGTGGCGCACAACCAACGAACCGTCTATGATGCGCCATCACACCGCCTCCTCAACCCAGGGAACCGCCATGCCTTTCGCGCCACGCACCTTGCGATCCCGCATCCTGCCGCTGCAAATCGCCATCGGACTGCTGCCCCTGCTCGTGCTCGGCGGCTGGACCTGGGACCAGACCACGACCATCATCCTGACAGGCCGCATCGCGGGATTGGCCGAAATCCGCGATGCCAAGAAAAGAGAAATCGAACTCTATTTCCAGGAACGCCTGGGCGACCTGATGCTCCTCGGCAAGGACGAACGGGTCATGCGGATCCTGGATCCCGCGCATGCATCGCGCAACAACCAACCCCGCTGGCTGGAAAAATACAAGGCAACCTATCGATATCACGACATCATCCTGACCGCCGCCAGTGGCAAGGTGCTGTTCAGCATGCTCGACCGCGGGATCGCCGGAGAAAATCTCACCCATGACACCCTGGCGCACAGCGCTCCGGGCCGGGTGTTCGCGGCAGCCGGACAGAAGGCCACCGTCCTGGACGCCATGACCGAATCCAAAACCAGCCCATGGCAGGGAGTCTATCTCGGGATGCCCATGCACCTCGACGATGCCTTCCTGGGCATAACCATCTTGCAGATTCCGCCGGAAATCATCGAAGAACGCATCGCAACGACTTACACACTCGGCACGCAAGGAGAGATCTTCATCGTGGGCAAAGCCGACGGGGCCGCCACCTTGCGCACCAACCGCCACCCAGGTCAGGGCCAGGCCGGCGATCCGTTCGGCTTCGCCGGGTTCGAGGATGCCTTGTCGGGCAGCCACGGGATCAAACGGCATCTGGACCGCAACGGCGTGCCCGTGCTGACTGCCCATGCCCCTCTGGCCATCCCCGGCCTGGATTGGATCCTGGTGGTCCAGACCCCCCTGGCAGAGATCGAGGCCCCGGTCCGGCAATGGGCGACGCTGTTCGCCGCTTTTGCCTGTGCGCTGCTGCTGGTTTCGGCCTGGCTCGCCTGGCTTTTGGCGCGCAATCTGGCCGCCCCGGTCGTTGCCCTGGCCCATGCCGCCGGAGAGATCGCCAGGGGCCAACGATCCGCCCGTGTCCATCTGGAGCGCACGGACGAAATCGGACAACTGGGCGAGGCATTCAACCGCATGGCCGAGGCCATCGAGACCGAACACTGGCTGAAGGGGACCAGCACCCAAATCCGGGATCTGACGAACACGCTGGCCAGCGAAGAAGTAATCAGCCAGGCCGTGATCACGGCCCTGGCCCACGCCGTGAATGCCGGACAAGGGATCCTGTTCCTGCACGACGAGGAGGACGGACGCTATCATCCGGCAGGCCGTTTCGCCTGCCCGGCAACGCCGGACATAGGCTTTGCGCCCGGCGAAGGGCTGGTGGGACAGTGCGCCCTGGAAAAACGCACCATCCGGCATGCGGACCTCCCCCCCGACTATCCGCACATCGGCTCCGGGCTGGGAGCAACCGGAAAAACAGACCTGATCCTGGTCCCGATCCTGGCAGGAGGCAAGACGGCCCTGGGCGTTCTGGAACTGATCGCCTTTCACCCCTTCACGACTCCCCAAGCCGCATTGTTGGAAGGGATCGCCCCGGCCCTCGGCCTCACCCTGGAACGGGCGCGCCAGTCCAGGCGCACCGCCGCCTTGCTGGAGGAGGTGCAAAGACAGGCCATGGAACTGGCCGTGCGGGAAGAGGAACTGCGCACCCAAAGCCACGAACTGGCCGCCTCGGAAGAGGAAATGCGCTCCCAGAACGACGTGCTGCGCGAAACCAGCCGCAACCTGAAGGAGACCAACGCCGAACTGGAGGCGGTCAGCCGCTACAAGTCCGAATTCCTCGCCAACATGTCCCACGAGTTGCGCACGCCATTGAACAGTATTCTTATTATTTCCGGCAACTGGCTGGAAAACGGTTCGCGCAATCTCACCGACGACCAGCTCACCTCGGCACGCATCCTCCAGGAGAGCGGCCAGGAACTGTTGCAACTCATCGATGGCATCCTCGACCTCGCGAAGATCGAGGCGGGGAGGATGGATTTCGCGCCACAGGCCGTCGATACCCTGGAATTGCTGGAAGAGGCGCGACGCGGCTTTCTGCCGGTGGCCGAGAAAAAAGGGCTGGAGTTCGTGGTGGAGCGGGATCCCTCCCTGCCGGCCAGCGCGCGGCTGGACCGGCCACGGGTATTGCAGGTGTTGCGCAATCTGCTGTCCAATGCCTTCAAGTTCACCGAACGGGGCCGCGTGACCCTGCGCCTCGGGCAGGACGACAAACTGCCCGCAGGGTGCCTGCATGACCCGGCGCCGGAGAACACGTCGGGCCATCTGCTCTTTGCGGTGAGCGATACCGGCATCGGCATCCCGCCGGAGCAGCGCTCCCTGATCTTCGATGCCTTCCGGCAACTCGACTCCGGCAGCGACCGCAAACACGGCGGCACCGGTCTGGGACTGTCGATTTCCAAATCGCTGGCGGAGTTGATGCACGGAACCTTGTGTCTGACCAGTATCCAGGGTTCCGGGAGCTGCTTCACCCTGGCGCTGCCGCTGGAGGTGGTCGAGGAGGAACCGACGCCAGGGCAACAGCGGGTCCTGGTGCTGGATGGCGATGCCGGCTTCCGGGCGCGGCTCGTCGAACGAACCCGCGACCTGCCGGTGGCACTGGAGTTCGTGGAGCACCTGGAACAGGCCCTGCAACATCTGACCCGGACCCCCGGGGATTGCGTGATGGTGGACCCGGAACGGTTGGGCGCGGATACCGAACATGCGCTGCGGCAACTGCGACAGGGCAGCAGGGAGCTGATTCTGTGCGCCTCCGCCCCCATGGATCGGAAGCGCTGGTCGCATCTCGACCCGTTCGTGGACCGCATCGTGATGAAGGAGGGGCCGGAGGCGCAACGGATGATGGAGGAGATCATGCTGCTGTTGCGCAATCCGGAACCGGACGCCTCCACGCCGCCGCCCCCCATCCCGCGCCTGGCCGAGGGCGGTCGGTTGGCCAACCGGCGCGTCCTGCTGGTGGATGACGACATGCGCAACACCTTTGCCATGACCCAGACACTGGAGGCGCGGGGCATGCGGGTGGCCATGGCCCCGGACGGGACCACGGCCCTGCGTCTGCTCGACAGCCATCCGGAGACGGAGATCGTGCTCATGGATGTGATGATGCCCGGCATGGACGGCCTGGAGACCATCCGACGCATCCGGGCGCGGGAACGGTTCGCCGGGCTGCCGATCCTGGTGCTGACCGCCAAGGCGATGCCCGGCGACCGGGAGAAGGCCATGGCCGCAGGGGCCAACGACTATCTCGCCAAACCGGTGCGCACGGAGCAACTGTTCGCCATGCTGGATCACTGGCTGCCGCCACGCGGGGAGGAGACATGACGGACGAGACAACGCCATGCGTGTTGCTGGTGGATGACCATCCCAACACGCTGCACCTGATGCGCGAGGCGCTGGGCAAGACCCGAGCGGTCATTCTGACAGCCACGTCGGGCATGGAGGCGCTGCGGCTGACGTTGCTTCACGAATGCGCCCTGATCCTCCTGGACGTGCGCATGCCGGGAATGGACGGCTACGAAACCGCACGCCTTCTGCGCGGCGCGGAGCGAACCCGCCACACCCCCATTCTGTTCATCACCGGAGCGGCGGAAGACGAAACGGCCCTGCTCAAGGGCTACGAGGCCGGCGGGGTGGACTTCCTGCGCAAACCGGTGGCAATGGATCTGCTGGTGGCCAAGGTGATGGCCTTTCTGGAACTGTACCGTCGGCAACGGGAGGAACGGCGCAGCCATCGGTTGGCGCTGGAACTGGAACGCCAGCAGGAAAACGCCGCCCGGCTGCAGGAACTGGCCGTTCTGCTCCAGAACGAACGGGAAGAAGAACGAAAAAGGATCGCCCACGAACTGCACGACGAACTGGGCAGCCGTCTGGCCAGAATCCGGCTCGATTTGCGCCAGGAAAAAAACGGGGTGGATGCCGCGTGGTTGACGCGCATCCTCGCCCAGGTGGACGAAGTGATCGGGAGCATGCGCGGGGTGGCCCTCTCCCTGCGGCCCCCGGTGCTCGACCAGATGGGTCTTTACGCCTGCCTGGAATGGCTGGCGCAACATTTTTCCGCCTCTGGTCCGCTGCAGGTGACCCTCAGTGACCATTCCCGCAACGTGGCAACCGGAGAGCATGTCAAGACCGCGCTGTTCCGCATCGCCCAGGAGGCCCTGACCAATGCGGTGCGGCACGGGAGGGCCAGCCGGGTGGAGTTCACCTTGAAACGGGCCGCGCGGCAGATTCACCTGACGATCGCCGACGACGGAGCGGGGTTGGGCGACCAGGCAGCCTGGGGCATGGGATTCCGGGGCATGGAGGAGCGGCTGCGTCCATTCGGTGGCACCATCCGGCTGGAGCGTGCCCCCATGGGGGGGCTGCAACTGGTGGCCACGGTTCCGGAACCGGAGACCCGGCCATGACCCGCATCCTGATCGCCGATGACCATACCCTGTTTCGCGAGGGCATCCGGACGTTTCTGCGCCAGTATCCGGAATGCAGCGCCATCGAGACCGCCGTGGACGGCGAAGATGCCCTGAACCGTCTGCAGCAGCAACCCTGGGATGTCTTGTTGCTGGATGTCTCCATGCCGGGACCCGACACGCTGGACCTTTTGCGTCGGATACGCACGGCACGGCTCGCGGTACGGGTGATCATTCTCACGATGCACAAGGATACGGCCATGGCGCTGCGTTATCTCAAGGCGGGCGCGCACGGCTTTTTGAACAAGGACAGCGATCCGGAACTGCTGCTCGAGGCGATCCGGCGGGTGGCAGGGGGCAGGCGGTTCCTGTCGCAGGAGCTTGCCGACCGGATGCTGGATGTCTGGGACGCAGAACCCGGCACCCATCCCCATGCCACGTTGTCGGATCGGGAACTGACGGTCCTGTGCGCCCTGGCCTCCGGGCACAACCTGAGCGAAATCGCCCGCAAGATGGGGGTGAGTCCGCGCACGGTGAGCACCTATCGCAGCCGGGTGCTGCACAAGATGAACATGACCAGCAACGCGGAGCTGACCCGTTATGCCATTGCCCACGGATTGGTGGTCTGAACTGGAGCGCCTGATGGACGCCGGGCGGGCGGAGGAGGCCCGGCGTTTGCTGGCAATGGCGCACCAGGCGGGCTGGAGCGGTGCGACCCCGGAGCGCCTGGCGATCCTGGGAGAAGAGCAGGCACGCCTGATCCGGCTGTTCGAGGCGGGCCGTTGGCCGGAACTGATCACCGAAGCGGCAGGCCAGCTTGCCCAGCGCCCCGGCGACGGCTTCGTCCGCAAGGCGCTGGGCACGGCGCTGCTCCAGCAGAACCGGCTGGCCGAGGCGGATGCTTTGCTGCTGGAGGCCGTGGCCATCCTGCCGGAGGATGTGGAACTCCTGATCACCCTGGGGGTGACGCGCTGGCGGCAAAACCTCCTGGAGGATGCCGAAACGCTCTTGCGTCACGCCCTCGCCCGGCATCCCGGCCATGTGGCGGCCCTGTTCAACCTGGCCAACCTCCTGAACGCGCGGGGCGACGCGGACGGCGCCATCGCCGCCTGGCAGGAGGTGATCCGCCTGGACGCACGCCATGGCCAGGCTCATTTCAATCTTTTCACCCGCCTGCTCGACCTGGGCCGCATCGATGATGCGGCACTGGCCTATCGGCAGGCGCTCGCATCGGGCACCCTCCCCCCCGGCGCGCAGCTGTTGGGCGAATTGATGCTCCCCCGCATCCCCACCTCCCAGACGGAGATCGATCATTGGCGGGAACGCTTCCGGGAGGGGATCGCCCGACTGGAGGCGCAAAGCGGGGAACCGGGTTGGGATGCGCTGCACCGGGAGGCGTCGCTCTCCTTCTATCTGGCCTATCACGACCGTTGCGACCGGGATCTGATCGTCGCCCTGAACCGGATGCTGCGCGCCAGGGCGCCGGTTCTGGTCCATCATGCGCCCCTCCAGACCCTGCCGCGTCCCGGAGAGCGACGCATCCGCGTCGGTTTCGTCTCCCGGTACCTGAACGACCACACCATTGGCCGGCTGAACGAGGGGTGGCTGCGGCATCTGGACCGCTCCCGGTTCGAGGTGACATTGTTCCACGCCCCAGGCGCCCGGAACGATCCGTTCCGCACCCGCCTCGACGCCCTGGCCGACGCGGCCTGCACCCTGCCGCAGGAGCTGGACGACCAACGCCGCACGATCGCCGCCGCCGCACCGGATCTTCTTTTCTATCCGGAGGTCGGGATGTCCCCGGCGGTTCATCATCTGGCCCATGCGCGGCTGGCCCCGGTGCAAGTGGTCGGCTGGGGCCATCCGGACACCACCGGGTTGCCGACCGTGGATTATTTTCTCTCTTCTGCCCTGATCGAACCGGAGGGGGCGGAGGCCCACTACAGCGAACGCCTGATCCGGCTGCACCGTCTGCCGTGTTGTTATCCGGTTCCGGAACTGCCCGCAAAAATGCCGACGCAGGCGGAACTGGGCGTGCCGGAGCACGGACGGATCTACGCCTGTCCGCAGACCCAGTTCAAACTCCATCCGGCGTTCGACCGCGTGCTGAGCGACATCGCGACGGGGGATCCCGACGGCTGCATCGTGCTGCTGGAGTGGCGTGAGCCATCCTGGACCGGGCTGCTCAGGGCGCGCTGGGCCAAAAGTCACCCGCTCCTGCCGGAACGGGTCCGCTTTCTGCCGCTGCTGCCCAGGGAGCACTATCTCGCCCTGCTCGCCCAGGTGGACGTGCTGCTGGATCCCATCCATTTCGGCAGCGGCAACACCTTCTACGAGGCCATGGCGGTGGGGACGCCGGTGGTCACCTGGCCGGGACGGTTCATGCGTGGCCGGATCGTGGCGGGGGGCTATCGACAGATGGAAATCGCCGCTCCCCCGGTGGCGAAGGAGCTGGCAGACTACGCCCCCCTGGCACTGGCCTTCGCCCATGACGAGGCACGGCGACTGGCCTTCACCCAAGAGGTCGCCGGCAAGCGGGCCAGCCTGTTCGACGACCGGAGCGTCGTGAGAGAATTCGCGTCCTTTCTGCAGGCCGCAGTGGCGGCGGCGGGCGCCGGAACGCGCCTGCCAGAGGGGTGGCGACCCCCGCAGGGACGCGCTGGTTGAAAACGCATTCCAGAATCCGAACAATCAGCCCGTCAACGTCACATCGTCTCCGGTCATGGGGTCTCTCCCCCGTTCGGCAAACCGGATTTCCAGAACCGGTGTGACATGGGTGGCGGTAGCATCGGACGCATCCCTTTTTGCCCGATGTTAAAGGGACAGATATTTGGCGAGATATATATAGCAATTAATAGCGACAAGGTATCGTCCGGTTATCTCCTGAAACCTCTTGCCAAGGATGCGCACCTGGACGACAGACACACCCTGACTTTGCACCAAATCGACACCAGAAGGGGCATGTTTTACAGAGTTCAGGAAAATTCTGGAGAGGAGAGAGAAAAGAGTACGAATTCCGATTCCTGCAGCTCTGCTCATTACCTAGGTCGTTTGCGAACTCTTTTGACCAACCATTGATAAAAAAGACTTTTTGAGACAAAAAAACCGCCTGAATTGGCGGTTTTTTATCGTATAAAAACAACTTAACTTAAAATGGCGTCCCCAACGGGAATCGAACCCGTGTTACCGGCGTGAGAGGCCAGCGTCCTAGGCCGCTAGACGATGAGGACAGGGTGTGCGGCAAGTACGTTCTTTTACTCCGAGTCGAAGCGTGGGGCAAGCTTTTTTTTTACACAAGACGCGGTTTTTTTGCTCCTTCCAACAGCAGAGTACCCGAGGGGATCAGGCGATCACAAAGGATTGCCGGCAAATCATGTCGCTTGGCGTTTCCGGGGCGAGGGGCGCAGAGATTTTGGCAACACATCGCCAATGCGCTTACCCTGCAACATCAGGCAACACCCCTTTGCAAGCCGGATAACCCGCACAGCCCAAAAACGGCCCGCGGGCGCTGCGTCTGCGACGCATGGGGCGACCACAGGCGGGGCAAGGGGGCAGGGCCGAGGGTGCGGCGGGCGGAAATCCGGGCATCGGCAGCGCGGCGCGCTCCTTGACGCGGGCCACCACGCGGGCAACCCACGACGCCGATTTCTGCTGAAATGCCTCCAGGGAACCGGTGCCACGGGCGATTTCGTCCAGGGCCTGCTCCCAGACCGCCGTGGTGGCCGGATCGGTGACGCTGTGCGGGAGCATGTCCACCAGCATGCGGCCAGAAGGGGCACTGACCAGATCCTTGCGACCCTCCCGGACCAACAGTGCACGTTTCAAAAGATTCTCGATGATGGTGGCACGGGTCGCCTCGGTACCGATCCCGGCGGTCTCTTTCAGAATCTTGGCAAGACTGGGGTCCTTGACACTCCGACCAATGTTCTTCATGGCCTGTATCAACGTCCCCTCGGTATAACGGGCCGGCGGTTTGGTCGTTTTTTCTTCCAGGCGCGCTTCCGTTACCCGCGCAGGCTCGCCAGGACGCACCCGGGGAAGAAAAAAGTCCTCCTCCTTGGCCTCCGGGGACGGCTCCTCCCCCCGCATCACCCGCTTCCAGCCGGGATCGACCTCCACGCGACCGGTGGCACGAAATTTTTCACCACAGATCGTCAACTCGATCACGGTACGATCATAACTAAATAAATTATAAAACTGTGCAATATACAAACTGGCAATAACATCGAACAGGCGCAACTCCTCCCCGGACAGTTTTGCCAATCCGGTCAAAGCACCGGTGGGGATGATGCCGTGATGGGCGGTGATCTTGCCGTCGTCCCAGGCACGGGAACGCAATGAGGGGTCCGCACCCTGCACGGCCTCCACCAGTGCCGGGCCGGCATCGGCCAGGGAACGCAGAATCCGAGGGGCATCGGAAAATTGGCTCACCGGCAGATGGCGACAGTCGGTGCGCGGATAGGTGATCGCCTTGTGGGTCTCGTACAAGGACTGGGCGATGTCCAGGGTCTTTTTTGCGCTCCAGCCCCAACGGCGCGAGGCCTCCTGTTGCAGGGTGGCCAGGTCCGGCGGCAACGGCGGCGGCTCCCGCATCCGTTTGGTCTCGGCCTTGTCCACCGTTCCGGTCGCCCCGGCTACCCGGCTGGCCACCGACTCGGCGGCACGCTTGTCCGTGCATCGCCCCTCCCCGTCCGCCAAGGCGGCTGGCGGCACCCACCTGGCGCGCAACTCCCCCTGCTCCACCCGCGCGCTCACCCGCACCTCGAAATAAGGCACAGGGTGAAAATTCTCGATCTCCCGGTCCCGGTCCACCACCAGCTTCAACGTGGGGGTTTGCACCCGACCAACGGTCAACACCCCATCGTGACCGACGTTGCGCCCCAACAAGGTAAAAGCGCGGGACAGGTTGATCCCCACCAGCCAGTCGGCCCGGGCGCGACCGATGCCCGCCCGGTAGAGAGGTTCGCTCCACTGGCCGGGACGCATGGCCGCCAACGCCTTGCGAATACTGACATCATCCAGCGCGGAGAGCCACAACCGGGATACCTCGCCCCGATACCCGCACTCCTCCAGGATCTCGCGGGCAATGGTCTCCCCCTCCCGGTCGGCGTCGGTGGCGATGACCACCGCCACGCTTTCCCGCAACAACCGTTCGATCACCGCCAACTGGCGGGCAGTGCCGGACTTCGCGCGCCTTTGCCAGCGCTCCGGCACGATGGGCAGAGACTCCAGTCGCCAGGAACGCCAGGCGGCCTGATAATCCTCCGGCATCCACATCTCCAGCAGATGCCCAAGACACCAGCTCACCCGCACCCCTCCCCCCTCCAGATAGCCCTCCCGCCTGCCGGCGGCCCCGAGAATCCGGGCGATGTCCCTGGCCTGGGAAGGCTTCTCGCACAAATAAAGGGTGGAGCGGGATGGCGGCATGCCCGCTACCGTCAGATTTCCATGGCCTGCATGTGCAGGATCAGATCCAGCAACCGGTGGGCATAACCCCATTCGTTATTATACCAACTCATCACCTTGACCGTGGAGGCGATGACCCGGGTGGACAGACCATCGACAATGGAAGAACGGGCATCGTCACGGAAGTCGCTGGAGACCAGCGGCTCCATGGTGAACCCCAGATAACGGCTCTGCGCCTCCTGCAGCGCCTGATTCACCTCCTCCGTGGTGCAGTCGCGCTCCACCTCCATGACCACATCCATCAGAGAGATGTTGGCGGTGGGCACCCGCACCGAAATGCCGTCGAAACGCCCGGCCAACTCCGGGATGACCAGACCGATGGCCGCAGCCGCCCCGGTGGTGGTGGGAATGATCGAGGTGGCCGCAGCGCGGGCGCGACGCAGGTCGTTGTGCGGCGAATCGAGAAGACGCTGATCGTTGGTATAGGCATGCACCGTGGAAATCATGCCGCGCCGCAGACCGAACCGGTCCAGAATGACCCGCGCCACCGGGGCCAGGCAGTTGGTGGTGCAGGAGGCGTTGGAAACCACCCGATCCCGGGCCGGGTCGTACTCGTCCTCGTTGATCCCCATCACCATGGTCTTGACTTCGCCCCTGGCCGGCGCGGTGATCACCACCCGGCGGGCGCCGCCTTGCAGATGCCGGCCCGCCATCTCCAGATTGACGAACCGTCCGGAGGACTCCACCACGAAATCCACCCCATGCCGATGCCAGGGAATCTCCCCGGGATCCGCGCAGGCGTGAAACTGCGTTGCCCGTCCTCCAACCCGCATCAGGCTCCCGGCCAGTTCCAACGACTGCGGCAGCGGACCCATCACCGAGTCGTATTTCAGCAAATGGGCCAGAATCTCCGGCGACGCCGGATCGTTGATCGCCACGATCTCCATGTCGGCAAACAAGGGATCGTGCAGCGCAGCGCGGAACATGGACCTGCCGATACGTCCAAATCCGTTGATCCCAATACGAATCGTCATCTTCCACCCTTCCTCGAGACCAATGTGTCACCCCACCCGACAAGACATCTTGCCAGATCGGGCGCCCTTTGTTCAAGTCGCTGCCGCAAGGCTGCGATTTTCACTTTCTTTCCTTCTCTCCCATGGGGTATGCTGTCAGCTTGCCGATGTTTTCGCAACTCAATCCACTTTCTTTTCGCCCCAATAAAAACATTCTACAGCGACATCGATAACATGGAAGAATTTCAACGAATTCAGCGACTCCCTCCCTACGTCTTCGCCGTGGTCAACGATCTCAAATACGCAGCCCGGCAAAAAGGAGAGGATATCATCGATTTCGGCATGGGCAACCCGGACCAGCCCACTCCGAAACACATCGTGGACCGCCTCTGCGAAGCGGCGCAGGAGGGACGCAATCACCGCTACTCCCTCTCCAAGGGGATCCCCGGCCTGCGCAAGGCGATCTGCTCCTTCTACCAGCGCCGCTTCCAGGTGGACCTCGACCCCGCCACCGAGGCCATCGTCACCATCGGCTCCAAGGAAGGGATCTCCCACCTCGCCCTGGCCATGACCAATCCGGGCGACACGGTGATGGTCCCCAACCCCGCCTATCCCATCCATGCCTACAGCTTCGTCCTGGCCGGGGCCGACATCCGGCATGTCCCCCTGGGACCTCACTACGACTTCTTTTTCGAACTGACCAAGGCCATCAAGACCACCTGGCCAAAACCCAAGGCCATGGTGGTCAACTTCCCCTCCAACCCGACAGCACAGGTGGTCGATCTTGATTTTTATCACAAAATCAACGAATTCGCCAAGGAACACGACCTGTTCGTCATCTCCGACATCGCCTATTCGGAAATCTGCTTCGACGGCTATCAGGCCCCCAGCATGTTGCAGGTCCCCGGCGCCAAGGAGCGCTGCATCGAGTTCCACTCCCTCTCCAAGACCTACAACATGCCCGGCTGGCGTGTCGGCTTCGCGGTGGGGTGCCCGCGCCTGATCTATGCCCTCGGACGCATCAAGTCCTATCTGGACTACGGGATGTTCCAGCCCATCCAGATTGCCGCCGCCATCGCCCTGAACGGCCCCCAGGAGTGCATCCGCGAGACCTGCGAGATCTATCAGGTCCGCCGCGACGTGCTGGTGGACGGACTCAACCGTGCCGGCTGGCAGGTGGACAAACCCCTGGCTTCCATGTTCGTCTGGGCCGAGATCCCGGAAGAATACCGCAAGCTCGGCTCGCTGGAATTCGCCAAGCTGTTGCTCAAGGAGGCCAAGGTGGCGGTCAGTCCCGGAGTGGGCTTCGGACAGTACGGCGACGACTACGTCCGCCTTGCCCTGATCGAGAACGAACACCGCACCAGACAGGCCGTTCGAGGCATCCGCCGCTTCATGAATCTCGGTGGCGACGTGGCCCAATGAGCCGACGACACGAAAAATAAGGAGAACCCCTTTGGAAACCTTGCGTATCGGGATGTTGGGTTTTGGAACCGTGGGCCGGGGCGTGGCCGATCTGCTGCTCAACCAGCCGGAACTGCTCGCCCAGCGCACCGGCATGAAGTTGCGTCTGGTCCGTATCGCCACCCGGACCCCGGAACGGGACCGGGGACTGCGCCTGGGCAACACCGAGGTGACCGGCAACGTCCACCGGGTCGTGGACGCCGATGACCTGGACGTGGTGGTGGAACTGATCGGCGGGATCATTCCGACCCGCGATCTGGTCAGTCGCGCCTTGGAGACCCGCAAACACGTCATCACCGCCAACAAGGCCCTGATCGCCGAATTCGGCAGCGAACTGTTCGCCATGGCCCATGCCCATGGCGTCCAACTGAGCTTCGAGGCGGCGGTGGCCGGGGCGGTCCCGGTCATCAAGGCCCTGCGCGAGAGCCTGGCGGGCAATCGCATCGACCTGATCTACGGCATTCTCAACGGCACCTGCAATTACATCCTGACGGAAATGCGCCTCAAAAAGCTGCCGTTTCACCAGGTGCTGGCCGATGCCCAGGCCAAGGGCTTTGCCGAGGCCGATCCCTCCTTCGACGTGGACGGCATCGACGCGGCCCACAAACTGGCGATCCTTTCGGCCATCGCCTTCCGCACCCATCTGGACTTCCCGCGCATCAGCCTGGAGGGAATCCGGCACATCTCCGACGTGGACATCCAGTGGGCGGAGAAGATGGATTACCGGATCAAGCTGCTCGCCCTGGCCCGGCTTCAGGAGGGACTGCTGGAATTCGCGGTGCGGCCAATCATGGTGCCCAAACATTCGATGGTGGCGGCGGTGGAAGGGGTCTACAACGCGGTGTTCGTGCGCGGGGATTTCTCCGGAACCACCATGTATCACGGACGCGGGGCCGGGGAGCGTCCCACGGCCAGCGCCGTGGTGGCGGATCTGGTGGATCTGGCCCGCGATCTGCGCTCGGGCGGCAAGGGACGCCTCCCGCCCCTCGGCGTCCCGTTCCACCATTTGCGCACCCTGCCGATCCAGAACGCCGCACAGCGCCATGGGACCTTTTATCTGCGCCTGGCCGTGGCGGATCGCCCCGGTGTCCTGGCAGAGGTTTCGGCAATTCTGGCAAGGCACGGGATCTCCCTGGACGCCGTGCATCAGGAAGGACGCTCCCATGTGGAGGCCGTGCCTTTGATCATGGTGACCCACGAGACCACGGAAGAGAGGATCTCCCTGGCGATGGGGGAAATCGAGACACTGGAATCGGTGCGCGAACCCCCGCGCACGATTCGCATCGAATCCGGTCTGGCCTGAAACACCTTGACGCTCGAGACGCTCTTCATCACCCTGAACGGGATACGCCCGCCGGAAGGTCGCCCCCTGCTCACGCCGCAGCGACTGGCGCGCCTTGGTCGCGGTGGCCGCATCGCACCGGGGAGCGACGCGGTCGCTCTTGCCTGGCGACTGCTCGACCCTGCCGGGCGAGGGCGACGTTCGATCGGCTATCTGGCCGCCCTGGGCATGGATTTGCATCCCGATCCGGAGCGGACCTGGGCATGTCTTTCTTTTGCCCATTTGCGTCAGACGCGGGAACGTTTGGTGTTCATCGACCATGAAACAACCAGGCCGCGTCCCGACGAGCGGGAACTGCTGACCGACTCACTCGCCAGCGTGTTGGACGAGGCGGGATGGTCTCTGCATCCGACCCCGGACCCGCAGCTCTGGCTGCTCTCCACCGGACGCCATCTGGAGGTCGAGATCCCTCCCCTGGCCCATCTGGACGGGGCATCCCTGCTGGACCGACAGCCGACGGGAGCGGATGCCATGGCCATCGTGACGCTGGTGACCCATGGCCAGATGGCCCTGGCCCGTCACGAGGTCAACGGGAAACGGCAACGGGCGGGCCTGCCTCCCCTCAACACCCCCTGGATCTGGGGCGTGGGACGCGGCGTGATGGAGCCGCCCCATACCCGGCAGACGGGGACATGCTGGAGCCGGGAAGCGGCGATTTGCGGGCTGGCGCGGGCGTCCGGCTGGTCCGGTCACCGGCTGGACGGCTCCTCCTGGGAGCGGGTGATCGAAACCGTGCTGGCGGGTCGTGCAAGGATCGGGCTGTTGGATTGCGCCGGAGTGACGGCGCGGGAATGGAACGGGCTGGACGCGGGCCTGTTGGCGCCGTTGGCCGCCGCCATGGGACGGCGGGGCGGGCGACTGCTGATTGCCGGCGGCGGGGAAAAGGATGAAGGCGTGCCCTGGCATGGCTCCCGGGGATGGCGTCTGCGGATCGGAAACTGGTTGCCACCGCACCATCTGGCGGGCGGAGGGCCGGTATCGACAATCGAGGAGTTGCGTGAATCGTGGCTGGCATGAGGCAATCATTCAGTGGCCGGATCTGGCGTCCCCGGGTGGAAACGGGAGAGCATCACCGTCAGTTGGCCAAGGAGGTGGGGCTGCGGGAACTGTTCGCCGGCATCCTGGCCTATCGCGCTCTGGAAACCCCAGACCAGGTGGAGGCATTCCTGCAACCCCGCTTGAGCCAACTGCCGGACCCGCTGGAATTGATGGACATGGACAAGGCCGTGGCGCGTCTGATCCGGGTGGTGGAGGAGCGGGAACCGTTCGTGATCTATGGCGATTACGACGTGGACGGCGTGACTTCCTGTGCGTTGTTGTACCGCTATTTCAAGGCGTTGGGTCATCCGCCGCGCATCTATGTCCCGGATCGGCTGTCGGAGGGCTACGGACCCAATCCCCAGGCCATGCGCACCCTGGCGGCAGAAGGGGCGCGGTTGGTGATCACGGTGGATTGCGGCATCATGGCCCACGAAGCCCTGGAAGTGGCCAGGGAGTCGGGTCTGGACGTGATCGTCACCGATCACCATCAAGGCCGGGAAAGTTTGCCTCCCGCCATTGCGGTGATCAATCCCAACCGTCTGGACGAGACCTTTCCCCACAAGGAGTTGGCGGGAGTCGGGGTGGCCTTTTATCTGTTGTTGGCCACCAACCGGGCGTTGCGGCAGAGGGGGTTGTTTCAGGAGGGAAATCCGGCTCCGGATCTGAAATCCCTGCTGGATCTGGTGGCGGTGGGCACCATCGCCGACGTGGCGAGTCTGACCGATTTGAACCGTCCACTGACCAGCGCCGGCCTGCGCATGGAGGGAACGCACCTGAAGCCTGGCCTGCGCGCCTTGATGGAGGTGGCGCGCCTGTCGGGAGAGCGCATGAGCGCCGGTCAGATCGGCTTTCAGATCGGTCCGCGCATCAATGCCGGCGGACGTCTGGGCAAGGGGACGCTGGGCGCCGAGTTGCTGATAACCGATGATCCCCAGCGCGCCATGGAGATCGCCCGGATTCTGGACGACTACAATCAGGAGCGGCAAATCCTGGAAAAGAAGATCTTCCAGGAAGCGGTGGGACTGATAGAGGGGTCCGGAAGCGTGGAGGGACGCCATGGTGTGGTCGTAGGGCATGAGGGGTGGCATCCTGGGGTCGTGGGGATCGTCGCGTCGCGTCTGGCGGAGCGGTATCATCGCCCCACGGTGGTGCTGGCCCTGGACGCGGAGGGCGGCGGCAAGGGGTCGGCCCGATCGATTCCCGGTTTGGATCTCTACTCGGCGGTGGCGGCGTGCGAGGGGCATCTGGCGGCGTTCGGCGGGCATCGGGCCGCCGCCGGACTGACCCTGCGCCCCGGACAATTGGCGCCGTTCACCTTGGCCTTCGACCAGGCGGTTCGGGAGCAGAATCCGACGGAGACCTTCCAACCCGCGCTGCTGGTGGACGGGGAGTTGGACATCGTGCTGGCCAATCTGGAACTGGCGGGCCGCATCGAACGGTTGCAGCCCTTTGGCCGTGGCAATCCCGAACCTTTGTGGATCATCCGCAACGTGCGCCTGCTGGATGCGCGGGTGGTCAAGGACCGTCACCTGAAATGCATGTTGGCCGACCCCTGGGAAGAGGTCCTGGATGCCATCGCCTTCGGGGTCCTGCCGGGAGAACCGGGCAGCGGGATGCTGAACGCCACGGGACGTCTGGATGTGGCGGGAACCCTGTCCATCAACCGCTTCCGCAACCGCGAGTCCGTGCAACTGCTCATCAAGGATGCCCGTCCTGCTGTGTGATGCCGGCATGCACCACATACTTTAAGATTGTGATGGACAAGTCGTCTCGCTTTCGTTTACACTGAGGGTTAATGCCAGATCATCTACCCTGGAGTCGCGCAAGATGCCCACCAAGCGCCTGCAACCCACTTCCCTCCCCGCGCCATCATCCGGCACCCTGTTCGCTGGTTTGACATCTCTGTGGCGAAGCCGGTCCAAAGAGGAGTGGAACCACTGGGTATTCATGCAACTGAACGATTACGAGGTCCATGTGGCGGGTCCCGGCGTGCCGGTGACCCCCCGTGCCATGGAGGAATGGACCCCCAGGCTGGAGGAAATTGCCACGATGACGTTCCGCCCCTGCCCGATGGTGGGGTTGGATACGCCGGCGGGCATCACCAATGCGGAGACCAGGCGGGTCACCCAGGGGATCTCCACCCTGGTGGGCAAACTGGGTCCCGTGCTCTATTCGGACCAGTTCCGCCTGGTATCCGACGCGGACGATCCGGATCCCACATTTTTGCGGGAGCTGCATGCCAAGCGCCTGGTGGCGGAGAAGGTGATCCGGGATTACGAAATCACGGAACGGATCTACCGGCGCGCCCTGGAAGAAGAACCGGACAACCCGGATTTTCTTGGGGATTTTGCATTGTTTCTGCAGGAAAAGCGCGGCGATGACGACCAGGCGGAAAATTTCTGGCGACGCGCCATCGCAGCCGACCCGGAACACGCCAGAAATCTGGGCAACTTCGCCGTTTTCCAGCACGAGGTGCGCGGCAATGACGACATGGCCGAGCAGCTCTATCTGCGGGCGATTGCCGCAGATCCGCACGAAGCGCTGCATGCGAGCAACTTCGCCTTGTTCCTGCACGAGGTCCGGGGGGAGGACGACGTGGCCGAGGAGTTCCACGAACGCGCCTTGCGCCTGAATGGGGATGACCCTTCGGTGCTGGCCAATTTTGCGCTGTTCCTGCACAACACGCGGCGGGACGACGACCGAGCCGAGGAACTCTATCGCCGGGCGATGCTGGCGGACGGCGAGGATGCCAACTGCCTGGGCAATTTTGCCTTGTTCATGAAGAACGTGCGTCACGATTACGACGTGGCCGAGAAGTATTTCCAGCTCGCCTTGCAGGTCAATCCCCGGCATGCGGGGCATCTGGGCAATTTTGCCATCTTCATGAAGCACATCCGCCACGACTACGCAGCTGCGGAGGAGTTGTATCACCGCGCCCTGCGGGCCGATCCCAGCGACCCGCACCGTCTGGGGAGCCTCGCTTCCTTCACGCACCAGACGCGGCGCAACCAGACCAGCCTGACGGATGAACTGCTGCATGGCATGGAGATGGACCCCGGCAACGCCTCGCGACTGGGCAATTTCGTACAACTGCTGCTGGCCCAGGGCCGCATCAAGGAGGGGATGCCCCTGTTGGACAAGGTGCTGGAGATGCATGCGCCGAATCCGACGCTCAATCTGGAGTTGTGGTTCTATGCCCTGGCCCACGATCCGGAGCGTTTCGACGAGGCGTTGGGACGCATAAAGGGATACCTGCTGGCCGGGACGCGCTCCCGATGGAACCTGCGCGCCAACGCGCACCGGGCGCGTCTGAGCGGCCATCCCCAACCGGATCTGCTGGACACCGTGGCCAATGTCATCGCCGGGCAGAAGGAGATGACGGAACTGGACGAATTCGCCTCCTGGAACCTGACCGACCCCATCGAACCGGAGGAGGAGAGCGGGGCGTGAGGATCACCTTCCTGGGGACCAACGGCTGGTACAACAGTCCCACCGGAGATACGGTCTGCATGCTGGTGGAGGGCGAGGGTCAACGCATCTTGCTGGATGCCGGGACCGGCTTTGCCAGGCTGGAGGCGTCTGCGGAGTGGCAAGGTTGGACGACTCTTTGTCTCAGTCATTTTCATCTGGATCACATTTACGGCCTGCACCTGTTGGGCAAGCACTCTTTCACGGGGGGTCTGCGCATTCTGACGCCGGAAGGGGGACGCGACATTCTGGACGGCTTGATGCGACAACCGTTCACCTGCCGGTTTGCCCAGTTGCCCTACCCGGTGGAGGTCCTGGAGATGCCTGCCGACCGGGGGGCGCTGCCGTTCGACCTGGAGACGGGCGAGATGCTGCACGCCTCGCGCACGCTGGGCTACCGGCTGCGTTTGGAGGGCAAAACCGTGGTCTACTGTCCGGACACCGGGTATTGCGCGAGTGCCGTGCATCTGGCACGGGAGGCGGACCTGCTGATCACCGAGTGCGCCTTTCGTCCGGGTGAATCCAGCCCGGAGTGGCCGCACCTCAACCCGGAGACGGCTGCCCGCCTGGCTGCGGATGCCGGGGCCAAGAGGCTGGTGCTGGTCCATTTCGATGCCAGCCGCTATCCCACCCTGGCCGCCCGGGACGAGGCCGCCGAGGTGGCACGCCGCATCTTCCCCGATGTCACTGCCAGCCGCGACGGCATGCGGCTGGAATGGTGACATCCCCCCCGGAACTATTTCCCCGAGTTTCCCACCTGCTCCCCCCAGCGCAGTTTCTCCCGCAACACGGCATAGTGGTTGCGCTCCGGGGCATGCAGGACCCGCAGGGGATGCCGGGAGCGCCACACCACGATCCGGTCGCCGTCCGCAAGAGGAAAACCGGCCTGACCATCCAGGGTCAACAGCCGCTCCGGGCCGTGCCGGGCCAGGGTGATCCTCACCTTGCCGTTGCCGGGGACCACGATGGGACGGTTGGTCAGGGTGTGCGGACAGATGGGCACCAGCAGGATCGCGTTCAGGGCGGGATGAATGATCGGACCTCCGGCAGAGAGGGCATAGGCCGTGGAACCGGTGGGGGTCGCGACGATCAGGCCGTCGGCACGACCGGAAAAGACGAACTGCTCGTCCATGGCCACCTCGAACTCCATCATCCGGGCCAGCTCCCCCTTGTGGACCACCGCGTCGTTGAGCACCCGGCATGCCAGAGGCACCTTGCCCTCCCGCTCCACCTGCACCGAAAGCCGCATGCGCGACTCCACGCGGTACTCTCCGCGCAACGCCCGCTGCAACGCCTCGAACATCTCGTCCCGCGAGGTGTCGGTGAGAAACCCCAGCCGCCCCATGTTGATCCCCAGCAACGGGACATCCACCTCCTCCATGGCGCGCGCCGCCGCGATGAAGGTCCCATCCCCCCCCACCACCACCACCAGATCCTGACCGTGGGGCACCAATTCCTGCGGCAGTCGCGCGGCGCACCGCACGGGAATGGCGGCCAACTCCGCAATCTCGCTGACCACCGTGACCCCGCGCCCCTGTTGCACCAGCCACTCCGCCAACAAACGGGTGGCCTCCAGGGCACGCGGATCGGAATGTTTGGTGATGATTCCAATGTTTTGCATGGGCTTCGATCCGATAGGCTGTCATTCCTCCTTGCCGGGTCTTGCCCGACAAGCCGGCTTCATCATACACTGACCACGAACCACGCAAAGGGCAAATACGCAAACGAAAGGAGAAATGCATGGAGCCTTTGCAGGATGTGCAGTCGCAATGGGACGACCGGCGTCTGGCCATCGACAAGGTAGGGGTCAAGGACATCCGCTATCCCATCGTGGTAAAGGATCGCAGCCGGGGCACGCAACGCACGGTGGCCTCGATCAACATGTACGTCAATCTTCCCCATCATTTCAAGGGAACGCACATGTCCCGCTTCCTGGAGGTCCTCGCCGAACACGACGAGGCGATCTCCATCGAGAGCATGCCCGACCTGCTGGGGAAGATCCGCGAGCGTCTCTCGGCAGAGGAGGCACACATCGAACTGGAATTTCCCTATTTCGTGCGCAAATCCGCACCGGTCTCCGGGGCCACCGCCCTGATGGATTACCGGGTGCGTTTCTTCGGCACCCTCCATGGGGAGCATTACCGGATGATCCTGGAAGTGATGGTCCCGGTCACCACCCTGTGCCCCTGCTCGAAGGAGATCTCCCAACGGGGCGCGCACAATCAGCGCTCCCATGTCACGGTGCGACTGCGTTTCCGTCGCTTCGTCTGGGTCGAGGAGATCATCGAAAGGGTGGAAAAAAATGCATCCTGTCAACTGTATCCCATTTTAAAACGGCCCGATGAGAAGTATGTTACGGAAATGGCGTATGACAATCCCAGGTTCGTGGAGGATATGGTCCGCTCCGTGGCCGCCGATCTGGAACTGGACCCCCGCATCGCCTGGTTTTCCGTAGCGGCGGAAAATTTCGAATCCATTCACAACCACTCGGCCTTCGCCTTCATCGACAGCGCGAAAAGCCAAAGAGCCACTTAAAGACCATGAAATTCTCAAAAATTCTGATCCCGACGCTCAAGGAACCCCCCACCGAGGCGCATACCGCCTCCCATCGTCTGATGCTGCGCGCCGGCATGATCCGGCCCCTGGGGGCCGGCATCTACACCTGGCTGCCTGTGGGCCTGCGGGTCCTGCGCAAGGTGGAGGCCATCGTCCGCGAGGAGATGGACGCCGCCGGCGCCCAGGAGGTGCTGATGCCCGCCGTGCAGCCCGCCGAACTGTGGCGGGAGTCGGGCCGCTGGGACCACTACGGCAAGGAACTCCTGCGCCTGACCGACCGCCACGAACGGGAGTTCTGTTTCGGCCCGACCCACGAGGAGGTGATCACCGATCTGGCACGGCGGGAACTCAAATCCTACCGGCAACTCCCGGTCAACTTCTACCAGATTCAGACCAAATTCCGCGACGAGATCCGTCCCCGCTTCGGCATCATGCGCGGTCGGGAGTTCCTGATGAAGGACGCCTACTCCTTCGACATGGACGAGGCGAGCCTGGAGGAGAGCTACCGGGCGATGTACGAGGCCTACAACCGCATTTTCCGGCGTTGCGGCTTGCGCTTCCGTCCGGTGGAGGCGGACACCGGGACCATCGGCGGATCCTTTTCCCATGAATTCCATGTCCTGGCCGCCTCCGGCGAGGACGGGATCGCCTCCTGCACGGATTGCGATTACGCGGCCAATCTGGAAAAGGCCTCCAGCGCCCCCCTGCCCCCCCTGGATCTCGGCGACCACCCCATGCGCCGCGTGGAGACCCCCGGCAAAAAGAGCATCCAGGCAGTGAGCGAATTCCTGGGGATCGGGGTGGAGGGCGTGGTAAAATCCCTGGTGGTGGAGACCCCCAACGGGCCTTGCCTGCTGCTGCTGCGCGGGGATCACGAATTGAACCCGATCAAGGCAGCCGGGGCGTTGGGACTCGCCCAGGTGGTGATGCCCGATCCGGCGCGGGGGGTGGAACTGACCGGAGGAATCCCCATCGGCTTCCTGGGTCCGGTGGGGGCGACCCTGCCGGTGGTGGCGGATACGGCCCTGGCCGGGTTGAACGGCTTTGCCTGCGGGGCCAACGTGGCGGATGCTCACCTGACCGGGGTGCGCTGGGAACGGGATCTGCCGATGCCCCGTTTCGCGGATTTGCGCAGCGTGACCGCCGGCGATCCCTGTCCCCGTTGCCACACGGGGAAACTCGCGCTGGATCGGGGCATCGAGGTGGGGCATGTCTTCAAGCTGGGAGACAAGTATTCCAAATCCATGGGAATCGTGGTATTGGATCATGAGGGCAAGGAGCGGACTCCTGTCATGGGGTGTTACGGCATCGGGGTTTCCCGCATCGTTGCCGCCGCCATCGAGCAGAATCACGACGCCAACGGGATCATCTGGCCGGTGGCCCTGGCCCCCTTCGAGGTGGAAATCCTGCTGGCCAACCCCAACGAACCGGAAGCGGTTCGCACTGCCGAAACCCTGTACGCGGAACTGCGCGCCAGGGGTCTGGCGGTCCTGCTGGACGATCGGGACGATCGATTGGGGATCAAGTTCAAGGATGCCGATCTGCTGGGGTGTCCGGTACGGCTGGTGGCCGGGGGACGCGCCCTGAAGGAGGGCAAGGTGGAGATTCAGACCCGCCGTGGCGGTGCTTCGGTGCAGGCCCCGCTTGCCGACGCGGTCGCAGTGACGCGGCAGCAACTGGAGAGGTGCGATGGACGCGACGGTCAAGAAATTTCTGCATGAGATGGGGGCCACCATCGGCGAGGCGTTGCAGGAGATCGCCGAAACCATGCTTTTCGTGGAGATCGAGGCAGGTCCCCTCTCCACGGAGGCGTGCGATGTCCCCCCGGAACATTGCGCCATCATCGATTTCGGCGACGGGATTCAAGGGTGTTTCCTGCTGGTGGCCAGCGAGCGCGCGGCCATCAAGCTGGCCGGCGCCCTGCTGGGCGAAGAACGCGGAGAGATGGATGCCGATATGGGGGACTCCTTCGGCGAGGTGGCCAACATGATCGCGGGGGGCCTGGTCTCCAGGGTGGAGAGCCGGTACGGCTCGGTCTCCATGACCCCTCCCGAACGGGTCGAGGGTCGCCATCCCATGGCTGGCGAGATGGAATGGTGGCGCATTCATCACGGGTTTGCCCTGGATGGCGTCCCGTTTTGCACCGAGTTCTTCATTGCCAGGGAGTGTCTGCTGAACAAGGTCTCGTGAGATGAACATGCCTGCGGACCCGATTGCGCGGGCGGCACGGGAGATCGCGGCTGCGGATGGACTGCTGGTGACCGCCGGGGCCGGGATGGGGGTGGATTCCGGGTTGCCGGACTTTCGTGGCGAGAGTGGTTTCTGGCGCGCCTATCCGGTCATCGCCAGGCTGGGCATCTCCTTTCCCCAGATGGCCAACCCCTCCTGGTTCCGGAGGGATCCAAGGCTGGCCTGGGCCTTTTACGGCCACCGTCTGTCGCTCTACCGCGCCACACCGCCCCACGTCGGCTTTCGCCACCTTCTGGAGATGGGCGCCGGTCTGCCTTTCGGCTGTCATGTACTCACATCGAACGTGGACGGTCATTTCCAGCAGGCCGGTTTCGATCCGGAGCGGATCGAGGAGTGTCACGGTTCGATTCACCATCTGCAATGCACCCTGCCCTGCTCCGAGGAGATCTGGGAGGCTGCCGGGACCGACATCGCGATCGACGAGGAACATTTTCGCGCCGTGGGTTCCCTCCCCACGTGTCCCCGTTGCGGCGCCCTGGCCCGCCCGAACATCCTGATGTTCGGGGACGGCGCCTGGCTGGCGTGGCGCACGGAGCGGCAGACGGACCTGCTGCGCCGCTGGCTGGCGAATCTGGCCGCCGGCAACCGGCGTCTGGTGATCGTGGAGATCGGCGCCGGACACGCAGTCCCCACCATCCGGCAAAGCTCGGAGTATTACGCAGCCCGGCTTCAGGCCACGCTGATCCGCATCAATCCCCGGGATCACGACATTCCCGGACCGCCGCACATCGCGCTGCCCATGGGGGGATTGGCGGGGATCGAGGGGATCAAACGGGCTTGGGGCAACGCCCTGACCCGGCCAATGTGACAGGAACGATCCTCGGTTGGAGCATGCCAATGAACAAACATGACAAGAAACCATTGATTCAATCCATTCAGGTTCGGAATCTGCTTTCGTTCGGACCGGATACGCCTGCAATGAATCTGCGTTCCCTGAATGTCCTGATTGGCGAAAATGGAGCCGGAAAATCCAATTTGATTGATGTCATTGGCATTCTTCAAGCTGCGCCCACGAACCTTCTGATCCCCTTCAAGGGGAAAGCGTCTGGTGGCATTGCGGAATGGTTATGGAAGGGCGGCCATGGAGAGTCGGACAGTGAGCCTGTTCAAGCCTCGATTGAAGTACAACTGCACCATCCTGACACGCGTAAAGAAATCTTATTAAGACACAGACTCTCTTTTTCTGTGGCTGGACAAAAACTCGAATTGACGGACGAGGCCGTTGAAGATGCCCGTCCAGAACAGCAATATCATCATGACGTTCGTTTTTATTATCGCTTTCAGAGTGGTCGCCCGGTCCTGAGCGTATTTGCCTCGGATGAGGAGGAGGATGCGGGACGACAGCGTGGCAAGAGGGAACTCAAAAAGCAGGACGTGTCATTTGATCAGTCGATTCTTTCTCAACGCAAAGATCCGGATCAGTATCCAGAGATCACCTATATTGCGAAACAATACACAGGCATCAAACTTTATCGCGAATGGCATTTAGGGCGTAATGCACCACCCCGGCAACCGCATCCCTCCGACATGCCAGGCGACCATCTCAATGAAGACGCCAGTAATCTGGTTTTGGTTCTCAACGCATTGGAGATGAATCCCCGTGCTCGCGAACGGTTATTGGACAAGATCAAGGAATTCAATGGCCGTTTTACGCGCATCTACCCAAAAGTGGAAATGGGGTCCATTCAACTGTACCTGGAAGAAATCTTGTCGGCAGATACCAGACATTCCGCATTGATTCCCGCGAGTCGACTGTCCGATGGCACCATGCGATTCTTGTGTCTCCTGGCTGTGCTTTGCCATCCCAATCCTCCACCCCTGGTGTGCATCGAGGAACCGGAAATGGGGCTTCATCCGGATATTCTGCCTACGGTTGCGCAGTTGCTTCTTGAAGCCTCCGAGCGCACCCAACTGATTGTCACAACCCACTCCGACATCATTGTCGATGCGTTGACGGAAACCCCGGAAGCTGTTGTCGTCTGCGAGAAACAAAATGGCCAGACGCGAATGCGGCGCCTGGAACAAAAGGATTTGCAAGCTTGGATCACGGACTACCGCCTGGGTCAGGCATGGTTGAATGGCAAAGTTGGAGCCACCAGATGGTAACCGTGAAGCTGTATTATCGAAGGAGGTGGAGAGAAGGATCAGGCAGGCAAGGATCTCCCGATCAAAATTTTTGCCATTTTGGAGCCTCCGGATCCAGAAAAGGTTGCGAAGGCATCTCCTTGGGCTTGCCGCCTATTGCGGACTCTTGCAGACAAACTCAAGGCACCATGCAAACAAAAATGGCAAAACTGTTCCATTCCAATTATTGCGCGCCCGTCAACGGAATCTCCGCCCCATCAATGTAAAGATTGACATCCGGCGCAAACATCCCCTGCTTGATGGTGACCAGCCCCTTGCGGCCATTCACCTGAAACGGGACCTTGTGCAGCCCGCCCATGCCGCTGACACGACCGGAGCCGACATCGGCGGCATCCAGGACCACCCGGTAGACACTCACCGTGAAATCCTGCTGCACCTCGACGGCGATCTCATGGCCGTCGTAGCGGGCCAGCCAGACGCCGTTCACCCCGGCGAGGGCATCGCACGACAAGAACCCCCACAGCGACAACGCCAGCCAAAATGTTCGCATCCCACACGCCTCCTCTTCAGAACAACTCCCTGGTATACCCCTTGCCCGCCTCCACCGGGGAGGCGCCCGTGCCGACGAACACCGCCCCGAAAAGAAATCCATGGGGCAGCATCATCCCACAGGTGCCTGTCTGGCCCGCCACCCCGCCAGATCGATCACCGGCTTGTGCCATGGTCAACAGCATGCGGGCGGTTTCAAGATCGCTCATACAGCACCCGCCCTTCTCGCAAGGCCTGATGCACCAGATGACAGCTTGCTCCCCGGAATTTCTCGATCTCCTCCCGACTGTAAATCAGGATATCCGCAGCCACAGGAAAACGCATCATGGCCCTTGCCAATCGCGCCATCTCCCGGTAACGGCTGCGCTCCGGGCCGAAGGGGGCGGACTCCACGACCAACAGATCGATATCGGAGTCGCTTTGCGCCTCGCCACGGGCATGAGAGCCGAAGAGGATCACCTGTTCCGGGTCCGCCATCTCGACGATGATCCGGGTCGCTTCTTTCAACAGATCCGCAGTTTCGGCGTTCATGCCGACACCCCCTCCACGCCATTCGCCAGCGCGAGCCACAAGGTTCGCAGCCCACACGCCTCCTCTTCAGAACAACTCCCTGGTATACCCCTTGCCCGCCTCCACCGGGGAGGCGCCCGTGCCGGCGAACACCGCCCCGGAGAGAAATCCATGGGGCAGCATCATCCCACGGGTGCCCCGCCTGGCCTGCCACACCGCCAGATCGATCACCTGCTTCTGCCTCCTGCCCGTGTCCAGGGTCACCCCCTGCGCCGGATCGAAGGTCACCACGTCCACTTGCACCTCATCGCTGAGCAGCCGCTGAATGCGTACCCCCTGGCCACGGGACATCAGAGGAAATTCCTCCAGGTTGCACACCAGCATGCGCCGCCCCTGCCCGATGGCCGCCACCCCGCTCCCCTTGACGGGATGCAGATGCAACAGGCGATCCCCCTCCTTGAGGATCAACCATTGCTTGCCATCGCGCCGGCTGGCGATCAGGTCGGACCCCAAAATGCGAAACCCCTGCCCCTGACGCGTGACAACGAAATACTCCTGCTCGGCTGCGGGGGCGAGCATCCACACCACCGCATCCCCCCCCTCGATGCCGAACAGCACCGTCAACGGATCCCCGAACCCCTTGCCCGAGGACAACTTGTCCGCCAGCGTGGAATAGGCCTTTCCCGAAGAGGTGATGAACGTGATCCAGTCGTTGGCATACGCCTTGATCGCCATCAAAAACCCGTCCTCGCCCTTGAAACGGAGTTTTTCCGGATCCAGGTCGTCGTGCCCCCGCACGCTGCGCACCCAACCCAGTCGGGACAGAATCACGGTGAGCGGCTCACGGGGGGCGAGATCCTCCGGCTTGAGGACCACCTCCCCGCTCGGGGCCGCCAGCAACTCGGTGCGGCGGGGATCGACGAACTCTGTCCGGGTCCGGCGCAACTCCCCGCCGATCACCTCCCACAGTTTGGCATCGTCGGCCAGCAGGGCCTCCAGTTCCCTGGCCCTGGCCTCCTTCTCCGCCATCTCCTTGCGGATTTCCATCTCCTCCAGACGCCGCAAGGCGCGCAGACGCAGATTCAGGATCGCCTCGGCCTGCCCGGCGTCCAGCGCGAAACGGGCCATCAACACCGGGGCCGGATGATCGTGCTCCTTGATGATGGCGATCACTTCGTCGATGTTCAGATGGGCCAGCAGATGGGCCGCCAACAGATGCAGCCGCTCCCCGATGCGGGCCAGCTCGAAACGGGAATGGCGCTGGTGGACCTCGAAACGGTGATCCAGCCAGGCCCGCAGGAGTTGCCGCAGGTCCATCACCTGGGGACGCCCGTGATCGATGACGTTGAAATTCATCGTCACCCGGGTCTCCAGGTCGGTGTTCTTGTACAGATAGGCCAGGAGCATCTCCGGATCCTGGCGGATCGACTTGGGTTCCAGGACGATGCGGATTTTCTCGTCCGATTCGTCGCGCACGTCCTCCAGAAAGGTGCTCTTCTGTTCGACGATCAACTGCGCGATGCGTTCGATCAGCCGGGATTTCTGGACCTGATAGGGAATCTCGGTCACCACCAGCCGCCAGGCCCCGCGCGGCAGATCCTCCCTGGCGATGCGGGCGCGCAAGCGCAGGGTGCCGCGACCGCTCTCGTAGACCGCCAGCCGCTCGGCAAAATCGGAGACCAGCACCCCTCCGGTGGGAAAATCGGGGCCGGGCAACACCGACAACAGTCGGGCGACCGGCGCCTGCGGTTCCTGGATCAACAGCAGGCAGGCATCGATCACCTCTCCCACATTGTGGGGAGGCAACGAGGTGGACATCCCCACCGCAATCCCGGTGGAACCGTTGGCCAGCAGATTGGGAAAACGGGCAGGCAATACCACCGGCTCCCGCAACGAGCCGTCGTAGGTGTCGGAAAAATCCACCACCTCGGCGTCGAGGTGCTCCATCAGGGCCTGGGCGACCCGCGTGAGCCGGGCCTCGGTATAACGCATGGCCGCTGCGCCGTCCCCGTCGATGTTGCCGAAATTGCCCTGACCGTCCACCAGGGGATAACGAACCGCGAACTCCTGGGCCAGACGGACCATGGCGTCGTAGGCGGCCTGATCGCCGTGGGGATGGAACTTGCCGATCACATCCCCCACCACCCGCGCCGACTTCTTGAAGGTGGAGCCGGGATCCAGATTCAAGGCGCGCATGGCGAACAGAATGCGCCGGTGAACCGGCTTCAGCCCGTCGCGAACGTCGGGCAGGGAGCGGCTGATGATGGTGGAAAGGGCATAGGCGAGATAACGGGTCTCCAGTTCCACCCGGAGCGGGGCATCCGCCACATGACCGGCATCGGATCTCAAGAATCCCCTCCCTCGTACTCACTCGCCTCGTCCGTGGATGCGACCGGACGACCCGATGCGCGGGCCGACGGACGGCCACTTCCCTTGCCTCCCTTGGGCGAAGCCTGCCCGCCGGAAAACAGACGTCCCTCGCCACCCGGACCACGCTTGGAGGGCAGACCCACATGCTCCCGCAGGCGATCCTCGAGGCGGTAGAGCACCTCCGGGTTCTCCTGGAGATACTGCTTGACGTTCTCCCTGCCCTGGCCGATGCGATCCCCATCCAGGGCGAACCAGGCGCCGGACTTCTCGATCAGCTTCTCCTCCACGGCCATATCCAGGACCTCCCCCGCCAGGGAGATCCCCTCGCCGTAATTGATGTCGAACTCGACACTGCGAAACGGCGGTGCGTGCTTGTTCTTGACCACCTTCACCTTGCAGCGGGCGCCAACCACCTGATCCTTGTCCTTGATCCCCGCGATGCGCCGGATGTCCAGCCGCACCGAGGCATAGAACTTCAGGGCGTTGCCGCCGGTGGTGGTCTCGGGATTGCCGAACATCACCCCGATCTTCTGCCGGATCTGGTTGATGAACAACACCACGGCCTGGGAGCGGCTGATGGAGCCGGTCAGCTTGCGCAGCGCCTGGGACATCAGACGGGCCTGCAACCCCATGTGGGAATCCCCCATCTCGCCGTCGAGTTCGGCCTTGGGGGTCAATGCGGCCACCGAGTCCACCACCACCAGTTCCACCGCGCCGGAACGGACCAGCATGTCCACGATCTCCAGGGCCTGTTCCCCGGTGTCGGGCTGACTGATGAGCAGTTCCTCGATGTTCACCCCCAGCTTGCGGGCGTATCCGGGATCCAGGGCATGTTCCGCGTCCACGAAGGCGGCGACCCCTCCGGCCTTCTGCACCTCAGCGGCCACGTGCAACGCCAGGGTGGTCTTGCCGGAGGCCTCCGGCCCGAACACCTCCACCACCCGCCCCCGCGGCAGACCGCCGATCCCCAGGGCGATGTCCACCCCCAGCGAACCGGTGGAGATCACCGGGACATCCGCCGCCGCCGCCGCGCTCATGCGCATGATGGCCCCCTTGCCGCACTGCCGTTCGATCTGCGCGATGGCCGCTTCCAGCGCCTTGGCCTTTTCCGTATCGAGTGCCATCCTTACCTGACTCCTTTTTTTTATGTCAAAATGTCGATACCCCGGTTGCCCAACTCCCGGGAAACCGTGTAAGATGATCCTTCCCATTTTTACGAAACGCAATCGTTTTTCGGTAATTTTCTCCAAATGGCCCGAAAAAAGGAACCCCCGTCATGAGCAAGAAAGTCGATATTTCCGAACTGTTGGCCTTCAGCGTCAAGAACAAGGCCTCGGACCTGCACATCTCCTCCGGCATGCCGCCTTTGATCCGGGTGGACGGCGACATCCGGCGCATCGATGTCCCCAACCTGGAAGCCGACGAGGTGAAGGGGATGATCTACGACATCATGAACGACAAACAGCGCAAGGAATACGAAGAAGAGTACGAAAACGACTTCTCCTTCGCAATCCCCGGCCTGGCGCGCTTCCGTGTCAACGCCTTCAACCAGCATCGCGGCCCGGCGGCGGTCTTCCGGACCATCCCCTCGGAGATCCTCACCCTGGAACAGCTCGGCGCCCCGGAAATCTTCAAGGAGTTCGCCGATACCCCCCGCGGTCTGGTGCTGGTCACCGGGCCGACCGGCTCCGGCAAATCCACCACCCTGGCCGCCATGATCGACTACAAGAACAAATCCGAATACGGCCACATCCTCACCATGGAGGATCCCATCGAGTTCGTGCATGAGTCAAAAAAATGTCTCATCAATCAGCGCGAGATCCACCGGGACAGCAAATCCTTCGCCGCAGCCCTGCGCTCCGCGCTCCGCGAAGACCCGGATGTCATCCTGGTGGGCGAAATGCGCGACCTGGAAACCATCCGCCTGGCCCTGAGCGCGGCGGAAACCGGCCACCTGGTCTTCGGCACCCTCCACACCACCTCGGCGGCCAAGACCATCGACCGTATCGTGGATGTCTTCCCCGCAGCGGAAAAGGACATGATCCGCACCATGCTCTCGGAGTCCATCCGCGCCATTATCTCCCAGAACCTGCTCAAGAAAAAAGGTGGCGGACGGATCGCAGCCCACGAAATCCTGGTTGGCTCCCCGGCCATCCGCAACCTGATCCGGGAAAACAAGGTGGCGCAAATGTATTCCTCCATCCAGACCGGTCGCGCCTTGGGCATGCAAACCTTGGAACAATGTTTGCAAGAATTGCTCGCCAAGGGCCTCATTTCCAAGGAAGCGGCTCGCGACAAGGCCAACATCAAAGACGGGTTCAAATAAGCTCCATTGCACGAGGGTAAAGAGTTCCATGAACAAGGTCCGCTCCACCATTACCGCCCTGCTGAGCGCCGCGCTCATCGGGGGGTGCGCCTACATGAACGACCTGCAAAACCAGTTGCAGCTCACTACCGAACCGCAGGTCATTCAAAGCGAGGTGGATCTGATCCGCATGAGTCATGCCCTGACCGATGCGCTGGTGGCGGAGTTGCGCAAGAATCACCCCTCCTTCCACCAGCGCAAACCCATTCTTGTCACCAGCTTCGTGGACCGCAGCCAGTTGGACAGCACCTCCGAACTGGGCAACCTCCTCTCCGACCACGTCGCCTCCCGCTTCACCCAGCAGGGGTTCACCGTGGTGGAACCCAAGCTGCGCAAATCCCTGGCCATCCGCCAGAATCAGGGTGAGTTCATCCTCTCCCGCGACATCGAAAAGATCAGCCAGGACAACAAGGCCTACGCCGTGGTCACCGGAACCTATACCGAAACCCGCGAAACCCTGGACTTCACCTCGCGCATCATCGCCCTCAACAGCCGGCAGGTCCTGGCCTCCGTGGATGCCAAGGTCCCCATGGGCCCCAACACCCGCAATCTGCTGCTCAACCTGAACAACGGCACCGACATGAAGGTCGTCACGCAATGAAACCGGTCTTTTTCGCCCTGACCCTGGCTGCCCTGCTGACCGCCGGCTGCTCGACAGGACCGGATCCCTATCCCCTGGTGTCGGTCCCCCTGACCGCCACCCAGGAGGTGGAACCCGCCGAGGTCGCCCATCAGGCCGCCGATGCCATGATCACCGACCTCAAGGACAGGCTGGACCAACGGGAAGTGATCCTCCCCGCCTCCTTCGTGGACGAGGGGAACATGGAAAAGAGCTCGGCGCTCGGTCGCCTGCTCGCCAGACAGATGGCCTCGCGCTTCACCCAGGCCGGCCACTCCATGGTGGAGATCGCCCTGCGCAAGGACGTGCTCCTCAAGAAGGGCGCGGGTCAGTTCGCCCTCTCCCAGGAGATCAAGGAGATCCGCAAGACCCACAAGGTCTCGGCGGTCCTGGCCGGCAGTTACGTCACGGCCCGCAACCGCATCTACGTCAATGCCCAGCTCATCCGGGCCAGGGACGGCGTGGTGCTGGCCTCCAACGATTTCAGCATGCCCCTGACCACCAACCTCCGCGTCCTGCTGCGTTAGTTCCCCGGCAGGGCGCGGAAGCGCTCTCCACTCACCGGAACACGGCCTGCAACGAATCGGCCTGGAACAGCCTGTCCGACCAGGTATCGATGTCGTTCGATGCGGCGGAAGCCACCTGGCGCCGGATCGAGTCGGGCAGCATGCCAAAACGCATCTGGAGCATGTGCAAAAACAGCTCGGCCTTGCCTTCCTGCCTGCCTTCCTGCCTGCCTTCCTGCCTGCCTTCCTGAATGAATGCGTCCTTGTGCTTTTCGAGAATCTCTCGCGCGAATATGGACATCATCTGGTTTTCCTCCTCGGGTTGGACACGAACCACGATCTGACGCACATGGTCCGCGCGCAGGGTTGAAAACGTATGAATCAGATAGAGCATGACCGGCTCGAACAGTTCCGGAACCTCCCAAACCGCCTTGACGATCTCCTCCAGCACCGCCATCTGGGTTTCGGCGTCGCGGGTGCCGTATTTCAACGCCAGCAAGCCGGCCTTGAGGCGCGCATGCGCCGACAACCGGTCATCCGGGATCGCGCCGAGATTGATCACCGGAAAGGCGAAATTCATCAGCCAGGGTCGCAGCGCCGCGTCGGCATCCACCAGGGCGAGAAACTCGTTGGGAATTGTCCAGTCCCGTTCCCCGTGATAGACTACCAATGGGACAATGGCCGGCAGGGTGAGCCAGTCCGGCTGTTCCCGCGCCTTTTGCTCCAGAAAGCGGTGACGCCCGCAATCCAACTGCCACGCCACCCTGCGATCGAAATGGCTCTTGTGCTCGATCAGGAGATAAAAATGGAGATCCCTGCCACTCACGGTCCTGGCCTTGAGGATCCTGTCCGCATAAAAAGGACGCAACGCATTGCCGATGAATGATCCCGGCACCCATTCCGGATCGCCCGGCGCCAACAGCGCCACGATCTCGCGGGGCAGATGCTCGCGCAGCAAGGCGCCCGCCGTCTCCGGGTGGGACATCAACACCTTGAACAGTCTGTCGTGGGGCTGGAACCGTTCGGTCATGACACCCTTCTCCCTCCGGATGGCCATTTTCCATTGCAAAAACATACCGCATTGCCGAATCCCGGTCAATAGCCATCGGGAGAAAAACCGGCCATGAGCGACCTCGGCTTCCTCCCGGCGTGGACCACCGTCACCTTTCCGGTGTCCGGGGTGGTGACGCATGTGTGGCTGCCGCCTCTGGTGGCGTTCGTGGTCTCTTTTTTCACCTCGATGGTGGGCATCTCCGGCGCGGTCCTGCTGTTGCCCTTTCAGGTCAGCGTGCTGCACTTCGTCACCCCGGCGGTGAGCGCCACCAATCTGGTCTTCAATCTGGTGGCCATCCCCGGCGGGGTGTGGCGCTACATCCGGGAGGGACGCATGCACTGGCCTTTGACCCGGATCATCGTCATCGGCACCCTGCCCGGCATTGTCATCGGCTATTTCCTGCGCATCGCCTGGCTGCCGGACCCGGCATCCTTCAAGCGTTTCGTGGGATGGGTTTTGCTTTATCTCGCCGTGCGGCTGCTCGCCGACCCAGGCTTGCGCAAAACCGCCGCACCCCCTGCGGACAACCCGGAATGCCATTTCCACAAGGGCGGCATGTTGCTGCTTGCCGGGGTCGTCGGGGTCATCGGCGGGATTTACGGCATCGGCGGCGGGGCGATCATCGCCCCCTTCTGCGTGACCCTGTTCCGTCTGCCCGTCCACGCCATCGCCGGGGCGACCCTGATGGGGACCTTCCTGACCTCGGTGGTCGGGGTACTGCTCTACTCCCTGCTGCCCGCCCCTCCCGGCCTGCCCACCGCCCCGGACTGGGCGTTGGGCGCTCTGTTCGGCCTGGGCGGCCTGGGGGGGATGTATCTGGGGGCGCGCTGCCAAAAATTCGTGCCACAAAAATGGCTCAAATGGCTGCTCGGCGGGATGTTGACCCTGTTGGCCCTGCATTACGTTTGAGGATGGGGTCCTTGCAAATACGCGAAAGTCCATTATAGTAAATGAACTCACCTATTTCTTAACGCCAACCCGATATCCTTCGTTTGGGAGAATGATCCTAATGGAACGCGATCAAGCCATCAAATTCATGCTGGACGCCTTGAGGACCATGCTGAGCAAAGGCGGTTCGGACCTCTTCATCACCGCCGGCTTTCCCCCGGCTGCCAAGCTGGATGGCAAGATGACCCCCCTGGCCAAGGCTCCCCTGGACGAAAACCAAAGCCTGATGCTGGTGCGAGCCATCATGAACGACCGACAGATCAAGGAGTTCGACTCCACCAAGGAGTGCAATTTCGCCATCCATCCCCAGGGGATCGGGCGGTTTCGCGTCAATGCCTTCATCCAGCAGCAACGGGCGGGGATGGTGTTGCGCACCATCACCACCGATATCCCCGATTTCGACAAACTGAGCCTGCCTCCGGTGCTCAAGGACGTGGTGATGAGCAAGACCGGACTGGTCCTGGTGGTGGGAGGCACCGGTTCCGGGAAATCGACCACTTTGGCGGCCATGCTGGGCATCCGCAATCAACTGAGCCACGACCATATCATCACCATCGAGGATCCCATCGAATACGTCCATCCTCACGTCAACTGCATGATCACGCAGCGGGAGGTGGGGGTGGACACCCTGAGCTGGCATGCGGCCCTCAAGAACACCCTGCGCCAGGCGCCCAGCGTGATCCTGATCGGCGAAATCCGCGACCAGGAGACCATGGAACACGCCATCAACTTCGCGGAGACCGGGCATTTGTGTCTCTCCACGCTGCACGCCAACAGCGCCAACCAGACCCTGGACCGCATCATCAACATGTTTCCGTCGGAAAAGCGGCATCAACTGCTGATGGACCTCTCCCTGAACCTGCGCGCCATCGTTTCGCAGCGACTGATCAAACGCAAGAACGGCGGGCGGGTGGCGGCCATCGAGGTCCTGCTCAAATCGCCGCTGGTCTCCGACCTGATTTTCAAGGGGGAGGTGGCCAGCCTCAAGGAGATCATGGCCAAATCCAACGACCTGGGGATGAAGACCTTCGATCAGGCCCTGTTCGATCTTTACGAGGCCGACCTGATCACCTACGAGGACGCCCTGCGCAGCGCCGACTCCGCCAACGAACTGCGACTGAAGATCAAGCTGGAGGGCAAGGACGCCAAGAAGGGCGACATCAACAAGGGGCTGGATGGCCTCAGCCTGATCCGCAAGGATGACGAGTGACATAACGCATGAACATCACGCCCTATCTCAAACTGATGATCGAAAAGGGGGCCTCGGACCTGTTTCTCACACCGGGGACCACGGTACGCATGAAGCTGGATGGCCGACTGGCCTCGGTGGGCAAGGATATCCTGACTCCGGAGACGGTCCGGGAGGCGGCCCTGGGGATCATGGACGAGACCCAGGCGGAGCACTACCTGAAACACCTGGAGATCGACTTCGCCATTTCGCTGGGCGAGGAGGGGCGTTTTCGGGTCAACGCCTTTCATCAAAAGAACCATCCGGCCATGGTGCTCCGTTACATCCGCGCGCAGATTCCCAGCCTGGAGAGTCTCAAGGTGCCTGCGGTTCTGGCGGAATTGATCATGCACAAGCGGGGCCTGCTGCTGATGGTGGGGGCGACGGGTTCCGGGAAGTCCACGACGCTGGCGGCCATGGTGGACCACCGCAACGCCACCCAGGGGGGTCACATCCTGACCATCGAGGACCCGGTGGAGTTCGTGCATCCGCACAAAAAGTCGATTGTGAATCAGCGGGAAGTGGGGATCGATACCCTGTCGTATGCCAGGGCGCTGAAAAGCAGCCTGCGTGAGGCCCCGGACGTGATCCTGATCGGCGAAATCCGCGACCGGGAAACCATGGAGGCGGCCCTGGAGTTGGCCGGGACCGGACATCTGGCCATTTCGACGCTGCATGCCAACAACGCCTATCAGGCCTTGACGCGCATCATCAACCTCTTTCCCGAGGCATTGCACAAGCAGTTGTTCATGGACTTGTCGCTCTATCTGCGCGCCATTCTGTCACAGCGGCTGGTGCCCAGCCAGGACGGCAAGCGGCGGGCTGCCGTGGAGGTGATGATCAACACCCCGCACATCGCGGAGATGATCCTCAAGGGGGACATCGACTCGGTCAAGGAGGCGCTGAGCCACTCCACGGAGCAGGGGATGCAGTCCTTCGACCAGGCGCTGTACAACCTCTACAAGGAGGGAGCGGTCTCCATGGAGGATGCCTTGAACAGCGCCGATTCGCGGGCCAATCTGGAAGCCAGGGTCCATTTCGGTTAGGGAGAGAGCGGGAGAATGGCGACGATCCTGGTGGTGGACGACGACGGACAGGCGATCGAGGCGAGCGCGCGCCTGATCACGCAGGCGGGCCATGTGGCGGATTTCCTGCTGGAGTCGGGGATGCTGCTCGACAAGCTGGCGGCATCCCGTCCGGATCTTCTGTTGTTGGATGTCAACATGCCGGAGATCGACGGGATCACGCTGTTGAAGCGGATCAAGGCGATACCAAAGCTGCGGGATTTGCCGGTGATCATGATCACCGGGGAGACCGAGGAGTCTTTGGTGCAGGAGTGTTTTCAACTGGGGGCGGTGGATTTCGTCAACAAGCCGATCCGGCCATTGGAGTTGATCTCGCGGATCCGGATCGCGCTGGAGACCCAGGCCTACATCGATGCACTGCATGCCAGGACCCACGAGTTGCAGCGTGCGCATTCGTTCATCACGGCGATTCTGGACAGCATGGAGGACGCCATTTGCGTCATCGACCGGCGCACCCTGACGATGCTGGAGGCCAACCGGGTGTTTCTGGAACACATGGGCCATACCCGGGAGGAGGTGCTGGGGCGCAGGTGCATGGATCTGCTGGCGCGGACGAGTCACTCCTGTCTGCACTGCACCGGGGGGAATCCGGAAGAGTGCATCCTGAAGGAGACCCTGGAAACCGGGAATGCCACCTGCCGGGAGGTATCCTGCCGCGGCCCGAGCGGGGAATCGCTGCACTCCAAGGTGTACACGTTTCCGATTCACGACGCGGAGGGGTTGCCGGAGCGTGTGGTTTGTCTGGAGCGGGACATCACCAAGACCCGTGAGTTGGAAGAGCGGTTGAAGCATCTGGCCTTTCACGATCCGTTGACCGCCTTGCCGAACCGGCAGTTGTTCGATGACCGGCTGAGGCAGGCCTTGGCGCAGGGGCGGCGGCACAACCGGATGGTGGGGGTGATGCTGTTCGATCTGGACCATTTCAAGACGATCAACGACACCCATGGCCATGCCGCCGGGGATCAACTGCTCAAGGAGGTGGCCAGACGGCTGGGGAGTTGCATTCGGGAGAGCGACACCGTGGCGCGACTGGGAGGGGACGAGTTCACGGCGGTGTTGACCAACGTTTCGGACGCGGAGCAGGTACACAAGGTGGCGCGCAAGATCCTCAAGGCGTTGGGGCGGAAGGTGGCATTGGATGCGGCCAAGATCGCCATCACCTCTTCGATCGGCGTGAGTCTGTATCCCGTGGACGGCGATGGGATGGAGGAACTGCTGGAGAAGGCGGATCAGGCCTTGTATCGCGCCAAGAACGCGGGTCGGAACAACGTGCACTTTTTTTCGCCAGTGGTGGTTCGCAAGTGAGGCCCCTGGCGAAATGGTTCTGTGGGTTGCTGCTGTTTGCGCCGGTCGTGGGATGGGCGGCTGGGGTGGACGAGGAGGTGTCGGCGTTGTTGCGGGAGCGGGCGTTCTGCGCGCCCAACGAGACCTTTCCGCCGCCGGCAGGGTGGCTGGAGCGTCCGATCCGTTATGATCAATGGGCGCGGCGCGCGGATGTGGCCATTTCGTTGGACCAGCAGATTCATCAACTGTTGCACCCTCTGATCAAGGCTTACGCGCAGGCGAAGGGGCTGGACATCCCGACCCAGGAGGGAAATTGTGGTCTCTCCTCCGGGCAGGTGATGCGCAAGCAGGTGGACATTGCCGGCTATTGTTGTCCGCCGGGCCGCTCCGACCGGCTGCCTGGGGTGAGTCATCACACGCTTGGGATTGCGAGTATTGCGATTCTGGTGCATCCGGACAATCCGTTGCGCAACCTGTCGCTCAAGCAGGCCCGGACCATTTTCCGGGGTCAGGCCCATTACTGGTCGCAATTCCTGGACGGTTCGGGACAGCCCGGCCCCCACTGGCCGATTCAGACGATCGGTCGGTTGCATTGTCGGCTGCGTCCGGGTCACTGGCGTGCGTTGCTGAAGGAACCGGACGATTTCAGTCCGCGCATGGAGGAGGTGGGGACCATTTCGGACATGCTGCAACGGATCATGGCCCAGCGTGGCAGCATCGGTTACGAGACCATGTGGCATGTGGACCGTTACAAGGGGGTTGGCCGCCCCAGGGCGCTCACCATCGACGGCCACGCCCCGGATGAAATGGCGGCGTTGTCGTCCGGTCATTATCCCTTTTATCATGTCTTCAATCTGACGCTCTGGGAGGGGACGCTGGCCAATCCCCATGCGCGCGAACTGGTCAAACATCTCATGGAGGCGGTGGAGAAGATGGACCCGGCCAGCAGCATGGTGTCGGCCAGCGCCTTGCGCAAGGCGGGGTGGCGGTTTCAGGGGAACGAGCTGATCGGGGAGCCGGAGAAATAATGTATACCAAGCTCTTACTGGAGAATTTTACCGTTTTTCAAGAACTGGCCATGAACTTTTCACCAGGGATCAATGTATTTATCGGCGCCAACGGCACTGGAAAGACTCATATTTTAAAACTTCTCTATTGTTTACAAGGGAGTTGCCTCCCTAACCAGCCGCCATTGGAAAAAAAACTGGGCACGGTGTTCAGGCCGGAAAATAATGATTTCAGACGACTGACCAGACGCCGCCCCGGAGGGATCTCCACACACATCCAGGCCGCGTGGAACGGGGAGGCCATGGACGTTTCCTGGCACACTGCTTCACCGTCCCTGAATTTCGGAGCCTGCAGAATGGTTCCGCCGGAGCCGCCGGTCTACATCCCGGTCAAGGAGGTACTCTCCTTCGCGCCCGGCTTCATCTCGCTGTATGACAAGTACGAAATGGCTTTCGAGGAGATTTATTATGATATTTTGAAGCTTGCCTATCTGCCGGTCAGAAAGGATCGGCGCGTCGAGGAGGACCAGAAACTGTTGGACCAGATCGGCGAACGGATCGGCGGCAGGGTCGTCATGGAGGGAGACCGCTTTTTCGTGCGCTCCCGCAATGCCAACCTGGAGATGCATCTGGTGGCCGAGGGTTATCGCAAGCTGGCGCTGCTTTGGCAACTCATTCACAACGGCGCCTTGATGGAGGGCGTCACCCTGTTCTGGGACGAACCGGAGGCCAATCTCAACCCGTTCTTGATGCAGGAAGTGGTCAAGATTCTGGTCATGCTGGCCAATCGGGGCATTCAGGTATTCCTGGCCACCCACAACTACGCCTTGCTCAAGGAGTTGGATCTGAGCAAAGAGGCAGCATCCATCACGTTTTTTGCCATGGATGACGCCGGGGAACAAGGTGTCACGGTCAAGCCGTGCCGCCACTACGCGGACATCTCTCCCAACAAGATCGCGGACGAGTATCTGCGCCTGTACGACCAGGAGATCCTGCGGACCTTGCAGAGGACGCGGCCATGACCTCCTCCGCGAGTGTCTGGGCGGAAAAGGATCTCCGGATTGATTTTGCCGGGGCTGTGGCTGTGTTTTCCCTGGACCAGCACGGCAAGGGTCATGGTTTGACCCATCGATTCAAGGGGGTGGACATCGTTGTGGAATGGCAAGATGCCATCTGGCTGGTAGAGGTCAAGGATCCTGAGAACTCCCGCATTCCTCCACAACACCTGACAATGCAGCAAAAAAATTTTCAGGAAACGGTGGCGTCGAAATCCCTGATCGAACAGGAACTTTACCCGAAACTGATCGACACTCTGCTGTTTCTGGCGCTGGATCGGGGCATTCCCGCCAAGCCTTTGCGATATTTTGCCATCCTTTGCCTTTCCAGCCTGGATCCGGTCCAGTTGAGCCATTTGCAGGACAAATTGCTGCGACACGATGGCGACTGGCTGAAGGGTCCTTCCGAAGGCTGGGGCAAGGCGTTTTCCGCACACATATTCAATCTGGAATCATGGAACCGGAATTTTCCCAAGTATCCGTTAACCCGAATCGGCGGTTGATGGTGTGTCGGTCTGGCGTTTTTCCTCGCGAAACGGATCCGGCTTGATCACTTTTTTAATGATTTGCAATGGCTTCTCCGGTACGCTCCTGGCCGCTTCGGCGGCCAGGAGGCGTTCCCCGCGCAGGTTGATCTGCTTGAACAGTTGATCAATGAACAGGTCCGTTTGTTCGACAATCATCGCGCCTTCCCCCCAGGCAAATCCATTTTACCAGTCCTTCTGATTGATAAGATTTTAGCAAAAATATGAACGAATGTCAACGCAAAAATGGCATGGCGTTTCGCTTCCATGCGCCACGTCAAGGTGATATCATGAAGACATACTTGCCATCTCTACCAAACAAAACCGGCGGAAAAGATGCCACTTAACATTTTCATCTCCTATGCGCATAAGGACGAGGCGTTCAAGGATGCGTTGATCGAACACCTGCGCGATCTTGAAAACAGCGGCCTCATTCAGCCTTGGACCGACCGGGTGATGGAGATCGGGGATGAGTGGCAAAAGAGGATCCAGGAGGCCATGCAATCCTGTCACATGGCGCTCTTCCTGGTCAGTTCCTCGTTCAACGCCTCCTCCTTCATCCGCGCACGGGAACTGCCCACCTTGCTGGAACGTTGGGAAAAGGAGGGCATCGACATCGTTCCCATCATCATCCGCCCCTGCCGATGGAACACTGGCCCATTGGGAAAATTCCTCTCCTTGCCGAAGGATGGGGAGCCGGTCAACAAACATACAAAAGGCAGCTACGAGTGGGACAAGGCATGGACGGACATTGCGGAAGCCATAGCCAAAAAGGCGGAAAAATTTCGTGAGGTCACCGAACCGGACGCTTTTGTGACGGCGTATCGCAAACGTTTCCATGGCAAATTCCAGAAATGGGACCTGGCCCATACCGGAGTGGTGCAGGCCGGTGGAGCGGGCGCGCCGATCGAGGCCGGGCTGGAGGAGATGTACACCCCGTTGCGCATGGGAGAAGAATACGACATTGAAGAACTTGATCATGGGGCCATCATTGCCCCGGATGATCTCAAGGTGCGAAAAAAACCATTGATCGTCAAGGGGATCGCCGGATCCGGCAAGACCACCTGGTTGCGCTGGACCTTCCGCAGGATGTTGTCGGATCCGGAGGTGTTGCCCCTGTTCGTGGAACTGCGCACCCTGGCGAAAAACTGGTCGGAAGTGAAACCGGGAGAACGCTCCCTGGACCATTTTCTTGCCACGGAACTGGCCGACAACGGCCTGCCCGACCGCGCCGGGGATCTGACCCGTCTGCTGAAAGACCAGAATGGCCCCCGGCCCGTGCTGCTGGTGGATGGCTGGGATGAGTTGGGTGAGATCGGAAAAGCGTTCCGGGACAAGCTGATGGGGTTCCTGAAGGCCCATCCCCGCGTCCTGGCGGTTGCCACCAGCCGGCCTTATGGCGAGGGGCGGCCATCGCAGGCCGAGAATTTCGAGACGCTGGAGATTCAACCCCTGAACGACGAAGAAATCCGGCAACTGAGCGACAAATTTTTTCGGCACTGTGATGGCCAGGATGGGCAGGAGCACAAACGATCCATGGAGGGATTCCTGGCGGCGTTGACCCACTCCCAGGATGCCCAGACCCTGGCCCGCACCGCCCTGCTGTTGACCATGATGCTGCTCATCAGCCGCCACCACCCCCTGCCCGACAAGCGCCACAAGCTCTATCAGGTCTGCATCGAAAATCTCCTGACCGCCCTACCCAAACGCAAGGAAGAACAAGGCGCCCGCATCGGATCGGACCGGTGGCGACCCAAAAACAGCGACGAAAGAATGCGTGCCGTGGCCAGGATGGCCTATCATGCCAAAGGGCAAGGCGGCGAAGATGACCAGGGTCGCATCGTGCGCACGTGGGAGGAACTGGAAAAGGAACTACCGCAAGAGTGGACCCACGCACAACGACAAGGTTTTCTCCTCTGGCTCGCCGGCCCCGCCGGACTGCTCAACGACCGCAGCGACGGCACCCTGGTCTTTGTCCACCTGAGTTTCCAGGAGTTTCTCTCCGCATGGCATCTCAACGCCACGGTGGAAGGGGACGAAAACCGTGCCAGAGTCTTTCTGGAGCACAGTAAAGATCAATCATGGTGGGAGACCTTGCGCCTGTGGGGCGCCCTGGTGGAGACGGCCAACCCATCCCGCATGGAACCGGTGTTTCAGCAATTGATTGAAGAGAAAGACTCCGGCCTCTGGTGCGCCGGGGCCATGATGGCCGATGGTCTGGGCGCCACATCACTGGAAAACTGGTCCCGCCAGGCTGCGGATCGGGTCGTGCAGGCATGGAGTGAGGAGGCGGAACGCTGTTTCCAGGCTTGGGGCGCCAGCCGCCAGGAAGCAGCCAAAAAGACGATACTGAAAAACGCCCTGGACAAAGCGGCACTGAATACAACCTGGCTCTCCTGGTTCCGCTTCAAACTGGTAACAAAAATTGCATATTTGGATCCCCCACCGACTTCACAACATTGGAGTGCCGGCACACTGCTGTCCGCCATGGATCGTCCGATATTACCTAAGCATTGGGCCATCGGACGTATCCTCTCCGGTGTCACGCCCCATTGGCCAGGTTTGGACGAACCATGCATTCCACTCCTGCAACTCTGGCCTGGGCAGCGCCGTCTGGCTGGGATCCGGTTACAATCTTTCGCTTCACTCAACACAAACCGTAGCACATTTCTGTCGCTGTCTAAAAAAATAATTTTATTGCCAATTCCAATGCATGAGATATACGAAGCAGAAGAAGTCGCATGGCATTCCCCCCCCACCAGCTCACACGAGATAACAAACCATTTTATACGAAAAAATATCATAAGATACACCGAAATTACATTAGCAAGCAAAATGACATATGACTACAAAGACCTTGAAATATATAATTTTATTATAAATTTAGACTTAAGCGAAAAAGATTCAAATCATATTGATTTTGCAATAATAGAGCAATGCTCCCTAAACCGAGTAGGCCTTCGTGTTCTCCTCGCTCAAATAAAACCAGCCTCCCCGCTTCTTGCACTTTTTCACCACGCTGCCAAAGTCTCCGTCGGCTACACGGAACACATGATTCAACTGAAAACCAGCCTAAAAAACTACCAGGGCGACCCCCTGTGGCCCGCCCTGGCCAGACATGTCGCCCGGTGCTCCACGAATGACGACAAAAAACTCCTGGAAAATCTGGCACAAAACCCGGAACAGAGAGAAGCGCCTTTGCAATGGGGTCTGAAATACATCGTACGCGGGGACGTGATGCTCAATGACGGGAGCGAAATCACCCTGGATGAGATATGCGACGAACACGGCTTGGAGCGGCTCCCCTACCTGGAAGAGATGCCCCCGGAACCGGGATGCGATTGAAATAAAAACAATAAAACTAATATATAATAAAAATAAATATGACACTAGAAATCTTAAGATCGAACATACACCACCCGCCCTTCGCGCAGCGCATGCGCGACCACATGGGTTGCGGATCCGGTCAACCGATCCACCTCGTCATGGGAAAACAACAAAAAATCCGTGGCCACGGGGATCATGCCCATGGCGTTCTCCAAAGCGGTGTACGCCTGAAAACGGCTGAGACCCGGACCAAAAGTCTCGGAGGCGATGACCAGCAAGTCCACGTCGGAATCCGCCCGCGCATCGCCCCGCGCATGGGAACCGAACAGGACGATCCGCTCCGGGGCCACCGCATCCACGATCCGATTCACCATTGTTTTCAATAATGCCTCATCCATCTCCCCTCCTCCCGACCTGCAATTTTTTCAATTCCTCCCAGGCCAGCCCCATCTCCTCCGGACGGTGGGCATTCGAACCCGGCGAGATCAGCGCGCCATGCTTGCGGCAGATCTCCAAATAGGGCAAAAGAGGCTCATGATAGGCCGGGTTCAACTCGATGGCCTTGCCATTGGCTGCCGCCTGCCGCACCACCTCGTCGAACAGCTCCATGGGAAACGGGGTGACGTACTTGGTGCATACCCCGCCCGGATGGGCAATGGCGTCCACATCGGGATGACGGGTCAGGGCCAGCAGCGCACGATACTCCAGATCGATGGCCCGCGCCGGCTCGATGGTGTCCAGATTCCAGCCGTGGCCGGGATACGCATGCACCGCGCCCAGAATGAATTCCGCCTGGGCCAGCATCGCGTCGTTGATCAACAAATGACCCGACATGTCCAGTATCGGCACCTCCAGTCCGATCAGGACCGTCAACTCGTCTCGCACCGCCGCCCGCAACTCCCGTACCGTCCTGACATAGGCCACAAACCAGCCCGGACCGGCCACCAGCTCCGGCTCGGTGTGCTCGGTCAGAATCAGACGCTCGATCCCCTGCGCCAATGCCCGCGCGATGATCTCCGCCACCGGGGAGGTGCCATCGGAATACTCCGAATGGACATGATGCTCCCAACAAGGCAAAGCGGCCATGGGACGATCCGCCGGATAGAACAGTTTGTCCAATTGCCAATGTCTTTTTTTTCGAATCATGATCCATCCGCATCAAAAACGGTTTCCAAGGCTCCATACTGTGCGATAAGATTGTAAACGCATTTATGCAAACAGCAACCGATTCATTACAGCCTGGGGGGTGGAAATCATGGCGATCCTCGGACAAATCAAGCTGCGCACCCAAATCCTGATCATGCTCTTTCTGCCCATGGCAGTCATGATCGGCTTCGGCGGGGCCGGCATCTACGACAAACACATCCTGATGGACCGCATGGAAGCCATGAGCGGTCTTTCCAGCCTGGGCGTGCGCATCAGCGCCCTGGTCCACGAACTGCAAAAGGAACGCGGCATGAGCGCCGGATTCCTGGGCAGCCAGGGCAAGAAATTCACCGACCAACTGCCAAAACAGCAACAGGACTCCGACGAAAAGGCCAAACTGCTGCAAACCTTCCTGACGGGATTCGATGGCCGCGCCTACGGAGCGCAACTCAACGATTCCCTCACCAGTGGCCTGGCCAACCTGGCAAAAACTCCGGAAATGCGCAAACAGGTGCTGGCACTCTCCATCACCGGGCCGGAGGCCATCGGATTCTACACCAAAATGATCGCCGAACTGCTCAACGTGGTCGGCGCCCTGCCGAAACTCTCCTCCACCCCGGAACTGGCCGCCATGACCGGCGGCTATGTCCATTTCCTGCTCGCCAAGGAACGGGCCGGACAGGAGCGGGCCGTCATCACCAACACCTTCGCCAAGAACGCCTTCGCCGAAGGAATGTATCCGCGCTTCATCGCCCTGGTCACCGAACAGAACGCCTACCTGGGGGTGTTCGACTCCCTGGCCAACCCGGAGCAGCGGGATTTCTACAAAACCAAAATGGCCGCACCGGCAGTGGCCGAAGTGGACAAAATGCGCGCCATCGCCATGGCCAAGGCCACCGAGGGCAAATTCGGCGTGGATCCCAACCAGTGGTTCGCCACCATCACCGACAAGATCAACCTCCTCAAGGAGGTGGAAGACCGCCTCTCTTCCGACCTGGAAAACCGCACCCGGACGCTGGGCACCGAGGCCGCATCCTTCTTCTGGGGCTATCTGCTCTTCACCTCCATCGTGGTGGTGATCGGCGTTCTGATCGGCATGCTCGTGGCCAGGGAGATCCTGCGGCAGATGGGGGGGGAACCCTCCGAGGTGGCCTCCATGGTGTCACGCATCGCCACGGGCGAATTGAACGTCACCTTCGACTCCCGTCCCAAAACCGGCATCTATGCCGCCATGGAAACCATGGTCACCAATCTGCGCGCGACCGTCTCCACCCTCCTGGAGGTGGGCGTCAACATCGTTGCGCAAAGCAATACCACCAGCGCCGGATCGCAAACCCTCTCCCAGGGCGCCACGGAACAGGCCGCCTCCATCGAGGAGACCTCCGCCGCCATGGAGCAAATGGCCGCCAACATCCAACAAAACACCGACAACGCCCAGACCACCGAAAAGATGGCCCGTGTCGCTGCCGACGAGGCACAAAAAAGCGGCGAGGCCGTGACGCAAGCCGTGGATGCCATGCGCCAGATCGCAAGCAAGATCAACATCATCGAGGAGATCGCCCGTCAGACCAATCTGTTGGCGCTCAACGCCGCCATCGAGGCGGCCCGCGCCGGGGAACACGGCAAAGGGTTCGCCGTGGTGGCCGCCGAGGTGAGAAAACTGGCGGAACGCAGCCAGACCGCTGCCGGCGAGATCACCCGGCTCTCCGCCACCAGCGTCCATGTCTCGGAACAGGCGGGACAACTCCTCGCCCAACTGGTCCCCAACATAAGCAACACCGCCCAACTCGTCGCCGAGATCGCCAACGGCTCCGTGGAGCAGTCCCAGGGCGCCTCCCAGGTCAACGGCGCGATCCAGCAGCTCGATCAGGTCCTCCAGCAGAACGCCGCTTCCGCCGAGGAACTGGCGGCCACCGCCGACGACCTCGCCTCCCAGGCCGGCACCCTGCAACAGGCGTTGGAGTTCTTCAAACTGTAAACCTCGATGACGCCCCGACCCGCCACCCTGGAGGAGGTCCGCAAGGTCGCCATCGACCATTTCGCGGCGGGCAGGCCGGAAATGGCCCTGAACGCCGCTTGCGCCTGGATGGACCGGGTGTGCCCCGATCCGGTTCTGCTCAATCTGGCCGCCGCCTGCCGCATGAACCTGGGCGAACCGGGGCTGGCCGAACAGCTGTGGCGTCAGGCGCTGCGCCTGCACCCCGCCTATGCCGAAGCATACAACAATCTCGGCAATCTGCTGGCCGAGGCAGGCCGCACCGAAGAGGCCGAGGCCGCCTTGCGCGAGGCCCTGCGGCTCAACCCCAACTTCGCCGAGGTTTGTTACCATTTGGGGACGCTCCTGCACGGGACCGGCAGGACGGACGAGGCCCTCGCGCTCCTGGAACGGGCCGTGTCGCTCAAGCCTCATCTGGCGGCGGCCCATGACCTGCTCGGCGTGATCCTGCACCGGCGCGGACGATTGGCCGAGGCCGAGACCGCCTTTTGTCGCGCCATCGCCGCGCAACCCGCCGACGCGACGCCCTGCCAGAACCTCGCCATCCTCCTGCACGAACAGGAACGCTACGCCGAAGCCGAGGCCGTATTGCAAGACGCCTTGACCCGACACCCGGATCAGGCGGATCTGCACAACCTCCATGGCTGCGTGCTGCGCGAACTCGACCGTCAACCGGAAGCGGAGGCAGCCTTCGTGAGGGCGTTGAGGCCGGGTCATGCGGAGGCTTATTGGCATCTGGGCATGCTCCTGCTCTCCCAGGGCCGCTTCGCGCAAGGATGGCCCTGCTACGAAGCCCGTTTTCACCTCGATCCGGCCAAGGGGGGGGTGCGGCTCGCCACCCCGCCCTTGCCCCTCTGGCAGGGGGAGGATCCGACCGGCAGGGATTTTCTGATTCTGGCGGAACAAGGGTGCGGGGATCAGATCCAATTCTGTCGCTACGTGCCGTGGCTGCTCGAACAAGGCGCGCGCCACATCACCCTGGTCTGCCATCCCTCGCTGGAGCGATTGCTGCGCTCCCTGGCCGATCCAGGGCGGTTGACGGTCACCTGCCACGCCCCGGAGCACCCGGAACACGATTATTACACCCCCCTGCTCTCCCTGCCCCGGTGGTTTGACGCCATTCCCGCCCACCTGCCCTATCTGGCCCCGCCGCCTCAGCTTGCCGAGGCGTGGGGAGAACGCCTCGGCCCCAGACGAGGGTTCCGGGTGGGGCTGGTCTGGCGGGGCAATCCGGCCTTGCGCCATGACGCCAAACGCAGCCTGCCGGGTCTGGCGGTGCTGGCCCCTTTGTGGGAGATCCCGGGAGTGGCGTTCTTCTCCCTGCAAAAAGGTCCCAGCGAGGAGGAGGCGCGCACCCCGCCGCCGGGTCAGCCCTTGCATTGCATGGCCGAGGCCCTCCATGATTTCGCGGACACGGCGGCGTTGCTCGCCCATCTGGACCTGGTGATCGGCGTCGATACCGCTGTGCTCCATCTGGCCGGGGCCATGAACACACCCTGCCGGCTGTTGCTGCATGCCGGGGTGACCGATTGGCGCTGGCAACAACAACGTTGCGACTCGCCCTGGTATCCGGAGGCAATGCGCATTTTCCGCCAGACCGCGCCCGGCGACTGGGCGGGAGTGGTGCGATTGGTGAAAAACAATGTGATGCAAACCATGACGGGAGGTGTCTCATGAGCGAGGAGTGGATCGCCGCAGCCCGGCAGGAAGGACCGCACGCCTTGTACCTGCTCGGCGGAAAATACCGCGACGGCATCGGCACGGCCAGAAATCCCGAACGGGCGCTGCGCTGTTTTCAACTGGCTGCGGAGCTGGGCGACGCCTATGCCCAGAACAGCCTGGCATGCCTCTACCGGGACGGGGACGGCGTACCGACAGATGGCCTGGAGGCGGTTCGCTGGTTCCGCATGGCCGCCGACCAGGGGGATCTCTACGCCCGGCTCAATCTTGGACAGATGCTGCGCGACGGGGACGGGGTACCCGAGGACCAGGCCGAGGCGGCCAGACATCTGCTCCAGGCGGCCCGGCAAGGGGACGGTTATGCCATGTACCACATCGGCCTGATGTATCATCGCGGCCAGGGTCTGCCGCAAGACGACCTGCAGGCCTTGCTCTGGCTGGAGAGGGCCGTTGCGCAACACTATCCGGATGCCCAGCCGGATCGGGACCGCCTCGCCTGCCTCATCCCCCCGGAGCGTCTCGACGCAACCATCCGCATGGCGCGCGACTGGCAACCGGACCCCGTTGCATCATGCTCCGCCCCCTCCTGATCGCGCTGCCGATCCTGGCCTGCCTGTTGCCCGGCGCGGCCTGGCCGGTGACCATCGACATGGGCGTGGATGCCGCCACCCGGCAGCGTTTCACGGCGCGGGACTGGCGGGATCAGCAACGCGACTGGCTGATGCTGGGCGCCCTGCTCATGGACAAGACCCTCCCCGCCGCCACGCTCCAACGGGAACTCACCGCCATGCCCACACTGCGCCTGGGGTATCTGCGCTCCCTGGGGGATTGGGAATTCGGCGTCACCAGGGAGCGATCCCTCGACGCTCACACCCTGCTGGCCCTGCTCCCCGCCGGTCTCGATGCGCAGCAGCGTCAGAATCTGCTGGCGGGCATGGCCGACCGGCACCGTCTGCGTGTTGGCGTTGTCCCGAAGGTGGTGCGCCCCTTCGTCTACCGCCTCGCGGACGACCATTCCGCCACCCTGATCCGGGAAGAGGAGGCAGCGGGAGACGCACTCTTCACCACCGCCAGCGGCTACCGGGAACGCACCGTCGCAACCCTTGCCGACCTGGAGGGGTTTCTGCGCGACACGGACCTCCTGTCGGGTCTGGCCCTGGAGCGGGATGGCCGGGTGCGGCTCATGGGGCGCAAACTCCTCGCCGCCTCCCGCCTGGGGGTGAACCCGGAGGATGTGGCAGCCCTGTGGCAGGCCGAACGCGCCCTGCGCGACGACCAGAAAGCGGGCATGGGTTTCTCCCTGGAACCGGTGTTCGACCACGAGACGCTGCCCCGCTTCTTCCGGGAACGCCTGGCACCATTGCTGCGCCACATGGTGCTCACGGAGCCGGAACAGGCCATGGTGGAGACCGAAGCGGCCTTGCGTCGCCAGGAGACCGATCGTCTGTTCGAATTATGGAACAAAATCGAAAACCAGGGCGCGGATTCGCCTGTGCCGGACGATGCCCTGGCGATCCGGTTTCTGGAGTTCCTCGCTGCCTGCGCCGACAGGCCGGTGGAGAGCGCCCGGAACCCGGAACGGGTGGCCCGTTTCCGGCAGACGGTGCGCGACGCGGGATGGGGACGCTTCGTCCGGGAGATGGCCTCCTGCACGGTGCTGAAAAACCGTTTCCAGTACGCGCGCTACGATGGCAACCTGCAGGGAACCGGCGTGGGCATGACCCTGTTTCTGACCGATCTGCTGGCCAAATTGTGGGGCATGGACGACGGATCCCTGGCCCCGGTACGGGAGATCGACGGTTTCGTGCCGATCCCGCGTGTGGCGGTGTCGCCTTTGTTCTGGAAGGAGATGGAGACGCGGCCCGACACCCGCCTGTGGTTTGGACCGCGCCGTTCCGGGTATGCTGCGGGTCAGGAGGAACTGCGGCTGGCAGGGAGCACGACCCGGGTGCATGCCGCCTCCTCGGATCCCTTGCGCCCTGGGCGGGAGGAGGCAGCCAACGCCGCCACGGCGGCCTTTTTGGGATGGTGGAACGACCATTACGACGAGGTGGCCCATTACGAACCGGAATTCCAGCGTCTCGACGCCATCATGCGCTGGAGCCTGGCGCTGGGCTGGCTCGCGCAACGCCAGGCCTCGGAACGGCTGGGATTCCTGGCGCAGGTTGCGGTGGACCGTTCCGCCTGGTTTCCGGACTGGGCCAGGGGACAACCCCGTTTTCCCCAGCCTCCCGAGGCGCGGGTGGCCTTCTTTGCACGCGGTCACCGGGGGATCGACACGGAGAGTTTTCCTGTTTTGCAATCCGCGCCTTACGCCCAGGGGGGGGGATGGCGGTTTCTTCACGGCGGGGTATCGCTGGGAGACCGCAGCGATTTCGCGCCTTCTTCCGGCGAATGGAGCGACCCGGCTCCCCCCGACCCACTGCGCAGCCCCGTGGAGGAGATCGCCCCCCGCGCGGTCCCCCCCACCGCGCTGTTGGCAACAGACCCCCCCTGGCTGGAAAACCGGGTCGGCGACCTGCCGGTGGGCCGTTTGCGCATCGAGAGCACCACTTCAGAAACGTTGCGGATGGTCTGGGAAAGCCGGGAGTGGCTGTGGGGTCAGGACCTGGCCCGCCGCCTCGGCCTGCCGGGCGATCCCGCCGAATGGATGCGTTCCTGGCCGGAACTGGCCGAGTTCACTGCTTTGGATTGCCGGCGCTGTTATCTCGTCCGGATGCGGGACGCCTCACGCTGGCTGCGCCTTGCGCCGGAGCCTCCTGCCGCCGATGGGGCATGGGATGGCCGGGTGGCCGATCCCGCCGGGGAGGTGGTGCGCATGGTCTGGCTGGACGAAACGGGAGCCCGTTGATGCCCTGTTCCCGGAGGCAGGCAATTCCCATTGCGCAGACGAGCCGGGCGCAATAAAATCCTGCTCATGCCCGACGCCGCTACCGGACAGGGACGACGCGGATCCTCCCTCTCCAAAGGTCCAGCCGCAATGAACAGACCCGCAACACCCTGCACCCCGCGCCTCCTTGCCTGCACCCTCCTGATCCTTCACGGCATCAGCCAGCCGCACTCCTCCTGGGCCGAAAAGCCGCCCCCCCTCCCTCCTTCGCTGAGCACGGAACAGAATCCGGAGGCCGATTCCCGCATGGGCCACAAAAAATTTCGGGAGGGAAATTATCAGCAGGCCATGATCTACCTGCGCTATGCGGAAAAAGATGGCGATCTGGAAGCGGCCTACCTGATCGGCTTGATGTACTACAAGGGCCTGGGGATGCAACAGCCCGATCTCAACGAGGCGCGCAAATGGCTGATCAAGGCCGCATGGGGGAAAAACATCCATGCCCAGATCCTGGTGGGGGGGATGTTCGAATCCGGCACCGGTGTCACCAAGGACATCAAGAATGCCATCAAATGGTATGGCAGGGCTGCCCGACTGGGCAGTCGCGAGGCAGCGACCATCATGGCGCGACTAAAAATCACCCATCCTGATCTTGTCAACGAACATCTCAAACATTGCACACCAAGGCCCCATGAGGGGATCATTCCCCAGATCAAAAAATTCTTCTACGGATGTTGATCCCCGTCGCCCTCAGGCCGCAAACACTTCCGGATAGTCCCGGCAAGCCTGCCGAAAATCCCCCATGCGACCGATGTCCATCCAGTAATCCAGAAACGGAAACGCCGCCGTGACCTCGCCCTGCTTGATGATGCGCTGAAACAGCGTCGGCATGTCGAAATACTGTCCGTGGGGAATCAGGGAGAGCACCTCCGGATCCAGGAGATAAATTCCGGCATTGACGAAATACTCCTGCACCGGTTTCTCCTCGATGGTCAACAGCCGGTGGTTGTCGAGACGCACCACCCCATACGGCACGGTCTGCTCCACCTTGCGCACGCACAGGGTGGCGCGGGATTGATGCTCCAGATGAAAATCCAGCACGTGCTGAAAGTTGATCCGGGTCAACAGGTCGCCGTTCATGACGAAAAAGGGTTTTTCCGGAGGCTCCGGCAGCAAGGAAAGGGAACCCGCCGTGCCCAGCCGACCGTTCTCCTCCAGGTATTCGATCTCCACGCCCCAGGCGGCACCATCGCCGAAATACTCCTTGATCATCTCCTTGCGGTAATTGACCGACAGGAAGAACCTGCGGAAACCATGGGCGATGAAGCTTTCCAGGATCACCTCCAGAATCGGCTTGGAACCCACCTTGAGCAACGGTTTGGGCACCATGTCGGTCAGCGGGGAGAGACGCGAGCCAAGCCCGCCGGCCATCAACGTCACCCAGTTGTCCCGCGGCATGGGGGTGGCGAGGTTGTGCATCGTCTCCAGACCCACCACGGCGCCGTCGTCATCCAGGATCGGCATATGTTCGATGGTCTTGAGGTTCATCATCGCCAGGATGCGCTCCCTGGAATCCGCCTTGCGGGCAAAGGTGGGCGTGGCGTTCATGATGTTCATAACCGGCTCCTTCATGTCTATCCGTTTCAGCAGGGCGCGGCGCACATCCCCATCGGTCACCACGCCTTGCAAACGACGGTCGGCATCGGTCACCAGCGCCAGACGCAGCGCCCCTTTGTCTATCACGCGAATCGCATCCAGGACCGTGGTTTCGGGCCGGATCAGAATGTGTTGCCAGCGTTCCCGAGTCAGAGTCATCTTTCACAGTCTCCCTTCACGCACGCATCGTCATGCCGATCTTCCCCGCCAGGCGGGGGCTGTTTTTACGATTGCAAAAAGAAGACCATGTTATTAATTAAATAAAATCAATAAAATAATTCAAAAATTCCCCTCGGCAAAAAGGGACAGCACGGCAGAAACGACCCGGTCCTGATCTGCCTCGGCAAGACCGGAAGCACACGGCAGGGTCACGATCCGCTGCCAAAGGGAGTCGCTCACCGGCTGCGGGGTGCGGGGCGCCTCCCGATAGGGCGCCTGCAAATGGACCGGCTTCCAGAAAGGCCGGGCATCGATCCCGGCTTGGCACAAAGCGGCGCGCACCCTGCCGGGCAGCTCCGCATCCGTGGCGCGCAGCAAAAAACCGGAAAACCAGCAGGCGCTCTCGCTCTCGCCGGGAGCGGGAAAGGGCAGCACGCCGGACAGACCGGCGAAGGCGCGGTCATAACGGGCGCGAATGCGCCGCTTGGCCGCCACCAGTTGCTCCAGACGCTCCATCTGGGCGCATCCCACGGCGGCCTGCAGATTGGTCATGCGGTAGTTGAACCCCACCCGGTCATGCTCGTAGTCGGCGCCCAGCCGCGCCGTGGTGGTGAGATGGCGCACCAGGGCCAGCAACTCCGGATCGTCGCCGGTCACGGCCCCACCCCCGCCACAGGTGACGGTCTTGTTGCCGTTGAAGGAAAAGACCGTCAAATCGGCCCCCAGGGCCGCCACGGGCCGGCCATGCCGGGTGGCCCCCAAGGCGGCGGCGGCATCGGCGATCACCGGCAGCCCCCGGCCCCGCGCCGCCGGGACGATCGTCTCCATGGCCGCAGGCAGACCCAGGGTATGCACGGCCATCACCGCCGCCACCCGCCGCCCGCTGGCCGCATGGATCACCTGCCCCCCGCGCGTGACGGTCTGGCGCTCCAGAGACTCCTCCAACAGGTTGCACGAGAGATTCCAACTCGCCTGGTCCACATCCAGCAGCCAGGGCGAGGCGCCGCAATGGGCCACCGCATTGGCGCTGGCGATGAAGGTCAACGACGGCACGATCACCAGGTCGTCCCGGCCCACCCCCAAGGCGGTCAGGGCCGCGTGCAGCCCGCAGGTTCCGGAGGAGACCGCCACCGCGTGACGCGCCCCGCTCGCTTGCGCCACCATCGCCTCGAAACGGTCCACGAACGGTCCCACCGACGACACGAAGGTCGAACGGATGCATTCGGCCAGATAGGCGGCCTCGTTGCCGGTCAAATCCGGCACCGCCAGGGGAATCCGGGTCATGGGGCGATCCTACATCTTGCCGTCCAGGTCACGGCCCGTGTCCAGATGGGCCAGGGTGGGCACCGCCTGTTGCAGCGCGGAGACCATCTCCTCCATGCGCCAGCGGGGTGCCTCGCGCATCTGCCGCATGCCCACCAGAAATCTCGCCAGCGCCTCATCCTGGCCGGCCAGCGCCCTGGTGACGACGCCGACACGCGCAAAACGTCCCCAATCCACCTCTTCCCCAGGGGCGTGAAACTCCTCTTCCTCTTTTTCGCCGGAGGTATCGCTGCCGGAAAAACGACAAGGCCACTCCCGGCAACCGGGGGCCATGGAACCGGCGAAAAGACGTGCCTCCTCGTCCGATTCGAAGCAGCGCGGACGATAGCCATGCTCTTCCAGAAAGATCTCGGCGATGCGGGCGAACGTGACCAGATCGACGCCCCTGTCCAGTTTCGGCAGGTAGATCTCCCGGTTGCCCCCGCTGGCCAGGGCCAACAGACAGAGCTGACCGGCCTCCTCGTGGGAGATGAAATAACGCCGCACATCCAGCGGCGCGGCGAGGGGCTGCCGTTTCTCCAGACGCCGGACAAAGCCGTGCAACAGGCTCCCGTCGGAAAAGGCCACGTTGGCGAACCGGGAGCTGACCGCCGTCACATCCCCGGACCAGCGCCACATCACCCGCTCCATCAACGCCTTGCTCGCTCCCATGAGATTGACCGGATTGACCGCCTTGTCCGACGAGACCGAAAAGAACTTCCCTGGCGGTCGCACCGCCAATACCGCCAGCAGTTCATCCAGGGCCAGGATGTTGACATGCAGCATGCGCATCAGGGTGAAGGGATCCCGCTCGGCCCGCACATGCTTGAGGGCGGCAAAGTTCACCACCAGGTCGAACGGCTTTTGCGCGGCCCAGAAATGCTCGAACTCCACGCTCCCCAGGGCGATGGCGCTGGTGGCGAAATCGTCGGGAAGTCTCGCATCGGCGGCCCGCAACTCCCGCACCAGCTCCACCAGGTTGTTCTCGCCGGGATCCACCAGCCGCAACCCCCCCAGCGGATAACGGGCCGCCACCCGCACGAAGGCCGCCCCGATGGAGCCTGCCGCGCCGATCACCAGCATCCGCGCGCCGCGCAAATGCCCGGCGATCTGGGCCGCCTGTGCCTCCATGTCCGCCTGGAACAAAGACTCCTCCCGGCCCAGGATCCTGCGCAAGATCGCCGGGGTCATGGCTCGCCTCCTGCCACGGCCAGTTCTTCCAGCAAAGTGCGCGCCGCTTTGTTCTCCGGGTCCTCCTCCAGGATTCGCCCGAAAGTCCGCGCCGCCGCCTCCCGTTGTCCCAACTCCAGATAGAGCCGTCCCAGCTTCATCATGGTCAAGAAATCCTTGCGCACCACCTTGAGATAATCCTCGAAGACGCCCACCGCCCCTTGGCCATCCCCGGTCAGGCGCAACAGCTCGGCAAAATAGGGCACATGGAAGAACGACACCTCCGACAACCGCCTGGAGACCGCCAGGGCGGTCAGCAGGTCATGCCCCTGGAGCGCGATGGTGAACAGGCGTTGCAGGCTCTCCGGCAGCAAAATCGGCAGCGTCACCTGGCGGTAATGGCGCATGGCCGTTTCCGGCTGTCGTTCCATCTCCGCCAGATAGCCGCGGATCAGATGCAGGTACTCGCCCCGCTCCGGCAGCGCGCTTTGCTCCAACCCGTCGCCGAAGCGCCGCAGCCGTTCCGTTTCCCTGGTGCGGAACAGGGCGGCTGCCTTGGCGCGCACCATCAGCGGGGAACTCTGCTGGGCCAGGATGTAGTGCTTGTAGTCGTGCTCGGTTTGTGTCATCGATGCGGCAAAGGCGCTCTCCAGTTCCAGCATGCCGGCGCGGATGGCGGGCGGGAAATCGTCGATCGTCTGGCCCCGCCGGTCGAGAAACACCCGATATCGACCGGGCTGCTTGTCCTGGCGCCATTGCTGGAGCAGGGATTTGCCATCGGGACGGGGTTTTTCCTCCTCCAGGCGGGAGCGGACGCGCTGCCGCGCCGCGTCGAGCAGCCGGATCAGCGAGACGGCGTTGTCCCGGTAGATGGTATAATAATCGCGGCCCGCCTTTTCGATCTCCGCGTCGCTCCACTCCCGGTCCCTGTCCGGGCGGCTCAGCTTCAGCAAAGCGGCCAGGCCCCAGCGTTTGACCAGCCGGCTCTCCTCGCGCAACTCCTCGTCGAGGGTCTGCTCGATGGCGTCCATGCGCCGCTTGTATTTGAAATCGGGCTTCTTGCCCTTGCGACCGAACAGGCCGTCGTTGCAGGCCAGCCCCTCGGTGGCCAGATCCCGGACCCGGACCACCCGTGCCCGCATCCGGTTGAGTTCCTCCTCCATGGCCTGGCAGTGGGCGACGCGGGTGGCGGCACTCTCCTCCGGGAGCGAAGCCTCCAGCAGCGCCCTTGCCGATCCCTCTCCGGCGGGGGGGGCGAGTTCCTCCCAGGGCAGGTGCGCCACCCCGTCGATGCGGGCAGCGGAGAGGGCCGGATTGATCAGGCGGCAACCCCGATCCGCCGCGTATCCCGCCAGGGCGGCCAGGCTGGGAATGGCATTGAGAAAATCGTAGCGGGTCTCCGCCATCCAGCCGCCGTAGGTTTCCACCATCAGGTCGCCGCGGGCGATATAGGGGCCGATGGACTGCTCCACGCTCCCGGCCACATGGGTGAACCCCTCGCGGCTGAAGCACAGGTCGAATCCCGCCAGCACCACCCGCTCGAATCCCATGTCGATGGCCACCCCCAGGGCCTGATGCCCCACGGTGATGCCGGGATAGTTGACCACCAGCGGATTCCGCGCCGACTCCCAGGGCAGCAGCCCCCCCATGTAGACCCCGCGCCCCCGCCACTGACCCAACAACGCAGGGTTGAGATGATACATGTTGACCAGCAGACTCCGCTGCCAAAAGGGCAGGATCCCCTTGCTCTGATGGAAGATGACATCGTGGGGGTCGATGGCAAAGAAGAGATCCGGCTCGATCCCTGCCTGACGCAGATGGTCGGCCACCCGCGCCACGGCCAGGACCACGATCCGATCCCGGTGGGCGACGATCCAGGGAAAGCTCTCCGGCAACGAGGGACCGCCGGCGAGCAGAACTGCGGTACGACCCTGAAACCGACCGGACAGAACCGACACCGGAGTGCGGTTCTCGCTGAGATTCTCCAGGCATTTCACCATGAAGACCCGGTTGCCGATCTCCTGGTTCACCTGCAGCCGGTATTGACCCAGCGCGGTTTCCAGGCCGTTGTACATGGCCACGTATCCGTCATGCTGTCCGTCCATGACGGCCAGGGATTGGACCGGATAGACCTGTCCGAGATAAAAATAGTCCTTGAGGGAGAGTGTTTCGGCGTCGTTCGCCCAGGCATCGGGCGGGCACAGGGTCACCCATGGGGGGAGTTCGGCGGGCAGGATCGCCTCTTCGGTCAGGCGGGCGATCAGTTCCGGGAACTCCAGAAAAACGAAGCGCGAACCCTCCGGTCGCTTGCGCTTCACGACCCAGTCCACCAGCAGGCCGGAATCGGTGCCCGCCACCAGAAAAAGGGACTCGGTCTTGGCGAAGAGTTCGGAGAACTGCTGCCCGAACAGCGTGTCCGACCCCACCCTGGAAAAGGCTTCCTGGTTGACCTCGGGGAGATAGCGTTCCCCGAAGCGGTTCATGAGAAACGAACCGAATGGCTTGTCATTCGTCATGGGCGGTCTGGCCTTCCTGCACGCAGAGGGTGAGAACTCACCGCACCCCAAGCAATTTTCCGGCCATTTTTGATTACGGCGTGGGCAGATGAATGGTGGCGCGCACCTCGTTGCCGCGCCCGAGATATTCGATGTGATCGAAGCTGAGCATGTTGGCCATGGCGATGCCGCGACCGTGGCTGTGGAAGGCGCGGGCCGGGTCGATGCTCAGAAAGCCACGCCAATCGAAGCCTGCGCCCTCGTCCCGGATCCGGAAAACGATCTGCCCCCGGGTCCGTTCGAACGCGACGGTGGCGCTCCTGCCGCGATACTCCGGCAAATCCAGCCGGCGATGCACCTCGGGATACCACCCCTCCTCGGCCTGCAAACGACTCTTGTCCTCGTAGGTCAGGCCCAGGTTGCCGTGTTCGACGGCATTGAGCATCAATTCGGTCAAACCGATCACACACCGCTCCGGATCCGGACAGGCCCTGGACAACAACACCACCAAGCCATAGACATCATCCAGGGTCCGGAAGCGAAAACGGCCATTCTCCAGCAAGGAGAGGCTGCCGATGGTCTTGTCGATCTCGGCCCGCAGGGAGCGCGTCATGCGGGATTCCCGCAAGGCGGCGGCCACCACCGCCAGCATGGTCGAACGCTCCACCGGCTTGGCCAGATAGTAGAACGCCCCCAGGTCCAACCCCTGGACCACATCCGCGCGGTCGCACCTGGCGGTCACGAAGATCACCGGGATCCCACGGGTGACCGGGTCCTCCTTCATGCGGCGGCAGGCTTCGAACCCGTCCATCCCCGGCATCATGATGTCCAGGAGAATCAGATCCGGGGCTTGGGTCGCGGCGATCTCCAGCGCCATGCGCCCGTCGAACGCGAACAGGACCGTATGGGCCGGCTGCAACAGGGTGCCGAGCAGTTCGATGTTGGTGGGTTCGTCGTCCACCACAAGCACCACCGGCAGTTTCGAATCGGCATCCATCCCACGTCTCCTCAAGGGGACTCCAGGTCGCGGAGCATGGCCTCGGCCAGCGTCCGCGCCTTGGCGAAATCCAGTGCGTTCACCTGCTGCTCCAGACGCGCCATTCCCTCCCGGAATCTCTCCGGCGGCAAGGCGGTGCGCAGCGCAGGCAGATATTGCCTGGCCATCATATTATTGGATCGCAGACAACGCAACAATTCCGTCAGTGATGACACGGCTGCGGAGAGGTCCACCCGGGATTCCGGGGTTGGCGAACCGCGACCCTCCAGCCACTTCCGCAAGATCTCCCCCGCTGCCAACACCTCGGCCAACCCAGCGTCGAAGCGCTCCAGCAACTCTTGCGGCATCGGATCCGAACCCCCTGCCCGCCCTGCCTCGCGCAACTCGCCGATCACCGTGTACAGGCCACGGGCGGACAGGTTGCCGGTCACCCCGGCCAGGGCATGCAACAAACGCCCTGCCTCCTCCCGATCCCCGGCGTGCAATGCGTTCCGCAACGCCTCCCCTGCCCGGCCATGACGATCACACAACCCCACCACCAGGCGGGCGAACGCCTCCTGTTTGCCGCCGATCCGGCGCAACCCGTCCGCCACATCGAAACCGGGCAGGGCCTCCGGAAAAGAGGTCGTCACCTCCGATCCCCCGACCGATTCGGCGCCGGCATCACGCGCCCCGGAGCGGATCATGCGCAACAGGACCGCGCGCAACTCCTCCAGCACGATGGGCTTGGTGATGTAGTCGTTCATGCCCGCAGCCAGACCCGCTTCCCGATCCCCCGCCATGACGCTGGCGGTCATGGCGACGATCGGCACATCCCGATGGGCGGGCAAGGCGCGAATCGCCCGCGTGGCGTCCAGGCCGTCCATGACCGGCATCTGAATGTCCATCAGGATCAGTTCGTAGGGGTGCTCCCAGCGTTCGACCGCCCGCAATGCCGCCTCCCCGTCCCCGGCAGGATGCACACGCAAACCCCACTGACTCAGGATCTCCCCGGCCAACTCCAGGTTGATCTCGTTGTCCTCCACCAGCAGAACATGCGCCCCGCGCACCCCCGCCATGGCGGCATCCACCGGGGCGACGGGGGCCGGGTCGTCCCGCTCCGTTGCGGTCTCGCCCAGCAACCGCTCCACCATCCGGTTCAGTTCGTCATGGCGGATCGGCCTGGCGAGATGGCCATGCACTCCCGGCGCGGACGCGATCTCGCGCCCAGGCGGGATGAGCAACAGCGTGCGCAGTCCGGACGCGGCCACGTTGTCAATGAGCGCGATGCGGCGGGCGGTTTCCATCCCCTGCATGCCGGGCAGCCGCCAATCGACCACCGCCAGGGCGAAGGGTTCCCCCGCGTCGCGGGCCAGCCGCTCCAGGGCCTCCTCGCCGGAGCCGCACGGCACGATCCCGCAGCCGAAATGGCCCAGCATCTCCTCCAGGATGGCGCGATTTTCCACGCTGTCCTCCACCACCAGCACCCGCCTGCCCCGCAACCGGTCGGAGACGACCGGCAGGCGCTCCCGCGCCGGATCCTGACGCCAAAAGGCGGCGGTGAACGTAAACAGGCTCCCCTTGCCGAATTCGCTCTCCACCCGGATCTCTCCGCCGAGCATGCGCGCCAGTTGCCGACTGATGGCCAGACCCAGGCCCGTGCCGCCGAACTTGCGGGTGGTGGAGCCGTCGGCCTGGCTGAAGGCATGAAACAGACCGGCGCACTGTTCCGGGGTCATGCCGATCCCGGTATCCCGCACCGAAAACCGGTACCAGACGAAGGTGTCGGAGAGATGTTCCGGTCGCACCGCAACCACCACCTCGCCGGAATGGGTGAATTTGACGGCGTTGTTGATCAGGTTGATCAGAATCTGTCCCAGCCGCACGGAGTCGCCCCGCAACAGCCGGGGCCAGCGGGCCGGAAAGGAGAAGAGCAGATCCAGGCCCTTCTCCGCCACATTGGCCTCCACCATGGAGAGCACCTGACGGGACAACTCCTCCAGGTTGAAATCGACGGACTCCAGGGAGAGCTTGCCCGCCTCGATCTTGGAGAGATCCAGGATGTCGTCGATGACGTTCAGGAGCGCCTGGGAGGCAAACTGGATCTTGAGCAGGTAATCCCGCTGCCGGTCGGTCAACCCGGTGCGGGAGAGCAGGTGGCCGAAGCCGATGATGGCATTGATGGGGGTGCGGATCTCGTGGCTCATGTTGGCCAGGAAGATGCTCTTGGCGCGCATCCCCTCCTCGGCCTTGAGGCGGGCCTCGGTCAACTGCCGATCCTGCTCGCCGCGCACGATGATCCCCGCCAGGGTGCTGGCGATCGCCCGCAGGAAACCATCCTCCTCGCCGGTACGCTGGTGGCCCGGCTCGACATAAAGATTGAGCACGCCGAGCAACCGGTCGCCGGAGAGGATCGGCACGCAATAGTGGCCATGCTCCCGCATCCCCTCGAAGCGGATCTCGTGATGGTCGTCCACGTGGTCGGAAAAGACGATGGCGCGCTTGTCGGCGGCCATGCCGCACAGGCAATGGCCGACGGGCACCTTCGCGCAGCGGGTGAGCAGGGGGGCGGCAAAATCCCTCTGCACGGTCAGGAGCAGCTCCTTGTTCTGCTCGTCCCACAGGAAGATCGACGCGGAGGGGCGGATCGGCAGCCAGGGAATGGCCGTGATCAGGAACAGGGCATTCTCCAGGTGTTCCAGCAAGGGACGGGCTTCCATGGCGTCATGGAGCAGACGATTGATGACCGCGCGGGTCTGGGCGAGCAGTTCGTACTCCCGGTTGCGGCTGGTGAGATCGCGGGACTGGCTTGCGAACAGCCGCAAGCGGGCATCCTTTTCCTCACAGGCCGCAGCCTGTGCCGCGTTTTGTTGTTGCAACACCCGGCACGACTCCCGGCTGGCGGCGAGTTGCCGGCGTTGGCGATGTATCAGGAACGCCATCCCCACCAGGAGCGCCAGACAGAAAAGCGCGCCGATCATCCATGCCGCATGTTCCAGCATTGTCCGTCCCCAGCCGCAAAGAGTGGTTCCGAGCCTGCGAGTGTATCCCAGTCGCCAGCGGGAGTCATCCCGCCGCGATAACGATGGACGAACCGTGCCGAATGGTACTAAAATGGATCGCTTGGCGCAGCAACAAAGATCCCAGGGGCGAGAAGTCCAAAGAGCACAACGGCAATGTCCACGTCATTCCAAGCACAACTGGCCCAGGTGGCGGAAGCGGTCGGGCAGGGCCGCTGGCAGGAGGCGGCGCATCTGCTGCATCCTCTGCGCGCGGCCCAACCGGCCCACCCGCGCATTTTGCACCTGTGGGGCGTGATTCTCCAGGAAACCGGCGACCCGCAAGGCGCCCTGTTGGCCTTGAGCCAGGCTGCGGCACTCCAACCCGGCGACGCGACCCTGCATCTGGCGCTGGGTCTGCTGCTGAAAAAAAAGGGCGCCACGGCCCCGGCCATGGAACGGCTGCAAGAAAGCCTGACCCTCGATCCCGAACGGGCGGAACCCCACTTTCACCTGGGAGACCTGCACATGGACCGGGGCGAGGCCGGCGAGGCGGCGCAATGCTTCCAGGAAGCCCTGCGACGGCAACCCGGCTTCACGGAGGCATGGATCAACCTGGCCCTGTGCCGGAAGGCGCAAAAAGCCATCCCGGAGGCGATGGCCTGCCTGCGGGAGGCGATCCGCCTGGAGCCGGACAACGCCATGGCCCATGTCAACCTGGCCATGACCCATCTGATGATGGGCGAGTATGCCCAGGGGTGGCGGGAATACGAATGGCGCTTCCGGCTGCACGAAAACTGCCTGCCGGTCGATCTCCCCGCCGTGCCCCGCTGGCGGGGGGAACCCCTGGCCGGCAAGACCGTTGCGCTGCTGGCCGAACAGGGATACGGCGACATTTTGCAATTCATCCGCTTTGCCCCGGAACTGAAGGCACGGGGCGCACGGGTGGTGTTGAGCGTCCCCACGCCGCTGCTGACCCTCCTGCAACAGGCGCCGGGTGTGGACCAGGCGCAAAATCACACCCGCTTCGCCGCAACGCCGGATTATCGGATTCCCCTGCTCTCCATCCCGGAACTGCTGGGCACCGCAGGGAAGAACATTCCCCATGCAGGCGGCTATCTGACTCCGGACCCGGCGGCGACGGCCATGTGGCGGGAACGGCTCGCCGGGCCGGGCCGCAAGGTGGGGTTGATCTGGGAAGGCAAACCGTTGCACAAAAACGACCCCTTGCGCCGCCGATCCTGCACCCTGGCGGAACTGGCCCCGCTGGCGACCGTTCCCGGCGTGCGCCTCATCGGCCTGCAAAAGGGGGAGGCGGCGCGTCGGACGCCGCCGGAGGGGATGGACCTCCTCTCCCTGGAAGAGGAACTGACCGACTTTGCCGCCACCGCCGCCATCATGGCGAGCCTGGATCTGATCATCACCATCGACACCGCCACCGCCCATCTGGCCGGAGCGCTGGGAAAAACGGTCTGGACCCTGCTGCCCCTCGCCCCGGACTGGCGCTGGGGCATGGAGGGGACGACCACCCCGTGGTATGACACCATGCGGCTTTTCCGGCAGCACCACCCCAACCGATGGGACGAGCCGATCCGAGAGATGACGCAAGCCCTGGAGCAGACCACATGAACACCCCGCCCGACCCCACGCTCCACTCCGAAAAGCTCGGCCAGGCCATGCAGGCGCTGCGGGCCAAAGACCACGTCCTGGTCACCTCCCTGGTGCGCGAACTTCTGGAGGCGAATCCGGAAAACGCCGATGCCCTCTTTCTGCTGGGCATGAACGCCCACGCCATGAACCGCCACGATCTGGCGGTCAACCTGATCGGCAAGGCGATCGCCCGCAATCCCGGCCAGCCTTATTACCTCTTCAATCTGGCCGGAGCTTTGAGCGCCCTGGGCGAAACCGGCAAGGCGCGGGAGTGCCTGCTGACCGCCATCCGGCTGAAACCCGACATGGCCGAGGCCCATGTCAATCTGGGCAATCTGCTCTTCGGGAACGGGGAACGGCGGGCGGCGGCAGAACACTACCTCGCCGGGCTGCGCCTGAATCCCAGGCTGGAGACCGGATACTACAATCTGGGGGTGATCTTCCAGGAGTACGGCGATCAGGCTGCGGCGCTGGAGCAGTTCGACCAGGCCCTGAGCCTGACCCCCGACAATGCCCAGGCCCACATGGGACGCGCCCATTCGCTCCTGAAGACCGGCGCCTTTGCCGAAGGGTGGCGGGAATACGAATGGCGCTTCCGGCTGCCCAATCACGCCCCGCGCATCTGCCCGGTCCCGCGCTGGGACGGAAGCGAGACGCTGGAGAAAAAACGGATCTATGTCTATACCGAGCAGGGATTCGGCGACGCGCTGATGTTCGCCCGCTACGCCCCGCTGCTCAGGGAACGGGGGGCAACCGTCCTGCTGGAGTGCCGACCGGAACTGGAATCCCTGTTCGCCGCCTCCGGACTGGCGGAACGGGTGCATGCCCGCGGGCTGGAGGACGAGGCCCCGCCCCCGTTCGACTACGACCTGCACATCCCGTTGATGAGCCTGCCCGCGCTTCTGGGGACCACCCTGGAGACCATTCCCCGCCGCGTCCCCTACCTCGCCCCGCCCCCGGAACGGGTTGCGGAGTGGGGCGCCAGGCTGGGCGAAAAGCGGGAATTCCGGGTGGGACTCTCCTGGTCGGGCAATCCCGCCACCTCGGTCAACCGGGAACGGGCCTGCGCCCTGACGGACCTGTTGCCATTGCTGTCGGTGCCCGGGACCGCCTTCTATAGTGTGCAGAAGGGCGTGCCGGCGGCGCAACTGACCCCGATGCTCGCGGAGCGGCACGCCATCCGGATCCTGGAGCCGGAACTGCACGACTTCGCCGCCACTGGGGCCGCCTTGCGTCAACTGGATCTGCTCATCTCCACGGACACCGCTGTGGTGCATCTGGCCGGCGGGTTGGGGGTCCCGGTCTGGACGCTCTTGCACCATGCTTCCGAATGGCGCTGGCTGGAGGGGCGAGGGGATTGCCCGTGGTATCCTTCCATGCGCCTGTTCCGGCAGCGTCAGGCAGGGGATTGGGCGGGGGTGGTGGAACAGGTGCGCAACGCCCTGCTGGATCAGCTCTCATCGACGAGTTGATAACCGACGCCATGCACGGTCATCAGGATGCGCGGGCTGTTCACATCGCTGAGCTTGCGGCGCAGGCGATTGACCATGACATCGATGGTGCGGTCGTTGGGCAGCCAGTCGCGACTGCTGACCGCTTCCAGCAGTTGCTCCCGGGTGAAGACCCGGCCTGGCCGGCGCGCCAACACCATCAGCAGGAGGAATTCGCCGTTGGTCAGATGGACCAACTGGCCCTGGGGGTCGGTCAGGCGGCGGCGGTCTGGGTCCAGGATCCAGCCATGGAAAGTGAACCGTTCACCGCCCTGCTCCGACTGCCGCAACTGGCGGGTCCGATGCAACAGGTTTTTCACCCGGATCAGGAGTTCCCGTTCGTTGAAGGGTTTGACCACATAATCGTCCGCGCCCAACTCCAGGCCCACGATCCGATCCACTTCCTCCTTGCGGGCGGTGACCAGGATGATCCCGATATCGGAGCGTGCGCGCAGGGTGCGCGTCAGGGAGAACCCGTCCTCGCCCGGCAGATTGATGTCCAGCAGGACCAGGTCGGTTGGCCTCTCTCCCAGCCGTTCCCACATCCCCAGGCCATTTTCCGCTTCGCAGACCGAATATCCTTCTTTTTCGAAATAGGCCTTCAATAGTTCTCTGGTTACGGAATCGTCTTCGACAATAAGGATATGCTGTTTTTCTTTCATGACATTCCCCTGCACACAACGCTTCCGGTTCCAACCTCTGCCCATTCCATAAATGACATGACAGAAAATTAAGCATATCAGATTATTCTATGTATCGACGAGTTGTCAAGCAATCCTATGCGCCGTTGCAACAAAACGCAAGCCGATTTTGCCTGTTGTCCGCAGACGTGCTATGCTGGACACGTGCCTTACTGTATGCAAAAGAGACGTTGACCAGGAGCGCCATGAACGACGCCATGCAGGTCCTGATCGTGGACGACAACCCGATGGAACGGGCCTTGCTGTCCGGTTTGATCAAAAAAATCACCCGCTGGTCCTTGACGCCTGTGGCCTGCGCCACCGGCGCGGAGGCGCTGGCGATCCTCGATGCCCATGACCCGCACCTGGCGTTCGTGGACTATCGGCTCGACAACGAATCGGGGAGCGACCTGATCCGTCAACTCAAGGCCAACGGCTCACGGGCGGGTTGCATCCTGTTCACCGGCATGGCCGGCGACGAGGCGCTCCTGGAGGCGGTGCGGGTGGGCGCCGACGATTACCTGCGCAAGGAAGACCTGGACCTGGAGATCCTGCAACGCTCGATCCACCACGTCCTGGAAAAACGGCGCACCTCCCAGTATCTGGAAGCGACCCTCCTGGAACTGAGCAAGGCCAAGGAACAACTCGAAAAACGGGTGGAAATCAGCACCCTGGATCTCAACGAGGCCAGGGAACGCCTGGATGCCATCGCCGCAGCGGCCCACGACCCGATTCTGATCCTGGACGACCAGATGCGCGTGATCTTCTGGAATCCCGCCGCGATCCGGGTGTTCGGCTATCAGGAAGGGGAAATCCTGGGTCATCCGGTGCTGGAACTGCTCCCCCCATCGGCGTTTGCCACCCAGTTGGCGCAAAGCTTCAAAAGCTTCAGCCGCACCGGCAAAGGGAACATGATCGGACGGGTCACCGAGTTCACGGTGAAACGCAAGAGCGGGCGGACCTTTCCGGTGGAGGCCTCCTCCTCGGCCATCCGGATCCGCGGGGTCTGGCATGTGGTGGCGATCCTGCGGGACGTGACACGCCACCGCAAGACGGAGGCCGCCCTGCTGCGGGCGCGGGACGAGGCGGAACGCGCCACCCGCCTGAAAGACCAGTTCGTCTCCCTGGTGGCCCATGATCTGCGCGGTCCCTTCACTTCCATACTGGGTTTTCTGGAATTGATGGACCGGGACCCCAAGAACCCCCTGAGCAAGAAACAAAAAGGATACCTGGACTGGATCCGGGAGAGCAGCGCGAAGATGCTCGACATGATCGACGAGATCCTGAACATCAGCCGGCTGAAGACCGGCAAGATCATCCCGGAACCCGCATTCTTCAACGCCCGGTTTCTCGCCGAGGAGCGGCTCGCTTCCGTGCGACCCCTGGCGGAAAAAAAGGGGATCGAACTGGTCAACGAACTGCCGGAAACGTTCCGGCTGTACGCGGACAAGGCCCTGTTCGGGGAGGTGGTGCACAATCTCCTCTCGAACGCGGTCAAGTTCTGCCGCCCGGGGGATCGGGTGAGCCTGTTCCGTCCGGAAGGACAACCCGCCACCCTGGCGGTGCGGGACACGGGGGTGGGCATCCGCAAGAAACGACTGCCGAAACTCTTCAAGCTGGAGGAGAAGACCTCCACCCCGGGAACCGCCGGGGAGCACGGCACCGGATATGGCCTGCCCTTCAGCCAGGACATCCTGCGGGCGCATCGGGGCACGTTGAGCGTGGAGTCGCGCATGGGAGGCGGGAGCACCTTTTTCGCCCAGCTCCCGGAGGTGATTCCTCAGGTTCTGGTTGTGGATGACGATGCGCCTTTCCGTTTTCTGTTGGAGGACTTTCTGCGCCGCGTGGCGGTGCAGACCCTGGAGTGCGCAGATGGCATGCAGGCCATGGAGATGCTGAAAGCCAACCCCTGCCATCTGATCATCTGTGACATTCAGATGCCGGGCATGGACGGTTTCGAACTGCTGACCGCAGTGCGCAAGGATCCCAAGACGCGCAGGATTCCGCTGATTCTGATCACCGGCGACGACGCCATCGAAACGCGGGAGAACGCCTTTCGGCTGGGTGCGAACGATTTTGTCACGAAACCCTTCACCCCGTCGGAGTTCATTCCCCGGGTACGACGCTTCCTGGGCTGAAAAAGGAGAGCATCATGGCGAGTCTGTTTCCCCGAAAGAGGATAGGCCAGCATTTTCTTACCGACGTGGCGATTGCCGAAAGAATCGTGCAGACCTCCGGGGTGGCGCCAGGGGATTGTGTGGTGGAGATCGGTCCCGGATTGGGGGCATTGACGCGCCCCCTGCTGGCCCATGCCGGACGGGTATTGGCCATCGAACTGGACGAACGGCTCCCGGAGCATCTGATGCGGGTCACCGCCGGCCTGGGAGAGTTGCAGGTGGAGCGCGGGGATGCCTTGCAAGCGGATTATCGTGAGTTGGCGGCCCGACTGGGTGGTCCGTTGCAGATCGTGGCCAATCTTCCCTATTACCTGAGTTCACAATTGCTGCTGCATTTTCTGGCCCAGGGAGATGCCATCGCACGGATGACCCTGATGTTTCAGGCCGAGGTGGCGCAACGGATCGCGGCCCGGCCCGGCACCAAGGCGTATGGGACGTTGTCGGTGTTGTGCGGGGTGTGGCTGGAAAGCGAGATCCTGTTCACGGTCCCGCCGACGGCGTTTCACCCGCCGCCCAAGGTGATGTCGGCGGTGATCCGCCTGACCCGCCGCGCGGAACCGTTGACGCCGGTGGAGGATCCGGCATTGTTCTCCCGTGTGGTGCATGCCGCCTTCGGGCAGCGCCGCAAGGTGCTCTCCAACGCGCTGAAGGTGCTGGATCCCGCGCCTGTCGCCTGGTTGCAACGGGCCGGCATCGACCCCGAACGCCGGGGGGAGACCCTCTCCATCGTGGAGTTCGCCGGGCTGGCGCGGACACTACACCAGGAGTCTACTGCGTAAAATTACTTTTGCAAAACAACCCGATCCGCCCTGACGATCTTTTTGAATCCCTCTGTCATCGTCGCCCAATCCACCACATCCACCTTGAACGGCAAATCCGACTCGCGGAACGCCTCCTCCAGAGTGGCCTGCACCCCCAGATCCAACGGCCTGTCTCCCAGAACGCACAAATCCAGATCGGAGTATTGCCTGGCCATCCATTTGGCGCGTGATCCGAAGGCCCACACCTCCCGATCCGGAACATATTGTTGGAGGATTGTCCGCAGGATCGCCCAGTGATCCGGGCGCAGGTCGATGCAGGGTTGTTCGTTCACGCCTGCCCGGTTCGCCTGCGCAACCGCTCCAGGAGAAAACGCGCCTCATCCAGAAAGGCGGGGATTTTGTCGATCACTTTCAAGGCCTTCTCCTCATTGTAGGCATGGCTGGTGTCGGTGCGGGATTGCCGATACCCTTTCCATGCCTCCCAGTCATTCAACAAAAGCCCCTGTTCGTTGCCCGTGCGGATCAGATCCTGAAACACCATGTCATCGATGGCGGTCGGGTTGGCGGCGGTCATTTTGAGATAGCGCCGCAGCGCTTTGTGCGCTTGTTCGTAAGTGAATTCGAAGCGCTGGATCACGCCATCCCGGATCAAGGCGTCGTCCCTCTGCCGACGCAGCACTTCCAACCCTTCCGCGAAGCGCTCCACGGCATTGGCAAGAGCGGTCAGATCCTGTTTCGATCCGGTCATCGCCATCAACCCGTCATCCCGGCAGCACCTAACGATACTCCATCAACAACTCCCCCAGACGCATGTTGAGGGTCTTCGCCTGTTCCTTGTTCAACACCGACTTGAAGGTGTTGATGCAATCCTTCTTGAAGAACTCCATCAGGGAAGGGAACATCTTGTAGTTCAGGTTGGCGGTGATCTGGGAGAACTTCAGCAGGCTCTCGTACTCGCGCAACGAGATCTCGTACTCGGTCAGGTCATTGATCTTGCAATCGATATATTCGTAGAACCGCTCCACGAACACGAACTGCTCGAACGACTGGGCATCCTTGAGGATGTCATGGCGCACGTAGTTGCCTTGCGGATCCTTGGCGTCACGGGAGACGATGAATTTCCCATAGGCCAAAAACAGGCTCCGGGTGCATCCCTGCTCCACATCGATGTCGATGATGATCTGATCGGTATTGATGCGATTGCAAAAGCTTTCCTTACTATACAACCCCTTGATCATTGCAAAAGTCGTCTCGAAAATGTCTTTTTCCTGCAACTTTTTGTTGGAAGCGTCCATTCGGCAACCCTATCGATCATGCAAAAGTGATTGAAGAACAAGTGGACATGATTCTAGCACCAATGCGAGGCAGACGCATTAAAAAAACCAACCCACGACAAAAATGGCCGCTACCGGGTCGCACCGCCGGATTCCAACTCCCGCACCATCCCCTCGATGGTCTGCTCCACCAATGCCTGCAACCGCTTGCGCTCGGCCCTGGGCAGCCCGGCGGTGACGATCGGCTCGCCGATGCGCACCCGAATCACCCCCGGCTTTTTCAGGAATACCCGGCGCGGCCAGAAACTCCCGGCATTGTGGGCTACCGGCAGGATCGGCACCCCGGCATCCATGGCCAACGCCACCCCGCCCGGATTGTAACGGCCCGGTTGCCCAGGCGCGGAACGGGTCCCCTCCGGGAAAATCAGCACCGACACCCCCTGCCCCAACTGCTGCAACCCCTGCTCCCGCAACCGATGCAACGCCTCCACCCCCTTGCTCCGGTCGATGCCGATCTGACCGGTGGCCCGCAAGGCCCAACCAAACACCGGGATCCTCAAAAGACTCTCCTTGAGCACCACCACGCTCGGGGGCAACAAGACCTGCAACACCACCGTCTCCCAGGTGGATTGATGCTTGCACAAGATCACCATCGGCCCGTCGGGGATCCGCTCCAATCCCTCCACAGCTTCCCGCAGGTCGCAGGTCGCCGCCAAAATGCGCCGATTGTAACCGAACCAATGCCGCGCAAGCCCACGCCGCCGCTCCAGGGAAAGCACCGGCCACCCCGCGCTGATCCCCAGGCCATACACCAGGGTCCCCGCCACGAACAGCAAGAAAAAAATACCGGAACCCATCCAGGCCTTGACTCTCATCCTGTTCCCCATTATAATCAAAAGCTAATACTCCAGCCGCCATTCCCACGAGGCCACATGAAATCCTATACCAGTCTCGCCCTGGTTCCCGCCGCCGATCAGGGCGATCTGACACGCTATCTCGCCGAGATCCAACGCTTCCCCATCCTCTCCCCGGAGGAAGAGTACCGCCTGGCCGTCCTCTACCACGAGCACGGTGACCGGCACGCGGCCCATCGCCTCGTCTCCTCCTATCTGCGCTACGTGGTCAAGATCGCCAGGGAATACACCGACTACGGCTTCCGCCTCATGGATCTGGTCCAGGAAGGCTCCCTCGGCCTCATGCAGGCCGTCAAGAAATTCAACCCCTACAAAGGGTTCCGCCTGTCCACCTATGCCATGTGGTGGATCCGCTCCGCCATCCAGGCCTTCATTCTCCGCTCCTGGAGCCTGGTCAAGATCGGCACCACCGCCGTGCAGCGCAAACTCTTCTTCACCCTGCGGCGCAACAAGTCCTCCCTCGATCACCTGAACTTCGACGAGGCCACCCTCCTGGGAGAAAAACTGGGCGCCAAGCCCCAGGAAATCCTCGACATGGACGGTCGCCTCGCCAGCCGGGACGACTCCCTCAACCGCCGCATCGACGATGAAGGCGAGGAGTTGCAAAACCTCATCGCCGACACCCAGGTGAACCAGGAACGCCACCTCCTCGACGCCGAAGACGCCCGCATCCGCAACCGGATGGCGACCCTGGCCATGAATGCCCTCAACGAACGGGAACGGGCCATCATCACCTGGCGGATTCTCGACACCCCACCCCTCACCCTGGAAGAGATCGGTCGCAAGCTGGGCGTCTCGCGGGAACGGATTCGGCAACTGGAAAACCGGGCGCTGGAAAAGATGCGTCTGGCCATTGCCAAGCCATAAGCCTCGGTTTCAATACAACCCGCCATCCATTTCGCCCGCACCCGCGCCGCCCGCAGCCGGTGCGCCGCCGCCGCCACCACCACCCCAGCGGTTGGAGGTCGGTTCACCCGTCCCACCCTCCACCAGGACGCCCCCCGCCTCCTCGTCCGCCCCGCCCACGGTCGGCGCCGTCCCCGCATCGGCAACCAGCGGCCCCTGCCCAGGCTTGAATGCCTCGTAAACTCTCAGATTCTTGGGCGTATCCGGTCCTGCGATCTCGCCGGTCTCGGCATCGATCTCCTCCAGTGCAATGCCGGGCGGGACCGGAAAATCGGTCACCGGCTGGCCCTTGAGCGCCTCTTGCATGTAATCGATCCAGATGGGCAGCGCCGCCATGCCCCCGGTCTCGCCCAGAATGGAAAAATCGTCCATCCCCACCCACACCCCCGCCACCAGCGACGGGGCGATCCCCATGAACCAGGCATCCCGCATGTCGTTGGTGGTCCCGGTCTTGCCCGCCACCGGTCGGTTCAAGGACAACGCCTTGCGCGCGGTACCGTATTTCACCACCCCCTTCATGAGATTCACCACCTGATAGACGCTGGCCGGATTGAGAACCGGTTTGCCGTACAACGGCGCATGCTGCGCCTCGCCGGGCTGGGCAACGATCTTTTCCGGCTCCTGGTGACACAGCAGGCAATCCCCCCCGCCGTGCCGGAACACCGTCCGTCCATAGCGGTCCTGCACCCGCGCGATATAGACCGGCTCCACCAGCTTGCCGCCATTGGCGAACACCGTGTAGGCTGCGGTCATCTTCAGGGGAGAAAATCCCATCGAACCCAGCGACAGCGACAAGTCATGCCGCTCCGGCGGGATCACCAGACCGAAATTCCGCATGTAGGCGGCAAAATAGGGCACCCCCAGGGTCTTGGACAGGCGCACCGTCACCAGATTGCGGGAGTGGGCCAGCGCCACCCGCAGCGTGGTGGGACCGTAATATTTATGCTCGTAATTTTCAGGCTGCCAGGTTTTGACCGCCCCGGTCGACGGATCCCGGTAGGTCAAAGGCAAAGGACTGTCATCCACCTTGTCCACCGGAGAAAAACCTTTATCCATGGCAGAGGTAAAGATGAAAGGCTTGAAGGCGGATCCGGGCTGCCGGATCCCCTGGATGGCACGGTTGAACTCGCTGCGTCCGAAATCGTACCCCCCCACCATGGCCACCACCTGCCCGGTGTGGGGATCCATGCTGACCAGGGCTGCCTCGGCCACCGGCTCCTGGGCCAGGGCATAATGGCTCCGTTTGCCCTCCGGAGGCTCGACCAGGATCACGTCGCCGGGCTTGAGCAGGTCCGCCACCTTCTTGGGTGCCGGCCCCATGGCCTTGTGACTGATATGGGGACGCGCCCACTTCACCCCTTCGTGGGGCAACTGGGCCTCCTTGCCGTTGGCCAGCAGCAGATGGGCCTGACCCTGCTTGCTGATCTCCAGCACCAGGGCATGATAAAATCCGCCCACGGTCGGGCTTTTCTTCTCATATTTCTTCAGCCAATCCGCGCGGCCCGCAGGAGCGGGATTGACATTCCGTTCCAGGGGACCGCGATAACCGTGACGGCGGTCGTAATCCACCAGTCCCTTCTGCACTGCGGCCTGGGCCGCCTTCTGCAGACGGGGATCCAGGGCGGTGTAGACCTCCAGACCACCATTGTACAACTGATCGGTACCCCACTCCTCGACGATGGTGCGGCGGACATGCTCCAGATAATAGGGGGCGACCTGCTCCAGGGACTCCTTGGGCTTGGCCAGGTTCAACGGCTCTTCGGCGGCGGCGGCGGCCTCCTCGGCGGTCACCATGCCCAACTCTGCCATGCGGTTGAGAACCAGTTTCCTCCGGGTGAGGGCTTTCTCGATGTCCCTCCAGGGACTGTAATAGCTCGGGGCCTTGGGCAGACCGGCCAGCATGGCCATCTGACCCAGGGTGAGTTCCGACACGTCGCGGGCGAAATAGACGTGCGCCGCCGCCCCCATGCCATACGCGCCGGCACCCATGTAGATCTGGTTGAAGTAGAGTTCCAGGATCTCGTCCTTGGTGAACCGCTGCTCGATGCGCAAGGAGAGGATGACCTCCTTGACCTTGCGCTCCATGCTCTTGATGGAGGTCAAAAGAAAAGTGCGCGCCACCTGCTGGGTGATGGTCGAAGCGCCCTGCTTGCGGCCTCCGGCCTTGAGGTTGGCGCGAACGGCCCGCAGGATCCCCATCGGATCCACGCCGGGATGCTGATAGAAACGGGAATCCTCGATGGCCAGCAGGGCGTCGATCAGCCGCTGAGGCATCTCGGCACGGGGAATGAACTGACGGCGCTGAATGTAGAACTCGCCCAGCAACTGATAGTCCCGCGCATAGACCCGCGTCAACAGGTTGGGACGATAGTCCGCCAGACTGTTGAGGGTGGGCAGCCCCTCGCTGAAATGGAGATACACCCCCCACACCACCCCGACGCCCAGCAGGAGCAACAACACGAAGAGATAGAAAAACCGCAGGCACCAGCGCCAGAAACCAACCCCCCCGGACTTGCGCGCGGGCGGCGCACGCCTGGCCGGAGGTTTGGGGGGCGCCTCGGGGGAAGGCTTGCCTGCGCGCGTCACGCCCCAGCGCTCCGGGGTCTCCACCGGATCCGGCGCGCCCGCCCCCGCGTCCGCGAACAGATCCGGCTCGATCACCTCCCTGGTCCCGCCACCTTTATTGCGATCCAATCCCATGGGTATGCCTTCCCCGGCAAGAAAAACCGTGTTAAAATACAAAAAATCGTCACCAGACCATCAAACCGGACCAGTATAGCATGTTCTCGCTCGGCGCACATCACAAACCCACGGTCGGACTCGACATCGGCACCACCTCGATCAAGGCGGTGGAACTGCGCCGTTCCGGCTCCGGATGGAATCTGCACCGCATCGGTGTCAAACCTCTCCCCCCGAAAAGCGTGGTCGGAGGGAAAATCAAGGACAAGGCAACCGTCACGCAAGCCATCCGCGACCTGTGGAGCGAGGCCCGCTTCAGCGGAAAGCGCGCCGCCATTTCGGTGGGCGGAGCGTCGGTCATCATCAAAAAAATCCAGCTCCCCACCATGACGGAACTGGACCTGGAGGACCAGATCTCCACAGAGGCGGAAGAACACATCCCCTTCGACATCGATGAGGTCTATCTGGACTTCCAGATCCTCTCCCATGGGGCGGAAAGCATGGATGTGCTCCTGAGCGCCTGCAAAAAAGAGGTGGTGGACAACCGCCTGGAGGCCCCCCGCGAGGCGGGACTCGATCCGGTGCTGTGCGACCTGGACATCTTCTGCGTGGCCAACGCGGTGGAGACTTTATGCCTTTCCGGCAAGAAAACGCAACCGATCAAGAAACCCGCCAAGGGAGAAAAGCTGGAACCCTCCCCGGCCACCATGCTGGTCAACGCCGGCCACACCCACCTCAATCTGGCCGTCACGGTCAACGGCTGGCCGGATTTCACCCGCGATCACACCTTCGGCGGCGACAAAATGATCCAGGAGATCATCCAGGCACACGACCTCTCCGCAGAGGAGGCAGAACACATGCTGATCCACGGTCGGGACGCGCGGGACCGCCCCTGGCCCGCCGCCTCCCGTGAGGTCGTGGTGCATGCCTTCCTGGAACAACTGAGCAATCTCGTCAAGCAGTCCCTGGATTTTTTCAACGCCGGCCATCCGGCCCAGAAAGTGGGCGAGCTTTACCTGAGCGGCGGCTGCGCCATGCTCCCGGAGGCAATCCCCTTTCTGAACCGCATGCTGAACCTCCCCGTCCGCACCGCCAACCCCTTTGCCCGGATGACCGGTCATGCCGGACTCAGGGCACTGGGACCGGAACGGGCGCCGGAATTTCTGGTGGCGGCAGGACTGGCCCTGCGGGGAGACGCGCCATGATGCTCAAAATCAATCTGCTCCCCTACCGTCCGGCCCGGCGCGTCGCCAAGGTCAACCAACTGTTCCTGATGTGGGGAGTCGTTGGCCTGCTGGGCATCGTCGCCGCATTTTTGACGCATGCGGCCATCGAGGAGCACATCGCCGGGCTGCGCTCACGACAGGGCAACCTGGAGACCCAACTGAAAAAAATCGACGAGGAGTTGGGAGAAATCAGCCGCATCCGGGAGATGAAGGCCCTCATCAAGCAGCGCCTCGACCTGATCGCCAAATTGAGCGGCGCACGTGATCTCTCCCTGCGGGTGCTGGACGCCCTCAGCCTGACCCTGCCGGAAAAGGCGTGGCTCACCAAGGTCACCACCAAACAGGATACCCTGGAGTTGACCGGCAAGGCTTCTTCCAATGCCCTGGTCGCCGATTTCATGCGCGCCCTGGAGGCATCGCCCCACATCTCCAAGGTCGATCTCACCCGGGTGGCCCGCCCGGCCAAGGAGGAACTCGACGTGAAGGAATTCACCATCACCGCGCACATCGACCCCCCCGAGGCGAAGGAACCCAAAGCCGAAGAGGGCAAGAAATAACCATGGAACTCGGCTTTGACCCCGGCATCCTGTTGCGCTTTTCGCCCCTCAAAAAGATCGGCATCGGCATTGTTGTGCTCCTGATGATCGCCGCCTGCTATTGGCATTTCCTCTTCAAGGACCAGCAGAAGGTCATGGATGGTTTGCAAGACAAAATCACCAAACTGGAAGAAGAGATCCAATTCAAGAAGTCCCAGTTGAAAAAATTGCCGGTCCTGCGCCAGGAACTGGAAGAATTGAAGCTGCTGGAAGCGGAAGCGGCGCGCAAACTCCCCTCCCGGAAGGAGATCCCCACCCTGCTCACGGACATCTCCAACGCGGGCCACGAACAGGGCCTGACCTTCCTGCTGTTCGCCCCCAAGCCGGAAATGCCCGCCGATATCCATGCCGAGGTGCCGGTGGATCTGCAATTTCTGGGCAGCTATCTGGAAACGGCCCATTTCCTGCAGACCGTGGCCAGGATGCCGCGTATCGTCACGATTACCGATCTGTTGATCGCTCCGGGAAAGAACGACACCCTGCAAACCCAGGCCAAGGCCGTGACCTACCGGTTCCTGGATGCCGAGGAACTGGAAGCCCAGGCCCGCAAGGCCAGCGAGGCCAAGGCCAAGAAAAGCGAAGGGCAAGCCAAGAAGGGGAAATGAATGAAGCCGCTTCCCGTCATCGTGCTGGTCATGGGCATCCCTCTGGCGGCCACAGCCGGAGATCCGCCCCCCCCCGAGGAGGCGCACTATCGCTTTGCCGGAACCCGGGACCCGTTCCAACCCCCGGCTTCCCTGGAAAGACGCATCGCCACCGGGGAAAAGGAAGCCCCCAAGGTCAAGGAACGGCCCAAGGAACCCCTGGAGGCGTTCCAACTGGACAGCCTCAAGCTGGTCGCCATCCTCTTTGCCACCGACCACAAGGAGGCTGCGGCCATGGTGCAGGACCCCTCCGGCAAGGGCCATGTCATTCGTGTGCAAAACTACATCGGCATGCGGGAAGGACAGGTCATGGAGATTGGAAACGGAATCGTGATCATCCGGGAACCCCAGCAAGCCAAGGCCGGGGACTACAAAACCATCACTTTGCGTCTGCATGAGGAAAAGGCCAAATGATCCTCCGCCGATCCCTTGCCCTGCCATTGTTGCTGCTGTTCCTGGTGCTGCTGCCCGGCTGTCCGGGCGCGCCGTCCCCGGAAACCGGCGCCAATCCCACCGCCACCCGGATCACCGAACTGGCCACCCGGGAAGAGGCGCGTGGCACCACCGTGGTGCTGAAGGCCGATGGCCCCCTGCCCTACAAGGTCTTCACGAAAAACGATCCGCCCCGCATCCTGCTGAGTTTTCCGGGCATCCGCATCGACAACGCGATCCAACCGCGAGTCGTCAATCTCGCCACCATCGTGGGGCTTTTCCCACTGGAAAACGATGCCCGGCAGGGAGAACTGGAACTGACCCTGCCCCAACCCCTGGAATACACCCTCCAGGAGAATCCCAACGGACTCGAATTGACGGTGCTGGCGGCCCAGCCGGCCAAAACCACCGGCAGGCCCACCATCCGGGAGGCGCGCGTCAACCGCGTCACGGATGGCAGCGAAATCCGCTTCATCGGCAACGGCACCCTTCCCGATCCGATGGTCCTGCGCTCCAGCGATCCGCCGCGCATGGTGCTCGATCTGCCGGAGGTGACCGGTCCTGCAGAGGGCCGTCCCCTGGCGGGCACCTCCCCTGAGGTCACCGGAGGTCAACTGGTGGCCGCGCCGGGCAAGACGCGGCTGATCGTGGACCTGGCGGATCCGGGCATCGCGTACCGGATCAACCGGGAAAGGGAGTCCCTGGTCATCCATCTCACCCATCGCCCGGATGTGGCCGGCACAGCCGCCATCGAGGATGTCCATTTCTCCCGGGCAAACGACGACGCCCTGACCCGCATCCGGCTGGACCGGGAAGGATCCGCCTCCAGCGGCATGCGCCAGGGCAACGACCTGATCGTGACCCTCAAGAAGACCTCGGCTGCCCCCCAGTGGATCCGCCGCATGGACGTGCGGGATTTTGGCGCGCCCATCGATTTCGTGGATCTGGCGCCCGACGGGGAAAACCTGCGGGCCACCCTGCGTCTGAACGCCCAGGCCGGCCAGCACACCATCGTCCAGAAGGATCGGGAGATCCTCATCCGGGTCAAGCCCGCCGTCGCGCGCGGAGAGACGACGGATCAGGAGATCTTTCCCTATTCGGGCCAGAAGGTCTCGCTGGATGTCAAGGACATCGACATCCAGAACGCCCTGCGCTTCATGGCGGAAATCGCCAAAATCAACATCATCCTCTCCGACGCCGTGACCGGCACCCTGACCATGCACATCTCGGACGTGCCCTGGGATCAGGCCCTCGACCTGATGCTGGAGGCCAAGGGACTCGGCAAGATCCGGCAGGGTAACGTCCTCAGGATCGCGCCACGGGCGGATCTCCAGAAGTCCACCGAGGCGCGCATCGCCGAGCAGAACAGCCACAAACAACTGGAACCGGTGGTCACGGAAATGATCCCGGTCAGTTTCTCGCAGAGCGACAAAATCAAGGCCCTGCTGTTGGAGGGGGATCAGGCCAAGGGGACCCGGCTGCTCTCCAGCCAGGGAACCGTCTCCCTGGACGAACGCACCAACACCCTGATCGTCAAGGACGTGGCCAGCAATCTGGCGCAAATTCGCGACATGGTGAAAAAACTCGATCAACCCACCCCGCAGGTCCTCATCGAGGCCCGCATCGTCGAGGTGGAACGCCGGGAGAGCGAAAGCCTGGGCATCAACTGGGGCTTTGCCTTCAAGGCCAACAACAGTCTCGGCATCGCGGGCAACGCTCGCGACGCCTATTACTCGCAACGCTTCCAGACGGGCACCATTACCGCGTCAACCGATGCGGCCTACAATACCGCCGCAGTCCCCGTGGAAAATCAATTCTTCAACCGGCCCCGCATGGCACTGCCCAGCAGTGTCTCCATGATGCCCCCCGGCGTGCAGCCCAATCTGGGGATCCATCTGGGATCCATCAATCCGCTCCTGGACCTGGACATCGAACTGGGCGCCCTGGAATCCGCCAACAAGCTGCGCAACATCGCCAGCCCGCGCCTGATGACCGTCAACAACCAGGAGGCCAAGATCACCCAGGGGATCACCCGGCAATTCCTGAGTGGCATCAATCAACAGACCGCCCTGCCGATCTATACCGCAGTCAAGGCCAATCTGGAACTGACCGTGAAACCCCAGGTCACACCGAGCAATCACATCACCCTGAAGCTGACCGCCAAGAAGGACTCCTTCGGCGAGGCCGAGGGGGGGTTGCCCCCGGTGAGCACCAAGATGATCGAAACCCAGGCCCTGGTCCAGAACGGCGAAACCATCGTCCTGGGCGGGATCTACGAAAACACCGACGCCAGTCTTCAGCACGGCATTCCCGGTCTCTCGCGACTGCCGCTGCTGGGTTGGCTCTTCAAGGACAAGACGACGAGTTCCGTGCAGACCGAACTGCTCATTTTTCTCACACCGCGCATCATCGAACAAAAGCCATGAGTCAAGAAACCATTCTGGAACTGGATCTCGGCCCCCGTTCCTATGCGCTGCACATCGGCTCCGGCCTGCTGGCCGGCCTGGGGGAGCGGCTGCGCCCCAAGGTGAAGGGCGGGCGAGTGGCGGTGATCACCAACGAGACGGTGGCGCCCCTCTATCTGGAGCCGGTGACGTGCGCCCTGCGCGACAGCGGATTCGCCGTGCTGCCGGTCATCCTGCCGGACGGGGAGAGCCACAAGCACTGGGGCACGCTGCAGACCATCTTCGATCACCTCATCGAGGGCCGGTTCGAGCGGAGCGATGCCCTGCTGGCCCTGGGAGGCGGGGTGATCGGAGACATGACCGGTTTTGCGGCGGCCAGTTATCTGCGCGGGGTTGCGTTCGCCCAGGTTCCCACCACGCTTTTGGCCCAGGTGGATGCCTCGGTGGGGGGCAAGACGGGCATCAACCACCGCCTGGGGAAAAACCTCATTGGCGCCTTTCATCAGCCGTGTCTGGTCCTGATGGACGTGGAGACCCTGCGCACCCTGCCCGAGCGGGAACGGCTGGCGGGCATGGCGGAGGTGATCAAGTACGGCATCATCCGGGACGCGGGGCTGTTTTCGTTGCTGGAGGAACGACTGGAGGCGATTCTGGCGTTGGAGACGGCGACGCTCACGCGGGTGCTGCGCACCTGTTGCGCGATCAAGGCCGAGATCGTGGCGGCGGATGAGCGGGAACACGGGACGCGTGCCCTGCTCAATCTCGGTCACACCTTCGGTCATGCCATCGAGGCGCTGACCGGGTATGATGCCTGGCTGCACGGCGAGGCCGTGGCAGCCGGGATGGCGGTGGCCACCCGTCTGGCGGAATCCTTGGGGCTGTGCGATCCTGCGGACGCGACGCGCATTCGGAATCTGCTGACGCGCGCCGGTCTGCCGGTGACGATTCCGGCCCGTCCGGTGGCGGAGTATCTGGAGGCGATGTCCCACGACAAGAAGGTGGCGAGCGGCAAGATCCGCTATGTATTGCCGGAAGGGATCGGGAAGGCGTCGGTGCAAGGAGAGATCCCCGCCGCCGCAGTGGAGGCGGCATTGGCGGCGGCGATCTCTTGTTGAACAGGTATCATGCTTTGCCGCGTTTCGGGTCGATATAGTAGAAAAACTCGACGAAAAACGGGCCGGCATCGCACTTGAAGTACTGTTTCACGGAGTCGAAGTTGCTTTTGTATTGCATCTTGTAGTCCGTGCCGGTGATCAGGGTGGGTGGGGTGAGATTGATGTTGCCGAAGCGGTTGCCCAGGCGGGTCTGGAGGCCGCCGGCGATCATGTTGCCCAGTTCGCCGAAGCCATCTCCTGCTTCGCCGATGATTTGCTCGTAAACTTCGCCAGAAAAGGCGGACGCCATTTCCATGGCGGAATGGAGGGGAGCGGAGAGGTGGACACCGCCATGAATGCCGCCCGAGAAGTTGATGATCACCGTGACCTCGGCGCTCGGCGGGCGATAAATATCCTCATCTTTCTTGAAGACAGAGGGTCCGGTTTCGATCTCCATGACCAGATAGGCCGAAAAGACCTCTTGGACCGCATCCTTCATGAGGGTGACAAATTCCTGTTTCATGATTCACCGCACTCCATAAGATGGGCGCCAATGGCCCAGTTGCCTTGATTCCGGATCGAGATTATGCAAAATCGAGTCCAATAACAACAGACACCTATCAGCCAATCCATAAACGCCATGTTACCATTTCAAAATGGATGACGAAACCCCTCTTGATCCCTGTCGTGAGGGATTGCCTTCGGAAGAATGGCCCACGTACCGTTTTCTGGGACGACTGCAAGCCTTGCCCTGGGTGGAGGCGATTTATCTTTTCGGATCCAGGGCCGCGCGGACCCATCGTGCCCGTTCCGACATCGATCTGGCCATTTTTTGTCCTGCTGCCAGCGCGCAGGAGTGGCGGCAAATCCTGGAGATCGTGGAGGAGGCGGATACGTTGCTTGGCATCGACTGCGTGCGTCTGGACGCGGAACCGCCACAAAGCCTGCTGCGCTCTCGCGCGACGGTCGGGAGGACGATCTCGTTTTGGATGCCACCATTCAGCGTTTTGAATTCTGCATGGAACTGACATGGAAATGCCTGAAGCGCGGGTTGGCGGCGGAAGGCATCCAGACACAAACCCCAAGGGAGGCCCTGCGCAATGCCTGTGCGGCAGGCTGGATCGATGACGAACGGCTATGGCTCGGCATGCTGCAAGACCGCAACCTGACATCTCACACCTATCGGGAGAGCCTGGCGCGCCAGATTCACGCCCGCATTCCGGCCTGTCATGCCGCGATGAGCCAACTGCACGCCCTGTTGCACGCGCGGATCCAAGTGAACGCGCAGTGATCTCCCCTTGTCCCGGAGACGAAGCCCGCCTATGATGACATGGATTGCGATTTTCCTGTTGACATCCAACTCCCGATTAATAAAAAACGCAACACCATGCCTCCTGAAACCCCATGCGCCAGCGCCGGGACGACCCCTGATCGCAAGGCTTCCCCTCACGACATCATCCCGCTGGTGACGGTGACGAGGTTCGCTGCGTTGGCCACCATCTTGCGAGGGGAAAAACGCTGGGGAAAATATGCCATTGAGATGGGGAAGGCACATCAGGTAGAATCAGAATGCGCCCGGCAAGAAGTCGACATGCCCCTCTGCCGTTATTATTATGCTGGTCTGGCCCACGAGGAGTTTGGCGACATAGCATTCTCCTATCATCCGGATCACGAAGAAAGCTGTCAAGGATGGGCCAACCCCTTCGACACAGGGGGAGTGGTATTGGGGGAGATACACCCCTTTCACAAGACGGCTTGGCCCCCCGCACAAGGCGACAGAAGCCGGGAGGCTTGCAAATTCATCGAGGCAACCATGATCGACAGGAACTCCTGGCGACAAGAATTCGGAATATTCCTGAATCGCTGTTACGGGGGAGATGTGCAGCCTTATCTGAACGGCGCCCCCCCGCACAGGCCATGCGCCCACGAGAGATCGTTGCCTCACCAGTATCCGGACCAGGATGCGCGGAATACGGACAGGCGGGCCTGGACATGGGAGATCCGCCTGGAATGTCACCCACCAGTGGAGAAAGGGCTGCTTCATTGGAGTTGTCGATCAAACGACCAGAGCATGATCGTACAGCAATTCACAGATATTCAAGGTAAGGCAGCAACCTTTCCGGAAGAACGCATCAACGCTCTCATCGAGGTGGTTGAATCGTGGGTGGCGCCGGCCATCGATGAATCTCCCTGCAAAGCGCTGCAGAACAAGCTCAGTCAATGGATGCAAACCTGACATGACCACCACGCGAATGTTCCCTGTTTTGGGTCTGTCAGGCTCTGTGTCGGCACCCTGCGACATCATGCATCTGGTGCTGCGTTCCTCCTCGCAGCCACCAAAATACATCCATTCCGCTCCCTCCATCACCGAGGGATCCTCCCGCCTCCTCCATGATGCGCAAAAAATTGTCTGGTTGACAGAGCAGGGGCGCATCACCCTTCTTGCGAATGAGGCGCCATGCATGGCCACGGACGGCGGCATGGCGTTCGTCGCCCGGCCATCCTTCCTGACGGCTTATGAAGCGCTCTGCAAGGAACCCTTTCCCTGGCAGGAATTCAAACCCGTTGGGGTGCAAACGCCTTCGGATAGCGAAGAGGAGAGACAAAAGTTTCCTGTCCTGCTGCGGGGGTTGGAAGAGAAACTGCTCGCCACGCAAACCCAGGCGGCGGTCGGCCCTGTGGAGTCACTGCTCGAACTCTGCAGACAAGCCACCAGGCGGATTCTTCAGCGCGGGCACGATATCGGTCATGAATATCTGAGCCATCCAACAGACTCCCCGCAATGGTTTGACGCCCTGGACCGCATGAAAGAAATCGGTTGGTTGGCAGCCCTCTGCACCCCAAAGCCTGACGTTGCGGACTTGTTGGTCGAGGCCTATGCATTCACCGGTCTTTCCATCCTGGAACGACAAGGAGAACAGTCAGCGTTGCTAAAATCCTTGTTCAATATGGGGATCCGACCGTTTCACCCGGAATTGCCGTCAAAAAATTTTTTTGATTATATAAAAAACATGCGAACGACTTTAACTGTTCAAAAAGAATTCAAAAACAGTCAAATCATATTAAAACCAGTCATCCCTAAAAAAGAATACAAAATGCCACCAAAAGATTATATAAAGACATGCATTCCTTTAAATATTATCAACATGGCGACACATCAAAATTTTAGACAAAAAAATGAAAATATATAGCTTTTTTTCTTTCAAAGGTGGTGTCGGACGAACGGCGCTGATGAGCAACATCGGGGCCTATTGGGCCGAGCGTGGCGAGATCGTCCTGATGATCGACATGGACCTGACCGCGCCGGGCCTCTCCTATTCTCCCCTGCTTGGGGAGTGGCTGCATGAAGATGGCACCAATAACGGTTTCAGCGATCTTCTGGAAACCTATTTCCGGGGCCGCGCCACCCATCCGGACCAATTGCATTTCTTGCCGCCCCGGCATTTGATACGGGAAGTGCATCGGCCTGGCCCGAACGGGCTGCCACAAAAGGAGATGCCCTGGGGAAAAAAGCACGGCAAACGCGGGCGTCTGCTGGCCATTGACGCCATCCAGCAGCGCTGGTCGCGTCATGGCCCCGACCAGGGCGAACCGTCCACCGATGGCGAACAGAGCGACCCGGTTCCCTACCTGATCCGGGCCAATCTCCCCAACGCGATTCCACCCGAAGAGGGCTGGGGAGAGAGCGAAACCGCAGAAGAACACGCGCTGCGGGCACTGGCGCTGGCGATCCGGACGGATCTGGAGAACTGGCGCGACTCCGAGGTCCCGTCGCGCGGCATCGACCGGGTGCTCATCGACTGCCGCACCGGATTCCCCGAACTGGTGGAGATGACCCTGGGTTACCTTTCGGACCGCATGGTCCTGGTGGCCGGACTCAACGAACAGAACCGGGCGGGGATGCGCCATTTGCTGGAGGCCCTGAAGAGCCGCATCGGCATTGGCGAGTTTCCCGGCACCCTGCGGCTGGTTTTTTCCCCCGTGCCGCGCAGTGACGACGAAATGCATGTGATCAACGCCCGGAAGGCGTGCGAACGAATCCTGGAGACCATGATGCGCACCGAGTCGTCGAGTCAGGCGCGGGAAAGCCTGCCCTCGATCTCTCTGCTCCATTACACCCCTTTGCTGGCCACGGGTGATTCTCCACTGGTCATTACCCAACCCCATCTGCTTTATGCCCAGGAGGTGCGGGAGATTGCCCGCTGGCTGGAGGGCAATTACCGAATGTCAGGAGTCATCGAGAATGTCAAGGAGCGGCTCGACGAAACCGCCGACCTCCTGGCATCCGCCATTCAGAAGGAGCAAAAAAAATCCAGCAAGCCCAAACGCAAAAATCCGGTAATCGGCTTGCCCCGCTGGGATTGGCCACTGCCCCCGGAGATGGACCCCACAGCCCGCGAGGCAAAACGGGATGCCTTGCTCGCCTTCGCACCCGGCATCGCAGTGGACAGGGATCAATTCCTGAACGGATTGTCCTGGTCCGTTTCCATGAGCATTGAGGATAAGGAAAAAATCCTCAAAGAGACGGAGGAGATGTCCGAATTCCGGGTGCAGGAACTGCGGACGATTTTCGCCGAGGAGCGTCAAAAATTTTTATCGATGGACGAAAGTCTTTGGGAGCAGCTTCTGCAACGCTTTCGCGACCATCAAATGGATTGGGCAAGGCTCCTGGCTGGTCAAGAGGGTGTGAAACGCTTTCTCACAGCACCCTTGACAGGGGATCATCCGCACCAGAACTGGGAGTTATGGCCCGCATATTGGATTGCCAATGTCTATGATATGCACGACGAGTTCAATGACGCCCCTCGCCTGGCCCTGCTCCTGGACAAAGCGATTGAGGCTGCCCATGGGGATCCCAATAGCCTGGGTCAGCTTGCGGTGTTTCTGAAAACCAAAACCCAGGACATGGACCGGGCCGAAGAACTGTACCAGCGCGCCATTGATGCCGATCCACGTAACGCAATCAATCTGGGCAATTTCGCACTGTTCATGCAGGATGTTCGCAAGAACATGGACTATGCGGAAGAGCTGTTCCAGCGCGCCATCGAGGCCGATCCTCAGCACGCAAACCATCTAGGCAATTTCGCACTGTTCATGCATAAGGTCCGCAACAACATGGATTACGCGGAAGAGCTGTTCCAGCGCGCCATCGAGGCCGATCCTCGGCACGCAACCAATCTGGGCGATTTCGCACTGTTCATGGAGACTGTCCGCAACAACATGGACCGGGCCGAAGATCTGTACCAGCGCGCCATCGAGGCCGATCCTCGGCACGCTCACCATCTGGGCAATTTCGCAGTGTTCATGGAGACTGTCCGCAACAACATGGACCGGGCCGAAGAGCTGTACCAGCGCGCCATCGAGGCCGATCCTCGGTACGCTCTCCATCTGGGCAATTTCGCACTGTTCATGCAGAAGGTCCGCAACAACATGGATTACGCGGAAGAGCTGTACCAGCGCGCCATCGAGGCCGATCCTCGGCACGCCAACAATCTGGGTAATTTCGCAGGTTTTATGGAGGATGTCCGCAACAACATAGATCGTGCCGAAGAGTTGTACCAGCGCGCCATTGAGGCCGATCCTCGTCACGCCAACAATCTTGGCAATTTCTCCAGTTTTCTGCTGGCCAATGGCAAACGGGAGGCTGGCTTGACGCGGTTGCAGGCAGCCTTTGATCTGGCGCCCAAGGAGCGGGAGTTACAGGTGGAGTTGCTTTTTTATGCCGCAACCCATGCCCCCGACGCCTATCCCCGCGCGTTGGCCGAACTCAAGGAGCGCATCCAAGAGGGCTGCCGGTCTCCGGGGTGGAATCTGAAGACCCATGTGGAAATCGCACGGCAACGGCAGGATCCCCGGCTGGAACTGCTGACGCGCCTGGCTGCGGTGATCAGTGACGGGGCGGATCCCGCCATCCTGGAGGAACTGCCCCTCTGGCAGGAGGCCTGAGACGATCCCCGCGCAACGTTTTACCAACTCCGGGGCACGAAATCCGGGGCATTGGCCAGGCAGACGCTCGACCCGGTTTGGGCAATGACGAACAGACCCCGGCTCATGGCGAAACGATCCGCCTCGGATGCGATGACCATGCCAGCTACCGCACCATACACCCGACAATCCCCATAGCGGGGAAAAAAAGGCTTGAAACGGTCCAGCCGGACCAGATGCTCCTGAACATGCTCGGCAGTCAGATGGCTCTTGACCTCGATGAGTACCGCCGCAACCGTATTGGCCAGCAACAGATCGATCTCCATCCGCTCCCCGGCAACGCTCTTTTTGACACGGGAAAACACCTCGTCCACCGGAATGCCACGCGCCTGAAACATGGCTATGCAGGCAGGCTTGATCATCTCCTCGATATACTCTCCAAGACGACCGCCCAACCGCCCGATCTGACGGCTGACCTCCTCGATCTTTCGGTCGGTCTGGACGGACAACTCCCGGATCAGGCTTTCCGTCTCCCGCATGCGGCTTTCCGTCTCCCGCATGCGATGATCCGCCTCCCGCATGCGGCGATCCGCATCCTCGGCCATCGCCCGCATGCGGCGGTCGGTCTCCTGAAAGGATCTCCAGACATCATCGAGTGTCACGACATCGGCCATCGGCGCTCTCCATAAAAATTTCCTGCAATTTCGACAACGTTCCCGGCAAGAGGTTCAATGCAACCCCTCCGACAACATGGCAAAATATTGATCCGCCACCCATTGCCAGTCCAGACCAAGGACCGTTTCCAAACCTCCCTCCCGACAACGGGCCAGCAAGGCCGGATCCCGCAGCAAAGCAGCGACATGCCCCGCCAAAGCGGCAACATCCTCCACATCCGCCAACATGCCATTCTCCCCGTGCCGGATCCAGTCCGCCGGCATCCCCATGCGGGTGGAAACCACCGGCACCCCGCATGCCCAACTCTCCATCAACGCCTTGGGACCCCCCTCGTCCCGCGAGGCGATCACATACAGGTCCAGCGCCTGATAACAGCCGACAATCTCCCGGTAATCCTCCAGATAACGATGCCGCCAGGGAATCCCCAGCCGATCCAACCCCTGCTTGACATACCCCCGCGCCGGACCGGTCAACAACACCATCAATTCCGGATGCTCGCCGCGAATCCGCGCCATCACCTCCAAAAAGAGATCCGGCCCCTTCACCAGCTTCGGCTCGTTGCCATCCCCCCAGCCCACCCCGTCCTTCTGAAACGAACCAATGCAAAACGCCCCCTCCGGAATCCCCAACTCCCCCCGCAAACGGACCCGCAACCCCTCATCCGGCGGACGAAACGCTTGCAGATCCACCCCCAATGGGATCACAATGATCTTCTCCCCCGGCACCCCCTGCTCCATGAGAATGCGCCGGGCAGTCGTACACGAAACGATCACCCTGCTGACCCGATCCAGCGCGCCGGGCAATTGGGCAAACAGCCTGCGCATATTGGGATCCGTGGAGTCCGGTTCACCATGAAACCAGATCACGTACAGCTTGTTGGAAGCATGCAACCGCTCCCGCGGCCCGAAAAAATAGGCATACCGGTTGCCGAACAAAAGCACCTGATGGCGCAAATCCCACGGCGCGGTGATCACCGGCACCCGCTCCCCGATGCGCGCCTCCAGGCCTTTGGAAAGATAATAAGCGTCCCACTTGAACGACCAGTTGCCGGCGTCACCGACAAAATGAACCCGCCGCCGCATCCGGCCCGCCAGTTCCTGCCTCGCAACCTGCAACCCTCGGCGAATCCATGACTTCATCCGACCACCCCATGCTCTACCTGCTCTATTCCGCCGACTACGAACTCTACCTGGGGAGCAATCTCCTGGCAGAAGAGGAGGTCCTCATCCAACCCACCAATCTGCTGCTGGCCACCTGCCAACGCCTGGAAATCCCCATCACCCTCTTCGCCGACGTGGCCTGCCTCTGGCGCTACCGGGAACTGGGAAAAGACCGCTTCCCGGACATGGCCGAACTCCAGTTGCAAGAGGCCATCCGCCAAGGCCACGATGTCCAGACCCACCTTCATCCCCACTGGGCCGCTACCACCTTCCAGGGAGCCGAATGCCGCTTCGACCCGGCCACCTACCTGCTGGGCACGCTCCATCCGGACCCGGCCCTGCGCGCCCGCATGACCGCATCCCTCCTGCAACGGGCCGCCCGCCATCTCACCGACCTCCTCTCCCCCATCGATCCCGACTACCGCTGCCTGGCCTTCCGCGCCGGCGGCTACGGTCTGCAACCCGACACCGCCATGATCCTCAACGCCCTCCTGACCTGCGGCTACCGGATCGACTCCAGCATCATCCCCGGACTGCGGCTCGCCAATCCCATGCAACGGGTGGATTTCTCCCAGGTCCCCGACCTGCCCAACTGGTGGCTCTCGCCGGAGGGAGGATTGACCTCCCCCGCCGCCCCCGGAACGCCTGCCATCCTGGAAATTCCCATCCCCGCCTGTCATCTCTCCGACCGGGAACGCCTCGCCATCCGCATCCCGGAGGCCCTGCGCGCCGCATGGGAGACCCTGCGCGGCCCCCCGCCACCACGCGGCACCCCCTGCAACGCGGCAGGCCCCGCCTGCTCAACGGCCAACCGCTGCAAAACCGCCTATTGGCGCATGCGCGCCATTCTCGCACAGCGTTTCCAACGCCTGGAACTGGGCAACTCCCCAGGCGCCCTCAGCGCCTGCCTGCACCGCTACCTGAAGGAATGCAAACCCTCCCGGCAGCCGGTCATGGTCTCCCTGAACTGTCATCCCAAGGGCTTGCGCCCTGCCCACCTGGCCACTCTGGAGCGCTTTCACGACACACTGCTGACACACTGGAAAGAAAAAGTGCGCGCCATCACCTTTCAGCAGGCGTGGCGGCTTGCGCGGGGGAGACCGGTTCCACCGGGGGCATCATAAACCGGCACGCCGCTGCAACTCCTCGCGTTGCTTGCGGGCGATGTGCGCCAACACCACCTCCCGATGCTGGGGGGAGATGTGCTCGAAAAAGCAGGCCACACGGCGCTTGTTCTGCTCGTCCGGCTCCTGCACCACCACCACCCGCGCATAGGAGACCACCGGCTCGAACCGCTTGCCGTCCCGGCTCAACACCATGCGCACCTCCACCGCATCCCCCTGTGCCACCCAGCTCTTGCAGGTGCGCCAGGCCAGACCGGTCCCGCTCAGATTGCCCGAATGGACCGCATCCCCTTCGGCGGTCAATCGCCTGGGCACGTCATGCGCGCTCAAGTCCAGCACTTCCAATGCCTCGTGCATGGCGGCCAGCTTGTCCGCCATGGAGCGATTGACCCCCCGCAACTCCCCCAGCATCTTGGCGGCCTGCCGGTTGATCTCCGCCATGTCCTCGTCCGCCTTGGCTGCGGTCACCTGACGGCCCCGCTGCTCCTTCAATTCCAGATAGGCCCTCATGTGGGCCAGCAATTGCGCAGCCACCGGCCCGCCGGGAGAACGCTGGATGAATTCACGCAAGATCGCTGCATACAACAAAGTCAGGTGTTGCAGGAACTCCTCCTCGTTTTCGGAGTTGGCCTGCCGGAACAACTGGTCCAGATGATCCCGCAGCCAGTCGGCGGTACGCCGCGACTTGGCGTACATCTTGCGCAAAAACGCGACCAGCCCATCCACCTCGGCTTGCAGCTTGCGCTGCCGCGCGATTCGTTCCCGCACCGGAAAGTCCCGATGCAGTTGAAAGTATTGCGCGGCACGCTCGAACGTCGGCTCGCCGATCACGATCCAGGCGATGGGAAACTCGTCATTGACCCGGTAGTCCTGCCGCCGGGGACCGGGCGGACGGCGATCCGGACGCACGCGGGCGGCCATGCCTTCCGTCATCTCACGAACCGGGGCTTCCAGGATCCTCCGGGCGTCCTCCAGGGTTTGCTCCGCGTTGCCCGTGGGCAGGGGCGGGGTGTCGATGATCACGGGTTCCTTTTTCATGGGGTCCTCCGGCATGAAGACCTCCGGTTCGTCCCATATGGACGGCTCCGGAGGAAAGGTTTCCAGG
>JADGAR010000070.1 GCA_015231915.1 Magnetococcales bacterium
AGGGCTTCGCCCTTGGATCCCACCAGGGGGATAATCCCCCTGGACCCGTAATAATAAAAAACGCCAGGATGAACACAATCCGCTTCCTGATCATGACCGCCCTGTGCGCCGGAACGGCATTGGGAGGAATCTGGCTCCTCAACGAAATCGATGACCTCGAAGTGACCCGCCTCGCCGTCATCTCCGGAGCGGGACCAGGACCAGGGGTGCGCATTGCCCAACTCTCCGACCTGCACATGACCGGCACACGCCCTGTAGAAACCCGAACACTCCAGGCGCTCTCACGGGAAGATCCCGACCTTCTGGCCATCACCGGCGATATCCTCCCCTATCAACAGCCCCTGACCATACTGGAAAAATACCTGCGACAACTGCCAAAACGCGCCCGCAAATTCGCCGTGCCGGGCAACTGGGACTACCTGGAAGGACGTACCGCTGCGGACATGCGCGCCTTCTACGCAGCACTGGATATCACCCTGCTGGTCAACGAGGCCACGTTGGTGGAACAACGCTTCCTGGTGGTGGGCCTGGACGACCTGCTCTTCGGCAAACCCGATTGGGACAAGGCCATCGCCAATCACCGCGATTGGCACGGCCCGGTGCTGATCCTGGCCCACAACCCGCAAACCGTCACCCTCCTGCCATCCGCCAACCCGTTGTGGAAACAGACCCTGATGCTCGCCGGACATACCCACGGAGGCCAGGTGGTGATTTTCGGCCATTCGCTCAAACCCCACGGCTTCGACAACTCCGTCTGCTATTCCGGCTGGTGCCCGGATGAACTGGTGCGCATGTACGTCTCCAGAGGGGTGGGAAGCTCGATCCTGCCCCTGCGCATCGGCGCCCGACCGGAACTGCCGATCATCGAGTGGATCCCCTCATGAAGAGATCCACCCTGCCGCACCGCCTGCTCCGCGAGGCCGGTCATCTTTTTGCCGGTCAGCCCCGCGTCGTGGCGGCGGTCTCCGGGGGCGGGGATTCGGTGGCCCTGGCAGGCCTGCTATTGCAAAGCGGCCTGGTGGCCCCGGAAAACCTCATCCTGGCCCACTTCGATCACAACCTGCGCCCCGATTCCGGCTCCGACCGCCAGTTCACCGAACAACTCGCCACAGCCTGGGGCTTGCCCTGCATTACCGCCACCTGGAACGACCGGCCCGTCGGCGGCAATCTCCACGCCCAGGCCCGCGCCGCCCGGTACGGGTTCCTGATCGCAACCGCCCGCAAGACCGGCGCTACGGTGGTTGCCACCGGCCACCAGATGGACGACCGAGCGGAAACCTTTCTGGACCGCCTGCTGCGCGGCAGCGGCACCACGGGCCTGGCCGCCATGCCGCCCACCCGACCCCTCGCCCCCGGCATCACCCTGGTGCGACCCCTGCTGGCCTTTCGCCACCAGGAACTGCAAGCCTGGTTGATGGGTGAAAAGATCCCCTGGCGCGAAGACCCCGGCAACGCCAATCTCTGCTTTTTGCGCAGCCGCATCCGCCATCAATTGCTGCCCGAACTGCAAAAGAGCATGAACCACGATCCCGCCGAACGCATCGCCAACGCCGCAGCTCGCCTGACCATGGCCAGCGACGCCCTGGAGTGGTGCCTCGACCGGCTCCTGCCAGGCCTGGAGTTTCAAGCCGAACCGGACTGTTTTTCCAGCTCCCGAAAGGCCACAGGAGAGTTGCCCGACGAACTGGCGCGCCGCCTGCTGGCGCGCTGTCATCGGCAATTGACCGGCTCGCCCCATCCGCCGGGGCAACGCGCCACCGAACAGTTTCTGAGGCTGCTCCACTCCGGGCGCCGCTCCTGGAGCATGGCCATGCACGGCCTGGAGATCCGAACACAAGAGGAGCGCCTGATGTTTTTCGCCAGGCGCGGCCCGCCCCGGAGAGGGGTGGATTGCAGGTCGCAAAAAAGATCACCGGGAAACAGTTGAAATTTTCCGCATTCGCCCTTATCCTAGTGATTGGAGAGGTTCCACGCCATCCCTCGATGTCCGTCCGCCTGTCCCGAACCTTCGGCCCATTGCATACACTGTCCTTAACCGGGAGAAGTCCGCTTGAACGGATTTTATAAAAATTTGTCCATGTGGTTGGTCATCGGCCTGCTCATGGTGATGCTGTTCAACCTGTTCAACAATCAGCCCACGGCCAAGGATCAGCAGAACATCCCGTTCTCGGAATTCCTGGCCCAACTCGACCAGGGCAAGATCACCGACGTGGTGGTGCAGGACCGGCGGATCTCCGGGGTCTTTTCCGACGGCATCCCCTTTTCCACCTACACGCCGAACGACCCGGACATCATGCGCATCCTGCGCGAAAAGAAGGTCAACATCTCGGCGCGTCCACCGGAAGAAACCCCGCTGCTGCTGACCATCCTCATCTCCTGGTTTCCGATGCTGCTTTTGATCGGCGTCTGGGTCTTCTTCATGCGCCAGATGCAGGGAGGCGGAGGGAGGGGGGCCATGTCCTTCGGTCGCTCCAAGGCCAAGATGCTCTCCGAAACCCTCGGCAAGGTCACCTTCGCCGACGTGGCCGGCATCGACGAGGCCAAGGAGGAGTTGCAGGAGATCATCGAATTCTTGCGCAATCCCCAGAAATTCCAGCGTCTGGGCGGCAAGATCCCCAAGGGGGTGCTGTTGATCGGTCCCCCCGGCACCGGCAAGACCCTGCTCGCCCGCGCCATCGCCGGTGAGGCGAGCGTGCCCTTCTTCAATCTCTCCGGCTCCGACTTCGTGGAGATGTTCGTGGGCGTGGGCGCCGCGCGGGTGCGCGACATGTTCGAGCAGGGCAAGAAGAACGCCCCCTGCATCATCTTCATCGACGAGATCGACGCCGTGGGCCGGCATCGCGGCGCAGGCCTGGGCGGCGGCCATGACGAACGGGAACAGACCCTCAACCAGCTCCTGGTGGAGATGGACGGCTTCGAGTCGGCAGAAGGGGTGATCCTGGTGGCGGCCACCAACCGTCCCGACGTACTGGACCCGGCCTTGCTGCGCCCCGGTCGCTTCGACCGGCAGGTTTCGGTCCCCAATCCCGACATCCGTGGTCGCACCCAGATTCTGGGCGTACACATGGCCAAGGTCCCCATCGACGACACGGTGGATGTGGAAGTGCTGGCGCGGGGCACCCCCGGTTTTTCCGGCGCGGATCTGGCCAACCTGGTGAACGAGGCGGCCCTCGGCGCAGCCAGGGCCGACAAGAAACTCGTGGAAATGGAGGATTTCGAGGCCGCCAAGGACAAGGTGATGATGGGCAAGCCGCGCAAATCGGCCATCATTTCCGACAGGGAACGCAAGACCACCGCCTATCACGAGGCGGGTCACGCCATCGTGGCGGCGTCCATTCCGGGGACCGATCCGGTCCACAAGGTGACCATCATCCCCCGAGGCCGCGCCCTGGGCCTGACCATGCAGCTCCCCACCGAGGACCGTCACAGTTACTCCCGCGAGCAACTGGAAAACAACATCGCCGTGCTCATGGGCGGTCGCCTGGCCGAGGAACTGGTCCTCAACCAGTGGACCACCGGCGCAGGCAACGACATCAAGCGCGCCACCGACCTGGCGCGCAGCATGGTGTGCGAGTGGGGCATGAGCGACACGCTCGGTCCTCTGACCTACGGCTCCAAGGAGGAGGAGATCTTTCTGGGCCGGGAGATCACCCAGCACAAGCTGATCTCCGAGGCCACGGCGTTGACCATCGATCAGGAGGTGCGCGGGCTGATCGAGCGCAACTATCAACGCGCCAAACAGATTCTCATCGACAAGATGGATGTGCTGCACACCATGGCCGGTGCGCTTCTGGAGCGCGAGACCCTGGATGCCGACGAGGTGGCCAACCTGATGGCGGGCATGCCGGCGGAGCAGGCCCTCAAGCCCCTGCCCCCCCCCGATGCCAAAAAGAAACGGCGCCGCGCCAAGGTCAAGCTGGCCAAGGAGCCGGAGCCGGTCGATACCGGGGAGGAGGACGAAGAAGAGGAGGAGGAGGAGCCGCCGCCTCCCGCCGGTCGTCCGCCTCGGGGTGGCCCCGCCGGTACGGACGCCCCATGACCATGCTGCCCATCCTGGAACCCCTGACCGGCTGCGCCTGGTATCGCCCACCGGTCGGTTCGGTCCTGGAGCCGTCCCTGCAGCCGACGGATGCGGACGCCCCCTGGGCCGTGCGCATCACCGACTGGGATGAGGCCCATGACCCGCCCACCGGGTTGACCCGCGTCATGCTGGCTGGCCAATGCCATGCGGCAGGCCGGATGACCTACGCCGCATTGACCGCCTGGGCCGACCGGTTGGCCGGCACGGGTCGGGAGGCCCTTTCCGAGGCGTTGCAAGCCACCATCACCCGTCACCTGGCGCCCCCGCCGGTCTGGAACTGGGGCGCGTCCGGGCGCGGCTGGCGTCTCGATTTCTCCCGCCCCCTGGTGATGGGGATCGTCAACGTCACCCCGGACTCCTTTTCCGGGGACGGCCTGGCGTACGACCCGCAGCGCGCCGTTGCGCAAGGGCTGGCCATGGTGGAGGCGGGCGCGGACCTGCTGGACGTGGGTGGCGAGTCCACCCGCCCAGGGGCACTGCCCGTGGCCCCGCAGGAAGAGGCGGCCAGGATCGTGCCGGTGATTCGCGAACTGGCCTCCCGTGTGGCGGTTCCCGTCTCCGCCGATACCTCCAAGCCCGAGGTCATGGCCCAGGCGCTGGATGCCGGGGCAGCGCTCATCAACGATGTCACGGCCCTGGGCGGCCCCTCGGGTCGCGAGGCAGCCGGCATGCTGGCGGCCCGCAAGACCCCGCTGGTCCTCATGCACATGCAAAACACCCCGGTCACCATGCAGCGGGCGCCGACCTACCAGGACGTGGTGGGCGAGGTGTACGGATTTTTGGCCGATCGCATCGATTTTTGTCGCCGGGCGGGCATGGATGGTGACCGGCTGCTGGTGGATACCGGCATCGGCTTCGGCAAGAGCACGGCCCACAATCTGACCCTGTTGCGGCGCCAGCGGGCGTTTCATGGGCTGGGAACGCCGCTGTTGCTGGGGGTTTCGCGCAAACGGGTGGTGGGCGCCCTGACCGGCGAATCCGAACCCCGCCCCCGTGACCAGGCGAGCCACCTGCTGGCCACCCTGACCGGAGCCACCATGGTGCGGGTGCATGATGTGGCTGGCGCCCGCCGGGCCATGGCCGTGGCGAGCGGACTGGGGCAAGCCGATTTGGAGGCCGCCTGAATCATGTCGCCTACCGACTCCACAACCCCCCGGCTTTTCGGCACCGACGGCGTGCGCGGCCTGGCCAACACCCACCCCATGACCGCCGAGACCGCCCTGCGTCTGGGGCAGGCCGCCGGGCACCTCCTGCGCCGCTCCGATCAGCGCAACAGCGTGGTGATCGGCAAGGATACCCGGCTCTCCGGTTATCTCTTCGAGTCGGCCCTGCGCGCCGGGTTCAACTCCGTGGGGTTTCACTGCCTGCACGTGGGGACCATCCCCACCCCGGCGGTGGCCTATCTGACCCGCGCCTTTCGCGCCCAGATCGGGGTGGTCATCTCCGCCTCCCACAACCCGTTTCACGACAACGGGATCAAGTTTTTCGGCCCCAATGGCATGAAGCTCCCGGACGAGGTGGAACGGGCCATCGAGGCGCTCTTCTTCCAGGACGTGGTGCTCTCCGATCTGCCGTCACCGGCCCATGTGGGGCGGGCGCAGCACTTCGAGGATTCCCGGGGCCGCTATATCGAATTCTGCAAGAACGCCTTTCCCCGTGACCTGCGTCTGTCCGGGCTGCGCATCGTGGTGGACTGCGCCAACGGCGCGGCCTATCGCATCGCGCCGGAGGTGCTGTGGGAACTGGGGGCCGCGGAGGTGATCACCCTGGGGGTCAAGCCGGACGGCCTCAACATCAACGACGGCTGCGGCTCGCTCCATCCGGAACAGCTGCGTGCCAAGGTGCTGGAAACCCGCGCCGACATCGGCCTGGCCCTGGATGGGGACGCCGACCGTCTGCTGGTGTGCGACGAACAGGGCAATCTGCTCGACGGCGACCACCTGCTGGCCATCTGCGCCATGATGTTCAAGGAGCAAAACGCCCTGCGCAATGGCGGTGTCGTGGCCACGGTGATGTCCAATCTCGGGCTGGAGCGGTTCCTGGAAGGCCAGGGACTGCGCCTGATCCGCACCAATGTCGGGGACCGCCATGTCCTGGAGGCCATGGTGATGGAAGGGTACAGCCTGGGCGGGGAGCAGTCCGGGCACCTGATCTTTCTGGACTACAACACCACCGGGGACGGCATCGTCGCCGCGCTCAAGGTGCTGGAACGGATGGTGGGCCAGCAGCGTCCCCTTTCGGAACTGGCCGGTTTGTTCCAGAATGTCCCGCAGGTGCTGCAAAACGTCGTCATTCCGCGGGGCAGCCGCCCGCTGGAGACGGACGCGGTGCGTGCGGCCATCACGCGCGCCGAACGGGCGCTGGCCGGCAGTGGCCGTCTGCTGGTGCGGCCCTCCGGGACCGAGCCGAAGATCCGCGTCATGGCCGAGGGCGACGACCCGGAAACCGTAACCACCCTGGTGGCAGAACTCTGCCAGGTCATTCAACAAGCCGCAACCGCTTTAGGATCGTGATTCGCATGCCACGCTTGACTCTGCCTGACGGCACCCACAAGGAGTTTTCCTCGCCCCCCACTTTGGCGCAAGTGGCCGCTGCCATCGGAGCGGGCCTGGCCCGCTCCGCCCTGGCCGGCAAGGTGGACGGGCGATTGATGGACCTGGAGAGCGTCATTGACGCGGATGCCGAAGTCGCCATCGTCACCGCCGCCACTCCGGAAGGACTGGAGATCCTGCGCCACTCCACCAGCCATCTGATGGCGCAGGCGGTCAAGGAACTCTTTCCCACTGCCCAGGTGACCATCGGCCCGGCGGTGGCGGACGGTTTTTATTATGATTTCGATTACGAGCGTCCCTTCACTCCGGAGGACCTGACCGCCATCGAGGCGCGCATGGAGCAGCTCGTGGCCGCCGATCTGCCCATCCGGCGTCAGGTGATGGACCGGGAGGCGGCCATCGAGCGGTTTGTCGCCATGGGCGAGCACTACAAGGCGGAGATCATCCGGGAGATTCCGGCGGACCAGGAGATCTCTCTCTACGGCCAGGGTGGATTCGTCGATCTGTGCCGGGGACCGCACGCCCCCTCCACCGGGCGGTTGAAGGCGTTCAAGCTGATGCGGGTGGCCGGGGCCTACTGGCGCGGCGACTCCGCCAACAAGATGCTGCAACGCATCTACGGCACTGCATTCGCCGACAAAAAGGCGCTGGCCGCTTATCTGACCTTTCTGGAAGAGGCGGCCAAGCGGGATCATCGCCGCCTGGGCAAGGAGATGGATCTTTTCTCGATCCAGGACGAGGCGGGCGGGGGGTTGGTGCTGTGGCATCCCATGGGCGCGCGGATCCGGCAGGCCATCGAGGATTACTGGAAACAGACGCACCGGGAGGCGGGTTACGAGTTTCTCTTCACCCCGCACATGGCCAATCTGGACCTGTGGCGCACCTCCGGCCATGTGGATTTCTACCGCGAATCGATGTTCAACCCCATGACCGTGGACGAGCAGGCCTATCAGATCCGGCCCATGAACTGCCCGTTCCACATCCTGGTCTACCGGTCGCGGATCCGCTCCCACAAGGATCTGCCCTTTCGTTGGGCCGAGCTGGGCACGGTTTACCGCTACGAGCTTTCCGGGGTTTTGCACGGTTTGTTTCGGGTGCGGGGCTTCACCCAGGACGACGCGCACATTTTTTGCAGGGAGAACCAGATCGAGGAGGAGATCAGCGCCATTCTGGAGTTGACCCTGCAAACTTTGACCACGTTCGGCTTCAAGGATTTCGAGATCAATCTTTCCACCCGGCCCGCCAAGTCGGTGGGGGAGGACGCCATCTGGGATAAGGCCACGGCGGCGCTCAAGGGGGCGATTGCCGAGCGGGGTCTGACATTTATCGAGGATGTGGGCGGCGGTGCGTTCTATGGTCCGAAGATCGATGTCAAGATTCTGGACGCCATCGGACGCAAATGGCAGTGCTCGACCATACAATTGGACTTCAATCTTCCCGAGCGATTTGATATAACGTACATCGGGGAAGACGGGGCGCGCCATCGGCCCATCATGATCCACCGGGCGCTGATGGGTTCTTTGGAGCGGTTCTTCGGTATCCTGATCGAGCACTACGCGGGTCATTTTCCCTTGTGGCTGGCGCCGGTCCAGGCTATGGTTCTTACCATCACCGAGGCCCACAACGAATGGGCCATTCAGGTGAGGGATCAACTGCGCGACGCGGGGCTGCGGGTGGAAACCGATTTGCGCAATCAGAAAATCAGCTATAAGATCCGGGAACACGCCATGCGCAGGACCCCCTGGTTGTTGATCGTCGGGGAGCGCGAGCAGGCGGAAGGGGGCGTCAGCCCTCGGGATCGTCACGGCAAGGAGCTGGGGCTGGTCCCCTTGGCGACGATGCGGGAGCGTCTGCTCGAGGAAGCGAGAACGCGGGCAGTGGGACAATAACCTTTTTTGGGAGAACCGATCATCATTAAACCGACGACAACCACGCGGGACCGCGCCCCCGCGCCAGCATCGCAGGCGGCCCCCGCCGTCAGCCCGGACACGACGCGCATCAACGAACAGATTCGGGTCCCCGAAGTCCGCCTGATCGACGAGAAGGGTCAACAGGTGGGGGTGATCAGTACCTATCAGGCGTTGGCGCGCGCCATCGAGGCCGGTCAGGATCTGGTGGAGGTCGCCCCGGAAGCGCGTCCGCCGGTCTGCAAGATCATGGATTACGCCAAGTTCAAGTACCAGAAAGCGGTACGGGAACGGCAGGCGCGCAAGAAACAGGTGCGCATCGAGATCAAGGAGATCAAGTTTCGGCCCGGAACCGATACGCACGACTTTGACGTGAAGCTGCGCAGCATGCGAAAATTCCTGGAGGAGGACGGCGACAAGGTGAAATGCACCTTGCGCTTCCGAGGCCGGGAGATGGCCCATCAGGAGCTGGGTTTGGCCCTGCTCAAGCGGGTGGAGGAAGCGCTGTCGGACGTGGCCAAGGTGGAGCAGCCCCCCAAGTTGATGGGGCGGCAGATCACGATGGTGGTGGCCCCGTCGCAGTCGGTCAAGACCCGGAAAGTACCCAGCAAGGATCAACCTTCAACCCAAACCGAAGGAACGTAGTAGATGCCCAAGATCAAGACCCATCGTGGCGCGGCCAAGCGCTTTTCCGCGACCGGCTCCGGGAAGCTGAAGCGGAACAAGGCGTTCCATCGTCACATCCTTACCAAAAAGTCGCCCAAGCAGAAGAACAATTCGCTGGGCACCTGCCTGATGGACGATGCGGATCATCGCGCCGTGCGGCAGATGTTGCCTTATTTATAATTGAAGGGAGTCACTCGTCATGCCGCGCATCAAAAGAGGCGTCGCGGCCCACGCACGCCACAAGAAGGTACTGGAGCGGGCCAAGGGGTATCGTGGCCGCAATGGAAGCTGTTTTCGCATCGCCCTGCAGAAGGTGGAGCATGGGCTGCAATACGCCTATCGTGACCGCCGCACCCGCAAGCGGGATTTTCGCCGCCTGTGGATCGTGCGCATCAACGCCGCCGCCCGTTTGAGCGGGTTGTCCTACAGCCTTTTCATGGCGGGTCTGGCCAAGAGCGGTGTGGAGTTGGACCGCAAGGTGCTGGCGGACCTGGCGGTGCGTGCCCCGGAGGATTTTGCCACCCTGGCCGAGAACGCCAAGGCCGCATTGGCCGTCTAGGATCCGTTACCGGTGGAACAGGCAAAGGGTCCTGCAAGTCGGGACCCTTTCTTTTTTGGCGACACGTCATGTACGAACTGCTTGCGCAATTGAAACAGACCGCCCTGGCGGAGCTGGAGTCCGCCGCCTCTCCCGTGGAACTGGAGGGGATCCGGGTGAAGACCCTGGGCAAGAAGGGGGAGTTGACCCGGATTCTGCGGGGGTTGGGTCAGGTGCCGGAGGGGGAGCGACCTGCCATCGGGGCGTTGGCCAACGAGCTGAAGAGCGCCTTCGAGGCGGTCTTCGAGCGGCGCCAGGAGCAACTGAAGCGGGAGGAACTCACCGCGCGGCTGGAACGGGAGTGGGTGGACATCACCCTGCCGGGCCGTCCGCGTCCGGCGGGAGGGGTGCATCCGGTCACGCGGGCCTTCGGGGAGATCATCGCGATTTTCACGGCCATGGGTTTTCCCCCCGCATCCGGTCCGGAGGTGGAGAGCGACTGGCACAATTTCGAGGCGTTGAACATCCCCCCCGACCATCCGGCCAGGGAGATGCACGACACCTTCTATCTGCCGCCCGGTCCCGACGGGGGCAAGCGGTTGCTGCGCACCCACACCTCGCCGGTGCAGATTCGGGTGATGCTGGACAAAAAGCCGCCCTTGCGGGTGATCGCCCCTGGCAGGGTGTTTCGCTGCGACTCGGATTTGACCCACACCCCGATGTTTCACCAGGTGGAGGGGTTCATGGTGGACGAGGGGGTGAATTTCGGCCAGCTCAAGGGGGTGCTGGAGGTTTTTCTGACCCGTTTTTTCGAGCGCTCCTTGCCGGTGCGGTTTCGTCCGTCGTTTTTTCCGTTCACCGAGCCGTCGGCGGAGGTGGACATGGGGTGTCTTTTCTGCGAGGGCGCCGGCTGTCGCATCTGCAAGCGCACCGGCTGGCTGGAGGTACTGGGCTGCGGTATGATCCACCCGGCGGTGTTGGCCAACGTGGGGATCGACCGGGAACGCTATTCCGGCTTTGCCTTCGGCATGGGCGCGGATCGCCTGGCCATGCTCAAGTACGGCATCACCGATTTGCGGGCCATGTTCGACAACGACGTGCGGTTTCTGGGCAGGCAGGCATGAGGGTGCATTCCCTGAAGATTCGCCGTTTCAAGCAGTTCGGCGAATACGAGGCGACGTTCACGGAGCCGTCTCTGGACATTCCCAGGGATCTGGTGGTGTTGATCGGCGACAATGGCAAGGGCAAGTCCACCATCCTGCAGGCCATTGCCTTGGTGTTGGGCATGGCGACCAGGCAATTGGCCTCGCCCGACCGTCTGGAATGGCCGGGTTTTGATTATGCCTTGGCGGGGGGTGCTTGGCCGCTGCCCACGGAAATTGAGTTGACTGTGGTATTCACTCGGGAAGAGACCGAAGCCGTCATCGAATGTTTTAAGCTGTCCAGCACCGCGAAAAATGCGGCCTTGGTACCCGACAATCAACAAATAGTTACCATAACCCTTGCCGGAAATTGCCTGAAGACACGAAAACCGCAACAAAAATTGCAATTCAGAGGAAGGGAGTATGCCGGGAAGGTATTGAAGCAACTTCCAGATAATTTTGATATATTTAAAAAAATTGGATCCGTGTTCTGGTATCACGAGCACCGCCAGGCAACGTCCCTGATGCGGGATTCGCGCGCAGGTTCTCTTTCCCCCTTGTCGGCGGACGATCAGTTGCGCATCCATTTGGATCAGTGGCACAACTTCCATCGGCGCGTTGTGGGGAATGAATTTGATCTGCGTCCTGGTCAGAAGGATCTCTTCAAGGAGATTCATGATGCGTGGCAAAGGGTATTTCCTGACAGAAGTTTCGTGGGAAGCCACCCCAGAGATTTCGGGGATTCTATTGCTCCGAGATTCTATTTGTCCGATGGACAGCGATATTACGAGCTGGCGGAAATGTCTGCCGGGGAACGGGCGATTCTGCCGATTCTGATTGATTTCGCCCGTCTGAATATCCACAATTCGGTAGTCCTGATTGATGAAGTCGAATTACATTTGCATCCCCCACTTCAGCACGCCATGGTCAGGGCCTTGAGTCACTTGGGAAAAAACAATCAATTCATCATCACTACACATTCCCAATCCGTGTTGGATGTGGTATTTGATAGCGACATTCATCGCGTTAATTTTTATGATTCATGAACATCACAGATGCAAAACGCGGTTTTCTTTTTTGCGAAGGTCAACCCGACAGCCTCGATTTCGCGTTGCTCAACAGGTTGGCCTTGCCAGCAGGCGTCATGCTTATTCCCCTGAGAGGCAAGGGGAGTGCCGAACGGTTCATAGAGGGCTATTTTGCAGGGTATGGTGATGGCAGGCCCAGGCCACCTCATCTCCTGTTCCGCGACCGGGATTTCGATTTTCGTCCTTCCGAGCGGATTGAATTGCTGAAACCGAATGCAAACAAACCAATCTATCTCTCTTACAGGAGCTGTATTGAGAATTATTTGTTAGATGCAACGTTGTTGGATGAATTTTGGCAATACGGGTTTGATAAGCAGTGGCAGTTCGGCCCCTCGCCCGGCAACGAGGAATTGGAAAAATGGATATTGGAGGCCGCCAGGGCTATCACAGAATACCAGGCAACACGTTGGGCTTTGTCCTCTCTCGCACCGGAGGAAGGCTGGTCGGGTTTGGCCAATCGTTGGATGCGAGATATGCCATTGGTATTGGATGAGCCAGAATGTTTGCGGCAGGCGAGGAAGTTGATTACTATTTGGAATAATAAAATTGAATTTGTCATCCAGGAGCAGTTTGAGACATGTTATCATGATTGGCTGGGAAAGTTCCGGCAATGCGGATTTTGGGATAAAAGAGAGTATCAGATCTATTTCAGCGGCAAGGAGATGGCAGTCATGATGGAGAGAAATTCGCCTTACACGCCGTGTTTTCCATTGAGCAGTTTTTTCAAATGGGCCGTCGAGAAATTAAACTGGGCATCCCATGCGGACTTGTTGGGCCTGCAGAACAAATTATCCGAATTGAGAGTGAAAACACCATGAGAATCACTCTCAACATAGCAGGACTGGAGCTGGTTGGCTTGCGGCGCATGGATGCGGGCTTGGCAATGCAGTTTGAGGGGTTTCCGGAAGAGGCGACACCGCATCCCGCCGCAGGACGGCTCACGGTTTGTCAAGTACAACGCGGGGACAAGAGCGATCTTGGATTCTGAACGATGACACCATCCGACCATGCCATCCATGCGTGTTTTACCCGGCAACTGCGGAATCGTTTTCCAGCAGCCGAGGTGAGAGCATTCGGCTCGCGGGCCAGGGGAACAGCGCGCGCGGATTCGGATTTGGATCTGTGCGTCATTCTCGATCATCCCGTGGATCTCGCGACCCGGCGGGCCGTTGAGGAGATCGCTTGGGAAGTCGGTTTTGAACATGACATGTTGTTGACTGTCCTTTGTTTTGGCAGGGAGGAGATCGTGCATGGTCCCTTGTCTGCCAGTTCATTGATCAGGACCATTTTAAAGGAAGGCGTTGCGGCATGAATGCCGATTTTCTCCACTCTGTCTTGAATAAAATTGCAGAAATACCATGAAAATCACCCTCGATTGGCTGCGTGAACACATCGACACCGATCTGGGCGCCGAGGAGATCGGCGCGCGGCTCACCATGGCGGGACTGGAGCTGGATGGTTTGCAGCGCCTGGATGCAGGGCTGGAAAAGGTGGTGGTGGGGTTTCTGGAGGAGGTAAAACCCCATCCTGACGCCGAACGGTTGACGTTGTGCCGGGTGCGGATCGGGCAGGAGCGGCTCGCGGTCGTGTGCGGGGCGCGCAATCATCAGGCGGGCGACAAGGTGGCGGTGGCCAGGGTCGGGGCGGAACTCCCCAATGGCATGAAGATTCTGGAAAGCAAAATTCGCGGCGTGACCTCCCAGGGGATGTTGTGTTCCTTAAAGGAGTTGGGGCTGGCCAGCGAGTCCGACGGGATTTTGCTGCTGCCGGCGCACGTCACGGAAGGGGAGGGGATCGCCAGGGTGCTGGGGCGCGACGCGGTGGTGCTTGAGCTGGGCATCACCCCCAACCGGGGGGATTGCCTGGGGGTGCGCGGGGTGGCCCGGGAACTGGGGGCCGTTACCGGGCGGTCTTTGCGTCCTCTGCCCGCAATCCGTCATGTGGCGGCCTCCGGGCCGGCGCCCGCGATTCGCATCGAGGACGGGGCGGGATGTCCCCGTTATGCCGGGCGGATCGTGCGCAACGTCCGGGTCGGGCCAAGCCCGGAGTGGTTGCGCGCCCGGCTGGAGGCGGTGGGGCTGCGCGCCATCAACAATGTGGTCGATGTGACCAATTTCATTCTCATGGATCTCAACCATCCCATGCACGCCTTCGATCTGGCGACCATCGAACTGCCCATCCTGGTGCGAAAGGCGCGGGAGGGGGAGATGTTGCGCACTTTGGACGGATTGGAGAAAAAACTCTCCGCAAGCATGACGGTGATCGCCGATGCGGCAAAACCCCTGGCCCTGGCCGGGATCATGGGGGGAGAGGCGAGCGGGGTGACGGAAGCCACCACCGACATTCTGCTGGAGGCGGCCTTTTTCGATCCCATCACCACAGCGCGCACCGGGCGGCGGCTGGAGCTGCTCTCCGATTCCCGCCACCGTTTCGAGCGCGGGGTGGATCCGGAGGGGCTGATCACGGCCATGGAGCAGGCCACCCGTTTGATTCTGGATCTGGCGGGCGGGGAGGCCGGGCCGATCGAGCTGGTCGATGCCGGGACCTGGCAGGCGCAAAATCTGGTGCGTTTCCGTCCTGAGCGGATCAATCGCCTGGGGGGAGTGGCATTGGAGTCCGGGGTGATGCGGGAGATGCTGGTCAGGCTGGGGTGCGTGGTGGAGCCGGATGGGGATGCCTTTCTGGCGCTTCCGCCCAGTTGGCGTCATGATTTGCGGGTGGAGGAGGACATTCTCGAGGAGATCATCCGTCTGCACGGTTACGACAAGGTTCCCACCACCCTGCCGCGCGTGCCGGCGGAACCCCCGACCCCGGATCCCATGCATGCCCTGATGGGACGCATCCGTGCGCAACTGGTGGGCCAGGGGTATCTGGAGGCGATCAACTACGTGTTCGTTGCACCGGTCATGCAAGGCCGTTTCAACAAGACGCATGTGCCGCTGGCATTGCAAAATCCCCTCTCCGTGGAGCAGTCCGTGTTGCGCACCGATCTGTGCGTCGGACTGGTGGAGGCGGCGCAACGCAATCTGAACCGGGGCAATCACCGCTTGCGGCTGTTCGAGTTGGGGCGGGTTTTTCTGCCGGATGCCGCAGGCGCGGTGGTGGAGCGGGAGCGGTTGGCCGGGTTGTTGACGGGTCCCGCCGAGGAGCCGAATCCCCACGTCACGGCGCGGCAGGTGGATTTTTTCGATCTGAAGGGCGATCTGGAAGGGTTTTTTTACCAGTTGACCGGGATGGTGCCGACGTTGCAGGCAGGGGAGGTGGATTTTCTGCATCCCAGGCGTCAGGCCGTGTTGCGGCTGGCCGACGGCAGCGAGGCGGGCTGGATGGGGCAGCTGCACCCCGCCTTGCAGGAGGAGCTGGATTTGCGGCGCGAGGTCTATCTGTTCGAAATGGATCTGGAGCCACTGGCGGGGGTGAAAAAACGCCGGGCCTCCGAGGGGAGCGAAAGCCGCTTCCCTTCGATTCAGAGCGATCTGACCTTTCTGCTGCCGATGCGCGTCCAGGCCGGCGATCTCCTGGAGGAGGCGACCCGCACGGACGAACGCTGGATCCGCCGGGCGACCATCGCCTCCGTCTATATCGGCGAGGGCATGCCGGAGGGGATGAAGAGCGTCTCCCTGAGCCTGTTGATACAGGCGGATGACCGCACCTTGACGGACGCGGAGAGCCGGGGGGTGTCCGAGCGGGTCGTGGCGCGCATGCGGGACCGTTTTGGCGCCAATCTGCGTTGATGTGGTTCAATCGGACGGGAGCGTCTCGTCCGGCAGGGGCATCAGCAGCTCCTGCCACGCGGTTTCTCTGGCATCCGGCAGCAGCGGCGTTTCCGGTTCCGCTTCTCGGTATGGCAGCAGATACACCGGATCGGATTGGGCCTCCCGGCGTGCGGGGAGGACGGTTTTTGGCCGGCTGGCCTGCTTTCTGGCCAGGAACTGGTTCAGCAGCGCGACGGAGGTCTCCTGCCACTCCCTGGTTTCCGGTGGTTTGCGTTCGATGGCGCGTTCCGGCGTTGCAGCGGGAGTGTTGTCCCGCGCATGAAAAATCCTGCGATTGATGGGGGGCGGGGCGCCGATCCACCTGGCCCACACCACCCGGCGGCTGGTCAGGACCTGGGGGGTCTCTTTTTCGGGATCCTTCCGTTTGTCGATCCACATTCCAGGCATGTTTTTTCTCCCTTGCAAAGTCAGCGTGTCCGTACCGGTTCCGGCTGCAGGCCGGGCTGTTTGGCAATCTGTTCCGAGGCGTCACGGGCTGCCGCCTCGTCGGCGAAGGGTCCGACCCATACCCGATGAAACACCCGTCCGCCGATCTCGATCTCTTCGGTGTACATGGGGAGGGCCAGGTCGGCCAGCTTGCGGATCAACCCTTCGGCATTGCTGCGCTCCTGATAGGAACCCATCTTGAAGACAAACTCCCTGCCGGGAGTCGTCGCAACCTTGACCGGGGCAGGCTGAGCGGCGGGTGCGGCGGGTGGGGCAGGAGCGGGAGCGGCTTCGCTCTGGGTCACCGCAGGCGGAGGTGTGGGGGGTGTTTTGCTTAACACCGCCTCGATGGCCTTGCGCACCACGTCGTTTTCCGGATGCTCTCGCAGCAACAGGTTGAGGAATTCGACCGCCTTGGCGCCACGCAGTCGCACGAACTGGAAAAATTCCGTCTCGGCCTCGCCACCCTGACCGGCACGTCCCAGCAGCAAACCACGGTTGAAATGGTTCCATGCCTGGTCCGGATCGAGGGTCAAGGCGGCCTGAAAATCGGCCTGGGCCTCGGTCGCATGGCCTGCGATCAGGTGGGCCAGCCCCCGGTAGCGGCGCGCCAGGGCATCTCCGCTGTCCAGTTGCAACGCCCTGTCGAAGTTGAGCAGCGCCTTCTCCTGATTGCCGGTCAGCAGCCGGGCGGTTCCCCGCAGGCGCCAGACCTTGGCGTTGCCCGGCTGCAATCGGATCGATTCCGAGCAATCGGCGATCGCCAGTCGTGCCAGTTCGGCCCGTTTTTCCGTCAGGCTTTGTTTGAGCAGGGTCTGACAGCGGGCTGCCAGCGCTTCCGGATCGCCGGCGGCAAGGCCGGCGCCGGTCCAGGCGATTCCTGCCACGGCCAACGGGAGCAATCGCCATCCTGGTCCGGTGGCATCAGGCATTTCGGTACTCTTTCATCAGGATGGCATAGGCCCGATTGATTTCCTGCATCTTGCGGTGAGCCAGGTCCCGCAATTCCGTCCCCAGGGAGGAGACCCGGTCGGGATGATAGCGTTTCACCCGGCGCCGGAAGGCGATCTTGATCCGTTCCGTCGTGGGTTGGCCACGGATTCCGAGGGTCCGTTGCGCCCGTCCCAACTCGTTGTCCGCGTGGATGGCGGACTCCTCTCCTTCTTCGCAATACCACGGCTCGTCCGGTTCGCACTCGGTCACGCTGCCCTGGTCGCAGGGCATTGTGGCTTCGTTGTGGGCTGCAAGCCGCAAGGTCAGTTGTGCGTTTTCCTGTTCCAGTTCCCGAATCCGTTCCTGCAAAGCTGCGGGATTTTCTCCGGCGGGTTGCACCACCTTGTCGGCGCGCGCCAGACGTTCCTCCAGCCGGTTCACCGACTCCGAAAGCGCGAGGATTCGTTTTTCCAGTCTCTTGCGTTCCTCCTGGGTCTGGCGCAGCGTTTCCCGGGTGCGTTGCAGCTCTTCGTCCAGGCGGGCGGCTTTGGCCATCTCGCCATCCAGCGCCCGTACCGCCTCTTCGTGGATCCGGATCTTATTTTCCGATAATTCCCGCTCCTCCAGCAAGAGTTCCCGTTCCCGCGTCAGTTGCAGCAGTTGATCGGTCAATTCGGCGACTTCCCTGGCCCATTGGCCTGTCTCATCCTCTTTGACGTTTTCCGGGGGTGTCGGTTGTGGTTCTTCGGGGGCGAAGAAGGCCATGGCCTTGTTGGCGATATAGCCGGTGGAGATTTGGGTCTTTTCCCGGTAGGTGGCCATCACTTCGTTGATGCGCACGGTGGTTTCGTAATGGATTTCTCCGTCCTCGCGCATGGTGTATTCCAGTCCGCATTTGTGGCAGCGTTTGAGGCGTCCCATTTCCTGTTCTGGCAGCACCAGTTCCGTGTCGCAGGCGTAGCAGCGGGCGCGCAGAAAACGGCGTCTTTGGTCGGTCAGGCCGATTCTTTCCACAATGCGGCGTCCTCGCACGTCGAAGATCAGGCATTTACGTCCGCTCACCAATGCGATGGCGACGTTTTGGCTGCAGGCGGGGCATTTGGTTCTCCAGGCGGTGACGGCTTCGGGATAATGGATATCTATTATTTTGCCGCAGGCCTTGCAGGTTGTGTTGGCACAGCGTGTTCCTGTGGGGATTGTGGTTGCGTTGGCCGTGCGTGGGTGCATGTGTGGGGTCACGTTCATGGCGGATTGTCTCTCGAATCGGGGGTTTTGGGTGGCGCTGGTGGTTTTTATGCAATTATCGTACCGTTCAATAAAAATGCGGTGTCGAACAAATCCATGCATGGAGATTTTTTGTCATGTAGAATATCATGGATAAGGACGGGTTGTTCGATAACCTGTAATGAATAATAACCAGCAAGGAGAGGAAAAATGAGCGATACCAACAATGAGCAAAAACTGGAAAGATCACTTCTGGTCCTGACCACGGCCTTGGCGGTCAGCGAGCAACGGGCAAGAAAAACGGAAAAAATGGTCCGACTCCTGACACTGGTCGTCGTCATGTTGACGACTGTTGCCTTGCTTCCCAAGCTGGAGTGGCTTATCCCTGGTGTCCAGGCCCAGACCGATGCGGGAAAAACCACTTTGTTGCAAAAGGAAATGGGATTGGGTGTTGATGATTTAAATCATTTACAGTCCATTATCGTCAACCTGGACAAGTTGTTGGCCGGTGCCGTCCATTTGGCCGGCAATCCGCAAACTGCCGAAACTCTCCAGAAACTGGGTCATTTGCTCAATCTGGCCGACGCGGCGACCAACAACCCGCAAATTGCCAGAGTTGCCCAGGATGCCATGATCATGGTTGCGCGCATCAAGCAGGATTCGGACACTTTGCGCAAGAATTTGCTTACGCCAGCTCAAATTGCTTCGGCACAGGGCAATCCGGCCAAATTGGAGCAGATCATCAATGAAAATCCACCGGTTCCGAGTGCTCAGCAGTTGATGGGGATTCAGAGTGCCATTCGTGATGAGATCCGTTTTCTCAACGGCAACATTCACGCTATGGTGTTGTCCATTGATTCCACCATGGGTCGGATGGGACGTTTCATGGCGCCTTGGCCGTTCGGTCGTTGATTGTACCAGGGAAGGGGAGTGAGGTGTTTCCCTTTCCTGGTCAGTGTTTTTTCTCTTTGGATTTGATCTCCTGGACCACCGGATGGCGCATGAGTTGTTGGATTTCTGGTGTGTTTGCCAATAGATCCAGGTTTCCGGAACGGATGGCCTGCATGATTTTCTCGTTGTTGATGATCGTTTGCACGTTGGGGTCTTGGGCCATGTCAAGGACTTTTTGCATAAGTTTCGGGTCGGAGGCGATGGTTTGCAAGGGGTCGGCTTGTACAGGAAGTGCGAACAGCATCAGAGTGATGCACAGGATGGTGTCAGGTGTGTTCGGGGGGCAGGGACGAGGCATGGTTTGGCTCCTGGTCGGGCGAATTTGGATTATTGCGTCGGCAGGCATTCTAGGGCATCATTTGTGAAGAAGAAACCGCATCCTGGCATTCGGGGTGGTTGATTATTAAGGGTCCAGGGGGATTATCCCCCTGGTGGGGTCCAGGGGCGAAGCCCTTGGTGGGGTCCAGGGGCGAAGCCCCTGGTGGGGTCCAGGGGCG
>JADGAR010000071.1 GCA_015231915.1 Magnetococcales bacterium
GCCGACAGCGGCATGAATTTCTCCGTTACATCGTTTGACCTGTTCAACGAGGGCGTTGCCGGCAGAGTCGGTGATGTCCTGCGCCCCGGAGATGGCGAGGGTGACGGTGGCGTTGAGGCTGGCCAGATTGCCGCCGGAAACCGTGACATCGTAGGCGTTGCCCCCCGCCGAGGCGACATTGGTCGCCGTGGCCGTGCTCCCGGAGACGCTGAAATCGCCGGTGGAGACATTGGACACCGTTTCATTGAAGGTCACCCGCCACACCAGAGAGTCGGCGTCGGTGGAGGCGGTGGCCGGGGTCTGGCGGTCGATGGAGCTGATGCGGGGCGCGGTGGTGTCCGCCACGCTGAAGGTGACCACCAGATTGTCAATCCCAAAACTTTTATCGCTTAGAATGGTAAATTTGGTCAATCCGCTCCAGGTGGCCAGATCGGTGGTGAGGGAAGTGCCCGACCAGAGCGCCAATGACTTGTTGACGACAGAGGGGGAACCACCCGTCCCCGACGTGGGCGTCAAGGTAAAATCGCCGGCCCCGCCCTCGTTGAACAGGTCAAACGATGTAACGGAGAAATTCATGCCGCTGTCGGCTGAAAGCGTGATGGTGGAACCAGGGGTGGTCACCGTGAATTTCAAATAGTCGCCGGCCATCGGCGCGGCGGTTCCATCCTGGGTGATGCTGATGCTGCCACCACTGTTGATGGCGGTATTGAGATTGTTGCCGCTCACTGTGAAGGTTTTACTGCTGGATCCGCCTGGCACAGTCTCGCCAGTGAAATCGAAGGTGGTCAACAGATGGTCGTACCCCTCCCCATTCACCAGCAACGGCGCCGCCTCGACCGCTCCGCTGGTCCGCTCCAGCGTCCAGTTGCCGCCCAGTCGGGCGGAACCGGTCGGATCGGTCGAGGCCGCCACGTCCGCGCCGGTCAACCGGGCCAGGTTGTCCACCAGGATCCGGCCCGCCTCCCCCCGGCCCGTGTCGCAGCCGTAGAGCAGCAGGTCGCCTTCTCCGGTCAGGGCCTGTCCAATGGCTGTCAAATCGTCCTTGTGCGCCTCCAGGCCGTTGGCATCCAGGCTGGCGTTGCCCAGGGTCATTTTGCCGGCGGCCCCATGGCCCACCACATGGACGGCGGTCAGGCCGGAACGGCCTTGCAGATCTTCCGCCATGGCCCGCCAGCCGTCCCGATCCCCCGCCACGCGCACCACCTCGACCCCCGGACGGACCAGGGACGCCAACCGGGAGAGATCCGCCACGTGTGCCGCATCCACATAGGCCACCTCCAGCGTGGCCGCGCCTGCGCCATCGAACAGCAAACGCGGCTCCAGGGGCCAGGCGAGCGGACCCGAACGTTCATTGCCCAGATCGAACAGAGCGGCGGATGCGGGAGGGGGCATGGGAATGATCCTTGTATTTGAAGACGAATTTTATGGAATTCAAGAAGCAAATGATATCAAGCACGCACACGTTTTGCCTTGATCAAGATCAAGAAAGATTCACTTTTCCTGGCCCGTGGTATCGCCCAACAGCCGCAGCAGGCGATGGCGGCCAGTGCGGCGCAACCAGGCTTCCATCGCCAGCCAGACCACGCCGGTGGCCAGCCCCACCCCGTGCGCCCACCAGGCGGTGGTGCTTTGCGGATCGTGGTACCAGGCGTGCCCGGACAGGATCCGCCCCAGATAGACCGGGAAAAAAAGCAGGAAAATTTTTTTCCCGGTTGCCAAATACCAGTCGAAAAAGACCAGTGCCGCCAGTCCGTAGCTTGGGCCGGACAAGCCGGTATAATAATTGATCTCCGGATGGCCCCACCACAATGCCGCCGTGATCGCCAGGGAGGAGAGCATCAGAATGTTGATGATCCGCAACATGCGCGCCAAACCGCCACCCGACTCGTAGACCATGCCGACGACCAGAAACGGCCACCCCACATGGACGAAATGCTCGAAACGCAAATGGACGAAATGACAGGTCACAAGCCGATACCACTCCCCGGCCAGCACGGCCTGACGGTCGAACAGCAGACTTTGCCGCAACGCCTCCGGAGCAAAATGGATCCAGGTCACAAGCGCCAGAATGGCGCTGCAACCCCAGGCAGCCGTCACCTTCCGATGGGTGGGAAACAGGAACCGTTGCAGCCATTGGATCGAATCGAGCGGGTTTTGCATGATCTCCTCGAAAAAATGACATCAACCGGCGTTGCGCAGGGATGCCAGGTACGGAAGCAAAGCGTTCAGCGCGCTCCCCTGGCGGTTCATGTCCTGCACCAGGGTATCGAAGGCAGTGGGTGGGATGGAGAGGCCGAAAACGTCTTCCAGTTCGAGACGCATGGCAAGCAGCTCGATGGAATCGAAATCGTTTGCGGCGAAGCTCGACTCCAGGTCGATCATGTCGGCGGGGCGCGCGCTGCCTTGCGCCAGGGCCTGCCGCAACGCCTCCGGGGTGATGTCGGTGGGGGTCATGTCACAAGCGATTTCCCATAGATGTGAAAGCGGCGCACAGGTTGCATCCCTGACTGGCGCAGCAGGGTCATGAAGGGGCGGTTGCTTGCCAGAATCCAGCCCAGCTCTATGGTGTGGCAGCCCGGCAGGCCGATGGCATGCAATGTTTGCAGCATCCGCAACAGGGCCGCCGGGGCCAGGGGGGTGCCGTGATGCTTCCGGACGATCCCACACAACAAAAGCCGGGCGCGGGTCAACCCCTTCATCCGCGCCCGCCATAAGAAAGGCAGCCACCCCCAGGGCCACAAACGGCCTCGCAATCCCTCCATGGCCTCGTTCAGGTCGGGCAGGCCGATCAGAAAACCGACCTCCTCGCCAGCCACCGAGGCCACCAGAACCCGCATGCGATCCCAAAACAGGATGGTATCCAGCAACATCCCTTGCTGCTCCCGCGCGGTAACCGGCACGAAGCCCCAGTTTCCCGACCAGGCGTCGTTGAACAGCCGCCGCAGCCGCTCGCCATTGGCCAGTATGGACAAGGCGGAAATCCGCTTCACCACGATTTCCGGCTGCGAGGCCGTCTGTCGCACCAGGGACAGGATGCGCTCCGGCAGAGGGCCGGCCATATCGAACCGGCAGGAGACCAGGGAGTGAATGACCCGATAACCGCATTCTTCCACAAGACCCGCCATGCCGGGTCGGCCATGGGGCATCAGCAGGCAATCCGGCAGGTCGAACCCGGCCACCGGCAATCCCAGTTCTTCGTTGATGGAAAGATGAAACGGGCCGGCCACCTGCCGCATGCCCCGTTCCCTGGCCCATGCCTCCACGGTGGCCAGCAAAGCCGCCACCGTTGCCGGGTCCTCCTCGGCGTCCAGGTGGCCGAAGTGGCCGCAGCAGTCGTCATGGGTGGCCAGATGCAGCCGGTTGATCTGGCCGCTGATGCGACCGACCGTCCTGCCCGCCCGCCGGGCGATCCAGAACTCCGCTTCGCCGTGGTCGTAAAAGGGATGCCGCTTGCGATCCAGACGCCGGGCGACCAGGGCGCGCATCGGCGTAATCCAACCCGCATCCCCGGCGTAGAGTCGATCCGGCAGGTCGAGAAACTCCCGTGTCAACGCACGGCCTCGCACCGGCTCGATGCGGATGTCGGGATGTTCCATGGATCTTTTCAATGTTTTTGCAAGATTCCGAAAACGTTCTCCAGCATGGCGTCACGATAGCGGTTTTTTTCGGCCATTGTCAACCGGCAGTGGGTGAAGCCTTGCTCGCAACGGGTCGCCAGTTCCGCCACCTGCCGGAAATGCGCATCCGGCGGCAGCCCGGCGGCTTCCAGAATGGCGGCGGCCAGGCTCCAGACCCCGGTGGCCCCCGTGCGGCGTGTGGTGGTCGATGGCGTGCTCCATATCAGGAAAAAGGTGTCGGTTGGCGTCCAGTTCAGCTCCCGGTAGACGGGCAGCAAGGGCGGTGGATGGTCGCCGTAGAATGCCAGGAGCGCCGGACGGCCACGCTGGCGCAGGAGGGAAGTCAACTCTCCCACCATCCGGTCGGCTTGCGCGGCATGGTTTAAATAATGAGAAAAAACAATCCCGGTTTCCTCACTCAAACGCCCCGGCCAGCCATTGTCAAAACGGGTGTTTTCCTCAGGTCCGTGATGGTGGTTCTCCATGGTGGTCACGAACAGCAACAGCGGTTCCTCGGCCTGACCGAGAATGGTGACAATGCGTTCGGTCAACTGCCGATCCGAGGGATACCCCGCCACCCGTCCGGAACTGGAAAAATCTTCCGCGCCGAGGATCGTGGCAAAACCCATGTTGCGCCATGCCGGATCGGTATTCAGGAACGCAGCCGGGGCTGCCGTGATGCCGATGGTGCGATAGCCGTGCCCGGACAGCATGCGCGCCAGGGAGTGGATGGGTTGCTTCGTCAGGGTGGCGTAAGGGTGGTAGCCGGAAGGATGGACGAAGGCCATGGGCAGACCGGTCAGAAAGGAGAACTCGGTGCGATAGGTGTTGGCCCCCCAGGCAGGCACATTAAGGGGGCCATGCCAGACGGACTCACGGCGAATTTTTCTGATATTTTTAAAAGTTTCTTTTGGAATTTCAATAGGCATGGTTTCGATATCGAAAAGGGATTCGCTCTGAATGATGAAAATATCCGGGCGTGGGCCATGCCACGCCGGGGGCGTTGCCGTCGTCAGTTGGCGCGCGGGCCAGTGCAGGCCGGGCAGCATGCGGGCAAAAAAACCGAACACCCCCTGGGAGCGCACGGCAGCGGGCAGGTCGTCGGGATCCACAGGCGACCAGGGGTCCGACTGGAGCAAAAGAGACCCGCATCCCACCAGAACACCAACCACCACCCCGCGCAACAGCATGGCCAGCGGGCCAGACGGCAATTTTTCCGGCTCGCAACGCGCGATGGCCAGGCCGATGCCAAGGGTTGCGCAAAAACCCGCCACCATCCAGCCGAAACCGGGCACGGTGCGCCAGTAAAGGTCGAAATGGCGGACCAGATCCACCACCACCAGCAGATACTCCGGCATCAGCGGGGTGTGCACCAGGGCCAGCAGAAGCGCGTTGACAGCCACCATCGCCCCGGCGATCAGCAGGGTCAGCAGCCCGGCACAACGCGGCCTGCCGCAGGTCAAAAACACGAGCAGAAAAAAAAACGCCAGCGGTGTCAGATTGGCGAAAAGAAAAACAGTCACCGCAACCACCCGGCCCGCCGATACCATGCCAGGGTCGCGGCCAGCCCTTCCTCCAGACCCACCTCCGGTTGCCAGCCGGTGGCCTCGACAAAAGGCGCGGCGTCGCAACACCAGCCCGGTTGCAAAAAATCCGGCAGCCGTTCCGGGGTCAGGAAAGGGGTCGCTCCGGTCAAACGCGCCCCCTGGCCGATCCCCCAGGCGAGCGCTCCGGCCAGGGCAGGAGGAACCCGGAAATCACGCAGCGCGGCGCGTCCCACGGCAGCGGCCAATGCCTGCCGCAAACCGGTCATGGAAACGGGTCGAAATGGCGCGACAAACCAGGGGCCTGGAGCCAGGGGCATGGAACAGGCCTGCAAGACGGCCTGGGCCGCACTGCCTGCATCCAACATCTGCAGCCACTGCTCTTCCCGTCCCAGCCGAAAGAAAAGACCTTGCAACGCGGCCTGGAACATCGGCAAGAACCCCCGATCACGCGGGCCGTACAAAGCGCAGCAACGCAGGATGACGGAGTCGTTCCAGTGCGCCACCTCCCGCTCGGCGGCCAGCTTGGAATGGCCGTAACAACTGACCGGAGCGGGGGTTTCCTCCATTTTTCTGGGCGCATCGGCCCGTCCCGGACCCGCCGCCGCCTGAGAGCCGATCAGGATCACCTTCTGGCCGGGTCGCAACCGCGCCAGGATCCGGCGGGTCAGCCGTTCGTTTCCCTCCCGATAGCGCGCTTCTCCCGGCCCGTGGGTGACGCCGGCGCAATGCACCACGATCCCGGCCTCGGCGAGCACGGCCATCCAGCGTTCGTCGGGCATCTCGGAAGCCAGGCACAGCATGGCACCACGGGTACCTTGTTCCCGCAGCAACGGGGTGGGGCGACGCGCCCAGAGCATGGGCCGCCAACCGGCATCCAGCATCCGGTCGGCCAGATGGCTGCCCAGAAATCCTCCGGCTCCGGTCACCAGGATGGTCTGCATCGCTTTCCGCCACCTGGCGCGCTCACCAGTGGGCGGGCACGAAATCCGGTGAATTGGCCAGTTGCACACTGTCGCCACTCTGGGCGATGACGAACAGCCCCTGATTCATGGCGAAGCGGTCGGCCTCGGCGGCGATCACCATGCCGGCGACCGCGCCGTACACCTGGCAATGGGCGTATTTCGTAAAAAACGGTTTGAATTGGGCCAGTCGCTCCAGATGGTCCCGGACATCCTCGACGGTCAAGTGGCTTTTGACCTCGATGAGCACCACGGCAACCGTGTTGGCCAGCATCAGATCGATTTCCATCCTTTTGCCGCCAACGGTTTTCTTGACGCGGGAATAGACCTCGTCCACGGGGATGCCACGCGCCTGAAACAGGGCAATGCAGGCGGGTTTGATCATCTCCTCGACGAATTCGCCCAGCCGGCCCCCCAACTGGCCGAGCTGTCTGCTGACCTCCTTGATCTTGAGATCGGTTTCCTGCATCTGGCGGTCGGTTTCCCGCATTCTGCGGTCGGTCTCCTGCATTCTGCGGTCGGCATCCGCAAACATCGTCCGCATGAGACGGTCGGTCTCCCGAAAGGCCTGCCAGACATCATCGAGGGTCACGGTATTGGACATGCCTGTGCTCCATGGTCAGTGGTCGGTTGTCACGTCATCCATGCCTATTCGATCACAAAGAACGGGCAAAATCAACAAGTCATCACGCAACCAAGGTTTTTTGCGAGCGATGCCGCTTGACGGGATGCGGGTTGCATTGTTAAATGTGAATATAATCTATCACTCACGAGAGGGCGGGGACAACGCGGCCATGGACCAGGGAAAAAAAAGCGCGGACGATGTCATGCCCTTGCCGGATGGGACGACCCCTGCCGTGATCGGCATGGGGATCCGTTTTCCCGGCGGGGTGGCGGATGCGGAGGCATTGTGGCATTTTCTGCTTGCGGAGGGCGACGGCATCGTCCCGGTGCCCGCCGAACGCTGGAATGCCGACCTGTTCGCCGGCGACAGCAACGCCGCCGGTCGCTCGCACATGTTGCGGGGCGGCTTTCTCGACCGGCGATTGGAGGCGTTCGACGCCGCTTTTTTTGGCATCTCCCCTCGCGAAGCGGTGGGCATGGATCCCCAGCAGCGGTTGCTCCTGGAAGTGACCTGGGAGGCGCTGGAGAATGCCGGCATCCCCCCGGATACGCTGACCGGACAGCCGGTCGGGGTCTACATGGGCGGTCTGACCCAGGATATGCTGATCCACCACAATCAGCCGGAAAACCGGCCCCTGACCAATGCCCATTCCGCAGTGGGCATGACCCTGGGGATGCTGGCCAACCGGATCTCCCATGTGTTCGACTGGCGCGGCCCCAGCCTGACGGTGGACACCGCCTGCTCCAGTTCGCTGACCGCGCTGCATCTGGCCTGCGCGGCACTGCGCGCGGGTCAATGCACCCTGGCGGTGGTGGGCGGGGTGAACCTCATGTTTCGCCCCAATTACGCCGTGGCGCTCTCCAAGGGGGGATTTCTCTCCCCGAGCGGCGAGTCGCGGGTGTTCGAGGCCGAATGCGACGGCTATGTGCGGGGCGAAGGGGCAGGCGTGATCGTCCTGCGCCGGCTGGAAGAGGCACGCGCTCTGGGCGACCGGATCCTCGGCCTGATACGTGCCACCGGCATCAACCAGGATGGCCGCACCCCAGGCATCACCGTGCCCCGTCCGGAAAGCCAGAGCGGGCTGATCCGCGCGGTCTGCGCCCAGGCCGCCGTGGACCCCCGCACCCTGGCCCTGGTGGAGGCGCATGGCACCGGCACGCAAGTGGGCGATGCCGTGGAGGCCGCATCCATCGGCGCGGTCATGACGGGCCGCGTCACGTCGTGTCCGGTCACCTCGATCAAGTCCAACATCGGTCATCTGGAGGCGGCGGCGGGAATGGCCGGATTGATGCGCGCCCTGCTCGCTTTGCATCATCGCCAAACCCCCCCGCAGCGGCTGCAAGGAGAGATCCATCCTGCCATCGTCGCCCAGCGACTCCCGATCCATTTCCCCCGCCAGGCGGAAGAACTGGGCAACGGCTGGTTGCTGGCCGGGGTCAACTCGTTCGGCTATGGGGGGAGCAACGCCTTTGCCCTGCTTTCCACCGCCGATGACGGCGCCACGTGCCAGACGGCCTCCACCACTGCGCCCCCCCCGCATCTGCTGCTCCTGTCGGCCCGCGATCCGGAGGCGTTGCGGGACCTGGCCGCCGCCCATGCCTGGGAACTGGAAAAAAAAGAACATACCCTGTCCGACTGGTGCCGCTGCGCCGCCATGTTGCGCCAGCACCTCGACTGCCGCCTGATGGCGCTCGCCAAGGATCGCGCGCAGATGGTCATGCGGTTGCGTGCCTTTGTCGCGGGCGATCCCCTGGAAGGGGTGGTGACGCGGGAAGTGGCGACTCCTCCCACCCACGGCGCGGTATGGGTCTTTTCCGGCATGGGGACCCAATGGCATGGCATGGCGCGCGACCTGTTGACGCGCCATGGCCCATTTCGCCAAATGGCCCTGACGGTGGACCGGCTCTACGCGGCCTGGGCGGGCTGGTCGATCCTGGACGAGTTGCAACGACCGGAAGCCGACTCCAGGCTTGCGAAAAACCAGGTGGCCCAACCCGCGCTGTTTTTGATCCAGGCGGGTCTGGTGGCCGAATTCACCGAACTGGGCCTCACCCCCGGCGCGGTGGTGGGGGCCAGCATGGGGGAGGTGGCGGCAGCCTGGGTGGCCGGCTGCCTCACCCTGGAGCAGGCGGTGGAACTGCTGTATCACCGCACCCGCGTGCTGGATCGGATGGCCGGGGCCGGGGCCATGCTGGCGGCAGCCCTCTCCGAGGAGGAGGCCGCCCTCGTCGTGGCGGCGCATGACGGTTTGGTGGAGATCGCGGTGGTCAACGGGCCTGGGGCCGTCGTGCTGGCGGGTGACCCGGCGCCTCTGGCCACCATCGCCGATGTCTTGGCAAGCCAGGAGATCTTTCACCGCTACGTGGCCGTGGAAGTGGCCTACCATACCCATCACATGGAGGTCTGCCGGGAACCCCTGCTGGAGGGATTGCGGGATCTTAACCCGGCACCTGCCCAACGACCGCTCTACTCCACCGTGACCGGCGACCCGGCAAGCGGCGTCGTACACGACGCCGCCTACTGGTGGCGCAACGTCCGCGAGCCGGTGCGGTTCGACCGGGCCATGCGCGGTCTGGTGGCGGATGGATACGAACACTTCGTGGAGATCTCCGCCCATGGGGTGTTGTTGACGGCGATGCGCCAACTCGGACGGGAGGCCGGTCGTTCCCTGGCCGTGCTCCCCACCCTGCGGCGCGACGTGGCGGGGCTGGAGGCCTTGTCGAACACCCTGGGAGAGTTGCATCTGCTTGGTCATCGGATCCTCTGGGAGCGCTGGCATCCCGCCGGAGGAGAACGGGTTGACCTGCCGCGCTACCCCTGGCGACAGACGACGCACTGGACGGAAACCCGGTTCTCCCGCGAGGAACGGTTCGGTCATGGGGGGCACCCTCTGCTGGCCCGGCGCATGAATGACCCCCTGCCCACCTGGGAGACCGATCTGAACAATCCGTCCCTGGATGGCTTGCGGGATCACCGCGTGCATGGCGAGCCGGTGCTGCCGGCTGCGGCCTGTCTGGACGCGGCCCTGGCCGCCTGGAACGCGATCGAACCGGAGACGATCTTTTCCCTGGGCGAATTCCGCTTCATGCGCATGGTGCGGATGCCTGCCGGAGAGTCCAACCGGTTGCGGGTGGAGTTGGACCCGGAGCGCCGGCGGATCGTTTTTTACGACAATCCGGAGCGTCAGGAAGGCCAGTGGTCGCTGGTGGCAGAGGGTCGTTTCCAGCGTCATCGTCCGTCGGTCGAGGCATGGGCCGTGAATCCCGCAGAAATGCAATCGATGGATCGGGCCAGCCTGTATGCCGGTCTGGCCGCGCGCGGACTGGAGTACCGGGAACATTTCCAGCGCGTGCAAAATCCCCGGCGCGGCCCAGGCATGGTCTGCGGCGAACTGTCGGCGCGGGAGGGGGATGCGGTCTGGGCGCTGCATCCGGCGTTGCTGGATGGGGGATTCCAGTTGCTGCAACTGATGGGCGATCCGGGGCGGGAACAGGAGACCATGGTGATCGCCGGCACACAACGGCTGGTCTGGTCGCAACCCGGTATCCAACCGACGCTGGCTTTGGCACGGATCACGGCCCGTTCGTCTGGCGGCGTGACGGCGGACCTGCAATGGCAGGACGAACATGGGCAGGTGGTGGCGGAGGTGAACGGCCTGATCGCCACGCCGGCCAGGCGGCGTGTCCCGGAACCGGATGTGACCGCCCTGGCGCATGTGCAGAAGTGGCTTCCCCGCCCGCTCGCGGTCGCCGAGGGTCGATCCGGCCCCTGGCTGGTGGTGACCCGCGCCGGGACGCAGGGCGAGCAGTTGGCGGGGCTTCTGGATGGCCGGGTGGTGCATCCCGAACGGCTCGACGCGCCCCGCGCAGCTTGGCGAGGCATCCTGTTTCTCGACGATGATCAGGAGGAACCGGAACTGGCAGGGTGCAACGACCTGTTGCGATTGATCCATTGGCTTGATCCGGGGGATGGACTCCTCCCGCTCCGGTTGGTGATCGCCACCCGGGAGGGCCAGGCGGTGGCGCCCGGGGCCAGCCCGCGTCCCCGTTCCGCCGCCCTGTGGGGCATGGGACGGGTGGCGATGCTGGAATACGCCCCCTGGCAACCGCGTCTGATCGATCTGGAAACGGGCACCCGCATGGAGGCGTTGGCCGCCGAACTGGCGGCAGACGACGGGGAACGGGAAGTGGCGCTGAAAAGAACCGGACGATTCGTCTCGCGTCTGGTGCCCCTGAATCCGGAAGAACGGGAACGGCTGGCCCGTCCGCCGCTGGCGGGGGAGGCGGAACTCCCCTGCGAGGCGGTCATCGAGATGGCCGCCGGACGACGCAGCCTGGTGTGGCGACGGATCCCCCGCCCCCCTCCCGGACCGGGGGAGGTGGAATTGCGGGTGCTCTCCACCGCCCTGGCGTTCAAGGATCATCTGAAATGGCGCGGTCTGCTGACCACCCGCTATCTGGACGAAACCTTCTTCGGCCAGGCCATGGGCATGGAGTCGCTCGCCGAGGTGGTGGCGGTCGGTGCGGGCGTGGAGATGCCGGTGGGTCAACGCCTGCTGGTCGCCCTGCCCATGGGGGGATTGCGCACCCACGCCACCCTGGAGGTGCGGGACCTGCGCGCCACACCCGTTGCCCCGGAGTGGGACGAGGGGATCTGCTTTGCCTTCTCCAACCTGATCGCCGCCCATATCGCGCTGGAGGATTGGGCACGCGTGCGTCCTGGGGAGTGGGTCCTGATCCACTCGGCGGCCACCGGGGTGGGATTGGCGATGCTGGCTTATGCGGCGCTCCTGGGAGCGCGTCTGGTGGCAACCGCCGGATCCGAGGCCAGGCGCGCCTTTTTGCATGACCTGGGGGTGGAGGCGGTGTTCGACTCCAGAAGCCTGGAATTTGTCGAGGGGGTGCGGCGTCTCACCGGCGGACGCGGCGTGGACGTGGTGGTCAACTCCCGTCCCGGCGAGGCGCGGGAGGAGAGTATGGCCTTGCTGGCCCCGTTCGGTCGCTTCGTGGAGTTGATCCGGGCCGAAAATGCCAGTGGCGGCGTATTGCCCGCCGCGTTATTCCGCGACAATGTCGCCTTTTTGAGCCTGGACATGGACCGGCTGCTCAAGGAGAACCGGGCGCATCATGCGCAGGCGGTGCGCGCGGTGCTCGACAGGCTGCGCGCCGGGGAACCAGCCGGGTTGGAGCGTTGGCCATGCGCGTTGCATCCCATGGCCGAGGTGGAAGAGGCGCTGGCTTCCTTTGCCGATGCCGGGCGTGTCGGACGCAGTGTGGTGAACATGCGCGACCGTGGCCACGCATTCCGGCTGCACGACGATGCCGGAAATCCGGATTTCCTCGCCGGAGGCAGCTGCCTGATCACCGGCGGTCTGACCGGCGTGGGCCTGGAGGTGGCGCGCCTGCTGGCCGACTCCGGGGTGCGGGATCTGGTGCTGGTCGGCAGGCGCGGCATGGAGACGCCGGGAGCCGTGGCATCACTGGCCGATTTGCGTGCGCGGGGCGCCGAACCCCGCGTCGTCGCATGCGACATCGCCGACCCGCAAGCGGTGACCCGGCTGTTTGCCGAGGGTCTGGCCGGCCTGCCGCCCTTGACGGGGGTGTTCCATGCCGCCGTCAGCTATACCGACGCCCTGCTCGCCAGGTTGGACGAGGCGACCCTGGAACGGCTGTGGGCCATCAAGGTGCGCGGGGCAGCGCTTCTGGACCGGATGAGCCGGGGGCATCCGTTGCGCTGCTTTGTCCTGTTTTCCTCGCTGGCCGCCCTTACCGGTTCTCCCGGCCAGGGGGGTTATGCGGCGGCCAACGAGGCGCTGGCCGCGTTGGCCAACCGCCGGCATGCCGCAGGGCTGCCCGCCCTGTGCGTGGATTGGGGCGTGATCGATGCCGGCATCATGACCAGCAATGCCCGGGTGCGGACCCAATCGGACCGGGTCGGTTTCGCCGCCATCCCCCCGGAACAGCTGCGCCACGCCTTGCGCCTGGCGTTGCGCGGCTGGAGGGAGCCGCGGATCGCCTTTTTCGCCGTGGATTGGCGCCAGTGGCGCAATACCCGTCGAGCCGTGGCGGTCACCCCCCGTTACGCCGAGGTGATGGCCGCGCTGGAGGAGGGCGGCAGCGCAGCGACGGAGGAACGGTTGCGCGAGCGGCTGGCGCGACTCGACGTCGGGCAGCAGGAGGCCTTGATGGCGGATGTGGTCTGCCAGGCGGTGGGCCTCGCCCTGGGGGCCGCGCCGGAGCGACTGCATCGGGACCGTCCGCTGGTCGATCTGGGGTTGGACTCGCTGATGGCGGTGGAGTTGTCCCTGGAGTTGGAGCGGCGCCTGGAATGCCGGTTGACCCTGCAGGAGTTGACCGGTCCGCGCACCGTTCATGGTCTGGCGCGCGAGTTGCTGGCCCGCCTGACCCCTCCCGACGAGGGGGCCTGAATGGCGGAGGAGGCCAGCCAGGAGTGGGTCGAACGGTTGCGGGCAATGCGCCGGCAGCCAACGTCGGATGCGCCGCTCTGCGGAGGGTTGTCCGATCTGCCGGCCTTGCGTTTTTTTTCTGCGGAAGCCGCTGCCCTGCAGGGGCGTTTTCCGGAATTGCCGGCACGGCGTGCGCGTTGGGAAGGCCGTGGCACCCGGCGGGTGATCGACGGGCGGTCGTGTCTGACCTTTTCCTCCTACGACTATCTCGGGTTGTCCGGTCACCCGGAGGTGGCGGATGCGGTCAACGAGGCGCTCGCGCGGCATGGCGCCTCGGTATCGGCCAGCCGTCTGGCAGGCGGCAATCTCCGGGAACACCTGGAACTGGAAAACGAACTGGCCGCCATGCTGGGAACGGAAGAAGCCCTGGTGATGATCAGCGGGTACGGCACCAACGTGGCCTTGCTGGGCCATCTGACCGATCCCCACACCCTGGTTCTGCACGACGAGTGGATTCACAACAGCGTTCTGACCGGCATCCGTCTCTCCGGGGCGCATGCGCAACCCTTTGCCCACAACGACTGGGACGACCTGGAACGCCGCCTGGAACGGGACAAGGCGCGTTATCGCATGGCGCTGATCGTGGTGGAGGGGGTGTACAGCATGGACGGCGACATTCCCGATCTGCCCCGTCTGTTGGCGATCAAGAAGCGGCACGGCGGCTCCCTGATGGTGGACGAGGCCCACTCCCTGGGGGTGCTGGGACGGCGGGGGTTCGGGCTGGGGGAGCATTGCGGCCTGGTCAACCGGGACGGGGTGGATCTGTGGATGGGGACTTTGAGCAAGACCTACGCCGGCAGCGGCGGTTTCGTGGCCGGCTCCCGGGCGCTGATCGACTATCTGCGTTGGACCGCGCCTGGTCATGTTTTCAGTGTAGGGCTTTCTCCCCCGGCCACGGCCTCTGCCCTGGCGGCGTTGCGGATTCATCGGCGCGAACCGGAGCGGGTGGAGCGGCTGCGGCAGTTGAGCTCTTGGTTTCGCGAACAGGCCAGCCGGCATGGGTTGCCGGTGGCGCGCGCGCCGGGGGCCATCGTGCCCTTGATGATCGGGGATGACGCCCGCGCCATGACCCTGGCGCTGCGCCTGTTCGAGGAGGGGATCGACGTGCAGCCGGTCGTGCATCCCGTGGTTGCTCCCGGAACGGCCCGTTTGCGTTTTTTCATCACCAGCGAGCATACCCGCGAGGAGATCGCATGGGCCGTGGAGCGCGTGAGCCGGTTGTGTCACCAGATGAGCTGATCCATGGTTCCCAGACCTTTGCTCCTCGATGTGGAACGGAACCGTCATGGTTCAGGCGGTCAATCTGTTGCCAGTTCTTCTGGGCAGTCGACTGGGTGCCGCTTGTGACGCCATACATTCGACCAGGCGGATTCGAAGGCAATCACCGGAATTCTCCAGTACCTCTCTTTGACTGTAGGGAGTGGTTTGTTGTAACGTACCTACATTGTCCATAAATACGGAGATGTCACCATGAGCATCACGACTCTTTCAAGTCGCCAGTTCAATCAGGACGCCAGCATGGCCAAAAAAGCGGCACAGCTTGGTCCGGTGATCATTACAGATCGCGGTAGGCCCGCGCATGTGCTGCTGACGTTTGACGAGTACAAGAAGATTACTGGCGGGCGATCGAAAATCGCTGATCTGTTGGCGATGCCCGGAATTGAGGACGTTGCGCTTGAGATTCCTCAATTACGTGACCTCGCTCAACCGGCAGATCTCTCATGATGTATCTGCTTGATACCAATGTCGTATCCGAGTTGCGGAAGATCCGTCTTGGCAAGGCGGATGCTGACGTTGCGAATTGGGCCGACAGTGTAGATGCCAATGATTTGTATCTATCGGTGATCACCGTCCAAGAACTGGAGGTTGGCGTTTTGCTGGCGGAACGCCGTGACGCATCGCAAGGCGCATTATTCCGGACATGGCTGCCCTGTATGTATTGGAGACCAAAGGCGGGATCGAGTTGACCCCTTACGATCCTGACTTCGCCAGACAGATGGATCTGGCAGAAGAGATCATGCGCGAAGAACGGGACGTCCTTCGCAAGCTGGCCGAATAACCGATGGCCACCCCCATCTGGGTCGGGAAAGAGGTGGCGTTGGCCATCCACAAACGCCAATTGGCGGAACATGGGGGTGGCGAGGGTCTGCGTGATGTCGGTCTGCTGGAATCCGCCTGGGCCAGACCAACCAACCGGCATGCCTGCAACGATCCAGCGCCGACGCTGGCGGAACTGGCGGCCAGCTATGCTGTTGGTATTGCCCGCAACCATCCGTTCCTGGATGGCAACAAGCGGGTTGGCGATGTGGTGTGTCATCTGTTTTTGCGTCTGAACGGCAAACGCTTGATCGCCGCAAACGAAGAGGAATACCGGATCTTCATCTCCTTGGCGCAAGGTGTCTTGGGAGAGGAAGATCTGGCATCATGGATCGATGCGCATCTGGCAAACGCCTGATACGCATCAAGCTCCCGGATTTTTGTACATGCCACGCCAGTCGATGGCCTTGGTGTCGAAGTCGAGACGGGCCTTGATTTCGACCCCATCCACGTCGAAGCCGACGCGGGTTTCGATGTAAATCCCGTTCTGGCCGTCCAGGTAGGCGTATTCGATGGTGTCGATCTGGCCGGGATTGGCGGACATTGCCTCATTTTGCGACAGGCTCACAGGCCCGCTTGTTATTTTTCGGATTGACAAGCCTGCATGCAAGAATGTATGATTTGATAAATATCAATTGGTGAGGGTAAAAAAACGCGATGTCGAAAGCACCCACCTCCCTGGCCAAAAACCGCCCAGAGATGACAGTCAATTGGATGGAGTTCCACCGGATCAGAACAGTGACTTGGCATTGACTGGCACGTTTTGGCATCCGATTGGGCAGGTCACTGTTTTGCCTCCTGGTTTTTGGCGATAGCGAACCAAATGGGTATCGCAACTTGCAAAGATATTTTATAATATCTATAATTTTTAATTTCAATGGGTAAATCCCTGGCTCTGCCGGGGTACAGTAAAAGTTTGACATTTACAGGAGTCCACCGGGAGACTGCATTGTCGTGAGCCGCCAAGCACGCGACAAAGGAGAATCCCGATGGACCAAGCAGAAAGCCTAAACCACTCTAAATGGGAGTGCAAATACCATATAGTGTTTATCTCAAAGGGACGTCGAAAAATCTTATGTGTGCAATTGGGGCACATTTTGGGAGATGTCTTCAAAACGTTGGCGCAGCACAAGGAGAGTCGGATAGAGGAAGGGCATTTGTTGCCAGACCATGTGCACATGTTGATCTCGATTCCGCCTAAATATGCTGTCTCCCAAGTCATTGGGTATATCAAGGGGAAGAGCGCGATTCACTTGGCACGGACGTATGGTGAGCAGAGGAGGAATTTTGTGGGGCAGCATTTTTGGGCGCGTGGCTACTTATGTTTCCACGGTGGGGCGGGATGAGGAGTTGATGCGGAACTTTATCCGCACACAAGAAGCAAAAGATCATCGTCTGGATCAACTCAGGCTGCAATTCTGAGCACGAACCGCCGCCACAAGGCGGCCCATCAACCATGGGGCCGCGTTAGCGACCCCATTAGCCGCTTTGAGCGGCTCACAACAATATAGCCCCCGGCTTTGCCGGGGATACTTGATTAGGAGTGAAAGAGGATGCGTAAAACCGTAATTCGTACAATATCCACCCATAAGCGCCAAATTGTCGTACACAGGCTGCTCGGTGTCGCGGCGACGTATAGCGCCTTCTGCTTTTTCATGAGCGGAACCGTTGGCGGCGCCGTGGTTTCCTCCAACGACAGCGCCAGCGCCTCTGGCGCGAACGGGACGATCAGTACAGCTGTCGGGACGTTGAATGAAGGGGCAGGGGATGTCGACACCATCTCCCTCACCTCCAGTGCGACGGATGCGACGAACTTCAGCGTGGGCAACACCCGCAACAGTTTCATTCTGCATGTTGGCAACAATAACACGATCAGCTCAGTGATCAGCGGTGCCGCAGCTTTTATCAAATCGGGCAGCGGCACATTGACCCTGACAGGCACAAACACCTGGACCGGCAATTTCAATGTGAACGAAGGGAGTGTCGTTCTGGGGGGCACGGATTCCATCTCCGACACCGCTGCCGTGACGATCGCCTCAGGCGCGACTCTCTCCGTGACCATCAGTGAAACCATTGGTTCCCTGGCGGGAGCTGGCACGCTCGCCCTGGGTAGCGCCATATTGACCACGGGGAGCAACAACACCTCCACCAGCTTCACCGGTACGATTACCGGCACCACCGGCTCTGTCGTCAAGACCGGCACCAGCACCCTTACCCTGGGTGGTTCCAACACCTATTCCGGCGCCACGACCGTGAATGGCGGTACCCTCAAGACCTCCACCTCCAATGTGATCGGTGACAACTCCGCCGTGACGGTGGCCACCGGCGGCGTTCTGGAGTTGGGCGGGACGGAGACCCTCGGCTCCCTGGCTGGCGGTGGCGCCGTGACCGTTGGCGGTCTCGGGCTGACCGTGGGCGGCGACAACAGCACCACCACCTACACCGGTTCCATGTCCGGCACCGCCGGCATGACCAAGACCGGTACCGGCGTCATGACCTTGGGTGGCACCGCTGGCCTGACGGCTGGCTACACGATTGCCCAGGGCGGCTTGACCACCACCACCCTGAATATCATCAACGACAGTGCGGCCGTCTCCATCTCCAGCGGCGCCTCCCTGACCCTGGGCGGCGGCGACACGATCGGCTCCCTGGCTGGCGCGGGCAACGTCGTCAACGGCGGTTACACCTTGACCACCGGCGGCAACAATTCCACCACCACCTACAGCGGCATCATGTCCGGCACCGGCGGTCTGACCAAGTCCGGCACCGGCACCATGACCCTGAGCGGCGCCAACACCTACACCGGTGCGACCGATGTGGTGGGCGGCGTTTTGGCGACCACCACATCGAATGTAATCGCGGACACCTCCGCCGTCACGGTTTCCGGTGCCACCCTGACCCTGGGCGGAACGGAAACGATCGGCTCGCTGGCCGGCAGCGGCGGCGTCAGCAATGCCTATGGCCTCACCGTCGGCGGCAACAATTCCACCACCACCTTCAGCGGCGTCATGACCGGCTCCGGCGGCCTGATCAAGACCGGCACCGGCACCATGATCCTGAGCGGCTCCAACACCTTCACCGGTGCCATGAACGTGGCTGGCGGCAATGTCACCACCACCACCTCCGCCGTCATCGCCGACACCGTCGATGTCACCGTCGGAACCGGCGCCACCTTGATCATGAATCAGACCGAGACCATCGGCTCCCTGGGCGGCACCGGTACCGTCACCCTGGGCACCGGCTCCCTGACCCTGGCCGGCACCAACGACTCGGCCTTCGGCGGCACCCTCACCGGTTCCGGCCTGATCACCAAGACCGGCTCCTCCACCTGGACCATCGCCACCGCCCAGACCGGCTATACCGGTACCCTGACCGTGACGAATGGCCGGATCCTGCTCGGACCGGGTGCGTTGCAGAACATCAGCT
>JADGAR010000072.1 GCA_015231915.1 Magnetococcales bacterium
GGAAATACTCCTGGTCCTGCCAGGTCGCGCCGTTGACGACGAGTCGCCCGCCGGGGATCCGTTCCAGGCCGGCGATGGCGCGCAGCAAGGTGGTCTTGCCCGCCCCGGAATGACCGAACAACGCCGTGATCCCCTGCCCCGGCATGCGCAGGTCCAGATCCAGGACAAAACCCGGCCAGGCCAGGGCAAAACGAACCTCGATGGTCATGGCCGCCGCCGATCCGGTTGCAGGGCATGCAGGGCCAGCAGGACACAAAACGCGAACACCAGCATCCCCCCGGCCAGCCAGTGGGCGTGCCCGTATTCCATGGCCTCGACACGGGTATAGATCCGCACCGAAAGCACGCCGGTCACCCCGGGAATGTTGCCCCCCATCATCAGGACCACCCCGAACTCCCCCACCGTATGGGCGAAGCCGAGGATGGCGGCGGTCAACAGGCCGGGCCGGGCCAGGGGCAGGGCCACGCTGAAAAAGGCATCCAGCGGGGAGGCGCGCAGGGTGGCGGCCACCTCCATGGGGCGGTCCCCCATCCCCTCGAAGGCGTTGCGGATCGGTTGCACGGCAAACGGCAGGGAGTAGAGAAACGAGGCCAGCACCAGCCCCGGAAAGGTGAATGGCAACACCCCCCATCCCAGGGTCTGGGTCAGGCGTCCCAGGGGTCCCTCCGGTCCCAGGAGGATCAGCAGATAAAATCCCAACACCGTGGGCGGCAGCACCAGAGGCAGGGCGGTCACGGCGCCCACCACCCCCTTCCAGCGGGAACGGGAGTGGACCAGCCACCACGCCAGCGGGGTGCCGAGCAGCAGCAACAAAACGGTGGTAAGGGTGGCCAGTTCCAGGGTCAGACGGATGGCGGCCAGGTCGTCGGCATCGAGCATGCGTTCACTCCTCGTAGCCGAAGGCGGCGATGGTCCGTCTGGCTCCGGGGGTGCGCAGGAATTCGAGCCAGGCCAAAGCGGCAGGGTTGTCGCGGCCCCTGGCCAGCAATACGGCCTCTTGCCGGATCGGCTGATGGAGCGTGGCGGGGACCAGCCAGGCCGATCCCTCCGTGATGGCACCGGCGCGCATCACCTGGGCGAGGGCCAGCAATCCCAACCCGGCGTTGCCGGAGGCGACGAACTGGTAGGCCTGGGCGATGTTCTCCCCCTGGACGAGGCGGGGACGCAGTTCTTCCAGCAATTCCAAGGAGGTCAGGGTCTCGATGGCGGCCTGGCCATAGGGGGCGAGTTTGGGATCGGCGATGGCCAGGCGCCCAGGATCCTTGCTCCGCAACAGTGCCTCCACCGCCACTCCTGGTCGCGACGACCACACAACCAGCCGGCCCGTGGCATAGACAAAACGGCTGCCCGCCACGGCCAGCCCCTCCTCCTCCAGCCGGGCCGGGGTGGTGGCGTCGGCGGCGAGCAGCGCCTCGAAGGGGGCGCCGTTGCGGATCTGGGCGTAGAACTTGCCGGTGGAGCCGACGGCCAGCCTGACCCGATGGCCGGTGGCCCGCGCGAAATCCTCGACCATGACCTTGGCCGGCGCGATGAAATTGGCCGCCACCGCCACCTGGACCTCGCCAGCCGCTGCCGATGATGCCATCCACAACCATGACAACAAAACAAGATGCTTCATCCACAACGCTCCTCGGCCAAGGCGCGCACCTGACGAAAATCGGTCTTGCCCGGACCCAGGAGGGGGATGGCGTCCACGGTCAGGATGCGGGACGGCAGATGCAACGCGCCCACCCCCTGGGCGCGCAGCCCCTCCAGCAGCGTGGCGCGATCCGGTGTCGGGTGTTCGGTGACCAGTACGATTTTTTCCCCTTTGTGAGGATCCGGCAGGGTCACGGCGGCATGCCGGCACTCCGGCCATACCGCCTCGGCCAGGGCCTCGACCGCCGCCAGGGAGACCATCTCGCCGCCGATCTTGGCGAACCGGCGCGCGCGGCCCGCGATGCGCACGAACCCCTCCCCGTCCACGGTCACCACATCCCCGGTGTCGTACCAGCCCGCCTCGCTCCCCAGGGCCACGGGGGCCACCCGACCATCCCCGCCTGGGGTGAGATAGCCCAGCATGAGATTGGGGCCGCTCACCGCCAGACGTCCCCCTTCGGTCAAACCCGCCACCGGCAGCAGACGATGGCGGAGGCCGGGCAGCAGCCGCCCCACCGTGCCGGGACGATTGGCCGTGGGGACGTTGACCGCCAGGGCCGGGCCGGTCTCGGTGACGCCGTACCCCTCGTAGACCGGGACGCCGAACTTTTCCAGCCACAACAGGCGGGTGCGTTCACGCAACGGCTCGCCGCCGGCGAAGGCCAGGCGCAGGCCGCAGAAATCCCCCGGATGGGCCACCCGGGCATAACCGGCCAGAAAGGTGTCGGTCCCCACGATGAGGGAGGGTTTTTGCAGATAGGCCAGTTCGGCGATGAGACGATAATCCAGCGGGGAGGGATGCAAAAACAACCTGATCCCGGAAAAAAGAGGGGTGAGGGTGGCCACGGTGAGGCCGAAGGCGTGAAACAGCGGCAGAACGTTGAGCATGAGATCCTGTCCCGGCACGGCGCGCAAACCCACCCGCACCTGGACCTGACGGATGTTGGCCAGCAGGGCGCCCTGGGACAACGCCACCCCCTTCGGTTCCCCCTCGCTGCCGGAGGTGAAGAGGATCACCCCCTCGTCATGCAGGCCGCCGGTCACGGCAGGCCGCAGTGCGCGCCACCAGGCGACGGCCAGGTTGACAGGATGGGTGATGCGCGCCTGCAGATCCTCCAGAAAAACCACCCGGACCTCGCCGGAGAGGGTCTCGACGAGGGGTTCCAGGCTGGCCCTGGTCACAAAGCGGCGGGCGGTGAGCACGGTGCGCAGGCGGGCAGTGCGGCAGGCCGACAGCACCGCCTTGGCCCCGGCGGAAAAGTTGAGCAGCGCCGGGACCCGACCCGTGGCCTGCAGGGCGAAAAAGAGCACCACCCCGCCGACGCTGGTGGGGAGCAGCACGCCGACCCGCTCGCCCGGTTCGGTCAGGGTGGCCAGGGTCCTGCCCACCAGCAGGGAGCGCCAAAGCAGGGCGCCATGGGTCAAACGCGCGCCAGTGGAATCCTCCATCGCCCGCATGCCCCGGCCATGTTCCCGCGCGGCCCGGCACAAGGCGTCCCACAGGGTGCACGGGGGATTGGCGAGCCGCATGGCCGCCTGTTCCAGGAGATCCTCCATGGCCCGAACCGCCTGACGACGCCGCTCGGCGCGGGGAGATTCCGGCAGGTGGAGGGGTTGCGGATCGAGCACCATCATCTCGACCCTGGGGGGATGCCTCCATGAGCGCCACACAGGGGATCCCAGGATCCAGACCGGGGCCACCGGCACCCCGCCGGCCAGTTCCGGCAGCAGGGCCACCCCTTCGAGGATCCGGCCCACCGCGCCGTTGCCCAGCCCGCCGCCGGAGGGAAACAGCGCCGCCACGCCGCCGCCGCGCAGATGTCCGGCCAGGGGCCGCAGGCCTTCGGGATCCAGGGGATCCAGTGCCACGAACCTCAGCCAAAAGCAGATGCGGCGCAGCCAGGGGGGGGGCATCTCCCTGGGATGGAGCGCGAACCAGGCCCCTTCGGGCAGAAACGGGGCCAACACCAACCAGTCTTGCGGGTGTTCGTGATTGGCGATCACCAGCAGCCCGCCGGAGGCGGGTCGCAAACTGTCGGTCCGGTGGGCGCGCACGCCCAGAGATGCGGTGATCAGCCATCCGAAAAACGCCTTTCTCCAACCGGCCATCGCATGCTCTCCTTAATCGAAACGTCCTTGCCCTTGCTTCTGAATAAGCATAAAATCAACGAAAATTCAACATCCATTCGTCAGGAACCCAAACGAGATGCCGGCCAATTTCTTCCCATCGACGCGTTTTTCCCGCACCTGCCACACCGCCGTGAGTTCGCTGTTGGTGGTCTCCGCGTTGCTCGGCGGGTGTTTCAAGGCGGAAGAGTCCGTTGCCCAGCAGAACAGCGCCGCCACTGCCCAGACGGAAACCACCCCGGTGGTCTCGCATGCCAGCGGCACCGTGGAAATCGTCAGCGATCCCCCAGGCAGGGAGTGGCTGCTGGATCAAAAACCCCAGGGCCGCACCCCCGGCAAGGCGACCGAAGTCACCACCGGCAGACACCGGATCACGGTCAAGGATCCCGGGCATCCGGACTGGAACGTCTCGATCATCCTCAAGCCCGGGGAGACGGTGCGCCTGACCATTCCCCTGCACGCCGAGACACCCGCGCCGGCGCCCGTGGCAACGACCGCCGGGCCGGAGACCATTCCCGCCCTGGCCGCGCAGGCGGAACGGTACGCCAAGGAACGACGCTTCACCATGCCCAAGGGGGGCAACGCCCTGGAGAACTACCAGAAGATCCTCTCCATGGACCCGGATAGCCCCGTGGGGTGGGACGGCATGCAACGCATCGTGGATTCGTTCCGCAGGCTTTCCAAAGAGGCGGAAGGGTCCGGGCAGCATCAGTTGGCCCGCGTCCGCGCCCAGAAGGCGGATCGGGTGCAGGGGATCATCGCACAACGGCGCGGCGCGCCCCCACCGACGGAACCCGTGGACTCCCCTCCCCCTCCGGTCGCTCTGGAAAAACCTTCCGCACCCGCTGCTGCGCAAGCGCGCTGGGTGACCCCGGCAACCTCGATGAAACGACCGCATGCCGCCACGGCCTCTGCCGCCCAACCGGAAAGAAAAGTCGAGCGCCGGGATCCCCTGCCGATGCCGATCCTGCCGCCGAAACCGGCGGCAACCACCGAACAGACCACGGCTGCACCTCGACCCAAGGAAAAGCTGGCCCCATCCGCCACCACCGAAGACAAGGCCGCACTCCCGGCCCCGGCGCAAGAAAAACCGGCGGAAAAACCCGCTGACAAACCGGCGGAAAAACCCGCTGACAAACCGGCAGAAAAACCCGCTGACAAACCCGCTGACAAACCGGCAGAAAAACCCACTCCCCCTCCCAAGCCGGAAGCCAAGGCCTCTCCAACGGCCAAAACCCCGCGCACCCAGGTGGAACCGGTCACCGGGATCGAATTCGTGCAGATTCCGGGAGGCTGTTTCAAGATGGGGAGCGAAAACCACGATCCGGACGAGGTGCCGATCCACGAGGTGTGCCTGAAGAGCTTCTGGATCAGCCGCACCGAAGTCACCAATGGCCAGTACCGGCGCTTCAACCCCAAGCACGACAGCACCAGCTACGATGGTCGTACCCTGAATGGGGATCTGCAACCGGTGGTCAACGTCACCTGGGATGACGCCAACAAGTTCGCAACCTGGATGTCCGGGCGCGGCGGGGTCCATTTCCGTCTCCCCACCGAGGCCGAATGGGAATACGCTGCCCGTGCCGGGACCACTTCCACCTTCATCTGGGGCGAGGATCCGGCAGAGGGATGTCGGCATGCCAATGTCGGGGATCAGGCCGCCAAGGAGGCCTGGCCCAAATGGAACGTCTTCCCCTGTTCGGACGGCTTCGCCGAGACCTCTCCGGTCGGGGTGTTCCTGCCCAACGGTTACGGCCTGCACGACATGATCGGCAATGTCTGGGAGTGGGTGAAGGACTGGTACTCCCCCGGCTATTACGCCACCTCCCCCAAGGATGACCCCCAGGGTCCCAAGGAGGGGTTTTTCCGCAGCGCGCGGGGCGGCAGCTGGGCGGTCTGGCCGGACTATGCCCGCACCGCCAACCGAACCGGCATCGATCCCGACCACCCCGACCTGCACGTAGGATTCCGGCTGGTGATGATCCCGTAACCAGACGGGATTACCAGCGAAACCAGTCGGAAAAAATCATCCCTCCCCCCCGACCGGCCACCACCCCCCCATTCTGGGGGGAGGGTGGCAGGCTCTGACAACCCGCAATAAATGCTGTCGCCAGCAGAATCAATATGAATTTTTTTTTCATGACATGATCACCCTCCTGCATTACACCATGAAAACGCAATTTTCGTTCCTGGACAGACAGATGTAAAGGGTGCAACGAACGTTGCCAGGGGACACAAGGATTGCATCCATAAAATCTCAATATTAACATTTTGTTACAATTCCAATCCCCACCCAATCCCACCGGACGTTGCACCCCCTCCCGGCACGCATTCTTTTGAAAAAATTGTAATATATTTTACAAAAATGCAAAGAAATGAAACAAATATCAACAGAATAAACCGATTACATCAACATGGTATTCTCCCTGCAAATGTCAGGCAGCATTGCCACATCCACCTGATCAGGAGAACACCATGATTTCTCTCAACGACATCAAAATGCGGCCAAAACTGACCGGCCTCTTCATGACGGTCGGTCTGCTGCCCCTGGCCCTGGTGGGCTGGTTCGCCACCCAGCGCGCCAGCGAGGAGTTGATGCACGCCGAATTCAACCAACTCACGGCGGTACGCGAGATCAAAAAGTCCCAAGTGACAAAATATTTCGAGGAGCGCAAGGGGGATCTGGGGGTGCTGCTGGATGTGGTGGCCGCGCAACGTCACCTGGCGATCCAGAAACTGGAAACCGCGCAGGAGTTGCAACGGATGGCCATCGAACGCAGCCTGGAAAACGAACGGATCGCGCTTGCCAATCTCAAGGATGATCCCTACGTTCACAATGCCCTGGCCGCCTTCGGCAAGGCCTTCGAAAAAGCCGGCAACAAAGTGGGATCGACCGAATGGCAGGCCCTGGTGGAACGCCATGAAGCCCGCTTCAAGGACATCATGACCGACAACGGCTGGTACGACCTGTTCCTGATCCGACCGGACGGCCATGTGGTGTACACGGTTGCCAAGGAGCCGGACCTGGGCATGAACCTCCCCGGCAGCGAATTGAAGGAGTCCCCGCTCGGGAAGGCCTTTCAGGCGCTCCAGGACCCGAAGATGGAGTTCGCCGTCGGCGACTTCGCCCCCTATGCCCCGTCGCAGGGGGCACAGGCGGCCTTCATGATGGCCAGGCTGGTGAACGAAAAGGGTGTGCTGGAAGGATTCGTGGCCTTTCAGATGTCCACGGACAAACTCAACGCCATTGTCCAGAACCGTGCCGGCATGGGCAAGACCGGGGAGAGCTACCTGGTGGGCAAAGTCGGCGAAGGCAAGGCGGCCTTGCGTTCCGACCGGGTGGTGCGGCCAGGCAAGATCGGCGATCCCAAGAACGACTTCACCGCCCTGGCTGCCGTGGACGGCAAGGATGGCCTGCAGGTCAAGGTCTCCAGCCAGGGCATCCTGCAAATCTCCCACTACGCCCCCATCCGACCGAAAGGGCTGAATCTGGCATACGGCATCGTGACCAGCGTGGATGCCGAAGAGGTGTTCGCCGACCGTCTCGATGGCGAAAAAGAGGACTTTTTCGCCAAGTATGTCAAAAAATACGGCTATTATGACCTGTTTTTGATCGATCCTCTCGGCATGGCCTTCTATACCGTCGGTCACGAACCGGACTATCAGACCAACCTGCTCAACGGCAAATACGCCGACTCCAACCTTGGCAGGCTGGTCAAGCAGGTGCTGCAAAGCAAAAAGTTCGGGCTTGCCGATTTCGCCCCCTATGCCCCCAGCAAGGGGGAACCCGCCGGGTTCATCGCCCAGCCGTTGCTGGGAAGCGACGGCGAGGTGGAAATGGTGGTCGCCCTGCAGCTTCCCCTGGATGCACTGAACGAGGTCATGCTGCAACGGGAGGGGATGGGCAAGACCGGCGAGACCTATCTGGTGGGGGCCGACAAACGGATGCGCTCCGATTTGTTCCTGGACAGGCAGGGCCATTCGGTGAAAGCCTCCTTCGCCGGCACCGTGGAAAAGAACGGCGTGGATACCGAAGCCAGTCGCGCCGCGCTTGCCGGCCAAAGCGAGACGCGCCTCATCATCGACTACAACGGCAATCCGGTGCTCTCCAGCTACACCCCGCTGAAGGTGGAGGAGACCACCTGGGCCTTGCTGGCAGAAATCGATCTGGCAGAGGTGAACGAACCGATTCGCGCCCTGCGGATGGCCATCCAGATTCTGGCAGCCGTCATCGGGCTGCTGGTGATCCTGCTGGCCTTGTATGTCGCCAACGGTATCGCCTCTCCCCTGACCAGGGGGGTGCGGCTGGCGAACGCCGTGGCCGAGGGAGATCTGACCGCCACCATCGACGTGAACCAGAAAGACGAGGTTGGTATGCTTGCCAGCGCCCTTGTTAAAATGACCTCCAGGCTCCGGGAGGTGATCGGCGAAATCTCCACAGCGGCGACGCAAGTCGCGGTTGGCAGCAGCGAGATCTCCAATACCGCGCAAGCCCTCTCCCAGGGGGTGTCCGAGCAGGCTGCCGCAGTGGAGACCTCCACAGCGGCACTGAACGCCATTTCCGGGAGTTGCCAGCTCAACACGGACAGCTCCGACACCACGCAAAATCTGGCGTTGCAGGCCTCCCGCGAGGCCGCCAGAGGGGGGGAGGCGGTCAACCAGTCGGTCGCGGCGATGCGGGAGATCGCCTCCAAGATCGGCATCATCGAAGAGATCGCCAGGCAGACCAATCTGCTGGCGTTGAACGCGGCCATCGAGGCGGCACGCGCAGGGGAACACGGCAAGGGCTTCGCGGTGGTGGCCGCCGAGGTGAGAAAACTGGCGGAACGCAGCCAGACCGCCGCCGGCGAGATCAGTTCTCTTTCCACTTCCAGCGTGGGCATTTCCGAGGAGGCGGGGACGATCATCACCAAACTGGTCCCGGACATCCAGGAGACCGCGACCCGCATCCAGGGCATTGCGGAGTGCAGCCGACAACAACGGGACGGCATTGCCGAGATCGGGCAATCGATGCAGCAGCTGGAACAGGTGATCCAGCAGACCGCCGGCTCCTCCGAGGAGTTGGCCGCCACCGCCGAGGAACTGAACGCCCAGGCCGACACCATGGCCGGTGCCATCGCCTTTTTCAACGTGGGCAAAACCGCTCCCGGCACGGCGCAACCGCCGCGTCACCCGGCGCCTCTGGCGCTGCCGGCGCCCAGGCACGGCATCATCGAGGGAGACATGGGGCATCGTATGGTGTAGATTCCTGACAGATACGCGCTGGAAAGGTCATCAATATCACGTGCGAGGAGAAAAGCATTCTGAACCACGACCTGATACTGCGGCGCCAGTGGCCATGGTTCGCCCTCCTGGTGGCCGGGCTGGAGATGCTCGCCGGGCGCCACTTCCTGCTCGTCCACACCCTGGTGGAGCTGTTCGTCATGCTGGTCGGGGTGCTGATGGCGGTGGTGGCCTGGAACACACGGGTGCTCACCCGCAACCCGTTTCTCGCCTGCATGGGCAGCGGTTATTTCTGGATCTCCCTGATCGAGTTGCTCCATCTGCTCGCCTACGAGGGGATGCCGACCCTGCCCGGCGCTTCGGGGCTGCTCGCCAGCCAGTTCTGGATCCTCGGTCGTTACGGGGAGGCCCTGCTGCTCCTGGCCGCTCCAATCTTCATCGTCAGACCCTGCGGACCACGCCTGCACCTCCTGTTCGGCCTGCTGACCCTGCTGGGTCTGACGATGATCCTTGCCGGTCTCTTTCCCGTCACCTACGTGGCTGGGCAAGGCGTCACGCGCTTCAAGAGTCTCAGTGAGCTGATCATCATGGCCATCCAGGCAGCGGCGCTGGCCAACTTCCATCGGAAACGCCACCTGCTGGACACCAGGTTGTACCACCTGCTCGCGGGATCCATCCTCCTCTCCATCCTGGCGGAGGGGGCCTTCATGTTCTACACCGACCTCCACGGCATCGCTCTCAGGGTGGGACACCTGGCCAAACTGGCCAGCGTCTGGCTGCTCTTCGAAGCGGTGGTGCTGACCATGTTGCGCGAACCCTTCCGGGCGCTGGCCAGGGGGGCCTCCTCCTTCGACGCCATCCCCGATCCAGTGGTGCTCCTGGACGCCCGGGGGATCGTCCGTCAGGCCAACGCCACGGCGCAGGCCATGGCCCGCCGGTTCGACCAGGAGATCACCGGCGCATCCCCCCATGCCCTGTTGCATCCCCAACCGGCAAAAAGGACCGACTGCCCGATCTGCCGCCACATCGCGACAGGCGTTCCCATGCCGGTCACCGAGTTCTTCCTGCCGCAAAACAAGGAGTGGTGGGAATTCGCCTTGAACCTGGTACAACCGGACGACCCCGCCCAGGGCATGATCCAGATGGCCCGCAACATCACGCGCCGCAAGGAGGAGGAGGCCACGCTGCAGGCCGCCGAGGCGCACACCCGCTGGTTGGCCTCCCTGTTCTCCAAGTCTGCGGACCTGAGCGCCCTGCTGGACGAGAACACCACCTTTCTGGCCAGCAACGAGAGCTATCGGCGCCTTTTCTCCGCAGACGGAGAACTCGTGGAAGGCCGCACGCTGCGCGAGGTCCATGGCGATCAACTGTGCGACGCGCTGTTGCTGCCCAGTCTGAAAAAGGCCCTGGCCGGGGAGACCGTCCGCTTCCAGAGCCGTTATCCCACCCGCGCGGGCAGCCTGTGGGTGGACATGATCTGTCAGCCCATCCGCGACCCGCAAGGCAGAGTGACGGTCGTGATCCTGCAGGGACGGGACATCACGCTCCTGAAAAAAACCGAGGCCGAACTGGCCGAGGCGGAACGGTTCAATCGCCAGGTACTGGCCAGCCTGGGGGAAGGGGTGGTGGTGCTGGACCGGGAACTGCGCTATCAACTCTGGAATGAGTTCATGTATCGCGTGAGCAGCAAAACGGCGGAGGAGGTGCTGGGACATCATCCCGACGAGATCTTTCCCTTCTTGCGACCGGCGGGGATCATGGCCTGCATGGAACGCGCCCTGACCGGCGAAGAGGTCATCACCGGACCCATCCGGGTGGAAGCGCCACCTCCTTTTCCCAGCAATTGGGTTTCCGCCCACTTCTCCCCCATGCGGAGTGCCGATGGCGCCATCCAGGGGGTTGTCGGCTTCATCCAGGACATCAGCGAACGGGTGCATAACGAAGAGTCGCTGCGGCAATCCCGGGCACTGCTCGACTCCATCGTGGAACATGTCCCGGCCATGATCTTTCTCAAGGAGGCCAGGGATCTCAAATTCGTTCTGTTCAACCGGACGTGCGAAAAGCTGCTGGGTTATGACCGGGCCGAACTGCTCGGCCACTCCGTCGAGGATCTCTTCCCTCCGGATCAGGCGGCATTCTTCACCGCCAAGGACAGGGAGACCCTGGCCAGTGGCGCGGTGATGGAGATCCCGGAAGAGCCGATCCGCACCCGCACGGGGGAAAAGCGCTTGATCCGCACCTTCAAGACCGGGCTGTACGATGCCCAGGGGAATGCCACCCATCTGCTGGGCATCTCCGTGGACATCACCGATCTGAAGCGATCGGAAGAAGAAAGGCACAGGCTGCAGGAACAGGCACTGCGCAGCGCGCAACTGGCCACACTGGGGATCCTTTCCGCCGGGATCGCCCACGAGATCAACAACCCGAACAACGCCATCGCGGTCAACGCCAATCTGTTGCAGGGGGTGTGGCGCGACGCCCAGGTCATCCTGGAGGAATACCATGAGGAGCACGGCGATTTCTCGCTGGGCGGCCTGCCCTGCGCAGAGATGATCCAGGAAGCGCCACGCCTGCTGTCGAGCCTTACGGAGAATTCACGGCGCATCAAGGCCACCATCGACAACATGAAGCATCTGGCCCGCAAGGGGGATGACCGGACCATGCAGCGCCTGGATCTGCGCGAGGTAATGCAGCGCTCCCAGGCGATCCTGCAGCACACCATCGCCAGGCGCACCCGCCATTTCCGCATGGAGCTGGCACCAGAGACGCTGATGATCCGGGGCAACCCCGGACAACTGGAACAGGTATTTCTCAATTTGCTGATGAACGCCCTGCAGGCCCTGCCCGACGAGGCACACGCGGTGACCCTGAGCGCACGCCACGATCCCGGGACAGGCCGGGTGATCGCCACCCTCGCCGACCAGGGCCGGGGGATGACCCCGGAGGTATTGGCCCGCGTCGGCGAACCCTTTTTCACCACGCGCACGGGGGAAGGGGGGCTGGGCCTGGGGGTGGCCATCATCCGCCAGATTCTGGAGCAGCATCAGGCAACGCTTTCCTACGCATCGCAACCCGGCGAGGGAACCCTTGCGACCCTCGCATTCACGGCCCTGGAGGAGGATGCATCATGAACGCCGCATGCGAAACGAGTTCTTTTTCCTCTGGAGAGCCTGCCGCTCCGGTATTCGTGGTGGACGACGAGGAGGACACCCTGCGCGGCATGCGCCTGCTGTTGCGTCGTGAGGGATTGGAACCGGTGGTGACGATCCAGGACAGCCGCGAGGTGATGCCGATGTTGCAACAGCAGACGCCGGTGGTGGTGCTGCTGGACCTCAACATGCCCCATATCGCCGGCCTGGAGCTGTTGTCCCGTATCAAGGAGCACGCCCCCGACCTGCCGGTGATCGTTGTGACCGCCGTGCAGGAGATCGCCACCGCCGTGGAGTGCATGCGGCAGGGGGCGGAGGACTATCTGCTCAAGCCGGTGGAGGAGGAGCGGCTGATCTCGGCAGTGCGCCGGGCCAAGCGGGCCATGGAGCTGACACGGGAGGTCCGCGCCCTGCGGGGCTATCTGCTGGGCGGCGCGCTGGCCAATCCCGACGCGTTCGCCCACATCGTCACCGGCAGCCGGCGCATCGAGGACCTGTTCAAATATCTGGAGGCGGTGGCGCGCACGGGCGAATCCCTGCTCATCACCGGGGAGACCGGAACCGGCAAGGAGCTGTTCGCCCAGGCGTTCCATGCCCTGCGGGGCCGGAAGGGGGCATTCGTGGCGGTGAACGTGGCGGGTCTGGACGAGCATATGTTCGCCGACACCCTGTTCGGCCACCGCAGGGGCGCCTTTACCGGCGCGGACCAGCCCCGGGACGGAATGGTGGCCAGGGCGGCCAGGGGGACGTTGTTTTTGGACGAGATCGGCGACCTTGCGCCAGGAAGCCAGGTCAAGCTGTTGCGGCTGCTCCAGGAGCGCAAGTACGAACCGCTCGGCTCGGATCTCTCCCGCAACAGCGAGGTGACGGTGGTGGCCGCCACCAACCGGGATCTCAAGCAGATGGCCATGAGCGGCAAATTCCGGCTCGATCTGTATTACCGTCTGGCCACCCACGCCATTCACCTGCCCCCGCTGCGGGAGCGTCGGGAAGACCTGGCCCCGCTGCTGAAGCGATTCCTGGCCGAGGCCGCCCGATCCATGGGCAAGGCCGCGCCCCCCACCGTGCCGCGCGAACTGTTGGTTCTGTTGGCCGCCCATGCCTTTCCCGGCAACGTCCGCGAGTTGCGGGCGATGGTGTTCGACGCGGTGGCCACCCACAAGCGCGGGATGTTGTCTCTGGCGAGTTTCCGGAAGGCCATGGGCATGACGGAGGACTCCCCGGCGGCATTGACGCCGCGCCTCCCTGCGCTCTCCTGGCAGGAGGGTTCGCCCCCGCCGACCCTCAAGGAGGCCGAGGCGTTTTTGATCCACCACGCCATGACCCAGGCCAAAGGCAATCAGAAGGTCGCCGCCGCCATGCTCGGCCTGACCCGCCAGGCCCTCAACCAGCGCCTCACCCGTCGGGGCGGATGGGACGCTGCGCAACAGGCCGGGGAAGGTACGGATTTATCTTGCCGAACGGGGGAGAGTTGACGGAAGATACCAAAAAGAAGTCACGTTGCCCTGACAAAGCCAAGGAATGACATGACATCCGACGACAGCCAGAGCCAATCCACCGAGTACGATTCGCCATGGAAGGAGATCCTGAAGGGCCACTTCAAGGAGTTCCTGGCTTTTTTCCTTGTGGAGGCGCACGACGACATCGATTGGCGGCGTGACCCGGAGTTCCTCGACAAGGAACTGGATCGGATCACCCGTGAAGCGGAGGCCGGCAACCGGCGCGTCGATCTGCTCGTCAAGGTGTGGCTGCTCGATGGCGATGAACTCTGGGTGCTGATCCATGTCGAAGTCCAGGGGAGCCGGGATCCCGATTTTGCCGAACGGATGTACACCTGCCAGCATCGTGCCTATGACCTCCACCGCAAGCCCGTGATCGGTCTGGCCATTCTGGCGGATGAGGAACCCGGTTGGCGGCCATCGACCTTCGGCTACGAAAAATGGGGATCGGGGGTGCAATATCGGTTCAATGCCATCAAGCTGCTGGATTACCTGGAGGACCTCTCTGCCCTGGAGCAATCCGGCAACCCCTTCGCCATCGTCACCCTGGCGCACCTGACCGGCAAGCAGACCCGCAGTCAGCCCGGAATACGCTACCAGGAGAAGCGCCGCATTACGCGCAGTTTGTATCACAGTGGATTTGATCGTCAACAAATCATCGACTTGTACCGGTTCATCGACTGGGTGCTTCATCTGCCGGAAGAGGCGGATAACCAGTTCTGGCAAGAACTGTCCAACTTTGAGGAGAAACAGGCCATGCAATACATTACAAGCGTTGAAAGAATCGGAATACGGAAAGGCAAGGCCGAATCCTTGCTCCAGTTGCTCCAGGAGCGTTTCGGTTCCGTCCCGGAATCGGTCCAAAACAAGGTGTCCTCCGCCACTCTGGAGGAGTTGACCGCCTGGCTTGGCAAAATCTTCAAGGCCGACTCAATGCAGGCCGTTTTTCAATAAGCGACACCGTTTCAATACCGCCACTCCATCTCCACCCCGACCGCGTTGTCCCCGCGCGGCAGGCTTCCGGCCACGTTGCCGAGATGGTCCTCGCGCAGACGCTGATTGTACTTGTGGGTCAGATTGACGGCGCTGAAAATCGTGCCCGAATACCACCCCAACTCCACAGCGCTCAGGGCGGCGCCCAGACCGGTGATCCCCTTGGAAAAGGCCTGTACGGTCCCTGCAAGCAACAGACCATTGGAAAGAAACGCAAAACCGGCGTCGCGGGGACGCTCCGCATAGAGATGGCCCGCGCCCGGCAAAACCGCGCTCATGGTCCCGGCCAGCCAGGGGGTCTTGTAGGGCAGGTTCGGCAATGCCTCCACCCCCTTGAGCATCCCCTTGGCCTGGTCGGCGTATTTGGGATGGGTGACCGCCTGCAGATGCTCCCGCGCCTTGGTCTCCTCGCCGGGACGGCGCAGGGCCAGCCAGGCCAGACGCAGCCGCGACAAGGCGGAAAACTCGGTATCCATGCCCATCCCGGCCAGACGCTGATACCGCTGTTTGGCCTCGCCCACCGCCCCGCTTCGTTCGTACACCTGACCCATCTGAAACAGGGCCTGGGGAATCAACGGGCTTTTGGGATAGGCCGCCCCCAACTCCGAAAAGGCCCGCAAGGCAGCGTCCGTCTCTTTGGCATGGGCCAGATTGACCGCATGACGGTACATGGCCTCTTCCAGGCGGACAAAATCCTCCCGCGAACCCTGGCGGGCAAGAAAGACATAGCGTCCGAACTCCGTGGCCGCGCGGGGGTGGTCGTTTTTGTTCTCCAGATCGGCGGCATAGGCAAAAATTGCCTCCGAGGCACGCGGATCCGAACGGACGTCAACGGCCCATATCAGAGAAATAATGATACAAAACAGGATCTTGGCCATTATTTTATCAGATGGTTCATTTCCAGAATCGGCAACAGAACCGCCACCACCACGTAACCAACCACCCCACCCATGATCAAAATGATCACTGGTTCCACCAGTTGCATCAGACGTTCCAAAGTGTGTTCGATCTCTTCACGATACATCAGGGCGGCCCGTTCCAGCATCGCCTCCAGATTGCCGGCCCGCTCCCCGGCCTGGATCATGCGCACCGCCAGGCTCTGGAAATGGCCGGTGCGCTCCAGGGCGAGGGCCAAAGAGTCGCCCCGCTCCACGTCGCGGGCCACCTCCAGGATCCCGGCGCGAATGGTGACAAAGCCGGTGGCCTCCGCTGTCACCTGCAAGCTGGCGATCACCGGCACCCCGCTCTTGAGCAGCAGGCCCAGCAACTGACACACCCGCATGGTGGCCACCTGGGAAAGAAAGCCCCCCAACAACGGCACGCGCCACAAAAACCGCTCCACCCGCACCCGACCGGCGGCGGTGCCGGTCCACCAGGCGAATATCAATCCCCCTGTCAACACGCCCACGGCGGTCACGACACCCCACTCCCGCACGAAATCGCTCACGGCCAGCAAGGCTCGCGTCACCATCGGCAACACCTGGCGGGTCTCGGAAAAGATCGCCGTCACCTTGGGCACCACCACGGCCAGCAGAAAAACCAGCACCAGCCCTCCCACCACCGCCATCACGGCGGGATAGATCATGGCGCTGGCCAGCCGACCGCGCACGCGACGCTCCTCCTCCATCACCTTTGCCAGGCGCTCGAACACCCCCTCCAGCGCCCCTGCCCCGCCCCGTTCCCCGGCCCGCACCAGACTGACGTACATGGGCGGAAAGATCCTGCCGTGCATGGCCAGGGCGTCCGAAAGGGCCTGCCCCTCCCCCACCGCGTTGCGGATGGTGGCCACCACCTCCCGGAACGGGCCGGTGCGTATCTGCTCCTCCACCCCTGCGAGCACCTCCATCACCGGAAAACCGGCGGCCAACAGCGTGGCCATCTGCCGCGTGAAGACGATCCGCTCCCGCATGGGCGGCAGCCGCTTGCGCACAGACCAGCGCCAGCCTTTTTTCACCTGTTCCGGGGGAGGCGCATCCAGTTTTTCCAGCAAGGTGGGAAAAAGATCCTGTTGCTTGAGCAGGCGGCGGGCATCCCGTTCCGAATCGGCGTCCACCACCCCCGACACCCGTTTGCCGCCCCCGGCGCGCATCCCCTCGTAACGAAAAACCGCCATCACGCCACCCCGTTGCGTCCCTGGGTGACCCGCAACACCTCTTCCAGGCTGGTGATGCCCAAGGCGGCCTTGGCCAGACCCGCCTCCCGCAGGGGAATCATCCCCTCCTCAATGGCCACCTCACGCAGTTCCTGGTCCGAGACGCGCCGGTCGATGCGGGTGCGCAACCCGGCGCTCATGGTCAGAAGCTCGAACAGGGCGGTGCGCCCCAGATAGCCGCTCCCCAGACAGGCCGGACACCCCCTGGGCCGGAAATAGGTCGCCCCTTCCGGGATGGCGCCCACCAGTTCCGGCGGGGGCGTGAAGGGTTCCTTGCACTGGACGCACAGCTTGCGCAACAGCCGTTGCGCCACCACCCCGTCCAGCGACGAACTCACCAGAAAGGGTTCGATGCCCATGTTGACCAGCCGCACCACCGCCCCCACGCTGTCGTTGGTGTGCAGGGTGGAAAAGACCAAGTGGCCGGTCAGACTGGCCTGAATCGCGATTTCGGCAGTTTCCAGGTCACGGATCTCCCCCACCATGATCACGTCCGGGTCCTGGCGCAGGATCGAACGCAGGCCGGAGGCGAAGGTCAGACCGATCCGCGGGGCCACCTGAATCTGACCCACACCAACCAGGGAGTATTCTATCGGATCTTCGATGGTGATGATATTTTTTTCCGAGGTATTGATGGCAGACAGGATGGAATAGAGCGTCGTGCTCTTGCCGCTGCCGGTAGGCCCAGTCACGAGCATGATGCCGTGACTGGCGGTCATGCGGTTTTTGATCCAGCCCAGTTGCGGCGGGGTGAGGCCCAGTTCGTTGAGGTTGGTGCGCTCCCCCTGTTTTTCCAGCAGGCGCATGACCAGCCGTTCGCCGTGGCTGCCGGGCAGCACCGAGACCCGCACGTCCACCTCGCGGCTGGCCACCCGCACCCGCATGGCCCCGTCCTGGGGCAGACGCTTCTCCGCGATATTCAGGCCGGCCATCACCTTGATGCGCGACATCAACGGGGCCTGCACCGGCTTGGGGGGACGCAGGGCCTCGTGCAACAGGCCGTCCACCCGGAAGCGGACGATGATGTTGTTTTCGAAGGGTTCGATATGAATGTCCGAGGCCCGGTTGCGCAGGGCCTGAATGATCAGGGAGTTGACCAGTTGAATGATCGGGGCGTCGTCATCGGACTCCAGCAGGTCCGGCTTTTCGGCCAGGCGGGTGGCGAGCAAGGAGGGGGGGAGGTCCTCCAGCAGGTTTTCCACCGCCGTGATCCCCTGCTCCCGATGGACCCGTTGCAAGGCCTCCAGAAGCTGCTCGCGAGTGACCATGCGCGGACGGATCCTGGCTTTCCGTTCCAGCCGGTATTGATCCAAAATATAAGGATCGGTCTGCGGGGTGACCCACACCTCCATCAGGCCATCCTCGCCGCGCCAGGCGGGGAGAAACAACGCCCGTTTGGCCAGGGCATAAGCCAGGCTCCTGGCCAGGACGGGATCCAACCGATCCGGGAGCGGCTCCATGGCGGTCTACGGGGAGGAAGTCATGGCCGGACGCCACTTGATCGCATAGGCAGAACGACCCTCCCGTTCCCGGAACCGCCCGGCGGCGGCCATGGCCTCGGTCTCGGTGGCGAAGTGGCCGATGCGCACCGCAAAACGCACCTGACCGCTCTTGACCGTCCGCACCACGTAGGCGGCATACCCCTTGTCGATCAACTCCTGGGCGCGCAGTGCGGCCCCTTCCTGTTTTTCGCCGTACTCGATCTGCAGGGCGAAACCCCGTCTGGGGCCATGGTCAGCGTGCTCCGGGGTCGTCATGGCCTTCTCCAGGGCTACCGAAGGCGGACTCGGACGAGGCGGCGGCGGGGCCACCAGCACCGGCTTGGGCAGGGGATCGCGCTCCATCACTTCCGAACGGCTCTCCGGCGGCGGGGGCGGCG
>JADGAR010000073.1 GCA_015231915.1 Magnetococcales bacterium
ATTTGAGCCTGGAGATCCGGGTCGCGGAGGGCGACCGGACCTCTCTGAACGCCGCGATGGCCCGCATGGTGCAGACCCTGCGCGATGTGGGGGGCGTCATGGAGCGTTTGGCCCAGGGGGATCTGAACCAGGAGGTCGTCGAGCGCTCCGGCAAGGATACCATGCTGTTGGCCATGAAAGGGCTGATCCGGGCCGAACAGAACGTCGCCGCCATCATGGAGGCCCTGGCCCAGGGGGATCTGAATCAGGAGGTCCAGGCCCGTTCCGACAAGGATGTCCTGCTGATCGCCCTGAGGAAACTCCTCAAGGCCGAGCAGGGGGTGGCGCGGATCATGGAGCGTCTGGCGCAGGGGGATCTGAACCAGGAGATCCAGGAGCGTTCGGAGAAGGATGCGCTGTTGGCCGCCTTGAAAAAGCTCCTCGATGCGGAACGGGGCGTGGCCGGGCTTGCCCGCAAGCTGGCGGACGGTGATCTGCGGGTGGAGGCGAAACGGCGTTCGCCGGAGGATACCCTGATGATCGCGCTGGAGGAGATGATCACGCGCATTACCCAGGTGGTGGCGGAGATCCAATCCGGGTCCGCCAACGTGGCGGCTGGGAGCGGCGAAATGAGCGCCACATCCAACGAAATGGCCCAGGGTGCATCGGAACAGGCCGCCAGCGTCGAGGAATCGACCGCCTCCATGGAACAGATGGCCGCCAACATCGCCCAGAACGCCGACAACGCCAACCAGACCGAGGCGATCGCCCTGCGGGCGGCCAAGGATGCCCGCGAATCCGGGACGGCGGTCACGGACACGGTCAGGGCGATGAAAGAGATTGCCGACAAGATCTCGATCATCGAGGAGATCGCGCGTCAGACCGACCTTTTGGCCCTCAACGCGGCCATCGAGGCGGCGCGCGCCGGGGACCAGGGACGGGGGTTCGCGGTGGTGGCCTCGGAAGTGCGCAAACTGGCGGAACGGAGTCAGGCCGCAGCCGCCGAAATCAACAATCTGGCCTCCAAGAGCACGGCTGTGGCGGAACGGGCCGGGGAACTGCTGACCAAACTGGTCCCGGACATCCAGAAGACGGCAGAGTTGGTGCAGGAGATCGCTGCCTCCAGCCGCGAGCAGAGCGCCGGTGCCGGACAGGTCAATACCGCCCTGCAACAGCTCGACCAGGTGATCCAGCGCAACGCGGCGGCCTCCGAGGAGTTGGCCGCCACCTCCGAAGAGCTGTCCGCCCAGGCCGAACTCCTGCAAAGCGTGATCGCCTTCTTCAAGCTCGACAGCGCCGTGACCGCCCCGGCCCCCCACGCGCCTCGTGGCGTCACGCCTGCCCGGAAGATGGGGCAGACCCCGGTGCGGCGCGGCGTGGTCCGCTCCTCCGGGCAACTCCAGATTGGCCACGGGGCCAGGAAGGGCGCGGATCTGGATATGACGATGCAGGAAAACGAAGACGACACGGGATTTGAAAGATATTGACAGCCAATAAGGGGGGAAAGCCATGCAACATCTGACCATCGCCTACAAGCAGGGACTGGGTTTTGGCGCGGTCCTGCTCCTGACCGCCCTTGTCGCCATTGCCGCCCATGTCGGGTTTGGCGGTGTGATGCACCGCATGGAGACGAACAAGGACATGGGGGTGCTGCTGGAACATCTGGACAACGTGGTACAGGCGGAAAAGAATCTCATCATCCGCAACGACCCGAAGTACATCTCCCAGAATCACGAGGCCGCCGAGGCGATCCGGAAACAGGCGTTGCTGGATCGGGACCACAAGTTCCAGGATGCGGACGATAAGAAACAGATGGATGAGATCGTGGCTGCCATGGCACAATACGGCAAGGCGTTCGACCATTTCACCGGGATGCGCAAGCGGTTCGACGAGAGCATGGTGCGCATCCGCGAGGCTGCCCAGACGCTCCAGAAGGCGGCCTTGGCCCTGCAGGCAGACCAGATCCGGAAGACCAACGACCTGATCGCCCAGGTGACCGGGCAAGAGGGGAGCGGCGGCGAAAAGGGTGTCGTCGCCACGGATAAGCTCGCCGGCATGGAGAAGCGGGTCCACAAGGTGGAGGCCATCTCTCACATGCTGGTGGCCTTCAAGGAGGCCCGTATCGCCGAAAAGGAGATCATCCTCTCCCATGGCCATGAGGAAGCGGAGATCCAGCGCAACCGGGACTCTCTGGTTGCAGCGCTCAAGTTTGCCAGGGATCTGCTGCCGACTTTTACGGCGCAAATCGACATCGATCGGATCCAGCAGACCATCACCGGCCTGGAGAATTATCAAAAAGAGATCACGCTCTGTCTCGAGTTGTTCAAGGAGTTGGCCAAGGCCGATCAGGAGATGGTCGCGGCGCGGGATGTGGCCAACAAGGAGATCGCCGATACGGTTCACGGGCAACAGAAGCGCGCGGACGAACTGGCCGCCTTTGCCACGCGCTTGATTTGGGGGGTCAGCATCGGTGCCATTCTGCTGGGGGTGCTCATCGCCTGGTGGATCACCCGTTCGATCCGCGTGCCCCTGGGCGGCGAACCCCAGGCCATGGCGGACGTGGTGCGGGCCGTGGCCATGGGGGATGTGAGCCTGGAGATCGCGGTGCGCGAGGGCGACACCTCCTCCCTGAATGCGGCGATGCGCGGCATGGTGGGGACCCTGCGCGAGGTGGGGGGGATCATGGAACGGCTGGCGGCGGGCGATCTGCGTCAGGAGGTGCGGGAACGCTCCGACAAGGACACCATGCTCATCGCCCTGAAAGGTCTGATCCTGGCCGAGCAGAAGGTGGCGGCGTCCATCGAGGCCCTGGCGCGCGGGGATTTGCATCAGGAGATCCAGGAGCGCTCCGACAAGGATGTCATGCTCATCGCCCTGAAAGGTCTGATCCAGGCCGAACGGAAGGTGGCGCTCACCATGGATGGCCTGAGCCAGGGCGATTTGCATCAGGAGGTGCAGGAGCGTTCCGACAAGGATAGCCTGCTCATCGCCTTGAAGCGGCTGATCCAGGCCGAACAGGGGGTTTCCGCAGCCATGGAACGTCTGGCCATGGGGGATGTGAACCAGGAAGTGACGGAGCGATCCACGAAGGATGCCATGCTCATCGCCCTGAAGCGGTTGATACGGGCGGAGCGCGGCGTGGCCGAGATCGCCGGGCGGTTGGCCGGGGGGGATCTGCGGGTCGAGGTGAAGCGCCGTTCCGCAGAGGATACGGTGATGATCGCCCTGGAGGAGATGGTCGACAAGCTGAGTCGGGTGGCGACGGAGATTCAATCCGGGGCCGCCAACGTGGCGTCCGGCAGCAATCAGATGAGCGCCACCGCCAACGAGATGGCCCAGGGGGCCTCGGAGCAGGCGGCCAGCGTCGAGGAATCGACTGCCGCCATGGAGCAGATGGCCGCCAATATCGCCCAGAACGCGGACAACGCCAAACAGACCGAGTCGATCGCCCTGCGCGCGGCCAAGGATGCCAGGGAATCCGGCGGGGCGGTCACGGAAACGGTCAAGGCCATGAGGGAGATCGCGGGCAAGATCTCCATCATCGAGGAGATCGCGCGTCAGACCGATCTTCTGGCGCTCAATGCGGCCATCGAGGCGGCGCGTGCCGGGGATCAGGGGCGGGGATTCGCGGTGGTGGCCTCGGAGGTGCGCAAACTGGCGGAACGGAGTCAGGCCGCAGCCGCGCAGATCAACAGCATGGCCTCCAAGAGCACCGCCGTGGCGGAACGGGCCGGTGAACTGCTCGACAAGCTGGTCCCGGACATTCAGAAGACCGCCGAGCTGGTGCAGGAGATCGCCGCTTCCAGCAAGGAACAGAGTGTGGGCGCAGGTCAGGTCAACCAGGCTCTGCTACAGTTGGATCAGGTGATCCAGCACAATGCGGCGGCCTCCGAGGAGTTGGCCGCCACCTCCGAGCAGCTGTCTGCCCAGGCCGAGCTTTTGCAAGGGGTGATCACCTTTTTCAAGATCGAGACCCGGAGCAACGTCGAGCCGAGGGCGCAAAGGCCGGTTGCCGCCCGGCGCAACACGGGGGGAAACCGTGAGGTCGCCGACTCCCGCAAAGGGGGCGGTGCGGGCCGGAATACGCGCAATGGTTCGCTCCTGATCGGCCACACCCCTGCCAAGGGGATGGTTCTGGAACTGGCAGAAGAGGAGATTGACGACGATCTCGGCTTCGAGAAATATTGAGCGAGGAGAGGGACCCATGAACGAACCGCGCAACGACACGGGGTCACGGCTCGGCAAGACCGAACGGGTTCTGACCTTGAATCTGGATGGGGAGTACTATGCACTGGACATCTTTTCCGTGCGGGAGATCCTCGACATCACCCAGATCACCCGCGTCCCGCAGGCCCAGGATTGCATGTTGGGGGTGGTCAATCTGCGGGGCAATGCCGTACCGGTGATGGATCTGCGGCGCCGTTTCGGCCTGCCGCGCGGGCAGCGGACGGTCCACAGCCGGATCATCATCATGGAACTGGCAAACGGCCAGGAGACCCATCTGATCGGGGCGCTGGCCGATGCGGTCAAGGAGGTGCTGGAGTTGGACGCCTCTCAGTTGGTTCCCCCCCCGCGCATGGGGACCAGCGCCCCGCTCGAGTTCATCACCGGGATCTGCCGTCACAACGACCGGTTCATCATCGTGTTGGACACGGCGAAGGTCTTTTCCGTGGAAGAAATTGCGGCCATGCCGTTGGGATACGCATGACGAATCTACACAACCTGACATAAGGCGTTGAAGAGGGTTTGCAAAGATGAGCAACAAGAGCGCAAGGCTGCAACTTTACGATGATCTCAACGATCGCATCCTCACGGTTCGTGACCAGCTCACTGGCGAAATGACGCATCAGGCGCTCGATTCGATCAGCCTGGGGCTGTTCGACCTCTCCTCCATCTTTGACGAGTTGATGATCAAGGGTTTTGCGGATATCTGCGAAGATCTGCGCCAGGTGATCGCCATGATCATTTCCGGCAAAAGACGCTACAATGAGATGGTCCGGGAATCGATTCACCTCACGGTTGGTCTGATGTATCGCAGCGCGGTCAACAACGAACCCTGCCTGGAGGAGATCGCGGAGTTGAGCTTGCTGGTCCAGGGGGTGAAACGGGGGGACAGCGACGGTTTTCATGTCACGGATCACGTCATGCCGCTCACCGACGACTCCCAGGTCTCCCTGTTTGACGATGACGACGGGGCGCTCCTGTTCGATGATCTGCCGGAAGAACCGGCTGCCGTCGTGCCGCCTCCTGTGGCCGCGCCGCCGGAAACCGGTTCTGTGACGAACCTGGTCGCCACGCGGCCATTGAACATGTTGATCGTGGATGATGAGTTCAACAGTCGCATCCTGATGCGTCATCTGGTGAAAAAGCTGGGGCGGTACGATTTTGCCGTCAATGGCGTCGAGGCCGTGGAACTCTTCCGTCTGGCGCACGAGTGTGGCGAGCCATACGACGTGGTCTTCATGGACATCATGATGCCGGAACTGGATGGACAACAAGCCCTGTTGCAGATTCGCGCGTTTGAGCGGGCAAATGGGATGCAGGGGCGCGAGGCGATCGTCTTCATGGTCAGTTGTCTGACTTCGAACGAACAGGTCTGCAATGCCTTTTTCAAGGGATATTGCACCGATTACATCCCCAAGCCCATTGAATCCGCCAAAATTCTCAAGAAAATGCAGGAGTATGGTCTGATTGAATCGCCCTTGCCCTGAACTGCGGAAGAAGCTCCTTGACTTTGTCATGGCCATGACATAGACTGGCTAATCTTGCGTCAGGGTTTGGTGTCGTCTTGCTGCTCCCCACTCGAATCGCGTCGTTTCCTCTGTTTGAAAGGTCTTTTGTGTCTGAATTTGCGAAGTTGAATCTTATCCCCTCCCTGCAATCCGTTATTGTGCAAGCCGGTTATCAGTCGCCGACACCCATTCAATCCCAGGCCATTCCCCATCTGCTGGAAGGACATGACCTGCTGGGGATCGCCCAGACCGGAACCGGCAAGACTGCGGCCTTTGTCCTGCCCATCCTGAATCGGCTCTGCAGCGATCCTCGACGGCTGCGTCCCGGTGAAGCCAGCGTCCTGATCCTGACGCCCACCCGCGAATTGGCAGCCCAGATCGGTACCTGCATCGAGATTTTCGGCAAGCCATTGCTGCTCAAGCATGCCGTCGTCTTTGGCGGGGTCGGCCAATATCTCCAGACCAGGATCATGTCGAAAGGCGTCCACATCCTGGTGGCAACCCCAGGGCGCCTGCTGGACCTCATCAATCAGGGACACATTCGGCTGTCCAATCTGCGCATCTTCGTGCTCGATGAGGCCGACCGCATGCTCGACATGGGGTTCATCCACGATGTCCGACGTGTCATCGCCTTGCTGCCCGTCAACCGGCAAACCATGCTTTTTTCCGCAACCATGCCCATGGAAGTGGAGCATCTCACCAAAGAGATTCTCAACGAACCCGTGCGCATCGAGGTCACGCCCCAATCCACCACCGTGGAAAAGGTGGTGCAGAAGGTCCTGTTCGTCACCAGGGAAAACAAACGCGCCCTGTTGAAGAAATTGTTGGAGGCGGACGAAATCCGACGCGCCCTGGTCTTTACCCGCACCAAACACGGCGCGGATCGCGTCACCGAGCACCTGGAACGCAACGCGATCCCCGCGACCGCCATCCACGGTGACAAATCACAAAACGCCCGCGAAAGATCCCTGGACCTTTTCCGTCGTGGTGAGGTCCGCATCCTGGTGGCCACCGATCTGGCCGCGCGGGGTATCGATGTGGCGGATGTGAGTCATGTGATCAACTTCGACATGCCCAACGAACCGGAAAGCTATGTCCATCGCATCGGACGTACCGCCCGCGCCGGGCGTGGAGGCCATGCCATCTCCTTTTGCGATGCCACCGAAAGCCCCTCGCTGCGCGATATCGAGAAGATCATTCGACAAAAAATTCCGGTAGATCGTGAGCATGAGTTTCATTGTGAACTCACGGCCAATACCCTGCTCGACCGGGTGCCGGTGCCGCAAAAACAAAACGTCAGTCGTCCGTCCGCCAACCCACCCGGAAAGCCGCGTCGTCATGGTGCCGGCACCCGTCCCCCGGAGGCCCAGGCCCGGGTGCAACGGCAACGCAACAACAAGCGTCCGTCGGTCGGTGTCAGGTAAAAGGCCGCAGGCGCCGGTTGATGGCCTCCCTGCGGCCATCCCTTGAAAGGTGCGTGGAAACGGAATAGGATCACCCCGAATGCAAATCGCCATCGGGAGTCCCGTGCGCATGCAAAATCGCCAATGGCTGCTTTTCTGGTCCTGCCTCAGCCTGTTGCCGTGGCTTGTCTCCACGGCCCAGGCCGAATCCATCCGCCTCAGCGGCACCGGGATGCTGCTCACTGCCATCAGGCTGGTCACGGACGATTATCGTCAAAGTCACCCGGCCATGCAATTCCAGTTTCATTTGCCGCCGGTCGGCAGCAGCGGCGCCATCAAGGCGGTGATCAACGGCCAATTGGACATCGCCCTGACCGGTCGTCCCCTGAAAAAAGAGGAGGAGGCGGGTCTGGTCCAGGAGTGGCTTGGCCGCACCCCGTTCGTCTTTATCGCGCATCCGTCGGTGCCGGTTGGCCGGGTCACCCTCGATCAACTGGTCGAGATCTACGCCGGACGCCAGAAGCATTGGCCGGACGGCTCCCGGATCCGGTTGATTCTGCGGCCCCTCGCCGACGCGGACACGGCCATCATGACCGGCATCTCCCCGGCCATGAAGGAGGCGATCACCACCGCCCATGCCAACCGCCCGCCTGGGGTTGCCCTGGCCGACACGGATATCGATCTCGTCGATATGGTCGAAAAGGTGCCGGGCGGGGTGGGATCCGTGGCGTTCGCCCTGCTGCTGGCGGAAAAGCGTCCGCTCAAGCCCCTGATTCTGGATGGTGTGGCCCCGACGGTCGAGGCCATGGAACAACATCGCTATCTCCACGACAAACCCGCCTATCTGGTCACGCGCGTCGACGCCCCGTCCGTGGTGCGCGACGTGGTCGATTATCTGCGTTCGGCAACAGGCAAGGCCAAACTGGCGCAACTCGGCATTTCCGCTACGTCACGTTGAGCGCATGCACCCCTCCGTTCCCCTGTCGCGCCTCGTCACCCGGACCGCCGCTCTGATCGCCAGTCTGGTTTTTCTGTTGCCGCCCATCATTCATCTGCTATTCGGTTGGCAGCACATCCAAAAGCAACTGGAGACCGAACTGCGGATTCATGTCATCTTCATGAACCGCTTTATCAGCACCAATCCCGTGATCTGGCCCGAGCAGGGCATCCGGTTGCGGGCCGTGCTGGAGGAGATCCATACGCCCCAAACCGCCATGCGCGTCATCCATTTCGAACCCAACCGGCAGGAGCGCGTGGTCATGGAGATCCTGGATCCTCTCCCCTGGCCGTTTCGGGGCCACCGCGCGGCCATTCACGATTACAGCGAGGTGGCGGGCGCGGTGGAGATCGCCGTGTCGATGCGCCCCATGCTGCTTTCCGCGTTGCCGACGCTCCTCTTCAGCCTGATGCTTGGGCTGCTGGTCTTCGTGCCGTTGCGCCATATCGTCCTGCGCATCACCCGGCAGGCCATCGCCACTCTGGAGGAGGCCAGAGAGATCGCCGAGACGGCCAATCAGACCAAATCCCAGTTTCTCGCGAACATGAGCCACGAATTGCGTACCCCGATGAACGCAATCATCGGTCTGACCGATCTGGCGCTCCGCGCCCACCCCCCGCCCAAAATCCACGACTATCTGACCAAGTCCGCCAGCGCATCGCACTCCCTGTTGCGCATCATCAACGACATCCTGGATTTCTCCAAGATCGAGGCCGGCAAACTGCAACTGGAGTCCACCGATTTCCTGCTGCGCGACGTGTTCGACCGCATCCTGGACCTGTTCCGCGCCAAAATTCAGGCAAAAAACATCGAACTGGTCGTCCTGGTCGCCGCAGAGTGCCAGTACGTCCTGAACGGCGATGCCCTTCGTCTGCATCAGGTTCTGATGAATCTGATCGGCAATGCCATCAAGTTCACCGAGCACGGCGCCATCGTGGTAGAGGTGAGCACCCTGGATGCCGTGCCGAACGAGGGGGAGTGGGTCACCCTGCAGTTTTCCGTGGCGGATTCCGGTATCGGCATGACTCCGGAACAGATCGCGCATTTGTTTCAGCCGTTTATCCAGGCGGACGGCTCCATCACCCGGAAATACGGCGGGACCGGTTTGGGTTTGGCCATCTGCAAACAGCTGGTCGGTCTGATGGGGGGCAGGTTGTGGGTCGAGAGCATGCCGGCACAGGGGAGCACCTTCCGCTTCACGATTCGTCTGCCCAGGCGCAGGGCACTGGAACGCAACGACCTGATTGCCCCGCCCGCGCTGCAGCGGATGAAGGTCCTGGTGGTGGTGGAGCACGCTGCGGTACGGCACTCCCTCATGAATATGCTCGCACTCTTTGCCATGGCCCCAACCGGCGTCGAATCGGCGCAGGCCGCCTTGCGGGCCATCGGTCAGGCCGAGACAGAAGGGGCGCCCTATCCCCTGGTCATCGCGGACCGGGGATGGCACGGCATGGAGTTGCTGGGTCTGCAAACGGGAGTCGCCAGGGCAAAGGTGTTGCTGATGGTCGGCCACGGCCAGGAAGAGGCAATGCACCCCTTGATCGGCCACGCCGGGGTGGCCGGGCTGTTGGTGAAACCAGTCAACTGCGCCATCCTGTTCGATGCCATCATGGACCTTTTTGACCAGAATATGGCCAAACGCTATCATGCCAGGGAAGCGGCGGTCGATCCCGACGATGTCAAGGAACGCTTTGCCGGAGCCAGGGTGTTGCTGGTGGAAGACAATGCCATCAACCGGCAGGTGGCCTCCGAGGTCTTGACCGGTTTGGGAGTGCGGGTGGAAATGGCCGTGAATGGCCTGGAGGCGGTGCAGCGGGTTGCCGAGGAGCACTTTCACATGGTGCTGATGGATGTGCAGATGCCGGAAATGGATGGCCACACGGCGACACGCCGCATCCGCCTGCAACCCCGGTTTCACGATCTGCCCATTGTCGCCATGACGGCCCATGCCATGTCGGGCGACCGGGAAAAATGTCTGGCGGCAGGGATGAACGATTACCTAAGCAAACCGATCGACAGGCAGCAACTGCTGACGGTACTGGGGCGATGGCTTGCCCCGCGTTCCCCCTCGGATGACCCCGGACAGGCAATCATGCCGACGGTGGCTGCTCCCGGGGAGAGCGGCCTGCCGTCGATCCTGCCTGGCATCGATTTGCCTGCGGCCCTGGAACGGATCAACAACAATCACGAGCTGTTGCGCGAGATCTTGTTGGAGTTTCTCCGGGATTATTCCCAGGCCGATGCCACGCTGCAACGGCTCCTGAATGGCAGACGCCAGGACGATGTCGATCAGGCGGCCTTGCTGGTCCATTCCATCAAGGGCATTGCCGGCAACATCTCTGCCTTGCCACTCCACGCTGCGGCCCTGGCATTGGAACAGGCCATCCGCCGGGAGGAACGCACTACCTGGCCATCCCGGTTGGAGGGTTTTGCCGATTGTTTGCGTGAGGTCTGCGCATCGATTGCCTCCTTGCCGGTCCGGGAGGGTCCGGCCCCGCCCCGGCCCGATGCCGCCCCCGGCGGCAATCGTCCGGATGGCGCTGCGGTCCTGCCATGGTTGCGGAAGTTGGCCGAACAGTTGCGCACCAACCAGTTTGAGGCGATCGATACCCTGGAGGAGATCCGACCGCTGCTGACCGGGGCGGAACCCGCCACGCTGACGGAGCTGCAACGGCTGGAGGAGCAGTTGGAGCGCCTTGATTTCACGAATGGCTTGCAAACCCTGGAGCGTCTGCTGGATACGCTCGGTTTGTCCCTCACGTCGGTTTCCCCCCGCTGAAAGCGGGGATTGTATTCGTTGTCATATATTAATGTTTTGTTTCGGAAGAGGGCTTTGGTTTGTTGGCATCCTCGGGTGGCTCCTTTTGCGGCCCCTGATGCTGACCGGCTTGCATGCCACCCATCATGGGGATCATCATCATGGGGCAACCGGAGGTCAGCAACCCCATCGCCACGGTCAGAATCTGTAATGACCCTTTCTTGATGATATCAGACATCGCTTTTGTTTTCCTTTCGTGAATTGTTTGTACCTAACGCCGCACCCTCTTTGTCGTGGGCACGCAGGCTGTGCATCATGGCTTTTTCGCCGATCAACAGGACCACCACCGGGGTGACCAGGGTATCCAACAGGGTCGAAGAGACCACCCCCCCGAAAATCACCACCGCCACCGGATGGAGAATTTCCTTGCCCGCCGCATCCGCATCCAGCATCAGGGGCACCAGGGCCAGGGCCGTTACCAGAGCGGTCATCAGCACCGGGGTGAGGCGCTCCAGGGAACCGCGCACGATCATCTCCCGTCCGAACGGCTCGCCTTCCCGACCGACAAGATGCAAGTAGTGAGAAATCTTGAGGATGCCATTGCGGGCGGCAATGCCGGTCAGGGTGATGAATCCCACCAGACTGGCCACGGAGAGCGGCTGCCCGGAAAGCCACAAGGCCGCCACACTGCCCACCATGGCCATGGGAATGTTGGCCATGATCACCAGGGAGAGCGCGATGGAGCGAAAATGGCTGAAAAGCACCAGAAAGATGGCTGCCAGAGAAAACATCGCCAGCAGGGCGATCTTCCGGGTGGCCTCCTGCTGGCTGCGGAACTGCCCTTCGTAGGAGAGGTGATAACCGGCAGGGAGGGTCAATGTCCCCAGACGTTGCTGGACATCCGCCACCACCGCGCCCACATCGCGGCCCTGGGTGTTGGCCAGCACCACGATGCGTCGTCGCATATTGTCCCGGTTGATGAGGTTCGGACCTTTGGTCTCTTCGACCTGGGCCACCAGTTGCAAGGGGATCTTGCCCTTGGGGGTGTCGATGAGAATGGCGCCGAATTCCGCGCTTTCGGTGCGCCACTCCTCGGCCAGTCGCACCACCACATCATGGCTACGCTCCGAGTCGAGAATCCGGGAGACCACCTTGCCCTGCAGGGCCGCCTGCAAGGTGTCGGAAAGCTGATTGAGGGAAAGCCCGTATTTGAGGGCCTCGCCCCGGTCGAAGCGAATGCGCACCTGGGGAATGAGCACCTGTTTTTCAATCTGCAGATCGGCCAGACCGGGCACTGCGGCAATCCGTTGGCGTACCTCCTCGGCCTTGGCGCGCAGCATCTCCAGATCGTCGCCGAAGATCTTGATGGCGATTTCCGCCCGTACCCCGGAGAGAAGATGGTCCAGGCGATGGGAGATGGGTTGTCCCACGTTGATGGCCGCACCGGGAATGACGAGCAGCGCCCGGCGCAGATCCGCAAGAATCGCCTCGCGCCTCCGTGCGGAAGGTTTCAGATCCACATCGATTTCGGTGAAGTGTACCCCTTCCGCATGCTCGTCCAGTTCGGCGCGTCCGGTACGGCGTCCGGTGGAGAGGACCTCCGGCACGCCTTTGAGCTGAAGTTCGGCCAACGTCCCCAGGCGGATGGACTCGGAAAGCGCGCTCCCCGGCGGCAGGATCAAGGTGACGGTGACCGTGCCCTCGTTGAAGGCGGGCAGAAAAGCGCGTCCCAGCCAGGGCACGGTGGCTGCGGCCATCACCACCAGCGCCAGCGTCAGACCGATCACCGGACGGGGATGGGCGAACGACCACGCCAGCAAACGGCGATCCCCCGCCTTGAGTCGGCGCACCAGCCAGGAGTCGCCATGCCTCATGGCCTTGATACGCGGCAGGAGGTGGAAACAGAGTACCGGAGTCAGCGTCAGGGAGACCAGCAAAGATCCCAGAATGGAGACGATATAGGCCACACCCAGTGGCGTGAAGAGGCGTCCTTCGATACCGCCCAAGGCAAACAGGGGGATGAAGACCAGCACCACGATGAGCGTGGCGTAGACAATGGCGTTGCGTACCTCGCTGGAGGCAGAGCGCACCACATCGATCACCGGGCGGGGCTGGGGCAAGGCGGCATTTTCCCGCAACCGGCGGAAGATGTTTTCCACATCGACCACGGCGTCGTCCACCAATTCCCCGATGGCCACCGCCAGCCCTCCCAGGGTCATGGTATTGATGGAAAGCCCGAATGCGTGAAACACGATCGCCGTGACCATCAGCGAAAGGGGAATGGCGGTGAGGCTGATCAAGGTGGTGGACAGGTTCATCAAAAAAAGAAAGAGCACGATCATCACCAGCAGAGAACCGTCCCGCAGCGCCTCCGTCACGTTGGCGACGGCCCGTGCGATGAAATCGGCCTGCTTGAACAGGATGCGGTCGGCCTGCACCCCGGACGGCAACGTGTGTTGCAGTTCGGCCAGCAGGGATTCGATCTGGCCCGTCAGGGTGACGGTGTTGGCCCCCGGCTGTTTCTGCACCGCCAGGATGACGGCAGCCTGCCCGTCGATGCCGGCATCTCCCCGCTTGACCCCGGCGCCGATGCGGACATCGGCGACCTGTTCGAGCGTGATGACCGTATCCTTGCGCTGCGCCACCACGGTGCGCTTCAAATCATCCGGATCGGTGGTCTGGCCGATATTGCGAATCAGGAATTCCTGACCACGCTGATCGAGAAAGCCGCCGGTGGTGTTTTTGGCAAAGCCGTCCAGGGCCTTTTCGACCTCCTCGAAGCCGACGCCTGCCGCCTGCAATCGGGCAGGCGAGACCAGCACCTGGTATTGCTTGACCTCGCCGCCGATGGGAATCACCTGGGCCACTCCGGGGATGCTCATCAGTTGCGGACGCAGCGTCCAGTCCGCCAGACTGCGCAGGTCCATGGGCGAGATGGCGGTGTCGCGCCCCGACAGCCCGATCAGCATGATCTCTCCCATGATGGAACTGACCGGTCCCATGGCCGGCACCACGTTGCGGGGCAGGCTTTCGGCGACGGTGGCCAGTTTTTCCGCCACCATCTGACGGTTGCGGTAGATCTCTCCCCCCCATTCGAACTCCACATAGACGATGGAGAGTCCCACTCCCGACGTGGTGCGTACCCGATTGACGCCCGGAATGCCGTTCACGGCATTTTCCAGACGCACGGTCACCAGCGCTTCCACCTCTTCCGGCGCCAGTCCCGGCGCTTCGGTCATGATGGTGACCGTGGGACGGTTGAGATCCGGAAAGACATCCACCGGCATCCGGGTGACCAGCCACCCCCCGTAGACCAGCAACATGAGGGAGACCGCCAAAACGAACAGACGCTGACGCAGCGATATCTGGATGATGTGGTCAAACATGGCGGTTCACCGCACGCCATCCAGTTGACGTTGTCCCTGCACCACCACCTTGTCGCCCGCCTGCAGACCAGCGAGAATTTCCGTCCATGGGCCAGCCCGGCGACCGGGGAATACCCTTCTGATCGAAAAGCGTTCCGGAGCGGTTTTGACCCAGACCCAGGGTTCTCCCCTTTTTTCCAGCATGGCCTCGTGGGGAATGGCCAGTGTCATGCGCACTTGCTCCAGTTCGACATGGAGATCCAGAGGCATGCCAAGACGCAGTGCCCTGGCGTTTTCCTCCACCGCGAACTGCAAATGCAAGCCCAGATCCTCTGCGTTCAACTTGGGACTGATGCCCACCAGCCTGAGCCGGAACTTCCTGCCCGGCAGCAAACGGCTCTCGGCCATGGCGCCGGAGATCCTGTCGGCCAGGGGCAGATCGAAGAGCACCGCTTCCACCCACAGTTTGTCCGGTTGAACGATCTCTGCCAGCACGGTCTGCTCGGTGACCACCTCCCCCGGCACGATGTGCGTATCCGTGATCACCCCATCGATGGGGGCGTACAGCAGTTCCCGCCCTGGTGGGGATTCAAGGCCCTGGGCACGCAGAAACGCACTCTGTCGTCCCTGCTTGTCGCTGGCGGAAAGATTGGGATCCAGGGCGGTCAGTGGTTGTCCCCGCTTGACCGATTGCCCGGTGACCGGCACGGGGAAACCGGGATCGCTGCTGATCCTGGCGGACAGGGAGGGGTGGACCCTGGCATAGGCGGAAGGATCGGGAATGACGCGTCCCACCAGACGCACGGTGGTCGCCGCTTCGCGCGGTGCAGCCGACAGGGTGCGCAGACCCAGCAGGAACTGGGATGCCTTGGGCAGGCTCGTCTCGTCATCGGTGGCGCGGTCTGTCACGACCTGCCGTTGTTCGCCATGCGCCTCGTTGCCATGGGCAAGACCCTCTGTGGCATTCAGGCAGGCAGATGCCATGACCAGCAACACGGGTAAAGGAGGCTTGCGTCCACCGATGCGCCCCAGGAGATAGCCGGCAAGCGCGGCGAACAGGATGGCCGTGATCCAGACCGGAAGTCCGATGCGGACAGGCTCCGCAACCGGCGTCCCGGCGGCCACCATGGTCGCGGGGGTGAAGGACGGCAGCGACACGAGCAGCAGATCGGTGAACTGGTCAACGGTGACGGTCAGCGTCAATTCATGGGCGGCTTCTCCTTGCGGTATGGCGAGGGCGTAGATTCCCGGCACCAGGGTCGGAGAGGCCGTCATCCGCCATGAGGGATCGCCGGAGCGTTCCGCCTCGATGCGCGCCCCTGCCAGCGGCGCGTTGCTTTCCAGATCGGCCAGATGCAGCGCTACCCCTTGCAGATCCTGTGTCCGGGTGACCACGACCTCGAACCGATCCCCGGTGGCGCCATGGCCCGCTCCGGTTGCCATGGCTTGATGCGGTATCGCCGGAAGGTCGCCATGCGCTTCCCCGCCATGGGTGAAACCAACGCCGGCCCTTGCCATCAGCAGCAGGCATGACAGTATGATCATCGAGACGAAACGCATGGGGCGGATCCATTGATTGGGGTTGCGGGTTGTCTTTGTGTTTACCAGGAAATTGTCACCAAAATATGACAGTCTGTCGTGAGCGAAAAAAATCCGGTTGCTGACCGCCGGGATGAGGAACGGGCATGGAAAAACCGCTGCATGTGCTGGTGGTGGACGACAACCGGGAGATCCGTGAGCTGTTGGCCCGTTATCTTCGCGGGCAGGGCATGACCGTCACGACTCTGGGTGATGGTCGCGGCCTCTTTGTGGCCCTGGAGGCAAATGCGATCGATCTGATCGTGCTGGACCTGATGCTGCCCGGCGCGGGCGGGGTGGCCCTGTGTCGCCGGTTGCGTCAGAAGTCCGCAGTCCCGGTGATCATGCTCACGGCGCTGGGCGAATACGGCGATCGGATCACCGGCCTGGATGCGGGCGCGGACGACTATCTGACCAAACCCTTCGATCCCGGCGAACTGCTGGCGCGTATGCGGGCGGTTCTGCGTCGTGCGCGGGGCGGCACGACAGAGCAGGGGCGCATTCTGGTCTTCGCCGGATGGCGACTGCATGTGGACCGGCGGGAGCTGGTGGATGCCGGGGGCACCATCGAGCCATTGAGCGCCGGGGAGTTCGCGCTGCTCATGGCCTTTGTCCAGAATCCGCAACGGATTCTGGATCGGGAGAAATTGCTGGATTTGGCGCGTGGCGCAACCACCCAGATTTTCGACCGCAGTATCGATACCCAGGTCATGCGGCTGCGCCGCAAGATCGAGGCAGACCCCAAATCCCCGGAGATCATCAAGACGGTCTGGGGCAGCGGATACCTGTTTACCCCAGAGGTGACGAGGGCATGATGTCGCATATTTTCAGAAGCTTGGTCGGTCAGACGATGATCATTCTGATGGCCGGGCTGATGCTGTTTCATGTGTTGAGCATTCTGGTCTTCACCAGCGAAAAACTGGAGACCGTCCTGCTCACCGACGAGATCCGCATCCTGGAGAAGGTGGCCGCCATCTCCCGCATGTTCGTGGACACGCCCAAGGAGTACCACGAGGTGATGATCGCCGCCTTGAACGCCGCCATGCCCGATGTGCAGTTCCGTCATGGGGAGTACGCCCCGCACGCCATCCCGGCGGACAGTGACGAACAGATCCGCAACCGTCTGGAAAACCTGATCGACCGGCCACGGGTGCGGGTGCTGTTCGTGGAGAGCGTCGCGCTCCATTGGGATCATGACGGCGGAGCGTGGCATCGTATGTGGTTCATGGTTGAAGCCGGCATCGTGCGCTGGATGCATGGCGCCACCATGGAGCAGGAGATGCATATGGTGGTGGTCATGCCCGATGGTCATCAGGTGGTGTTCACCACCCGTCCGGCGGCCAATCATGTGCCTTTGTTGCGCCACGCCACCATTTCGGTTTCGCTGATGGGGGGTGCGGTGTTGCTGTTTTCCTGGGTGGCGGTGCGCCGTTTGACCACGCCATTGCGGCAGATTGTCCGGGCAACGGAGACCTTCGGACGCGACCTCTACGCCGCGCCCTTGCCGGAAGAAGGGACCCTGGAAACCCGCAAGGTGGCGCGGGCGTTCAATGCCATGAATGCAAGCATCCGGGAGTTCGTCGAGCAGCGCACGCGCATGATCGCGGCCATCTCGCATGACCTGCGCACGCCGCTGACCCAACTGCGACTGCGATTGGAGTTCATCCAGCCACAGGAAGACCGGAGTCGAATGGCGGCGATCATGGACGAAATGGATGCCATGCTGACAGCCACCCTGGCCTTTTCCAGGGATGCCGCCGCCGATACGGAAGCGCGTCGCCGGGTCAACCTGGCCGGGCTGCTGGCCACCATCTGTGACGATCTGCAGGATCTGGGGATGGAGGTCAGCCGGCAGGATTGGGCACGCCTCCCTTATGAATGTCGGCCTTCGGCCATGAAGCGGGCCTTGACCAACATCCTCCTCAATGCCGTTCGCCATGGTGGTGCGGCCTGGGTGGATCTGGAGGCGGGCAACGGACAGGTGCTGATCGAAATCCGCGACCCTGGGGACGGCATCCCGGCAGAGGAGTGGGAGAACGTTTTCAAACCGTTCTATCGCCTGGATGCGGCTGCAACTCGCCAGGGTGCGGGCCTGGGCTTGAGTGTGGCCCGTTCCGTCATTCGCGACCACGGGGGTGAGATCGCGTTTCAGCGACCGCAAGATGGGGGGTTTGTGGTACGGGTCATGCTGCCATATGCTGCCGCCACAGGCGTCGCTGATGTTCGTTAATCAATGCGCGGTTTCGTGCAGTCCGATCCCCGCTTGCCGCACCCCCGACAACCCGATTGACCGGGTTGCTCCTTGGCGAACATCGCCCGGATACGTCGCGCCATGTACAGAACACAAAGCGCGAAAATGACGATCAGAACCGCCGTGTCCCAGCCATTTTCTCCGTTCATGCCAACAGCTTCCCGAGCGCAACGATGCCATAAGCCAATAACCAGGCAAATACCATGGAGAAGACCACCGAAAACCCTGCCCATTTCCAGCCGCCGGTTTCCTTGCGAATGGTGGCGATGGTGGCCAGGCAGGGGGAATACAGCAACGCAAAGACCATGAAGGCAAACGCCACCACCGGGGACATGGTCTTGCCCAGCACCTCCTGGAGCGACGCCGATTTCGCGGCATTTTCACGGTCCTGGGCATAAAGCACGGCATAGCTGGCCACCAC
>JADGAR010000074.1 GCA_015231915.1 Magnetococcales bacterium
CAAGGGCTTCGCCCTTGGATCCCACCAGGGGGATAATCCCCCTGGACCCTTAATAGTTTCAGTCTGTCATGCGATTTCAGCAGCCCTGGAGAACCAATGACCATGTTTCCAACCACCCCGTCCATCACCCTGCGCGACCCCCTTGCCGAACTCCTGGGAGCGGGCGAGGAACCGTTTACCTATACCTTCGCAGATGCGGTCAAACTGGCAGGTCACGCCTGTCCCACCGTGGCCGGGGCCTTTCTGATGACGAAAAGGGCACTGGAAATACTCTATCCCGATGGCCTGCCCGAACGCGGGGATGTGGCCATCGAAGTGCCTGGTCGTATGGACGAAGGGGTGACCGGTCCCATCACCCAAATCTTCACCCTCGTCACCGGAGCGGCGGCAGACAACGGCTTTCATGGGCTGGGCGGACAGTTTTCCCGGTTGCGCCTGATGCGGTTCGGCAACACGCCAAACTCCGGTGGACCGTTTCTCTTCCGCCGCCTTTCCACCGGACGACAGGTGGAGGTGAGCTACTCCCCACGCCATTTCCCACCAGACCCGCATATGGGAGAACTGCTGCCACGGATCCTGGGCGGCCAGGCCACCCCGGAAGATCGGCGCGCCTTCGGCGATTTGTGGCGGGATAGGGTGCTGGCAATCCTGAAGGATGCCGGGGAACACACCGTCATCACGCGCGAAAGATGAAATAAACCGCCCCGATCAGACAACAACCGGCCCATACAAAGTCCAGCTTCAAGGGCTGGCCCATATAGAAAATGGCAAACGGCGCAAAAACCGCCAGGGTGATCACCTCCTGGACGATCTTGAGCTGCGGCAAAGTCATCTCCCCATAGCCAATCCGGTTGGCGGGGACTTGCAAAAGATACTCGAACAGGGCAATCCCCCAACTCACCAACGCCGCCATATACCACGCTCGCTCGTTGAGATGCTTGAGGTGGGCATACCAGGCGAAGGTCATGAATACGTTCGAGCAGACGAGCAGCAGCACGGTGATAATGGTGGGTTGCACGGGTCTATCCCTCCCTTTTTTCCTGTCTGGTCCAGCGACCGTCCGCAGATTGCACCCAATACTCCATCAGACACCCCTGGCGGCGGTAGTCGCGGTAACGCGCACGCGCCTCCAGCAGATGATCCTCCCGGCTCGTGACGAAATCCACCACCATGTCGAAACGGGTCGTATCCGCTACCGGACGGGGGCTGGCCAACAACAGGATCGTCGCCCCGTTGCGATCGTCCGGCTCCAGGGCAAGCAACACCGGCTGCCGTTCCGGATCCGGCCCGTCCCAGGGACCGTGCGGCAGAAAACGCTGCGGGGGATGCCGCCACAACAGCTCGTCGAGTTGCCGCAGGTGGAGCGCGTCCCTGGCCAGGACACAAGCCCGGCCATTCCGCTCCAGGATTTTGGCCAGCAAGGCAGCAAGCGCCGTTTCCAGAGAGGAGCCGGCCAATTGATAAAACCGCGCCGTGGGTACCCCCTCATGGGATCGGGCCATGCCTAAATGCGCTCCTTGAGGAGATAGCGGCACAACAGACGCACGCCGTAGCCCACCGCTCCCTTGGGAACATGCGCCTTGGTCCCGGTCAGGTCCACGGCAGTGCCCGCAATGTCCAGATGCGCCCAGGCCCGCTCCTCGTCCACGAATCGGGAAAGGAAACACCCGGCGGTGATGGCACCACCCTCCCGGCCTCCGGTATTCTTGATGTCGGCGAAAACCGATTTGATCTGCTCCTGATACTCCTGGAAAAGAGGCAAAGGCCAAAGCCGCTCTCCGCTGGCCTCGCCGGCCTTGCGCAATTTTTCGAGCAAGGCGCTGTTGTTGCCCATCAGGCCGCTGGCATGAGTCCCCAAAGCAACGACACACGCCCCGGTCAGGGTGGCCAGGTCAATGATGACATCCGGATCGAAGGTGGCAGCATGATGCAGGGCATCGGCCAGGATCAGGCGTCCCTCCGCGTCGGTGTTGATCACCTCGACGAAAAGCCCCCTGGCGGTCCGGATGATGTCGCCAGGCCGCTGGGCCGAGCCGGACGGAAGATTCTCCGCTGCCGGCACGATCCCCACCACGTTCACCGGCAGGTTCATCTCCGCGATGGCGTGCATAAAGCCGAAAACCGCCGCCCCGCCGCACATGTCGAATTTCGAGTCCTCCATCTTCTCCGCCGGCTTCAGGGAAATCCCCCCGGCGTCGAAAGTGATCGCCTTGCCCACCACCGCCATGGTCGGACGGTTCCCCCCATTGCGATACTCCATGACGATCAGACAGGGGGGATGGATGCTCCCCTGGCCCACCGCCAGAATCCCGTTCATCCCCAGTTGCTCCAGGGCCTGGACCGAATGGATCGTGGTCTTGATCGGCAACCGCTCCGCCAACTCCCTGGCCTTTCCCGCCAAAAGATCCGGGGTCAGCAGATTGGCCGGCATGTTGGCCAGATCCCGGGCATGGATGACGCCTCTGGTGATCTTCTCCACCTTGTCGAACAGTTTTCGGCAGCGCTCCAGCCGCTCCTCCCGCACGGCAAAAAGCAGTTTTTTCATGACGTGCCGGGGCGTCTCCTGGCCACGGTCGCTTTGCAGCTGCACGAAGCGATACCCTCCCAGCCAGGCCCCCTCGGCCATGGTTTCCAGGATCTGCCAGTGCTTGATGCCATTGTGCCTGTCCTCGGCCAGCAAACAGACCGCTACGTCCACGCTCCCCCGTTCGCACGCCTTGACCACCGTTGCCCCCAGGGCGCGAAAGCTCTCCAGGGTGAGCTGATGCTCACGCCCCAACCCCACCAGCAACAGCCGGCCAATGGTCAGTCCGCCCGCCAGCGGGGTGGGGAGCCAAAGGAGTTCGCCACTGTCGCCGCGCATCCAGCCCGCCTTCAGGATGCGCCGCACCTCCTCCTCCACCACGGTCCCGCACTGGGAGAGTGCCGGCTGCGGCTCCCCCCCCTGGTAGACCCCGATGATCAGGGCATCCGCAGGCCAGTTGGCAGGGCTTCCGGTGACCGCGTCGATTTTCAAGGCTGTTTCCGACATCGCTATCAATTCCTTGTTGGGTGTGAAAAAGATGATACCCTATTGCCCCATGAACCGCCTCTCTCGCTACCTCTTCACCGACTGCGCCCAGACCTCGCTACTGGCCCTGGGCACCTTGACCTTTCTGGTGATGCTGCCCCAGGTGCTGCTCCTGGTCGATCTCTGGGTCAACAAGGGCGCTTCCCTGCAGGTCTTGCGCAAGCTGATCCTGCTGGCCATTCCTCAGTTCATGGTGGGTGCCCTCCCCATGGCCCTCCTGAGCGGCATTCTGCTCGCCATGGGACGCATGGCACAGGACAACGAGCTGATTGTCATCAAGGCCAGCGGCATCAGTATCCTCCAACTCACCCGGCCCATTGGCCTGCTGGTCGTCATTTTTACCGTATTTTCCCTGCTGCTCAACTGGCTCTGGGTTCCTCAGGCATTTTATGAGTTCTCGGTATTAAAAAAATCACTTTTAACGTCGAATACCGCCCTTGCCGTTCAACAAAAGACCTTCAATCGGGATGTTCCCGGTCTGACCATCTATGTGGATCACCAGGATCCCAAGAGCGGGACCCTGGAAGGGATTCTGATTCACGATCAGCGCAACCCCGACGAGGTGGTCACCATCACGGCGCAGCGCGCCCATCCCCATACCGGCAAGGACAACAAGGCCGCCCTCTATCTGGAGGAGGGGAGCCGGCACTGGGTCACCCGTGGGGGCCACTACCGCCACATGCAGTTCGCCACCTTCAATCTGGAGTTGGAACTGGTGCTGGGGCTGATCCCCCGGCACAAGAAGGAGGAACTGGAAGAAATGGGACCCTGGGAACTGTACGATGTGATTCACAATGGCCCCCCGGAATCGAACCTCGCGGCGCGCATGGAGTGGCATCGCCGCCTGGCCTTTCCCGTCGCCACCCTGATCATGGGATTGCTGGCCATCCCGCTGGGCATGCAACACACGCACCGCGCCGCGCGCGGCTACGGCTTCATCGCCGCCCTGTCGATCCTGATTCTCCATTTTTTGCTTCTGGCAGCCGGCGAGGCCCTGGCCGGCAGGAAAATCCTTTCGCCCTTGGCCGGGTTCTGGCTGCCCAATCTGTTCATGGCCATCCTGACTGTCGATGTCTTTCTTCTGACTCTGCGCGGGCGCGCCGTCTTCGGCATCGGTTGGCTGCTGGCCATCGTCCAGTTCCCCCGGCGCCTCCTCGCCCCGCGCGGTCATGAGTGAGGCCGTCGCGCCATGCCGATCCTCTTCCAATATCTGACGAAGCTCTTTCTGATCGGTTTTGCGAAAATCGTCGCCATCTTCATTGGTCTCTTCCTGCTCGTGGACGGCATCGAGAGCATCCGCCGCTTCTCCCAGAAGCCCGGCTTCAATGCCACGGACATCACCCTCATGATCCTGACCCGCATGCCGGAATTCATCGGCATGCTCTTTCCCTCCATGGCCCTGCTGACCACGCTGCTGGTCATGTCGCGCCTGGCCAAACAGCACGAGATCACCGTCATGCGCGCCAGCGGTCTCTCCCATGTCCAGATCCTGATTCCGTTCGTCATGGGAGGGATGATCGTCGCGCTTGTGCATCTCCTGCTGCTGGACCAGATCACCCCCCACACCAACCGGATCGCCATGAAGCTGCAGGATCGCATCGTCGATCGTCACGTCGCGCCTGCCTCCCAGGCCGGGGACCTCTGGGTGCGCAGCGGTCGGCAGATCATTCACGCCCAACGTTCCGACCCCCTCAACGAGACGCTCCACGGGGTGATCATCTTCACCTTCGACGACCAGCACCGCATGATCTCCCGCCTGGAATCCAGGGTCGCCGTGCTCGGCGAGACCTGCTGGCAGCTCAAGGACGGCCTGGACTATCAGTTTTTCCCCCAGTCCAAGGTCACCCCCTTTCAGACCCGCTCCTGGGACTTCACCATCGACTCCGGGCGCCTGACCGGGGACCTTCCCTCGCCCCAGCAGCTCTCCCTGAACGAATTGGGCAGCACCATCGACAAGATGGAGCAGGATGGCCGCAACGCCACCCGCCATCGGGTCATCATGCAGCGCAAGCTGGCCGCCCCCTTCACCTCCCTGGCCGCCATCCTGCTGGCCTTTCCCTTCGCCTTGCGTCTGCCCCGTTCCGGAGGGACACTGCGTTCCATGCTCTTCGGCCTGCTGTTGGGGTTCTTCATGTTCGTCGTCGTGGACCTGGCCACTGCCCTCGGCATGGGGGGGCGGTTGCCCGCCCTGCTGGCTGCCTGGGCACCTCTGGTCTTTTTTGCGGGAATCGCGGGTTTTCTGCTGGCACATCAATCCGTTCCAACCCGACGCCGCTGAACGTCCCGCACCCTGCGCGAGAATCCTCTAAATTTGTGCCGCGCCGCGACCGATATACCAATTCAATACAGCAGTTCAATCCTGCTGCCCAGACACTCATTAATCAATCTTTTACGGTGGATCTGCAAAACGATCGAGGGAGAGGATGTCATGAAGGGATTTCTCGCGGAAATCGGCAAGAGGGGGGGCACGCTGCTGCTCGTCATGGGGCTTGCGCCCATACAGGTGGCTTGTGCGCATACCATTGATCCGACACAGAATTACATGCCAACCTACGAAATGCCGGCTGCCGTCGTGGTCCAGACCACCCCTGCGCCGTTGCAACTCGCTCCCTGGCAGCAACCGGTCCCGGGCGCCGGAATCAACGCAAATTATGCAAGTTATCCGAGCGTGCAAGGAGCGGCTGGTGCCGCGCCGGCGGGATCTCCGGTGGTGGCCTCTCCGCCCTCCGGCGGGGTGACCGCCTCGCCGCCTCCGGCAGGCAGCGGTTATCCCCCGGGTTCCACCGTGGTCCGTCAGGCGCCGATCACCATCGAGCGACCGTCCATCGTCGTCAATCAGCCGCCGCTGTGGGTCGGCAATCCGCCGGTGGCCGTGCCGCAACCGCCGGTGGTGATGCATCAGCCGCCCGTCACCGTGGAACAGCCCTCGTTCGTGATTCAGCCCCCCAGGGTGGGGTATCAGCCCACCCCAGGCATCGCCAACGTGGTGGAAAACAAGGCAACCACGCCGGAGCCGAAGGTGTCCGCGCCCCAGGCCACTGCCGAAACCAAGGCGGTCTCCAAGGCCAAGAAGGCCAAGGCCAAGAAAGCCAAGCACAAGGCCACCAAAAAGAAGCCGGCCAAGCAGGCGGCCAGAAAGTCGATGGCCCCGGACGCGAATCTGCCGCCTAAATGAGGGAATGGACCCCAATGAAAACGCGTGCGTCACTTGTGATAATTATAGGAATGGCGCTGATGCCCTGGAGTGGAGAAACCGGGGAACTGAACGTCCCGCACAAGCCGGGGGACAAGGTGATCATCATCCTCCAGCCGGGTGAATATGCCCACCCAAGCGATTACTGGTGGCAGAAGGATCCCGCCATGGAAGGGAAATGGGACTATTTCACTCCGGTGGCGCGGCTTTATCAGCCCGTGCGGATGGAGGCCCCGACGGTGGTGTATGAGGCCAAGCCGATCCGTCCCAGACACAACCATTTTCCGGAGGAGGCGGAGCAGGGCACAGGGAAGAAGCCCGCAGCCGCTGGCGTCAAGCCTTCAGCAGGTACACGAAAGGAGACACCATGAAGCAATCGAATCGTTCTCGCCGTTTTGGCCGCACCCCCGCCACCCTGATGGCGGGCGCAGCCCTGCTGGCCACCACCCTGGTCGCCCCCGCGCCGGTCAGGGCCGACCCGACCTTGACCGCCGTGGCGGCGGTTGCCGGGGGCGCGGTCGTGGGCACGATGTTGTGGAACAACCGTGATTCCCTCTGGCCGCTCGCTTCCGCGACCCGACCGGGGGGGCGCGGGCCGCATGTCAGCGCGCCCTATCCGGCGGTCGCTTCAGGCGGGCCTCCGAATGCGGCGGTGATTTACACCTCGGTGGCCCCCTATGCGCCGCCCATCTATCCCACGCACGTGGTCTATCAGGTGGCCCCCTCGCAGCCGCGCACCCATGCGCATACGGATCGGTTGCAGCCTCCGCCCCCCGCGCCTCCGCAGGCCGCTGCTGCACCCGCGAGTGGCGAACCGGTCGCGGCCAACCAGCAATTCTGACCTCTCCAATCGGGGATCGATCCTGGCGGCAGGGTGGCGCCGTCAGGATTTCACCATCTTGATGCGGGAAAACAGGCGATGAGAACAAAACTGCCAAGGATCGCGACCGTCGGAGTGCTGGCCCTGGTCGTGACCCTGACCGGGATGCCCTTAGGCGAGGCCGGGAGCGAGACCAGCGGGAAGAGAATCCGGGCCATCAAGGGGGAGACCGACTCGGATTACATCTATTATCCAGTGGAGGCGCAATCGTATTTTCAATACGAAGACACGGGAAGCTTCGCCCCCCGACCGATGGTGGTGCAAAAGCAGTTGCCGATCATCACCCAGCCGGCCTATTTTTATGCGGAAACCCCACGCATTCCCCCGGTGCGCGCCCCCATGCCCAGGATTGCCGGCACCGGTCAGCCGGCAGCCGACGCCACGGCGGGTGGCACAGACCCCCCGCAGCCGCAGGTCGCCCCGCCGTCCGGCAAATGATCACGCCCTGTCCGGCTTCTGCTCCTCCTCGGCGAAGGCGTGCAGGGCGTTCACGTCGAGGAGGTGAATCACGCGGCCTTTGACCTCGATGAGTTTCTGGCTGCTCAATTTGGCCAGGATGCGGGAGAAGGTCTCCGGCTGGATGGAGAGGCGCGAGGCGATGATCTGCTTGGAGGCGTCCAGGCGCACCACGGCCCCGCAGGGAGTGGAGGGAGGGGCAGAGGTCTTGTTGGCGAGCAGGTAGCGGGCCATGCGCACCGGGGCGCTTTGCAGGCTCAGGTTGCGGATCTCCGACATCTGACCGCGCAGCCGTCTGCTCATGTCCGCCATCATGCGGAAGCAGGTCTCCGGCGACTCCCGCAGGATGGTCAGAAAGATCCGGTTTTCGAAGGCGAGCAGTTCGCTCTCCGACAGTCCGGAGGCAGAGACCGGATAGCTCTGGTGTTCCATGAACATCACCGCCAGGGCGATGTGTTCCCCAGGCCCGACGATTTCCAACACCTTTTCCGTGCCATTCGATGCCAGGTGGTAGAGCTTGATTTTGCCCTTGAGTACGAAAAAGAAGCGTTCCGCCGGATCCAGGGCGGAGAAGAGCGGTTCGTTTTCTTCCAGATGCACGAGACGCGCGCCACGCTGCACCCGCGTCGCCTGTTCCGGGGTGAGCGCCCGAAACAGGGGGGCTTCCCGGAAGACCTTGTGAACCACATCCTTGCTTGACGCCATCCGCTTTTCTCCCTTCCTCCATGCACGTCGAGAGCATGCCCCAAAGTGTCGAGGATAGCGGTTTTTGTTGCAGGAAGCAACCACGGCTGTGGGATATGCCACAGTCTGGGAGTCGGGCAAAAAATGCCCCATGACCTGCTCGATCTTCTCCGGTTCTGCGACGTTCTTCTTGACAAGCCGATGCAGGGATCTCAACATCAACGACAGTGATCCACCATGGCTGCCCTTGGGAGACACCGATGCATGCGATCTTTGTGGTGGTTGGTCTGCTGTTGTTGATGTTCGTGTGGGTGCTGCGCGTCAATCAGCGCGATTTGCAGGATATCTATCACGAACTGGCCAAGGACGACAGCGAGGAGCCAGAGGAGGTCGTTTCCGGCTCCCCGGACCCCTGACGGAGCGACCGACCGCAGCCGGTCGTCCGTGGTGGCCGGTTTGGAAACGCCTACAGGTTGCCCGGCGGCTCCGGCTCTGCCGGTGGCGGGGCGGCCATGGGACAGGTGAACTGGTCCGCCTGCAGGTCATCGTGGGGGACCGGCCCGCTGAAGGGCTGCGGCGTGATGGCACGCCTGCGGCACTCCTCGTTCACCACCCGTTCCAGGAGATCCCCCCAGGCAGCATAAACCGACCCCGCGCCGTGCTCCCGCAGGCCGGTCAGCATGGGGGTCAGCCAGCGGCCCATGTGCAGTTCCAGAAACTTGCCGCTGGCATCTGCGGTGATGGCCTCTTCCTCGGCCCACTCCTGGTCTGCGGCATAGGCCTGCTTGACCATGAGCAGGCTGTAAAACTCCAGTTCCGTGCACAGATGGTCCGGCATGTCCGGGTTGCTTGCGGCCAGTTGCATGCCGAAGGCCCGGTAGAAGCCGCTGATGTCCGACAACTCCACCGGTTGACCGCCGATGCGGCGGGCATCCCCGTAGGAGGTCTCGTGCAGGGAGACCAGTTTCCTGCCCTGGAACAGGCGGCAATGCTCCTCCTCCAGATGCTCCGGACTGGCCGCCTCCCACTGCCCGCGCAGCGCATGGAACGCCTCCAGGACCTCATGGGGAAAGTGCAACTGGAGTTCACCCATTCTCTCCAGCACCGCCGCATGCTGGCCATCGGCGGGATAGGCGAACCCCATGGCCAGCAGCCGGAACATGGCGGCTGTCCGCAGCAACTCCTCCAGCCGTTCCGTCAGGCCGTCCTCCGTCGTCGTCTCTTGCGTGGGTTCGATCATTCGCGCGGCGCTCCCGATCATCGTTGAAAAAAATTAAAAAAATCAAAGAGAGCCAGGACCTCCCTGTCCTGGCTCTCTCAAGTGTCATGCCGTCATGGTGGTGACAAGCACTATTTGGCCAGCTTCAACGGCACCCAGTCCGACCAGGCCTTGCGGGCGCCCACTTCCTGGGCGGAGCCGTCCCACACCGCGAAGGAGACCACCGTGTTCTCCCCCGGGTTCAGACGCGGCGCATTGGCCCCGGCAGCAGACATGGGCGTGGTGATCACCACGCGCCACTTGCCATCCTTCCACACCCCGCGCCCGTCGGCCTCCTGGTGCGGCTTGGTGGTCAGGGAACCGAACCCTTCGGCCACCTGGTCCAACACCGGGCTGTCGCGATGCTTGGCCACCGGGTTGTCCACCCCGGCGGCGCCGGTGTACGACCGGACATCCTGGGCCTTCAGGAACTGATCCGGATAGAGGTCGTTGGAGGCATTGGGATAGTTGTCCCGAATCGTGATCTCACGCTTGCGATCGAGATCGGCCTGGAACGCGGCGCGCCATTGGATGATGTTCACCGGCTCGCCAGGAGCGCCCATCATGGGGTTCGGAGGCGTGTCGGAGCGATAGGCGATGGGAATCTCCACCGCCACCTGATCGCCGAAGCGATCCGGCACCAGGCGGTCGTTCCTGGTGGCGTCCTTCCACTCGATCAGGACGCCCAGCGATTGGCCGTTGTGCAGGGTACGCACCGACAGATCGCCAATGGCCGGCTTGGGGTTGGTGGGCGTGGCCACGACCTGGGGGGTCATCGTCACGGTGACCGGCTTGACCTGCTCCCACTCCTTGGCGAAGGGGTCGAGCATGGGCGCGGTGCCGGAAACGCGGCTGGCTGTCACGCCCCCTTCCGGGGCGGGGGCGGGCTTGGCCATCAGCGCGGCGTAATGGGCGGCCTGGGAGCTGGAGACGGCGGGTTTCTCCTCGGCGCCCGTGGCAGGAGCTGCCGTGTCCGTGGTACCGGCGCACCCCGCCAGTCCCGCGCCCAAGGCAGCGCAATACAACAGTTTCATGATCCCTTTCATAGATGTCGCACTCCCCCAGGTCAGGTGATGTTGCTGCGGACGGTTTGATACGCTTCGTCGAAGGCAGGCCGCAGGTAGATCGGCTCCTTGAACGGCACGCGCACCAGTTCGTCGCCCTTTTCGTTGTAGGCGATGGCGAAACGATCCGTCACCTTGAAGTGGTGCGTGATGTCGGAGGTCGCGCCGAACAGCAGCAGGGCACCCAGCAGCTTCTTGTCGTCCATGGCCTTGCGGTAGCCATTCACGGCTGCTTCCACGTCCGCGCCGAACAACTGCTTGAGATAGGCCGGCGGCACATGGATGGGCGGGATGTAATAGACGTTCGGCTCCAGCCCCAGCTGGGGATAGAGGGGACGCGCGATCTTGGCCACATGGATGATGTAATCCAGGGGGTTGTCCTCGCGGGCCTGTTGCGGGGTGGTGATGAACCCCTGCAGGCGGATCTTGCCGATACAGGTGACCGTACATTGGGTCTGGCGTCCGTCCTCCACGGCGGGATAGCAGCCGATGCACTTCTCGGAGACCCGGGTGATGCTGTTGAAGAAGGGCTTTTTGTAGGGACAGCCCCGCACGCATTCGCGATAGCCGCGGCAGCGCATCTGGTCGATGAGGACGATGCCGTCCTCGGGCCGCTTGTAGGCCGACTGGCGCGGGCAGGCCCCCACGCAGGCCGGATAGGTGCAGTGATTGCAGATGCGGGGCAGATAGTGCATCCACTGCATGTGGGGCATTTGCATGAAGGCACCCTGGGTCATGCTCCCCACCGAGTCGTCCTCGCTGAGGTTGGGATGGGCATAGTCCAGGTCATCGGGGAGATAGCCCAGGACCCGTTCCCCTTCCGGGGCGGCTTCGAAGATGGTCTTGCCCTTGTAGATCGCGCCGTCGATGGGTTGCACCCCCAGCTTGTCCAGGACCTTGACATCCCAGCCCAGGGGATAGAAGCCATAGGGTTTGGTTTCGACGTTGTTCCAGAACATGTATTCCTGGCCCCGTCCGGAGGTCCAGGTGGTCTTGCAGGCCACGGTGCAGGTCTGGCAGGCGATGCACTTGTTGGTATCCATCACCATGGCGAACTGCTTTTTGGGGCGTGCGTCGGCGTAGAGATATTCCATCTCGCGTCCGATTTGCCAGTTGTATACTTTCGGCATGAGTCAGCTCCTTGCTCGGTCGGTGGTCAGGTTTTGGCGATGGTGACGAAACCACCGGCCAGATAGTTTTTCATCGCCAGGCTCTCATTGGTCGGACGCAAACCGAGCGCCGCCGGACGCCACAGCCCCTTGCCGCCGATGCCGCCGTCTTCCGCCTTGGTGAACTTGGCGATGGATTCGCGGGGGGCGTTGGTGACGCAATGGACATCCACGTTGAAGCCCTTGGTCACCTCGTTGGTCCAGGACTTTCTGGAGATCAGGGTCTGGGTCTGGTGGGTGGGCTTCAGCCAGGAGCGGGTGAGGCTCTGGTGACCACCGTAGCGGAAGAGGGCCTGATAGTTGGTTTCGGCATTTTTCGCCAGGCCGTCTTCGCGGGTTTCGTGGGCCTTCACCGAACCCGGCGTGGCCATGTAGCCGTTGAACCACATGCGGGTCACCCCGCGCGGGGTCCCCGGATAGTAGCGGGCGCGGCACATGAGGCGCGCGACCTTGTATTCGGCCTTGCGTGCGGGGTCGTTCCAGCCCCGGAACGGCAGGTCGTTGGGGTCGCCGTCCACATAGACGTAGTCGCCGTCGTTGATCCCCATGCTGCGGGCATCCTCGGGATGGATGTCCACGTACATCTCGCCCACCGAGGGCATGCGCTTGTCGCGGCGGTACATGTCGCCGAACGGCCCGAAAAGCACGGTCATGAAGTCGGTGTCGATGGGGGTGGTGTGGGCACCATGGCGGTATTTGGGGGTGTGGAAGATGTAGGTCCACCCCTTGGCGTTGAGGGGATGCCTGGAGGCGACCACCTCGTCGACGCTCATGACGGTATTGCGCATCTGCCGGGACTGGTGGCTGCGGTCGTCGGCGGCGATGCCCCATTGGGCCGGGGTCTTGGGCGTGATGGCCGGATGGGCCGCAGCCACGATGGCGCAGGGTTCGTGGAAGGTGGCGTCCGAGGGTTCGCGGTGCACGATCAGGTTCTCGCCCGCCTCGATGAACTCGATCTCGGGGCGGTAGAACTCCAGGCGCCCGGTCTTGGTGTGCCAGGGCCGGGACTCTTCCACCTGTTCGTAGCTGTTGATGCGCGGATAGGTGCGGGTGTTCATCAGGGCCGGGATGCCCTTTTTGGCCAGGGCCACCAGGGCGTTGAAGTCGTAGCCCTTCAGCGGGGTGGAGCCGTCGATGATCCGTTGCAGGTAGACATCGGCGCGATTTTCGGTGATGAACTTCCACATCTTGTTGAAGCGCTCGTCACCGGTGAGCTTGGCCAGGTGCTTGGCGACCAGGGCGTAGGTGTCGTTGTCGGAGACGGTGTTGAAGATCCGCTTCAGGGGGGTGGTGGGATAGGCCTGAATGAACGGGTTGGTGTTGGACCCGGTGAAGTCGGGATATTTGAGTTCCACCCAGGAGTCCACGCCATAGACGATATCGGAGTATTCGCACGAGGCGGTCCACCACCAGTCGTTGTAGACCACCAGTTCCGACTTGGGCAGGGTGTTGAAGACCACGTCGTAGTGGCCCTTCTGGTTGCCCAGGCTGGAGTTGGAGTTGACCTGCCAGATGGCCTTGGTCGGGGTGGGCATGTGCGCCCCGGCGGTGATTTTTTTGTTGCCGGCCTTCATCACCCGTTCGCCGTTGGCCCAGTAGTGCATGGACTCGGGGCGCAGGCAGAGTTTGGGCTTGACCGGCCCGGTGGCATCGAGCTGGGGATTGAAGGGATCCTCCAGGGTCCAGCGGGGCACACCGGAGAACAGGGTGTTCTTGTAGACGCCGGCGTAGCTGCCGACGTTGCCGCCGTGGCGGCCCAGGTTGCCGGTAAGGGCGGCCACCAGGAAGATGGCGCGGTCCTTGAGGTCGTTGTTCCAGAACTGGTTGGGTCCCATGCCGGTGGCGAACAGGGTTTTGCCGTTGTTGGCGGCGATGTCGCGGGCCAGGGAGCGGATGCCCGCCTCGGGCGCCCAGGTGATCCTTTTCACCTGCTCCGGGGTCATGTTGCTGTCGAGATACTGTTTGGTGAGGTCGAGGACGGTGCGCACCGGCACCTTTTTGCCATCGTTGGTGGTCACCTCGAAGCTGCCGGTGAGGGCGGGGTCGATCCCCATGGCCTCGAAATGGGCGCCGATCTGGTCATGGCCGACGGCCTTGGGCTGGTTGGTCTTGGTGTCCCAGACCACGAAATCGCCGAATTCGCCGGCCAGGGCTTCCGGGATCTGCACCCCTTTCTGTTTCGGGGTGGGCGCGGCCTTTTCGCCTTTGGGGATGACCTGGGTGAAGTTGGTCAGGGTGCCGTTCTTGTGTCCGGCGAAGATGTCGGTGGCCTTGAGGCGCTCCAAAGTATCCATGCGCACCAGGGTGGGCAGGTCGGTGAAGCGCTTGACGAATGGGACGTCGAGGAGGTTTTCGCCAAGGATCACCTGCGCCAGGCCGAGGGCGAAGGCGGGATCGGTGCCGGGACGGATGACCAGCACGTCGTCGCTCTTGTTGGCGGTGGAGGAGTATTCCACGGTGACCGCCACGGTCTTGGCGCCTTTCAGGCGGGCGTCGGTGAGCCAGTGGCCGTCGGGCATCTTGGTGGAGATCCAGTTCATGCCCCAGGCTATGATCAGTTTGGAGTTTTCGGCGTCGAACAGCTCGAAGTCGTTGGTCTGTTCGCCGGTGACCATGGGATGGCCAGGGGGCAGATCGGTGTGGAAGGAGTAGGAGTCCCAGGAGCCGGCGCCTTTGGCGTCGTCGTCGGAGACCTTGCGCAGGTGTTGATCGAGCAGGGCCATGCTGTTGCCCATGCGGAACGCGCCGAAGATGCGCAAGGCGCCCTGCATGGCCATGCCGCCGCGGAACTTGGTGACCCGGGTACCGGCCCCGCCGGCGGCCTCGACCATGTCGGAGTCGTAGCCCTGGGCCAGGAGGTATTTTTTGCCCTGTTCGCCGGAGTAGGTCTTGGAGATGTTGTAGAGTGCCTTGGCGTGATAGGCGGCGGCCTCGTCATGGCTGACCTTGACCCAGCTGTCCCAGCCGCGGCGCATCAGTTCCCTGGGGGCTGCGCCGGTGTTCTTGTCGCGGGGAAATCCTTTGTCTGCCCAGATCTTGAAGCCCTTGCGCACGAAGGCGCCGTTGACGCGGCGGTCGCCGTAGAAGCGGCGTGCCAGGACCAGGCCCTTCTGGCAGCAGCGGGGATCCCAGCGGTGGGAGGCCTGGTTGCCGTAGAGGTCTTGCGCCTTGCCGTAGCCGTAAGTCGGCTCGATGCGCACCACCACTTCGTTTTTGACGTAGGCGTTGAGCAGGCAGTTGTGGGTGTCGTTCGGGCAGCACATGAAGACGAAGGTCTTGTCATGGCGAAAAATGTCCCTATAGATGCGTTCCCAGTCCCGGTTGGGATAGGCCGCCAGGGGGTTTTCCACCGTCGTGGGGGAGAGAAACCGGTAGCCGGCCATCACTCCGCTTGGGGTGGCCAGTGCCCCGAAACCTGCGGTCCCCGCCACCTGCAGGAACCTCCGTCGTGAGACGGATCGATCCGTAAAATTCATGCGCGACCTCCTTTTGAATGGATTGTGATACCCCTGTCGGGTGCGATTCGTGTTGAAAATTATTATTATTATCAAAAAAATATAAAATTTTTCATAATGATACGGCTGGGCTATTCTGTATTAAGGATTGATATATGTCAACCTCTCCTTACGGGGCAGAATTGATCTGCATCAATTTTGTTTGAAGTTTTTTCCAGGTTTCGATTAATTTATCAATCTTTTTGGTGTAAAATAAGGTCGCGATTCCACAAACGGGGCGACGGATTCATGAGGGTTCGAGGAGGGCATTGCGTTTGCGTTTCGTGGCGCGGCGCAGGAGGTTGTGGGCGCGGTCGGCGCGCATGGAGACCTCCTGGATGCTGCCGAGGTTGAGGCAGAAAGGGGATTCCTCGAGGGAGCAGTCGCGGAAGACGTAGTGCAATTTTTTCTCCGTGCGCATCAACTTGTCCACGCTCTTGTCGAGAGGGGGGAGGATGGAAGAGAAGCATTTCTTGTTGAGTGAAGGCATGGGAGTCCCTTGTCATGAGTCGTACCGGCAATTTTTTCCCAGTGTCGTGGCACGGATCTTTTGGTGCCGCTCGAGGCATGATCGCCAAAAGCCGGAAGAATTTCAAAGAAAAATTGCGGGGGAGGTGGGGTCTGGACGAAAAAAGGTTGCCGGCATATTTATTGCATGTTTGATAATCGATTTAAAGAATCCGAACCCATTGGCACTCTCGCCCGCAAAGGAGCACCGCGCATGGCCACGGTCGTCACCACCAACCTCATGCCCCTGACCTCACCCCGGACCACGGAGCAACCCGTCCATATCCGCAACCATGCCCATTCTCGCCCGTTCCCCCAAGCCGCAGACCTGGAAATGGCCAACCGGCTGGCCGCGCACCTGCGTGGCCCCGCGTGCGCGCCTGCCCCGCGCCTGATCCATTGATGGTGCGGCATGGCCGTCATCGATATCCGCTGTCCCCAGTGCAACGGACGCAACGTGGTCCGCTACGGCAGGCAACCCAACGGCAGGCAACGCTATCTCTGCCAGGACCCCAACTGCCCGCGGCGGATCTTTCTGCTGGGTTCTTCCCACGAAACGGCCATGGCGGGTATGCCGGTCGCCATGCGCCAGGTGCTGGAAAGGGCGCTCTCCGGCAACGATATCGAGGAGATCGCCAGAGAGTTGCGTCTGCCCGCCACTACCGTGGCCGAGGTGTTTCAGGTGCTGGCCCGCTTCAATGCCCCACCCGCCGGCGTGGCCCGCAACCCCTCCAGCCCGCGCCGGAAACGGGCCTCGGGGTGATGCCGCTGCTTCCCGGAGGGCGCGCCCGCCTCCTCACGGGATCACGGGGTCTTGCCGGCAGCCCCCCCTGTGCCGGCAGCCGGGGGTGACGGGCTTGCCGCCTTTATCTCCTCCTTGCCGGCAGCCTCCGTGGCGGGCTTGGCAGCGGGGGGCTTCTTGTCCGGTGCGTTTTGCTCCTTGCCGGCAGCCTCCGTGGCGGGCTTGGCAGCAGGGGGCTTCTTGTCCGGTGCGTTTTGCTCCTTGCCGGCAGCCTCGCCGGGTTTTTTCGCGGTCTTGTCGATCTTCTTCTTGGCACCCGGGTTGGCAGAACGCTTCTCCTTGTTCTCCTTGATCTTCTGTACGGCCTCCATCAACTGGCGGGCCAGCGTGGTCCCGTTGCGCACCTGTTCGGGCGACATGTCCTGGGAGATCAGGGTCAGGTTGCGCTTGGCGTCCTTGTCGTTCTGCAGGGCCGCCAGACTGTAGAGGGCATAGGCCAGAATCGGATTGCGCCGCACACCACGCCCCTCCTCGTACATCCAGGCCAGGTTCTTCTGGGCGCGGGCATCACCGTGCAGCGTCGCCTTTTGATACCATTTGGCCGCCTCGTTGAGGTTGACCCTCACCCCCTTGCCCTCCTCGTACATCCAGCCGAGGTTGCTCAGGGCGCCGGTATGCCCCTGTTCCGCCGCCTTGCGGTACCACTCCATGGCCTTGGCGTAACTCAAGGTCACCCCCTCGCCGTTTTCGTACATGGAGCCGATGTGATATTGGGAGTCGGGATGATTCTGGGCGGCGGCCTTCTGGAACCACTCCATGGCCATGTCATGATCCTTGCCCGTGCCGATGCCGAAGCGGTAATGGGTCCCCAGCCCGTTCTGCGCCTGGGCGTTCCCCTGTTTGGCCGCCAGGGTGAACATCCGGGTCGCCTCCTGCAGGTTCTGATCCACCCCGGTGCCGGAACGGTACATCTCCGCCAGGATGAGCTGCGCCTTGAGCTGCCCCTGGTCCGCTGCCTTGCGGTACCACTTGAGGGCCTGAATGGCATCCTGCCGGATCCCGGCGCCCCGTTCGAACATGATGGCCAACTGCAGGGCGGCCTCGGCGTGGTCCAAATTCGCGGCCTTGAAGATCCAGCGCGCCGCCTCCTTGGGATTCTTTTCGATCCCGGTGCCCTTGTTCAGGAGCATGGCGTACTGATACTGGGCCTCCGCGATCTCCTGCTGGGCCGCGTTGCCGAACCATTCCGCCGCCTTGGCCGCGTCCTTCTGGGTGGCGCGGCCTTCCTGGAAAAAGGTTCCGGTCTTGTACTGGGCTTCGCCCACGCCCTTTTCCGCTGCCTGCAGATACCAGTTCAGGGCAACCTTGTCGTTTTTGG
>JADGAR010000075.1 GCA_015231915.1 Magnetococcales bacterium
GTCAACAAGCCGACGGCCACCCGGGCCGATCCCTCCCCCCCACCCCCACGGGAACCCCGTGCCCCGGCCACGCCCGCCCAACCGGCGCCCCTGCCTTCCCTGAGCCTGAACCCCTCCCTGGGGGAGATGGCCCGCTGGGACCGGGAACGACAACAGCGGGAACAGCAGGAGGTGTTCAAGCGCCAGGAGGAGACGGTCAATCTCAACACCCGGCAAGTGCGCTATGCCGCCTATTTCTCCAGGCTGAAGGAGCGGATCCAGATGGGCTGGATCTATCCCGAGGAGGCCAAGAAGGCCAAACTCGACGGCGCCCTCACCATGAGTTTCACCATTCTCCGGAACGGTTCGGTCACCGATTTCAAGATATTAAAATCCTCAGGGGCGGAGATGCTGGATGAGGCCGCCATGCGGGCGGTGCGCAACGTGCATCCGTTCGTCCCCTTCCCGGAGGATTGGGACCTGGAGAAACTGCACGTCAAGACCACTTTCGAATACATCCGGGGAGGAGGATTCCGTTGGGGGCTGTGAACATGGCGCGGGCGTTGTTGTCGCATTACGACCTCCATGCCCGGGATCTGCCCTGGCGCAAGGGTCAGGACACTTACCGGATCTGGGTGGCGGAGATCATGCTGCAACAGACCGGGGTCAAGAGCGTGATTCCGTATTTTCAGCATTTTCTTGCCCGTTTTCCGGACCTGCCTGCCCTGGCGGCGGCAGAGGTGGCCGAGGTTTTGGCCTGCTGGCAGGGTTTGGGGTATTACCGTCGCGCCGTGCATTTGCACGCGGCGGCGCGGATGGTGATGCAAAACGGCGCAGGCCGTCTGCCGGAGACCATGGCGGGATTGCTGGCGTTGCCGGGGATCGGGGCGAGCACAGCCGGGGCGATCCTGGCGATCGGCAGCGGACAGCGTGTGCCGATTCTGGATGGCAACGTGGTGCGGGTGCTCTCCCGGCTGCTGGCCATGGAGGAGCCGGCGGATGCGCCGGCGGGCCGCGCGCGGTTGTGGAAGATGGCGGATCGGCTCACCCCAGCCGACCGGCCTGGGGATTACGCGCAGGCGATCATGGATCTGGGCGCCCGGATCTGTCGTCCCCGCAAGCCGGATTGTTTGGTTTGTCCATGGTCGTCCTGGTGTCGGGCGCATCGGTCGCACACCCCCACCAGCTATCCCCGTCTGTTGCCCAGGCGGACACGCCCGGAAAAATATCAATTCAGCCTGCTCGTCCTGCGGGAGGGATCGCTCCTGTTGACGCCCAGACCGGCGCGTGGCCTGCTGGGTGGGATGTGGGAGCCGCCCGGTTCCCCCCCGGAGGAAACCTGGTCCCCACCGGATGGGCAAGCCCTGGTCAACTGGATCAAAAACCGCCATGGCATGCAGGTCACCCTGCCCGCTCCCCTGGAGCCGGTGCGCCATGCCTTCACCCATTTTCGTCTGACGGTTTATCCCTATGTTTGCCATTGGCTGGCCCATGAGCCACCAAGCGAGGCGCGCTGGGTTTCCTTGCCCGTGGATCGCTCCCTGCCAGTCTCCACGCTGCACCGCAAGGTGTTAACGCGAATTGGTTGACAATGGCATTTCGGTACGACTTGTTCAAATGCATTCTTGCAACCGTTCTATATCATGTGATATAGTGTCGTTCATCAAGTCACACGATCGAGAAAGGAAGCAACCAATGCAACCCATTCCACAAGCTGACTACGCTGAACAGATCAAGCGCCTGCGCACTCGCATTGGTCTCACTCAAGCGGCTTTGGCAAAGGAGTTGGGCGTCTCTTTCCCCACCATCAACCGATGGGAGAACGGTAAGGCCAAGCCGTCCAGACTCTCCTGGGCGCAGTTGCTGGAACTTGCAGGGGAAAACGATGCGTCTGCTGGCAGAGTTGACGAGCCAGCACAAACCACGTTCCCGGATGACCTGCCGGGCATGGATTTTACGGCCAATCCGACGGTGGTCCGCACCCTGGCCGAGGGAGAACGTCTTTCGTTCGGGCATCTCGCCAATCCCGCTTTTGCCACCGAAATTTCCAGCATCGATCCGCTTCCGCACCAGAGAATCGCTGTCTATGACCATATGTTGCAACAAACTCGCCTGAGATTCCTTTTGGCCGATGACGCGGGTGCTGGCAAGACCATCATGACTGGGCTGTATATCCGGGAGATGCTCTCCCGTCGCCTGATCAGGCGCGTCTTGATTGTTCCGCCCGCCGGGCTCGTGGGCAACTGGCAGAGAGAACTCTCCGTGCTGTTCAACATGGAGTTCAAGGTGATCAGTGGCGGGGATGCCAAATCCGGTAATCCATTTGCGGGAACGGATGGGGAGCGCTGCATCATCAGCGTGGACACTCTGGCCGGCTCTCGTGTTTTTGCGGTTTTGCAACAACCTGAAGTTGATCCTTATGACCTGGTAGTGTTCGACGAGGCGCATAAGCTCTCTTGTGATCGGGGCAGCGATTTTCGCGTCAGAAAGACAGAACGGTATCGCTTGGCCGAGGCCTTGGCCGGGGTGCATACGGGGGATGAAACATGGCAACTTGCTTGGCATGCCCACCATCTGCTTTTACTGACGGCCACGCCCCACATGGGCAAAGAGTATCCCTATTACGCCCTTTGGCGGCTGCTGGATTCTGCGGTTTTTTCCACTCTGGAGGCGTTTGAGCAGTTTTCTGCCGAGTTGAAACCCAACCATTTCCTCCGTCGCACCAAGGAGGAGATGGTCCGTCTGGATGGCACGCCCATCTATCCCAAACGGATCTCCGACACCCTGGCTTACGAACTCTCCCAGGGAGAGGTTGGCGAGCAGGTGCTCTACGAGGCGACCACCGAATATCTGCGTCACGTTTACAACAAGGCCAAGCTTCTCAATCAATCCGCCGCCCAATTGGCCATGGGCGTTTTTCAGAGGAGGTTGGCCAGCTCCACCTATGCGTTGTTGCGATCATTTGAACGGCGCATCGAGAAACTGGCACAGATTATTGAGGATGTGCAACTTGGAAAGCTCACCATCGAGCAGTTGCTCACCCTGCAACGCCGCATCCGCGCAGAGGATGACATCCTGGAGGCCAAAACAGCGGATGACGAATGCGGCGCAGAGGGACAAGAGGAGAACGAGCTTGCCGAAGAGAAGCTGTTGAGGGGTGTCATTGCCACGTCTCTGGCGGAACTGCTGGCGGAAAAGGAGCAGGTGGTTGGCTTGCTGGAGTTGGCGCGTCGGGTTCACGATGGTGGCTTCGAGTCCAAATTCGAGAAATTGCGGGCGATCATTGCCGACCGCAAGTTTGCGGGGGAAAAGCTGATCATCTTCACCGAGCATCGGGATACCCTGGTCTTTCTGGTGCGTCGTCTGGAAGGGATGGGGCATACTGGTCGGATCGCCCGGATTCATGGTGGCATGCACTATACGGAGCGGCAGACGCAGGTGGATCGTTTTCGCTTGCCCATGGCGCAGGGCGGCGCCCAGTTCATGCTTTGCACCGATGCCGCTGCCGAGGGGATCAATCTGCAATTTTGCTGGATCATGATCAATTATGACATCCCCTGGAACCCGGCCCGACTGGAGCAGCGCATGGGGCGCATCCATCGATACGGGCAGCAGCATGACCCGGTGATCCTTCTCAATCTGGTGGCACCCGGAACCAGGGAAGGCCGGGTATTGAAGACCTTGCTGGATAAACTGGAAAAAATCCGCAAGCAACTCCGTTCCGACAAGGTGTTTGACAGCATTGGTCGCATTTTTTCGGACATCTCCATCAAGCGGTACATGGAGATGGTGCTGGATGAATCTCCCGATATGGAGGCCGTGACCAGGGAATTGGACGGACGCCTTACCAAAGAGCAAATACAGGCGTTGGCCGAGCGGGAACGGTGTCTCTATGGTGCGGGTGATGTGGCCCGCGACTTGCCACGTCTGCGCGAGAGCATGGAAAAAGAGACCTATTTTCGGCTTTTGCCAGGTTATGTGCGTCAATTCATCGAGAAAGCCGCGCCTCTGGTGAGCATCAACCTGGAAGGCAATCTGAACGATGTTTTTTCCATGGCCCCGGCCAGCAAGGGGGCGATGGCGTCCTTGCTGCCCATTCTGGAACGCGACGCTGCCAGCCAGACAAAATGCATGACCTTGCATCGCCCCGCAGACCAGGCCACCGCCATTTGGATGCACCCTGGAGAGGCGCTTTTTGAGGCGTTTCGTGAACTGGTCCGGGAGCGACTGGGCCGGGAGGCTCTGCGCGGCGCGGTTTTTGTGGACCCTACGGCCAATCGGCCTTACCTGTTTCATTTGGCCCGTTTGACGGTCGTCCGTCAGGCCGATCCAGAGATGACGGAGTTGGGACAGGAAGAAGTGCAACAATACCGTCTGGTGGGTGTGCGCCAGGAAGATGGGTTGGAGATCTCCTTGTGCCCGGTGGAGCATCTGCTGATGTTGCGGGACGGACGTGGGCTGCCTGCCGAGGGACAGCGACTGGCACTGCATGGCGAACAAAAAAAGGAGCAGGCCGAGGCCTTCCTTGTGGAACGGGTGGCCCGCGCCATGGCGGTGGAAATGCGCGCCAGCATGCTGGCGGCTCTCGCCCAACGAGAGGAAGGCATTCAACGCGGGTTTGACCACAAGGAAGCCGAATTGGCCACGGTCCGGTCCAAAATCTCCCGCAAGGCCCGCGAGGGGAACAAGGGGGCGATTCTGGAACTGGCAAAAATCAAACTCCACCAGCGTGAGCTTGCCCATCGGCGCGAAAAGGCGCTTGCGATTCTGCGCCGAGAGCCGGAATTGATTGTTCCAGGCCGGGTGGATTTCATCACGCACGCCCTGGTGGTGCCGTCACAGGAGGAGGCCGACCGGGAAGCTTTCGACGCCAGCACGGAAAAGGTGGCCATGGAGAGAGTTCGCGCGCATGAGGAGGCGTTGGGGGCGACGGTACGGTTGGTCCACACCCCGGCATTGGCCATGGCCGCCGGACTGCCGGGCAATCCAGGGTTTGATATTCTTTCCACTTTCCTCGATGGAAAACGCCGGTGCATTGAGGTCAAGGGGCGAGCTGGTATTGGAGATGTCGAGGTGACGGAAAACGAATGGGCACGCGCCTGCAATTTAAGGCTTGATTATTGGTTGTACGTAGTATACCATTGCGCAACACCCACACCACAACTGGTGCGGGTGCAGGATCCGTTCGGTGCCTTGCTGGTCAAGGCCAAGGGGAGTGTTCTGATTGGTTCGTCGGATATTTTTGCAGTTTCATTGGAGAGGATCCAGTAATGCATAAATTCAATATTTACGAGTTTGCAGGAGTTATCACCCCAGGAGTGTTGGCCTTGTTCGTCGCGGCCATTATATATCCTGATTTTACAGCAATAGACAAAATATTAAACATTAATATTGGTGGATTTGGCGTTATTGTTTTTATAGCATATATAGCTGGACATTTATTGCAAGGACTTGGAAATAAACTTGAAAAATTATTATTTTTTTTATTACATAAAAGCAGTCCGTCAGATTGGATACTATCTAATGAGAATCGTTATAAACTTTTGTCAATATGTCAATACAATAAATTATCTGATTATTTAATTGATAATTATAATTTTGACATTAATAGTTCAAATGATATTCAAAATAATAAATGGGAATTTGTTTACAAGCAGATTCATATTAAAACACTTGCCGCTGACCAAGATTCCCGTATTGCAATATTTCAAGGAAATGTTGGCTTGTTTCGAGGAGTTGCTATCATATCGATATTTTTTTGTCTTCTGTCTGTCTGCCTGTCTATTAGTAAATCTTTAGCTTGTTATTTAACCTCAAATAGTATAGATGATCTTGCGATAGATTATCATTCATTGTTATTTATTTTAATATCTTTATTGGCTCTTTTAATATCAATTGATCGTATGATGTATTTTAAAATAAAATTCACAAGTGAATTATTAATACAATATCTTATAGTTAACGAAAACAAAGAAAGCAGCAGTACTCAGGATTGTAATATTGACGAAAGTAAAAAGTGTTGCATAGTTTTCAAGTTCTAAAATTATTATTAATTGCGTCACCATGTGCCATGATAAAATGACAGACACCCCCCGCCTCATCGAGCACGCCTTTCCACTGAAGCAGACCTCATTGGACTCGGTGCATGAAAAAAACGTGCGCCATGGGCATATCTCCACGTTGCACATCTGGCCTGCGCGACGGCCCTTGGCGGCGTGTCGGGCGGCGTTGCTGGCCACGCTTTTGCCTGATCCCGGCACCCCAGAGGGGCGGCGGGAGTTGTGCGAAAAGATCGGCGGCAAGGTGATCGAGAAGATCGAACGCAAAAAGATGCCGGGTGGCCGGACAGTGGAACGGCTCAAAGAGGAGACCGTCGGCGGCGTCCTCCATTGGCATCGGGAGCGGGAGAATGCCGAAACCCTGGAGTGGTTGAGCCAGGAGATCAAAAAGGCCCATGGTGGCCGCGCCCCGCGTGTGCTGGATCCTTTTGCCGGGGGGGGGGCGATTCCTCTGGAGGCCATGCGGTTGGGGTGTGAGGTGACGGCGGCGGATATCAACCCGGTGGCATGGTTCATCCTGAAATGCACCCTGGAATATCCCCAAAGGCTGGCGGGAAAGAGCCTCCCTCTTCCAGGCTTCATCCTGGAGGATGAGGATTTCATGGAGGCGTTCTACAAGGCCTATCCGCATCTGAAGGGCGTGACCAAAAAAACCAAACGCCAGAAAGCGCAAGAATTGCAAAAACCTCTGCTGCCCGGATTCGAGGGAGCCGATACTGATCAGGCACCCGAAGCGGATCTGGCCTGGCAGGTCCGGGCCTGGGGGCGATGGGTGCTGGCCGAGGCGCGTCGGGAATTGGCCCACTTTTACCCCACTTATGCCGATTTCGAGCCTTTGAACCAGGTCACGCTCATGCCTTACGAACCACAAGAGATGCGTCTGGTGTCAGCGGGCATGGATGACTTGAATGCCGAATTCAGCCCGTACTATTTGAAGGACAAAAACAATCCCCGTTGGATCGCCAAACCCACGGTGGCCTATCTGTGGGCGCGCACCGTGCCGTGCAAGAACTGCCGGGCCACGGTTCCGTTGCTGAAAACCCGGTGGTTGTGCAAAAAAGAGGGCAAACGTGTCCTGTTGACCATGGTGCCCAACCCGGACCAAAGCGGCGTGCTCTTTGGGGTGCAGACGGGAGTGCCGACCAAAGGCGGCAACTCCGCGCAACGCCGGGAGCATGATAAAATCCTGGGCGCGGGCACCATGTCCAAGGCCGGGGTGAAATGCCCGTGTTGCGCAACGATCCTGACCATGGCCGACCTGCGCCTGGAGGGGGTGTCAGGCAACCTGGGCAGCATCAATACGGCTGTGGTTGTGGATGGGCAGCATGGCAAAGAGTACCGATTGCCAACGGCGTTGGAAATCGCGATGGCACAAAACGCGCAGGAAGCTGCCGAAGAGGTCTTTCAATCAATTCCATTTAGCAAACCGACAGAACCTCTGCCCAGCAAGGAAGCTCTTGGGTTCCGCGTTCCCCTTTATGGCTTTGACCAATGGGGAAAACTGTTCACCCACCGGCAATTGCTCTCCATGGGCGTCTTGACCCGGATCTTGCGCCGCTTCTGGTCAGAATCGCTCGTCTCAGACCCTGCATGGCGGGAAGGGATCGCGGGCTGTTTGGCTCTGCTCATCGACAAGGTAGCGGACTACAACTCGACCATCTGTACATGGCATAATTCCAGAGAGTTGATTGGCCATACGTTTGCCCGTTTTGCCATCCCCATGACCTGGGATTATGCCGAGTCTGCCACCATCAACGAGGTCGGCGGCTCACTTTCCGCGCATGCGGATTGGGTGGCCCGGTTTGTCGAACATGTTTTGCTGATTCGCAATCCCATTCCCCCTGCTGTTTTGTGCGGTTCTGCCATCGGGACCGTCCTGGAGGGGCTGGATGCCATCATCACGGATCCCCCATATTACGATGCCATCCCTTATTCCGACGCGATGGATTTCTTTTATGTGTGGCTGCGACGCGGTTTGACCGGCCTCTCTCCCGCGTTGGATGCGGCGTTCGCCAATCCCCTGGCCCCCAAATGGGACCAGGAAAACCACGACGGCGAATTGATCGACGACGCCAGCCGCCATGGCAATGATGGCCAAGCCTCCAAACAGGCCTATGAAGCGGGGATGGCACGGGCCTTTCAAGCCTGTCATGCCGCATTGCGACCGGATGGCAGACTGGTGGTGGTCTTTGCCCACAAGCACCCCGATGCCTGGGAGACCCTGGTTTTTGCCATCATTCAGGCCGGTTTCATCGTCGATGGCAGTTGGCCCATTCAGACCGAAATGGGCAACCGGATGCGGGCCATGTCATCCGCCGCCCTGGCTTCCTCCGTATGGCTGGTCTGCAAAAAGCGTCCCCTCACCGCCAAGGTCGGATGGGACACCCAAGTATTAAAATCCATGCAGGAAAAGATCACCCTGCGCCTGCGGGAATTCTGGGATGCGGGCATCCGGGGGCCGGACTTTGTGTGGGCCGCCACCGGCCCGGCTTTGGAGGCCTACAGCCGTCATCCCATCGTCAAGAAGGCCAATGACCCCGGCGCAATCTTGAGCGTGGGGGAGTTTCTCATTCTGGTGCGCCGCATGGTGGTGGATTTCGTGGTGGGTCGTGTGCTGACCGGCACGCAGGAAAACAGTCTGAACACGGAGCGCATGGATGCCCTTACCGCCTATTATCTGCTCCATCGCCACGATTTCGGCATGGACGAGACCCCCATCGGCGCGTGTATTCTTTATGCCACGGCCTGCGGTCTTACGGATCGGGAGTTGGAAGCCAACTGGCAGATTCTGATGCGCGCCAAAGGCAAACCCGACCTCGATGGCAACGACCTGGAAGAGGAGGACCCCAGCGCGGACGATGAACCGGATGACGAGGAAAAACCGGAAGCCGGCAATCTGGTCAAACTGAGGCCATGGCAGATGAGAAAACATCGTTCCATGGGCTACGAGGCCCCCGGCGGCCAGCCTGTGCCGCTCATCGACCGCATCCACCGCCTGATGCACCTGTGGCAGGCGGGCGATGTGACAATACTGGATCAATACCTGGACGTACACGGCCTGCGCCGTCATGAACTCTTTCGCCGTCTGCTGCAATCCTTCATCGAACTCGCGCCCCAAGGCAGCGAGGAGCGATCACTTTTGGAACGCATCAGCAACCACCTCGGCTCCCTGGGGGCGGTGGATGATCGGCAAAAGTCGCTCTCTTTGGATCTACCGGAATAAGGAACACGAACATGGTCGCCTATCTTCCCTGGACACCCTGGCACCAGGTATTGACCCTGCGGGATGATCTGCGCTCCGGCGCATTGCCGATGCACATGTTCGCCGCCGATCTTTACGAGGTGTTGATCCAAAGCGGCAAGCGGCCCATCTATGAAGACCCGACGCAGTTTTTCGCATTGACCTTTCCCACGTTCAATCTCCGACAGTTGGTCCGGGATGTGGTGCTGCGGGTGGCGGGTCGCAACAGCAAGGCGGTGCGGCAGTTGGAATTGACCTACGGAGGCGGCAAAACCCACACCCTCATCACGTTGCGTCATCTGGTGGCCGATCCTGCCAATCTGCCCAATCTTCCTGCCGTGGCGGAATTCCGCGAGGCCATCGGCGAACCGCCCCCCAAAACCAGAGTGGCGGGCCTGTGCTTCGACAAGTTGGACGTGGAAAAAGGGATGGTGGTCCTTAACCCCCAAGGCGAATCTCGACTGCTAAAACATCCCTGGAGCGTGCTGGCCTGGCAACTGGCTGGCGAGGCGGGTCTGAAACTCCTGCACGTCGAAGAGTTGGCCGAGGAACGAGAGAGCGCGCCAGCGGAAAACCTGCTCACCGAACTGCTGGAGATGCCCACCAAAGAGGGGCTTGGGGTGTTGATCCTCATGGACGAGGTGTTGATGTTCGTCCGGGAAAAGGTGGCGGCGGACCACCGTTGGCGGGACCGCATGATCAACTTTTTTCAGTATCTCACCCAGGCCGTCACCAAGGTGGACCGTTGTTGTCTGGTGGTCTCGCTGCTGGCCAGCGACCCCAACAAGAGCGATACCGTGGGGCGGCAGTTGCAGGGAGAGTTGTACGATATTTTTCAACGCCAGCGGGAAGAGGCGGTGGAACCCGTGATCAAGGAGGATGTGGCCGAGGTGCTGCGCCGCCGTTTTTTCACGCCTCAATCCTTGCAAGATCGGGACCGCTTCCGTCCTCACGTTCATGCGGCAATGAAAGGAATCATGAATTTGGATGATCAGACTAGACGGCAGGGAGCAGACGCCGAGGAGCGATTTCTGAAGAGTTACCCCTTTCATCCAAATTTGATTGATATTTTTTACACGAAGTGGACCAATCTGGACCGTTTTCAGAAAACTCGTGGCGTATTGCGCACCTTTGCCTTGGCTCTGCGCGAGGCGGAGCTGTGGGATCAGGATCCGTTGATCGGTCCCGGAGTCTTTCTCACCGCCCCTGGCAAGGAGGGCCTTTCGGAGGCCTTGCGGGAACTGGTGACCGTGGCTGACACGGAAGAACACGAAGGCCATCAGCAAAGATGGACCGGCGTGATTGAAGGAGAGATGGGACATGCCAGAGAGATCCAGGATGATTCGATGGGACTCTCCTTTCGGGAGATCGAAAAGGCGGTTCTGGCGGTGTTTCTGCACTCCCAGCCTATCGGCATGCAGGCTCAGGCGCGTGACTTGGAGCTGTTGCTGGGGGCTACCCGCTCCGACACGATTGAATTGACCAAAGGACTCGTGCGCTGGGCGCAGGTCAGCTTCTGGCTGGATGATCTGCATACCGATACCCTCGGAGGCAAGCTACCAGGAACCTGGCGATTGGGCAACCGTCCCAATCTGACGCAAATGCACGCCGTGGCCGCCAACCGGATTAATGACATCATGGTGCGGGCACGACTTCTGGACGAAGTTTCCAAGGTCAAGTCGCTGACCGCCGGGGTGGCGGCCTCTGGCGTAAAAAATCACCTGTTGCCTGCCACGCCAAGAGACATCGAGGATGATGGGGTTTTCCACTATGCCGTTCTGGGGTTGAACGCTGCCTCGGATTCCGGCAAACCCAGTGCCGAGGCCGTCCGTTTTCTGGAGGAGACCACTGGGCCGGAAAAACCCCGTGTCTTCCGCAACGCCGTGTTGATGTTGGCCCCCTCTCGCGACGGCGTGGAGATGGCCACTGCCCGTGTGCGCGACTATCTGGCGTGGGAGCTTGTCCATACCGACCTCAAAGAACAGGGACGCAATGGCAACCTGGATGTCGCCCGTCTGCAGACCCTCGCCATCCATTTGGACACATCCAGGGGGCGCATTCCCGCAGCCATCCGTCAAGCCTGGTCTACCGTCATCACCGTCTCCGAACAGAACAAGGTGCATGCCTTCAAAATCAACGTGAGCGATGACAATCACTTCAGTATTATCAAAAACGATCCCCGATCCCGCATTCAGGAGTCCGCCATTACCGCCGAAGCCTTGCTGCCGGATGGCCCTTACAATCTTTGGCGCAACCATGAGACCAGTCGCCGGGTGAAAGACCTCGCCGGTGCCTTCGCTCAACTCCCCCATTTGCCAAAAATGCTGAAATCCCAGGCCATCCTCGACACCCTGACGGAGGGATGTGCCCAGGGAGCCTTTGTGTTGCGTCTGCCGCGCCCCGATCAATCCTTCCGAACCTGGTGGCGATCCCGCCCGGATGAGGCTTCCCGGACCGATCTGGCCCTTGAACTGGTCTTGCCGGAAACAGCCAGCCTGGCGGAAATTCACCCGGATCTCCTGCTTCCCGGCACACTGCCCGGCCTGTGGAAAGGCGAGGAACTCTCCATCCCGGAGTTGATCGCCTATTTCACCGGCGGCAATATCGTGCAGGTGCAACGGGAAGGGTACCAGGAACCCGTGGCAATTCCCCAGGCCAACCAGGAGGTCATCTATACAGCCGTTCGTTTGGCCGTGGGGCAGGGGAAATTGTGGCTGATCAACACGCCGTGCAGTGTGCTTGCCGATGCAATCCCGACCGGAATGCTCGGTTCCAGAGCCATTCTGCGATCCCCTCCCGCCGCCATCTCTGCGGTGGAAATCCTGCCCGAAAACCTGCCGGACGCCTGGGAAAATGGCGAAACAAGGGCCATGATCATTTCCAATACGCTTTCCATGAGAGGGACCTATAATCTTCCCTGGAAAGTGGTAAAAGATGTGATCACCGCAGCCTTGAACGCCCGTTTTCTGGAGTTGGACGAGACCTCTGGAGTCTGGCCATGTGATTACGTCGCTGCCAACCTGGTCAAGCTGAAGGTTCCGACTGGCAAGAAAAACGTTGACACAGAACCCGTTACCCGCAAAGTCGACTCCAAAAGCCGCATTGCCAAGACCGATCTGGAACCATCAGAAATCCAGGATTTGGCCGACATTCTGCCTCAACTCCTGGCCATCAAGGCTCAGGCCAACATTCCCATGCGTTTTAGCCTGGAAATCGAACTGGGCAACGACAAAAAAGCCCCGCCGGAAGAGAGGGTCAGGGAGATTAACAAGATTCTGGAAGGGTTCAAGAAAGGTTTTTTTCTGCAATGAGTGTGTCTCCATTGACCAATTTTATATGGATGCCGCTACGGCACGGCCCATGAAATTCAAAACCCATCCCACCCGCAAACCCCTTCCCTGGTTCTGGCTGATTCTCGGCCTCATCCTGGTGGCCCTCTATTTCCGGCCCGTTGTCCAGGCATGGCTGATCGAAATGACCGCCACGCCAAGGGCGGTGACCGCGCGGGGGGATCTGGCGGATGACGAAAAAAATACCATCGCCATCTTCAAGGCGGCAAAACCTTCGGTCGTCTACATCACCACCATCCAGCATGTACGGGATTTCTGGACCCGCAACATCATGCGCGTCCCCAAGGGGACCGGATCGGGATTCATCTGGGACGAAAACGGCCATGTGGTCACCAACTTCCACGTCCTGGCAGAGGCGCAAGAGGCAAGAGTGACGCTTGCCGACCAGAAAAGCTATCCGGCGGCATTGGTGGGGGCCAGCCAGGAACACGACCTGGCGGTGTTGCGCATCGATACCGGTTTCGATCGCCCCCGGCCAGTCCCCATCGGCACCAGTCACGACCTGCAGACAGGACAAAAGGTGTTGGCCATCGGCAATCCCTTCGGTCTGGACCACACCCTCACCACCGGGGTGATCTCCGCCCTGGACCGCAGCATCGACAACGACACAGGCGGCTCCATCGACAACCTGATCCAAACCGATGCCGCCATCAATCCGGGCAACTCCGGCGGACCACTGCTGGACAGCGCCGGTCGCCTGATCGGCATCAACACCGCCATCTACAGCCCGTCCGGGGCCTACGCCGGCATCGGCTTCGCCGTGCCTGTGGATACGGTCAACCGGGTGATCCCGATCCTCATCGCCCAGGGCCAGTATCGCACCCCCTCCCTCGGCATCACCGCCAACGACGAAATCGGTCACCGCATCCTGGCAGAGGCCGGCATCTCCGGCGTGCTGGTCCTGCAAGTCACCCCAGGCTCCGCCGCCGCAAGGGCCGGTCTGCGCCCCACCCGACTCTTCTCCGGCGGGGCCGAACTGGGCGATGTCATTCAAGCCGTGGACAACCGGCCCGTCGAGGATCTGGAAACCCTGCAAAAAATCATCTCGCAACACGCCATCGGCGATACCGTCACCCTGTCGGTCTGGCGCGCCGGACGCCGCACAACCCTCCCGGTGACCTTGACCGGCAAATGAAACAGGCTAATTGGCCGCCTTCAGGAGTTGCAAAATGCTCTTGGCCGCCGTGCCCGCCGTGCCCGGTTCGGAGGCCGCGAATTTTTCCAAAGCGCTCTTCACCTCCGGAAAACGCTTGGCATTGGCAGCCAGCGACCACCCCGCCGCCGCACTCAAGGCATGACGCCTGACATCCGCCATGATTTCCGGGGTGCGCTGAGTGGCATTCAATGCCTCCATCTTGCGGGACAACTCCTCCTGGGGCAGCCAGAAGTCCAACTTTTTGGCCACCCTGACGACATAATCCTTCTCACCGGTGGCAAAAAAGGCCGACCACAACAGGTCGAGCTGTCCAGGATGCACCACCGTCACCTTGGTCAAATCCAAAACCGGTTGCTGCCTCATCCGCGCAAACAGCGTCTCCCGGTCCTTCGTGACCTGGGCCGGATCCTTGCCCTGTTCGTTCAAAAAGCCCTCCGAGACGCTCTTGAACAGCTTGTTCAGGATCTCCTCCCGATCCTTGACCCCGGACATGGCAACGGCATCAGCCAGCACGATCTTGTGCGGATCCGTCCCCCTGGCGGTCACCATCCGGCCAAAGGTCGATGCCAGGGCAGGCTGCTTGCGGATCATGCTGGCAAAAAACACCGCCGTGATCTGCGAGGCAATCACCGCCCGACCGTCATCCGCTGTTCTTTTGGAATGCTGAAAAAAGGCCAAAATGTCCTTGATGGCCAGAAAGGCATTCATCAATTTTTCCGGATCCGGGTTTTTGTAATACCCCATGGTCAACTTGCTGAAAGCCAACTCTTCCGGAGTAAACACCTGAATCGGCCTGTCCACCTTGATGGCAGGCGACTCCGGCCCGTTTCCTTCCACAGCCCAGGCCGTCCCCAGCCAAACGACCCACACCCATGCCAACAGCGCCATCCATCCCGACTTGCTCATAAGTCAACGCCACCCCCCCAACCAGGAACGCCGGGTGGCATTACCCTGCCCGGTCGAGCACTGGACGCTTTCCCATTCCGGCACCGGTCCCGGCTTGAAACGGGTAAATACCTTCCAGGGGAGCACCCCTCCCCCCGGACCACACCCGCAACCGGCACGACGGGGATGAAACACCTTGATGATCCAGGGATCCTCGAAACTTTGCGCATAGACCATGGTGGTCCATACCCCACGCTCCACATCCAGGATCTGGGCGACCAGATCGTCCAGATCCTGCCGGGCCGCCGCACCACTCACCGGCGCCTCCGGCATCGGGGTATTGGGTTCCACCACATACCATCCGTCCCGTCGCGCCATCTCTTCCCCGAGGCGCGCGACATCTTTTTGCCGGATCATGCCGTCGAACCGACCGGTCAACCGCCTGTGAAAGGGGACCTCCCCCGCATCCATAGATGATTCCTGCATTTTCAACTCCTTATACGCACATGCCGGCAACCTTGATCGCCCTCTTGCGACAGTCTCCAATTTACCATGCTACCGCAACGATCCCAACAAAAAAACAATGCCCGCCAAAGGCGATCAATCCTCGCGCGTCACGCGCACGATCTCTGCCATGGTGGTGCGCCCGGATTGCAGCAACCGCAACCCGTCATCCCGCAGACTGGCGGAAAAGGCACGGGCATGGGCGGTGAGTTCCCGCTCGCCGGCGTTGTCGTGGATCATCCGCTTCAGGGTGTCGTCCATGGCGACCAACTCGTAAATCCCGGCCCGACCCGCATAGCCGCTGCCCAGACAGGCATCACACCCCACCGCAACCGGTTCCGCGTCCCGATCAGGCCGCTTGCAGGCATCGCACAACAGGCGCACCAACCGCTGCGCCACCACCGCCGCCAGACTCGACGACAACAGATACGGCTCGATCCCCATGTCCCGCAAACGGGCCACCGCCCCAATGGCGCTGTTGGTATGCAACGTGGACAACACCAGATGACCGGTCAGACTCGCCTGCACCGCAATGCGCGCCGTCTCCACGTCCCGAATCTCCCCCACCATCACGATGTCCGGATCCTGGCGCAAAATGGCGCGCAAACCCCGCGCAAAGGTCAGATCCACCTTGGTGTTGACGTGTGTCTGACCAATCCCCTCCAGTTCGTACTCGATGGGATCTTCCACGGTCATGATGTTGCGGCTCGACTCGTTCAGACGCCGCAAAATGGCATACAGCGTCGTCGTCTTGCCGGAACCGGTCGGCCCGGTCACCAGAATGATCCCGTTGGGACGATGAATCAGCCGGTCCAGCTCCTCCCGCATGGCCGGCGCCATCCCCAACTCCTCCAGGCTCAAACGACCGGCCTGCTTGTCCAGAAGCCGCATCACCACCCGCTCGCCGTGGCCAGTGGGCAGCGTGGAGACCCGCACATCCACCGGACGCCCGGCAATGCGCAAGGCGATGCGTCCGTCCTGGGGCAGCCGCTTTTCGGCGATGTCCAGACGCGCCATCACCTTGACCCGCGACGCGATCCAGGGTGCCAAGGCACGTTTCAGATCCAACACCCGACGCAGCACCCCGTCCACCCGAAACCGCACCGACAGGCGATCCTCATACGGCTCCAGATGGATGTCCGAAGCCCCCTTGCGCACCGCGTCGGTCACCAGGGCGTTGATCAGGCGGATGATCGGGGCGTCGTCGGCGCTGTCGGCCAAATCGCGGGGTTCGCCGATCGCCTCGGCGGCCCGCACCAGATCCGGCTCCTCTTCCAACCCGGCCATCTCCTCCATGGCCTGGGTGGAACCCGCCTCGAAGCTCTGCCGCAACCGCTCCTCGAACACCCCATCGTTCACCTCGGTCAGCCGCAACTCGCGCCGGAACCGGCGCCGCAACTCCTGCAACACCAGCAAAGAGACCTCGGCGCGGTGCCAAATGCGCAACGCACCACCCTCCTCCTCCACGCCCCCCACCAGGACGCCATGGCGCCTGGCAAAGGCGTAAGGGAGCGACGGCGCCTTGCCGTCCGGATCAGCGGACACGGGAAGACGGGGGCGCGCGCACCGGCTTGGGCGGTGCCTCGCGCCGCACGGGAACGGGGTTGTCGGGGACCGAAACGGGAGGAGCCGACGGCGTGGAGATCCCGCGATCCATGCGCAACGGGGTCTGCAACTCCGGCAACAGCGGGGTGCCCCCCTCCAGGGTGACCGGCCCCAACGCACGCGGGGCGGCCAGTTGGGTCTCCCGCATGGAGCGGTACTTTTCGTGGGTGAGCCGGATCCCCTCCTCGCGGGTGCGCAAAATCCTCGGACGCAGAAAAACCATCAGGTTTCTCTTTTCATCGGTTGCCCCCTCGGCGCGGAACAGACCACCCAACAGGGGCAGATCCCCCAACACCGGGACCTTCTC